>CAJUKD010000023.1 GCA_910587235.1 uncultured Muribaculaceae bacterium
GACTAAATACTAATATATTAATCGCAGTGGTTGGATTTTTATCGCACCACTACTATTTCAAAAAAATACATGATGAAAAGCATCTGTTTGAGTATAATTATACTCCAATAGGATATAACATGAGTGGACCTTTGAAATATAGCACATACGATCCTCCAATGTGGGGAATGGTTATGGAGAAAGACAAATACCATATAGCATTTCTTCCATATAATCCAAATACAGACAACAGTGCAGCCAAAGCACCTCTGCCATAGATTCAATGAAAGGCCGACTTATGTCCAACATCTTCTATCGTTTAGGGTCGACGGCGACGGCGGGCTACAGCACCGCCAACCGCCACCTCTTCGCCGACAAGGAATACAGCGACTACGGCGGCGAGAGCCACCACGACTTCGGCGCCCGACACCTCGCCTCCTCCGCCATCCCACGCTTCACGACCATGGATCCATTGTGCGAGAAGCGTCCCGATGAAAGCCCATACATCTTCGCCGCCGCAAACCCCGTGATGAACATCGACCCGGACGGACGCAAAACCTATGCAGTCGACAGCGTAGGATATATTACCAAAATTACCGACGATAAGGAATTTGACAAAATTGTAACAACCAAAGACGGCAAAACCGAAGAAATATGGCGTGGAAAACACGGCACGATACAACAGGCATATTTTCGCTATGAAGTCAAAGGCGAGAACAAGAAATATGTGGGCGAATATTTCATTGTTGACAACGACAACGATGGCCTTGATATATTCGAATCACTGGCAGAGCACTATTCCGGTGATAACAAACACGTGGAATGGAGCATCATCCAAACTAGCGATGACGACTTGGAGCAATTTAATTACATAATGACTTCGCATCTGGAAGGTAGAGAAAGAATGGGACCAAGAAAATTCGTTGATTTTATAAAAAACACAAAAATACGGAGCTACTACCATAGTCATCCAAGTAACACACCATATCCAAGTGGTATAGGTGATATTACAGGTGATATTGGATTTGCAAAGTATATAAAAAAAAGAGTAAGATATCAAATCAACACAAAAATTTATTTACCAGGAACTCATACTTATATTAACTATGACAAAGATTCGAAAAAAAGCGATTTCTGAATATATATCGATCGACGGAAAAAGGATATGTGAGATTCTTATAATCATACCATTCCTTATTTTTACGTCCTGTGGCAGCAAATGTGATGATATATACGATGATTACGACGGTGTAGAAGTGCCAAAAGAAACATGTCTTCGCGTATATGAGATAAAATCGGATATAGTCCGTAGAATTATCAAGGAAAAGATAATTCCGTATGCAACAACGAAAGTTGACAAAACATATAGCTTTTTTTATATATCTCAAGACGTTGAAACGGATACGAAAGTACTAACCATTGGAGTAGATGATTTTGATATGGGAAACTCTATATCATGTAAAACTGTAGGATGGTTTGAAATGGACGGCTTTCAGTTTGTAGTCAATAAATCCGCAAAAGAATATTTCGCCCCAAAATTCAGATGGCACCGTTTTAATTATGTATTCTATATTTGTCCATACGACCCTCCCTTTGCTTATTATCGCATAGATAATAATTCTTATACGGAAACGTACTCTCTTTTTAATTGAATAGGACTTACCATGAAAAGGATATTAGTCATATTGTTTATCGGCGTTAGCATTCTGTCGCTATATAGCTTTGAATGTGGTACTGATAAAGAATCTGTGGAGCAACAATCCGCAGGTCTGAGCCTATAGTTTTTGTCCCAGGGTAAGTCTGTCGCCCGACATGTCGACTTCAAAGAACACCGGGCGGCGGATATAGTGTCCGTTGTCGTCGCGGTGGCTGTGCAGCGACAATATGTGCCGCCCACTAAAGTCACGGAATATCATACCATGACCGTGGTCCGGCGGCGTGAGCGGTTCCGGCTCCTGTTCCCAAGGACCCTCAATACGCCCGCTTAGGGAGTAGGCCACGCCCATGGTGTAGACGTTGTAGATCCACGAAGTCCATATCATTCCCAAGCGTCCGGTGCCGGTGCGGAAGAGCCACGGGCCGTCGGTGACGCGATTCGGGACAATCCGGCCGTCGATGAGTTCCCGGCTCCAGGGCGAATCGGAGGCGCGGAAAAGCAGTTCAGACTCACCAACAGGATGTGAAAGGTCGGAAGAAAGGCGTTGCGCTTCCATCGTACCGTTGTCGTTGAATATCCATTCACCGCAGAACACCATGTATGGAACGCTGTCTGCCTCAAGGCAGAATGTCCCGTCAAGTGTAGGACGATCGGCGGGCAGATAGTCGGCCCGGGATACGGGACGGTACGGGCCGTCCGGGGTGTCTGACACCAATATATGCGAAGCGCGTCGCGGTATAGCACCGTTGCGGTTGCAGGCTATAGTGACCGAATCGTTGGTGAAAGTTGCAAAGTAGTAGTATCTGCCTTTGTAAGGATGTATTTCGGCAGCCCATATCGCAGGATCCGGACCCATCCACGAAGAGGAGTCCGGCGATACCACCGTGTAGGGGCCGTCCCAGAATTCGAGGTCGCCGCTTTTCCATACTTTGCCTCCGGTGCCTGTCATATAGTAAGTATGAGTGACGCTGTCGGCAAGCACGCACGGGTCGCTGAGCATTATGGAATCGCGCGGCACTCCGTAAGATATGCCCGCTTCATTCGAGGCGCCTGCAGCGGCGCCGGTCTTTCCGCCCAAGCAAGCGCCGGCAAGCATAATGGCGCATAATGACGGTATCAACAGTTTTTTCTTCATTATTACTTAAATATTCATAAAGGATGTCTGATGTGTAAATATACTAATAAATCGGGGCATGGCAAAAAATCATACGGAATATGATTACTAAATGGAAGCGGCCGGCAAGCGGCTGTTTCGGTATTTCATTTTTTATTGTATTTTTGCAGACTGAATTAAATGTTTATCAACCTAATCACGAAATCAGAACATCAGGCAGATGAGAAAATGGCGCATAGAGGATAGCGAAGAGCTGTACAACATCAACGGCTGGGGTCGCAACTATTTTTCAATCAATGAAAAAGGACATGTTATCGTCACCCCCCGCAGCGGATATGCCGCCGTCGACCTCAAAGAGGTGATGGACGAGTTGCAGGTGCGCGACATAGGCGCTCCTGTCCTGTTGCGTTTTCCCGACATCCTCGACAACCGTATCGAAAAAATCTCGAACTGCTTCAAGGAGGCTTCGCAGACCTATCAGTATCAGGCTCAGAACTTCATGATCTACCCTATCAAGGTGAATCAGATGCGTCCTGTAGTTGAGGAAATCGTGACCTACGGCAAGAAGTTCAACATCGGTCTGGAGGCAGGCTCAAAGCCCGAACTCCATGCGGTGCTCGCCACCAACATCGACTCCAATGCCCTGATAATCTGCAACGGTTACAAGGATTCCGCCTATATCGAACTTGCTCTTCTGGCCCAGAAGATGGGACGCCGCATCTATCTGGTGGTGGAAAAGCTCAACGAACTGCGCCTTATAGCCGATATAGCGCGCAAGCTGAAGATACGGCCCAACATAGGCATACGCATCAAACTTTCGAGCACAGGCTCGGGCAAATGGAGCGAAAGCGGCGGCGACTCGTCGAAATTCGGTCTTAACAGTTCGGAACTGCTCGAAGCCATCGACATCCTCGAACGCCGCGAAATGAAAGACTGCCTGAAACTTATCCATTTCCACATAGGCAGTCAGATCAACAAGATCCGGGTTATAAAGAACGCTCTTCGCGAAGCCACGCAGTTCTACGTCCAGCTGTCGGCTCTCGGCTTCGACATAGACTTCATCGACATAGGCGGCGGTCTGGGAGTGGACTATGACGGTTCGCGCAGCTCGTCGTCGGAAAGTTCGATGAACTATTCTATTCAGGAGTATGCCAACGACGCCGTGTCGGCCATCGTCGACGCCTGCACCAAAAACGGACTCCGTCAACCCAACATCATCACCGAAAGCGGCCGATCGCTGTCGGCACACCATTCGATCCTGATCATAAACGTACTTGAAACGACGCAATTGCCCGTCTGGAAAGACAACCAGGAAATCGAACCCGACGCTCACGAACTGGCGCGCGAACTTTACCAGATATGGGACAACCTCGACCATATCAGCCTTTTCGAGAGCTGGCACGATGCCCTGCAGATACGCGAAGAGGCGCTTGACCGCTTCAGCCTCGGCCTGCTCGACCTGAAGACACGCGCCCAGATCGAAAAACTCTTCTGGTCGATAGCGCGCGAGGTGGGCGAGATTGCGTCGACAATGAAACATGTGCCCGAAGACCTGCGGAAGATTTCAAAAATGATTCCCGACAAGTACTTCTGCAACTTCTCGCTGTTCCAGTCGCTCCCCGACACCTGGGCAATAGACCAGATTTTCCCGATAGTACCGCTGTCGCGCCTCGACGAAAAGCCCACGCGCACGTGCACCATCCAGGACATAACATGCGATTCCGACGGCAAGATCGCCAATTTCGTATCGTCGCAGGGAACATCGTCGTCGCTTCCGGTACACGCCCTCAAGCCCGGAGAATCATACTATCTGGGTATATTCCTCGTGGGAGCATATCAGGAAATACTTGGTGACATGCACAATCTTTTCGGCGACACAAATGCCGTGCATATCAGCGTCTACAAGGACCGCTATGAAATCGAACAGGTCATAGAGGGCGAAAGTGTCGACGAGGTTCTGGACTATGTACAGTTCAACGCAAAGAAACTGGTGCGCAATGTCGAGTCATGGGTGACAGCCTCGATGAAAGCAGGCACGATCACCCCTGAGGAAGGCCGCAACTTCATCAGCACCTACCGTGCCGGTCTTTTCGGTTATACCTATCTCGAATAAAAGCCTGTCAGAGGCCGCGCCGACACTTCAGAAGCAGGCGCAGTGAGATGGGCAGAAGCCACGGGAGTGTCATGGCCAGCGTAATCCACGGCCCTGCTACATTCCTGAGCCACAACGTACCCGCACCGACAGCAAGAGCCGATGCCAGCAAGACCGGGAGGCCGCGACCGATTTTCATGCCATAACGATAGCGGTAGACTGCGTAGACTATAGCCATATATACCGCATACCAGCCTACATAGGCCCATCCCAGACCCGTATTGCCGCCATAGCGGTAGCCAGTCACACTCAAAGCCAGAAAGACAGCGGCACTGACCGACTCGGTCAGCACGAAGATGCGTCCGTCGCCTTTGGCAAGCATGGCGAATGACAAGCACCATGACGCGGCACGCAGGAAAACCCCGATCACGGCTGTCGACATATATGCTATCGCACCATCGAACTCGCCGGAGTACAGAATCCTGACGATCAGAGAATCAGCGCATATAAATATCACTACGACGGGCATCAGCACCGCCAGAACTATGCGCATCTCGTGCGACACGATCACGCCGGCACGATGCCGGTGCGCTATGGCCGTAGACAAGCGCGGGAAATACTCCATAGATATGGCATTGAATATTATGCCGAAATATGCGTTGATTATTACAAATCCGGCCTGATAGATGCCGACAGCCTCGACTGAATCCGTACTGCGGAGATAAACTGCAAATATATAGGAAGCCAGCAGACTGACAAAAGAACTGACCGTCATGTACAGTCCGAGCGAGATCATGCCGCGCCCCTCTCTGAGAGCTTCGGCAAGACGCAGATGGGGAGAAGGCGGCAATCCGGGCGTAAGACCTTTGCGCGCGATGCGCGTGAAGAGATAACTCGTGATGCTGAACAGCACCACAGCCGGCACAATGGCTTTCTCCCTGAAAAAATAAAACAGCGGTATGGCCGCAAGCGATGCAGTCACGGAACTGTAGAGGTTGCAACGGGCGAGGACGCGCAGGCGGTCAAGCCCCTGCATAACGGCGTATTCTCCTGCCGATACGCTCATGCAGAACATTATGACGGAAAGAACAATAAAAGCCCAGGTATGGGATGCGTCGCCGAATGTCCAGCGGCTGAGAAGCGGGGAAAGAGCGGCTACAAGCACCATTCCAGCCAAACCGAGGAAATACATCAGCCGCCTGAGCACCGCTATCACCCTCGCTGCCGCAGCCGGGCGGCCGGCAACGGCGGAAATGTCGCGTACGGCACTCTGACGCAAGTTCAGCTGTCCGGTGGTGTAGAGCATCTCCATGGTCGAATTGTACAGAGTGATTATGCCTACACCGGCAGGACCTATCCAGAACGCGACGAGTTTTGTGCGCACGACAGAACAGAGCAAAGCCAGCACCTGCACACTCCCGAAGACGCTCATAGCTTTGAGTATGCGTGCGGTAAGGGTACCTGTATGTGTTCCTTTGAGTTTCTGCATGTATTAGCGTGTGACTATTGCCCGAGCCATTCCGAGGGATCGAGTTTCTCGCGTTCGTGGCGTATCTCAAAATGAAGGACAGTGCGGTCGCCGGCGGCCGAGTCGCTGTGTATGCGTCCGAGAGGCGTTCCCGCCGCGACATTCTGCCCTTTGCGCACATGCAGGTCGCTCAGTCCGGCATATACGGTCAGATAATCGCCGTGACGCAGGATAACAATGTTACGGTAGCCGTCGATTCGGAATATGGAAGTGACCGTACCGGCATAGACCGCCAGAGCTTCCGCACCCTTTTCGGCGCTAAGGTCAATGCCGTTGTTCTGTATCTTTACTTTCGGCAGGTCGGGATGGTCGTTGCGCCCGAAAAGCGACGTGACCGCATAGCGTCCGCTGACCGGGGCAGGCAGTTTTCCCTTGGCCTGCGCGAAAGGCTCTGCCGACAATGCCGGCACCGTCGCCGGCTCACGCTTCCGCGACTGTTCCTGCGGCCTGTTTTCGGCCTGCTTAGGTTTTTCGTCCGCTTTCTTTTTGGCAGGTTTCTTCTTGCCTTTGGATTTTTTCTTGTCCTTTTCGGGCACCCGGGCTTTTTCAGCGGCTTCTATGGAATCGAGGCGCCGGCGCTCCGCCTCGGCACGCTGCCTTTCGGCTTCGGCACGCATACGGGCTTCCTCGGCCTCGCGGCGCCGGCGTTCGGCTTCGGCCGCCTCGCGCTGTTCCTGTTCGATGACACGCTCAAGTTCTTCGTCGAGCTGTTCCATCTGCCGGCGGCGTTCGTCGACAATACGGTCGATATTGCGTGCCTGTCGCTTGAGCGAATCCACTGTGGCTGCGGCACGCCCCCGGCGCACGGCAAGTTCGGCACGATTCGCCTCAAGCTCTTCGAGCGAAAGGCGCAATGATGCGGAAAGCGAGTCGAGACGGGTGCGGCTGCTGTCGAGGCGAGCCACGGCAGAGCGCAGCTGCACGGCTTTGACGCGCTGCCAGTCAGACAATTCCCGCAGATAACGCACACGTCTGTAGGCCTCGGTGAAACTTTCGGCAGAGAATATGAATGCGGCGGAGGTCATGCCTCGGCGGCTGTTGCGCATGGTTCGCAACGAAGCGCCGTAGGCGCGCCTGAGCGACGCCACCCGCTTTTCGGTGGCGGCAATGCTGTCGGTAAGCCGCGAAGAACGTGCGCGCAGAGTGTCGCAACGCGTCTGAAGGACTGATATGCGGGCGTCCTGAGTGCGTATTTCAGATTCGAGAAGAGCAAGGCGGTCGAGCTGGCGCGATGTTTCGCGGATATTGACACTTTTCTGACGGCGTGCATCGGCAAGCTGCCGCTGCTTGCGCGTCCGCTCGGTGCGGACGTCGGCGGAAGTGCGTCGACGCTTGCGCGCGGCATCGCAATCGAAAGCCGCGCAGAGCACACATGCCATCAGCAGAAACGTCAGCAGTCTTTTCATTTTCACTCCTCGCAGTCCGGAAGATTATTTCCCTCCGGCCAACCCTTTCAGTATATTAAGGAGTGTGGCGGTGTCGACAATGCGGTAGCCGCGGGTCGAGCGCGGCGACAGCTGCACGCCGGTGTTCCAGCGAGCCTCGTCGACCGACCACTGCATGGATGCGTTTACATCGCGTCCGCGTAGCTTTGTTGCCAAGGCGGCTTCCGACGACACTGTACCGGCAGGTGACGCAAAGGGGCGCGCGTAACTCACCACTATTGTCGCCTTGCCGGCCACCTGAGCCACCGCGTCAGTAACCCATGCCATGGGGAAACGCGACATGCTTTCATCGACAGCAAAAACCAGTTCAAGAGCCGATTTTTCTGACAGGGCGGGTGTGATCGCCGTTATCCCGTCGGATGAAAAAAGCGCAGCGTCGGTTTTGAAAAGCGACATATTGCCCTGAGCGAGGGTACCTGTGCCGGGAGCGAAGGCTCGGCCGAGCAAGAGATCCTGTATGTCGCCTACGGTCAGGCCGAAAGCGGCGGTAAATTTGGGCAAAGACTCGACATAGGCTGTCTTCTTGAGTTTTTCCATCACGACAACGGTGTCGGTGTCGATATAGACAGAAGCGACCTCAAGGCCGAGCATGCGCATGGAAATATATATTGCCTTGCCGCGCACCATTGACGCACGACCGCTTATGGCGAAATTCTTAGGCGCTGTCAGCTCCATGCGGACGGGCATCTGCACGTCTGTCCAGTCGGAGTATGACGCAGCCAGAGCCATGGCCGCAAGTTCAGCCATGGGTGCGGTGGAGTGCGATACAGGAGCTTCGGCCTCTCCTGAGAGTCCGCCGGCAGAGGGCACTGCGGCATTTTTATGCGAACGGCAGGCTCCTGACATCAGAGCCATGATCGCGGCAATGAAAAGCGGAAGAATACGTGATGTGTGACCGGTCATTTTATTCGTATTTGATTATTCGGCGAAAAATCGCTTTTGTCTTACTTTCTTCTGTATAAGTTTGTTCTCCGGATCAAGTTTCAGAGCCGCTTTCCACATTTCTACGGCTTCGGCGCGATCGCCGACATGATAGTATATGTCGCCGGCATGGTCGTAGATTTCCGAGTTCGGCTCTCTGACATCGGCGGCTTCGATGTCGTTTATTTCATCGGTTTCCGGAGATATATCGCCGGAAGCCAAAGAATCACCGGACGGCACGGAAAGCGAATCGTCCGGAGCGGTCTTAAGTCCCATAGCGACAAGAGTACGGTCGATATAGGTCTTCGCCTGGTCGTATTCGCCGAGGCGGAACAGCACCCAGGCATAAGTATCCAGATATGTGGAATTGTCCGGTTCCGACTGCACGGCCATGGAGGCGTAAAGTTTTGCTCTGGCCAGATTGACTCCGCGCACGGCCATGTGGTAGGCGGCATTGTTCAGAGCGCCGAGATTCTCGGGGTTGCAGTTTATGGCACGGTCATACTCGGCGAAAGCCGAATCGGGCATTTCGAGTCTATAGAGTATGTCGCCGCGCTGTCCGTGATAGAACGACTCTTTTTCCCTACCCTGCAGAGCTGATACATTCACGCTGTCGAGCAGAGCCAGAGCCTCGGCCGGCCGGTTCTCCACCAGTAATGCGTTCGAAGCCACGAGCGGGAAATAAACGTCGTCGGGATAGCGGCGCGCGGCTTCGCGTGCCGAGGCGAGCATACGGACAGCATCGCCGCTGCGACCGTATGCCATAACAAGCGCCTGCCATACCTCGGGCTTCGAGGGGTCGAGGGCTATAGCATAGGCATATTGCTCGGCGGCTTCGGCCGGACGATCGATCTCGTTATTGTAAGCGCCGTAGAAAGCATGGAGTTCGGCCTCGCCGGGATTCAGCTCCTGAAGTGTTTCAAACATGTGGGCTATGCGTGCACGCTGGGCAGTGTCGGAATAGAGTTTCACCACATAGTCGGTCAGCAGCTTGAATTTGGCTCCGAACTCGAGGTTGGGCGACTCCATAGCACGGAACACCTCTCGGTCGTAGGCAATGCTGTCGCCTGTCATGTTGAACAGCTCGACCCGGGAAAGGTATGCCGGCCCGTAGGTAGAATCGATGTCACATGCCCGATTGAAATACGCAAGCGCCGAATCGGGCATGGCGAACTGCGCGTAAGTGGCTCCGATGAATATCTGCGCGTCGATGTCGGATGGAGCCGAACGCCTGAGGAATTCCAGCTCGCGGACTACGGCGGCGGTGTCGCGGCGGACACCGTAGGCGCGTATCTTGTGCGACGACAGCCCTATATCGGCGCCAACGCCGCGCTGAAGGCGGTCGTATATAGCCATGCAGCGGCTGTATGCGGCAGTGTCACCCATTATGTACTGCACCAGATAGACCGAAGCGAGATTCATCGCCGGGTCGGTACGGTCGGGATATACGGAGTCGAGTGTCTGCCAGACATTTGCCAGGTCGTCGTATCGTCGCATGTTCTTGGCCATTTCGGCCAGAACGGTCGCATAGTGATAGTTTGTCACGTCGGCATAATAGCGGTCGCGTATGGCGCGGTATGCTTCATCGCGTCCGGCGGAGTCGGTCAGTGGCGATATTGTTTTCAGTTCTGCAATCTCACCGTTTATATAAGGGTCGGAGGGATCGAGGTGCCGCGCACGTCGAAGTAACATATAATAATCGTCGTAGCGTCCGTCCTCGTAGGCGTCGACGGCTTCGAGATATATCACTTCGGCCTTGTCAGCATCAGAAGCGACTTCGAGATCGGTAGACGCGGCCAAAGCTCCGGCTGCTGCAAAAGCAAATGCAAGCGGAAGTAGAATTATATGTAACGAGCGGAATCTCACAGTGTTTCTCCTATCATCCGGCGGCATCAGCCGACGCCTGTGTGTCCGAATCCGCCGTCGCCGCGCCCGGTGGCCTCCACAATGTCGCAGACGTCCCATGCGACACGCGAATAGCGGCTCACCACCATCTGGCAGATGCGGTCGCCGTGGCTGACGGAGAAAGGTTCGGAAGATAGATTAATAAGAATCACCCCTATCTCGCCGCGATAGTCGGCGTCGACGGTTCCGGGAGTATTCACCAGAGTTATGCCGTGCTTCAGAGCCAGGCCGCTGCGCGGACGCAGCTGCATTTCGTAGCCTTCGGGCAGGGCGACGCGCAATCCCGTGGGAATCAGGCGCCTCTCCATAGGTGCAATCGTGACGGGTCCGTCGGGCAGACAGGCGCGGACGTCGAGTCCGGCCGACATTATTGTGGAATAGGCCGGAAGCGGAAGTCCGGACGTATTGACTATTTTTACTGTTACTTCATCCATGATGATCGATATGGTGGGTGCGGAGTCAGTGGTTGATTAATATATAACGTTCCGGAGGGGCGGAAAGTCGACGTCGCTCAGATATTCAGCCGCCGCGTGACAGGTCCGGCCTTAAGGATGTAGACGCCACGGGTTCCCAATGACAGCCTCATTGTGCCGGGCTGCATCCTGCGTGAGGTCACGAGCTGCCCGAGGATTGTGAATACGCTTACGTCGACCTCGTCGGTGGAAGTGATGTAGATGTAACCGTCACGGACGCTGACATCGACTTTCGGTTCGGCTGCCGCCAGAGGCGGACGCTCGGCCGGACGCTTCTGCTCGATGCTCTGCCACTGCGGCGCGGACGGAGACTGAGCCGCAGTGTGAAAGAGGGCGCAAAACGCCATCATGACGGCAGTCAATGCCCGCGTGAGTGATTTAGAACTGTGACGCATTTATTTAGGAGATACAAGAGTCATTTCACCGACAATAGGTTCGGCTATACGGCGTGCGACTTCGGCAGAACCTATTCCCATGCCGAACAGGAACATCATTTTCGTTATTGCAGCCTCGAACGTAATGTCGTGGCCTGAGATCACTCCGAGCGATCCGAGAATTCCTCCGCCGACATAGCGGTTGGCATGTACGCCTCCGTTCACACATTGTGTGACGTTGAGGACAACGACACCGCGCTTGACAGTACGCCGTATTGCCTCTACGAACCACGGAGCGGTGGAGGCGTTCCCGGCGCCGTAGGTGCGCAGGACGATTCCTTTCAGCCCCGGAGTTTCAAGCTGGTGGCGCAGTATTTTCTCGCTGAGTCCGGGAAAGAGATCTATTGCCATCACTGATGTGTCGAGGCGGTAGCGCGGCCGCAATGGCTGCGGTGAATCGATCTTTGCAAGAGCCTCGCGGTCGAAATGTATGCCGAGTCCTATTTTGGCCAGCGCGGGATAGTTGTTGCTCTTGAATGCGTTGAAATTGTCGGCGCTACGCTTGGTGGATCGGTTGCCACGCCAGAGATAGTTCTCGAAAAGAATCGCGACCTCGCGGACGGTGGAAATACCTGCGGCATCGCGGTCGGCAGCTATCTGCAAGGCCGTGATCAGGTTTTCCTCGCCGTCGGTACGCACTTCGCCGATAGGGAGCTGCGAACCTGTGATTATTACGGGTTTCGACAGGTTCTCGAGCATGAACGACAGCGCCGAGGCGGTGTAAGCCATGGTATCGGTGCCATGTAGCACCACAAAGCCGTCGTAATCCTCATAATTCTTTGCTATGATGCGGGTCATCTCTGCCCAGTGTGCCGGACTCATATCCGATGAGTCGATAGGCGGCTCGAACTGGATATTGTCGATGTGGTAGTCGAGCATCTTCACTTTAGGCACATTCTCCATAAGGTGGGAGAAATCGAAGGGCGTCAGTGCCTTTGTGGCCGGGTCCTCGATCATTCCGATCGTGCCTCCGGTGTAGATAATCAGTATTCGCGGTTTCATGCTCATAGACCTCGCTTTTAGAAATTGTTATTTTACTTGTGCGCCGGGAGTCGACGGTTCTGAAGGCGCTATCACTTTCAGCGAGCCGTCGGCATTCATCGCCGAGAGGATCATGCCTTGCGATTCGATTCCACGCAGTTTGCGCGGAGGAAGGTTGGCGATGAACACCACCTGTTTGCCGACAAGCTGTTCGGGAGCATAGTGTTCGGCTATTCCGCTGACAATCGTACGGCGGCCGATGCCGTCGTCGATCAGGAATCGCAGAAGTTTGTCGGCCTTCGGAACACGCTCGCATTCGAGCACGGTGCCCACGCGCAGGTCGGCTTTCATGAAGGTGTCGAAGTCGACATCGGGCTGCTGCGGTTCGGGCTGCCAGGATTTTATTCGGTTTTCTTCCTTGATGCGCTCAAGACGGTCGGTCTGTGCCTTGATGGCGTCGTCCTCGATTTTTTCGAAGAGCAGTTCGGGGGTTTCTATCGTGCTTCCCGCTTTCACGGTGTCGCGGCCGCCTATCATGTCCCAGCTGAGCGTGCCGAGTCCGAGCATGGCTGACAGTTTGCGGCTCATGAAGGGCATGAACGGCTCGCATGCCACGGCAATGTCGGCACAGAGCTGCAGGCATACGTTCATAACCGTAGCCACACGCGTCATGTCTGTTTTGGCTATTTTCCAGGGTTCGGCGTCCTGAAGGTATTTATTGCCCAGACGGGCTATGGCCATGGCGTCCTTCACGGCTTCGCGGAAGCGGAAATTCTCGAGGTTCTCGGTCAGCGCGTCGCGCAGGCGGAGCACTTCGTCGAATATCTCATTGTCCATTGCCTGAAGCTCGCCGGCCGCAGGGACGGTTCCGCCGAAGTACTTATGGGTGAGAACGAGCACTCGGTTCACGAAGTTGCCGAGTATAGCCACAAGCTCGCTGTTGTTGCGGGCCTGGAAGTCGCGCCAGGTAAAGTCGTTGTCCTTGGTTTCGGGCGCATTCGCCGTGAGCACGTAACGCAGCACGTCTTGTTTGCCTGGGAAATCGGCGAGGTATTCGTGAAGCCATACGGCCCAGTTGCGCGATGTGGATATCTTGTCGCCCTCAAGGTTGAGGAATTCGTTTGCGGGCACATTATCGGGGAGCTGAAATCCGTCGCCATAGGCCATCATCATGGCTGGGAATACGATGCAGTGGAATACGATGTTATCCTTGCCTATGAAATTGATGATACGGGTTTCGGGGTCTTTCCACCATGTCTGCCACGAATCGGGAAGGAGTTCGATGGTATTGGATATGTAACCGATAGGAGCGTCGAACCACACGTACAGAACTTTACCTTCGGCTCCTTCGACAGGCACGGGCACGCCCCACGACAGGTCACGCGACACGGCTCGCGGCTGCAGCCCCATATCGAGCCACGATTTGCACTGTCCGTAGACATTGCTTTTCCACTCTTTGTGGCCATCGAGAATCCAGTGGCGCAGCGCGGGTTCCCACTTGTCGAGGGGCAGATACCAGTGACGCGTCTCGCGCATTACGGGCACAGAACCGGTGATGGCGCTTTTCGGATTGATAAGGTCTGTGGCATTGAGCGACGTACCGCAGGCTTCGCACTGGTCGCCGTAGGCATGTCCGTTGTGGCAGTGGGGACATTCGCCGGTGACATAACGGTCGGCAAGGAACTGTCCGGCTTCTTCGTCGTAGAGCTGCATGGAGGTCTTCTCGACGAATTCTCCTTTGTCGTAGAGGCGGCGGAAAAATTCCGATGCCGTGCGGTGATGGATATCGGAAGTTGTGCGGGAATAGATGTCGAAAGAGATGCCCAATTCTTCAAATGATTTCTTGATCAGGGCGTGATAGCGATCCACAATGTCCTGCGGGCTTACACCTTCGGCCTTTGCTTTCAGTGTGATAGGCACACCGTGCTCGTCGCTGCCGCCGATAAGGGTTACGGGGCGCCCGGCCAGACGCAGATAACGCGCATAGATATCGGCAGGGACATAGACTCCGGCCAGATGGCCGATGTGCACGGGACCGTTGGTATAGGGAAGAGCTGTGGTGATAAGTGTACGTTTGAATTCTTTAGTCATATCTTTGATTGGATGTATGCGGCGCGCCTACGGCGCAAAAACGGCATTTCGTTTCAAACCACAAAATTAGCATTTTTTTTTCAAAGCACCCCTGTTTTGGCTGTTTTCAGCACCAAAAGCAGACGGAAGAACAAAAAAATCATTGCATGAAATAAAATTTTTCGATTCGACTAAACTTTTTTTAAACATTATTGTCATAATTATACAGAAGTCGGATTTTTTTCAGTAACTTTGACTCCGTCTTAGATACTCTCGCCCTGCAAAGGCAGAGCATTCTTGCGGCGCAAAGCCTGCCCGGCTACTAAGGTCAACAAGATTTTTTATTTGCAAACACACTTTCCACTACAGTGACAGACAATACAAAACTCCATAATAAGCCTGAATCCGAGGCACCCGTATCAGCCCCGGTTATTGAGAATCCGGAGATCGCCAAGACTCCTGAAAACCCCGTTCCGGCTTACCGAAGCCCCTACGCGGTAATCGCTTGTGTCATTCTTGCTCCGGCTGCATGGGCCGCGCTGATGTGGCTCAACGGCTATGTGGCACTCGGAACGGCTGCGGCATCGATAGCGCTCGGGGCGGCAGGGCTCAAAGGACGAAGCAGCGGATGGCGCAATCTGGGCATCACGGCAATAATCTGCTCGACTGTGCTGATCGTCGTACTGGCTGCATTCCTTATCGTCATAAAAGTTGGCCTCTCCTGACATTTTTTATCCTATAATTCACGTGCGTGTGACCACGCATGGAATTTTTGTGCTAATTTTGCAGCCCGAACACTATTCCAAGCAAAAGCAGCACTTTGAAGAAATTTCCGATTTACATATTGCTGACAATAGTCGGCTTTTTGTCCGCGGCACCTGAAGCCCGGGCTGTGTCGTTCGACCTTGATTCCATTGCCGCCTGGGGGAAATTCCCGCGTTTCTGCGTGAACACCTACCGCTGGGGCTGCGATTTTTTCAATGGTTTCGACACCGCATACGTTTCGGGCACCGGTTACAAATTCAACGCCAAAATCACCGCCGACAGCTGGATGGACGGCTACTCGTTCGTACTGCCCAACAAGGAATTCATGTTTCTTAAATCCGACCCGTCGACATCGACCGGCATATACCTGACATATCTTGCCTTGTCGGTAGGCTACGACATAAACGTCAGCAAGCTGTTAGGCGGCGTCGACCGATCGCGCCAACGCTACCGCTTCGGATTCAACTGCAGTCTTTTCTCCGTCGAAGCATATATGTCGAGAAACGACATCGGAACCACACTGAAGCGCTTCGGCGACCGACACAACGGCGACAAGTACAATCTGCCTTTCTACGGAGTAAACAACAGCACCTGGGGTATCGACGCCTATTATTTTTTCAACCACAAGCGCTACAGCGAGGCGGCATCGTTCAACTACAGTCGCATACAGCGCCGCAGCCAAGGTTCGTTTCTGCTCGGGTTATCGTACTACGCCCAGGATCTCAATTTCGATTTCAGCGAGATGCCTGAGCAGATCCGCGACCGATTGCCTGAGTCGTGGCCCGACAACCGCTATACGGTGTTCACCAAAAACTATGCCGTGCGCTTCGGCTACGGTTTCAACTGGGTATTTGCCCCAAAATGGGTGTTCGGCATAAGCGAGTCGCCCACGGTAGGCATCAGAAAAGGACTGATAAACAACCATGAGCTCGAGAAAATATCATTCTCTCTTTATAATCGGCTTAACTTGTCGGTGGTGTGGAACAGCGGACGCCTGTTTGCCGGTGCCACATGCAAATTCGACGTCGCCATCGTGAACGACCGCGAAACCACATACGCAGGCGGCGTCCTTTCAGGCGAGGCCGTGTTTGGCTACCGCTTCAACCTCTGGTAAGCGCTGCGGACAGGCCATAGCAGCGCCTATCTGTGGAAATATTCTTTTTTCAGACGGCTGAAGTACTCGGGCGTCACGCCGAGATAGGATGCGATAATTTTCTGGGGTACTTTCTCAATTATTTCCGGCCTGTCGCCGAACATATTCTGATAGCGTTCGCGCGCGCTGCCGTTGTGCACAGCGGCATTCTTGTGTTCCTGATAGAAAAGCTCGCCGTAAGCATATCTCAGCATCCACAGAGCCACTTCCTTGTATTCTTCCACCACATTCCAGAAGTCGTCCCGGGAGATGCGCAGGAGTTCGGTCTGACAACAGGCCTCAACAGAATAATACGACGGCCTGGACATCACGAAAGAATGCTTCGACATAAAAATAGTTCCGGCCATTGCAAAAGCGAACGTACGCTCCTTGTCGCCGTTCATGTCGATGAAGCGCACGATTCCGTCTTTGACGATATATACATCCGGACAGTTGCATCCGGCTTCTATAATCGCTTCTCCTCCGCGGAAGTCCATCAGCTGCCCACGGCGCAGCAAAGCGTCGATTCCATCGCCTCCCGGAAGATAACCGAGTTCTTTGGCCAGGAGGGATTTCAACAATTCGATGTCAGCATTTTCCACAATAAGAGAATTATACGTAAACGCACGCATGCTGATGCTGAAACGCGCATAAGCGGCGCGACTTTTGAAGTTTAAGCGGCATTGCCTGCTTGCCGGCCAAAACTTTTACAAAGATAAAATGATTAACCGATATTTGCAAGAAAGACGCTACAAAGAGCTTTACAGGTCACAAAGCATCTAAAATTGCAAGTGATGGGTATTATTCATGCAAAATGTGTAATTTTGCACAGAACATAACAGGTAAAAATCCTAAACGTGAATTTCTCACTACACATCGGCTTTCTTCCGCTGCTTTTAACGGCTTTTTTCGCTGCATCCGTCGCCACATCGGCTCTGATATATTTTTTCCGCGTCCGCAAGGTGACTGTGGCGCGCAACCGTGCCGACCACGAGCGCCCAGAAATTCCTGACAGCGCTTATCCTCCCGTGTCGGTACTGGTCTATTCCCAGGACGACGCCGAGAACCTCAGCGCGCTGCTTCCCGGACTGCTCGGCCAGGACTACCCGTCGGAGTTCGAAGTGATAGTGATCAACGAGGGTGAATCGGTGGATGTGCGCGATGCCGTATCGTCCTTGCGCCCGTCGCACCACAACCTCTATCTGACATTCACACCTGAGGGCGTCCGCAACCTGAGCCGCAAGAAACTCGGTGTGACGCTCGGTGTCAAAGCCGCCCGCTACCGCCATGTCGTGCTGACCACCACCGCCGTCGACATTCCGTCGTCCATGTGGCTACGCCGCATGGCTTCAGGATTCGCTATGTCTGACACTACCGAGATCGTGCTTGGATGGGCTGAAATAGACCCGGCTGAAGACAATGCACGCGGATGCCGCCGCAGGGCATTCGACCATGTGGCCGAAAGCTGCCGCTGGCTCGCTCCGGCTCTTGCCGGAAAGCCGTTCAGAGGTTCGGAGTACAACATCGCCTACACCAAGGATATCTTCATGCGCAACAACGGCTTCGCCCGCTCGCTTAACCTCTGCAACGGCGACGACGATATATTCATAAGCGAAATCGTGCGTCCGGGCAACACGCATGTCGAACTGGCCGAGGATTCATTCGTACGCCTCCGCCACGGAAATCACCCGCGTATTGCCGGCGAGCGCATGTTGCGTCGCTGCTTTACCGAAAGTTTCATCCGCCGACGCCCACGCGTTCTTCCGTCGCTCCCCGGCCGCCTCCAGATAGCAGGCTTTGCCGCCGGAATAGCGGCCGCCGTGCTTGCGTGGCCCAACGCGACTGTAGCGGCTGCAAGCGGACTGCTTACCATATTGTGCGCCCTGACCGACATCCTTTTCTGGCGTCCGGTGATGAAAGCGATGAAGTCGCGCCGGCTTATGCTGACGCTTCCCTGGCTCGCGGCCACTTTCCACTTGCGACGTGCCGTACGCGGAATACGCTCGCGCCTGAGCCGTCAGAAAAAGTACACGTGGGACTGATCCGGTTTAAAGTTTAAGGTTTAATGGGTTTAATCAGTGTATAATTTCTCCAAGCTGCAATTTTTAAACCGTAAACTATAAACCATAAACCTTTATAGATTCGAATCAGAAGTTCCGGAGATAATCGCCGAGATTTATGTCGCGTTCCAGACCGAGTTTCTTGCGAAGGCGGTAGCGTGTCATCTCGACCGAACGGTAGGAGATATTGAACAGCGGCGCCATCTCCTTTGAACTTAAGCCCATACGCAGATAACAGCACACCCGCAGTTCCGACTGGGTAAGCCCGGGATGCGACTCGCGCAGTCGGCGGGTGAAGTCGTCGTAGACGGCGTCGAAGTTGTTGGTGAATGTCTGCCAGTCGTCGTCATGGCTCATGTTTTCCTGTATGAGCGCCTGTATACGGGATATCTGCGCTCCGGCCTCGCCGCCCGAGGTGCCGTTCTCGAGCGTGCGCTGCAATTTGCTGAGGCGCGACGATATATTGAGCAATATCTCGTTCTTTCGCACCACGTTCATGGTGATGCTCGACAGTTCCTCGCTCTTGTACTTCACATCCTGCTCAAGCTGACGGTTCTTTAGATTCGCGATTTCATTCTCCTGACGCAGGTTCTCTTCTTCGGCAAGTCTTCGCAGACGTGCGATCTCGTCCTCGCGGCGGCGCTCGATGCGCCTTGCCGAACGCTTCATTATATGCCGCACGGCCATCCACACTGCCCAGATGGTAGCCAGAACAAGTATAAAATAGACACACTTGGCCCAACCTGTCAGATACCATGGCGGCAAAATGCTGAATGTGACGAAACGCTCGCCGACGGCATGTGTCATTGTGTTCAGCGCACGTATGCAGAGTGTGTACGTACCGGGGCCGAGGCGCGTGTACTCCTTGGTTGTCGAACGCGAGTATGAGCTCCAGTTCTGATCGTAATTGCGGAGATAATGGCTGTAGAGCACGGCATCCTCGGAGCGGTACTCGGGGGTGAAGAACTCGAATCGCAGCGAATTGAGGTCGTATGTCAGTTCCAGAGGCCCGAAGCTGTCGGCAGCCATGTTATACACGAGCGAGTCCTGATTGGCATAGATGCGACCGACATAAGTGCGGCAATTCTCGTCGGAAGCCGACGGCAACATCCTCGAACGGTCCACCTCAAGGAATCCGTTCTGACTCGATACTATGATTTTTGAATTGTCGATAAAGTTGAAATGCTCAAATCCCGGAATAAGCTCCCGGCCGAGTGCGCCGAGAGTAACAGAATCGACTTCTACGTGACCCGACGGACGGCGATTTGCGATATGTATGCCGTCGGGGGTCACACTCCATAGCTCGTCGACGGCGGCATGGTAGAGGTGCGGGGCATTCAGACCGGTAAATATGGAGCAAAGGTCTTTTTCAGGCACCATAGAGTCGCGCACGCTGTCGTACACAAAATAGGATGAGCCGGAAGAGAAAACGAGGCGATCGCGATACGACCAGACGCTCGTATTCTCATTGGAAAGCAGTCCTCGGGATGTGTCGTAGAAATCGACTGAATCGAAACGCCTACCAACAATGTCGAAATGCAGCCTGTAGATGCCGCGCATCCAGTGGGCTATCCATATATTTCCGTCGGCGTCCTGCATGAAGCGTCCGTTGATGTCGTTGAAACCTTCGATACGGCCTTCGCTGACCCAGCGGCCCGAGCGTCGGGAGAGAAGAAAGAAGCTGTCATAGGTCGAAGCAATGGCATATCCGGGCGCAGCCACGAGTTCTTCTACATCCCAGGTGCCCGGCACGGCGTCGATACGCCTGAAATCAGAACCGGAAAGTTCGAAAAGGCCGGCATCGGCACATACCATCATGCAGCCGGCAGCCTCGGTTATATTCCATATCTGCCCGCGCAGCTTGCGCACTATCTTAGGCGGGCTCGGCGACATGGGCAAGGGATAGGACGACATGTAAAGCCCCTGGTTAGTCCCAAGATAAAGCGTGCCGTCGTGCATGAAAGAGGCATATCCGGCTCCGTAAGAGTTCGACGAACCGAGGAGATTGAAGAATGGCGACTTGTAGAGCACATAGTCGATGCCGTCATCGAGTCCGCACCAGACGTTTTCGTGCGAATCGAAGAATGCAGTCAGGACAGTATTGTTCTGTAGACCGCAGTCGGCATTGACAAAGGTGCTGGTCTTGTCCATCAGGTCGAGGACCACAAGGCCGTGTCCTACAGTGCCTATGGCAAGCTTCGTAAGGGTGCCGGCAGCACAGAAAGCCTGGTTTTCCCGCAGGAATGAATCTATTCCCGTACGAAATGGCTGCACTTTTCCCGACGACAACATGAAAATTCCATCGAATTCCGTCACGACAAGAATCTTATCGTCGAAAGGACGGATGCTGACTATCTTTTTCTCGGCAAGCACATGCGCCGGATCGGCCGATTCGAGGCGTGTGCCGCTCATCACGCACAAGCCGCCGTTCTGAAGGCCGAGATACAGGCGGTCGCCGGCAATGGCCGAAGTGAAGATCTTGTCGTTGGTTTCAAGCTCATGACTCACATGGTCGTTGAGCACGGAAACGACCGTATGGTCGCCCTGAAAAATCAGCACCTCCCCCTGGCGGTGTATGTTCCATATCTCGCCGAGCGACGTTCCGGGAAAGCCTTCGCTACGCAAGGAACGGTATTCGGGATAATTCTGTCCGTGACCGAAAGAAAAATAGCCGAAGTCCTCCGAACCGCCAACATATATGCGACCCGAAGGCTCGTCGATAAGTATGGCGCGGACTGTCGAGCGGTTCGCCATCACATATCTGTCCCAGTTTATTCCGTCGAATACAAGAAGTCCGTTTTTATTGCCGAAGTACATACGGCCGTGGCTGTCCTGAGCCACGGCCCAGTTCTGCGTACCCCATCGATAGCCATCGGACGGGAAATTACGAACAGGCGCGAACGAAGCTCCCGCACCAAACGACGAAAACAGGATTATTATCAAAAATATTGTGAATTTCACATGATCCATTACTTGAATATTCATACTTGAACGAGGGGGTATTTTCGCTGACTATGTATTTACGACAGCAAAATTGCGAAAAAAACACCAAGTAGTGCCGCCATTGAAAATATGTTATAAAACATATTTATTATAAATATCTGATATTCAATATACTATATAGATATTGTAGTACACTTGTAGGGGTGATATATAGGCGTTGTTGAGTTTTTTGTGAATACATTATAGTTGAGTATCGATATATTATTCATAATTTTGCGACAGAAAAAGGCGGAAAATCTCTCTTTATTCCGGTCTTTTCCGAATTTAACCTAAAAATAATACCAGCTCCGCAACACCAACCTCATTAACCCAAATGAAAAAGTATCTATCGACTTTATTACTCCTTGTTATGTCATTCACGGCTTTTGCCCAAGAGCTGCGTGTGACCGGTACCGTCACCTCGGCCGAGGATGGCGAACCGCTGATCGGAGTATCGGTAATCGACACGCAGAGCACGCGCAATGCAGTCACTACCGACCTTGACGGTGTGTACACAATCACCGTGGCAAAAGGTTCCACCATCTCATTCTCGTATGTAGGATGTGAAAAGGTGGAAAAGAAAATCAACGAAAGCGGCACTCTCGACATCGTTCTCCACAGCGCCAACGTGCTCGACGAAGTGGTTGTCGTCGGTTACGGCACAATGAAAAAGAGCGATCTTACAGGCTCTGTCACCACCGTAGCCTCCGAGCAGCTTAAGAAAACGCCCGCTCCTTCGCTGGCCAACGCCCTTCAGGGCCAGGCAGCCGGTGTAACGGTAAACTCGCTGTCGGGACGTCCGGGCGCACAGGCCGAAGTACGCATCCGCGGCGTCGGGACAGTCAACGGCGCGGCTCCTATATATGTGGTTGACGGAGTGATTACCGACGACATCACATTCTTGTCGCCCAACGACATCGCCAGCACCGAAATACTGAAAGACGCTTCGGCCACAGCCATCTACGGCTCGCGCGGCGCCAACGGCGTGATCATCGTGACTACCAAGACCGGCCGCACAAACCAGAAAGCCTCCATCACGCTCGACGCCTACGTGGGCGTGCAGCAGCGTTGGAAAAAACTCGACGTGATGAATGCCAAGGACTTCGCAGACACCTACGTGGCTATCAACGGCAACAAATCGTCGAAGAAATACTACGCCGAAAACGGGCTCAACAAATGGCTTGAAGTATACAAAGGACTGAAAAGCTCGAACTATTATCCTACAATATACGATGCCGAGAGCAACCCCACCGGCATTGACTACGCCGGCATCGACACCGACTGGCAGGATGAAGTGTTCCGCGACGGCATGATACAGAACTACCACCTCTCCATCGACGGCGGCGGCGACAAGTTCACCTACTCGATGAGCGGCAGCTGGTTCAAGCAGGAAGGCATCATAATGGGTTCGGACTACAGCCGCTTCACAGGCCGCCTCAACACTTCTTATCAGGCAACTCCCTGGCTGAAAGTCGGAGAAAATATTTCTTTCATGGCATCTGTGGCCCAGAACGCCTACGAGAACGGCGACAACAGCGAAAGTGCCGGCGCCAATATCATATCCGCGGCTTTCGCCATGGCTCCCTGGGATCCGACACACTATCCCGCAGGAACGGTCAACCGTCAGGGCAAGGACATGAGCGGCGGTATATCGGCCGGTTCAAACTTCAAGAACGTGACCAACCCCTTCAGCATGATCGAATACTCCCATCCCAAATCACGCAACGAGCGCTGGGTGGGCAACGTATTCGCTGAAATCACCCCATTAAAGCACCTTACATTCCGTTCGAGCTTCAGCTTCGACTACCGCATTACACAGGACAAGAGTTTCATGGATGCCTACGAAGTATCGAGCTACGACAAACGCGAAAAGAATTTTCTGTCGTCGAGCATGGCCCGCGCCTATTACTATAATGTAGACAACATCCTCACCTACGCCCGCAGCATAGGCAAACACGACTTCTCGGCAATGGCAGGCCAGACAGTCGAGGAATATTCCTATTATTCCATCGGCAACTCCGGCGCATCGATCATCAATCCGGCAGAAAAGAACTGGTATCTCTCACAGGTGACCGAAGACTTCGGACGTCCCAGCGACAGCGTCAGCCGCAACCGCCGCTTCTCGTGGATAGGCCGTCTGCACTACAGCTATGACCAGCGTTATCTGGCTACCGTGACCTTCCGCGCCGACGGATCCAGCAAATTCCCCGAAAAAGCATGGGGCTACTTCCCCTCTTTCGCCCTTGCATGGCGCATCAATCAGGAAGCATTCCTGCGCGACTTCACTCCGCTGACAAACCTCAAACTCCGCTTCGGCTGGGGCAAGGTCGGCAACGACAACATAGGCAACGATGCCTTCACTCTGAACATGTTCAACAACGGCCCGACCTTCGTCGACTATGTGCTGGGGGCCAATCAGCAGCTTGTCAGCGGTGCTACAGTGCTGACATGGGTTAACCGCGGCGGCCACTGGGAAAACACCGAACAGTGGAGCGTGGGTGTCGACTTCGGCTTCTGGAACAACAAGCTGACCGGCTCGCTCGACGGCTTCATCCGCAACACCAACGACATGCTTATGAGCGTGGTTGCTCCTGCACACGTGGGCAACCGCTATTCGGCTACGGCCAATGTCGGCAAGGTGCGCAACCGCGGCATAGAGCTTAGCCTCGAACACCGCAACACCGTGACGCGCGACTTCTCTTACTCGGTCAGCGGCAACGTGTCGTTCATCGACAACGAACTGACAGCCCTGAACGGCGGTGCCCCCATCTATACTAATTACGAAGGCGTACAGGTCGTAGACCAGGGTTACCCCCTCTATTACTTCTACGGCTATCAGAACCTCGGCATCTACCGCACCGACCAGGAAGCTCTTGACCATCTGCACGGCTATACCTCCGAAAGCACGCCTTTCCATGCCGGCGACACCAAATACGCCGACAACGACGGCAACGGCATCATCGACGGCAACGACCGCGTGAACCTCGGCTCCAGCATACCCTGGCTCAACTACGGCATCAACCTTGGCGCATACTACCGCGACTTCGACCTGCAGCTCTTCTTCCAGGGCGTGGCCGGCAACAAGATCTACAACCAGATGCGCCACCGCCTCGAAGGCGACGGCAGCAACTCCATCCTCGCTCCCGTCATGGCCGACGCATGGACAGCCGAGAATCACGACGGCAGCATTGCCAACCCCCGCAACTCGATAAACTATAAAGTTTCCGACCGTTTCCTTGAAGACGGCTCCTACTTCCGCCTGAAGAACATACAGTTGGGCTACACACTGCCACGCCGCCTCATAGGCAAGGCCGGCTTTGAGAACTGCCGCTTTTACGTTCAGGCATCAAACGTATTCACCGCCACAAAATACAAAGGCTTCGACCCCGAAGTTGCCGGCGGCGTGGACTACGGCAACTATCCCCAGTCGCGCACATTCCTCTTCGGCGTGAACATAGTCTACTAATCCTCCTCCCTCATCACCGACACCAACATTCACATCCGCAAAAATGAAAAAGTTCATATATACGATTCTCGCCGCCGGTCTAACTGCCGGACTGGCATCGTGCAACGACTGGCTCAAGGAAGAAAGTCCCGGCAACATACGTTTCGATGACTTCTACACCGAAGGCACAGTGTGCATCCAGAACGTCAACGCCTGCTATACCCCGCTGGCATGGGAGTACAACAAGACCTATTTCCCAGAATGGTACATAGGCGACGTGGCTTCCGACGACGCCATCAAAGGCGGCCAGAATCTGGCCGACGGCGGCGACCTCTACGACATCGACAATTTCAAGATCAACGCCAACAATGCCATCCTGCTCGACTATTACCGCGCCAAGTATCAGGGCATACAGCGCTGTAACCTCGCGCTGCAGGAAGTGGCCAAAATGGATCCCGACGACACCATGAGCGCCGAACGCAAGGAGTGCCTCCTCGGCGAAGCTTATTTTCTGCGCGCTTTCTACTATTTCCAGCTCGTGCGCGTGTTCGGCGGAGTACCTCTGGTCGACCATGTGATAGATTCGAGCACACAGTGGCGCCAGCCCCGCGCGACCGCCGACGCTGTCTACGAACATATTATCGGTGACCTCATCGACGCCGAGAAACGCCTGTGGAACAAATCGGAATATTCCGCCGAGGATCTCGGACGCGCAACCAAGGGTGCCGCGCAGGTTATGCTCTGCAAAGTCTACCTCTACATGCACGATTACAACAATGCCTACGTCTGGGGCAAGACCTTTGTCGACGACCAGTATCGCGGCGGCCAATACAGCCTCTGCGGCGACTTCGGAGAGAATTTCACCCTCGCAGGCGAGAACGGTCCGGAGAGCGTGTTCGAAATCCAGTACATGGAAGACCCGACGAGCGACTACGGCGAAGGTTTCGGCTTCACCCGCGGCACATTCACTTCCATACTCTCACGCCCGCGTTGCAGTTCTCTCGGCGGTAATGCCGGCTGGGGCTTCGGCCATCCGACCTTCGACCTCTACAACGAATTCGAATCAGGCGACCCGCGACGCGACCTCACCATAGGCGTGCCCGACGAGAGCGACCGCGAAGAGGTGGAAGTGAACTATCTCGGCAATCCCAACTACAACCGCAAGATATGTTATTGGGAAAACGGCGCTTTCCCCGCATTGAGCCATGCCACACGCTCGCCGATGAACTACCGCCTTATCCGCGCCACCGACGGCCTGCTGCTCTATGCCGAAGCTGCCCTCGAAAGCGGCAAAGATATCGCCGGCGCAAAATGGGCCTTGGAAGAGGTGCGTGCCCGTGCCCGTGCCATGGCCGGCGACGCCGCAGTGCTGCCCGAATTCCCCGGCTACCTCGGCTATTCCGACAACAGCGACGACCTGCGCAAGGCCATACGCCACGAACGCCGTGTCGAACTTGCCCTCGAAGGCCACCGCTGGTTCGACCTTGTGCGCTGGGGCATCGCCGCTGAAGTCATGGACAAGGACCGCGGCTCATACGGCAAAAACGAATCGGATATCGTGCGTGCCGAAATGGCTAACTTCATCAAAGGCCGCAACGAACTCTTCCCCCTGCCCGCTGAAGAGCTTGACCTCAACCCGATGGAGCAGAATCCCGGATATTAAACAAATAAACGCAGTCTTGCGGGGCTGACATCAAATTCATCCCCGCAAGACCGCGGAAACCAATAAAACCAATTTTTTAAACCTCTAAATTATTTTCATCATGAAAAAATTTACTCTTTTCGCAGCCGCAGTAGCTGTAGCTCTCGGCGCTTCCGCACAGGGTGCAGTCGCTCCCGGTATCGCACGTGTTCTTGAAGGCGGTAAAATCGCTACACTCGAATATGTAGCACTCGACGAATTCACTGTGGCCGACCTCGAAAGCAAAGGCGTGAAAGTACAGAATATAGGTCCTAACGACGCAGGTCGCCAGCTTTTCATCTGGGCTTCCGGTGAAACCCTGCAGGCCTACGAAGCCGGCATGCCCGGTGTCGACGACCAGACCGCAGGATTCCTTTCCATGGAAGTCGTTGCTCCCCAAGGTTGGTCAGGCGCAGGCTATAACATCAGCAAGGACGAACCCGCCAACACCACCATGTGGAACGACGAAACCCACTTCCACCTCGCTTACTGCACACCCAGCAACAATGCTCCCGCTTCTATCGCCATCACAGTGGCCGACGGCCTTGGCGACTGCGGCAGTGCTCCCGCAAAATTCGCCCTCGGTCCCAATTTCGACGACAACGGTACCGTGATACCCTCTGCCGCTCCCGCAGCAACCGACGAATGGCAGGCTATTGATATAACCTTTGCTGACCTGAAGAAAATGTGGCCCGGTTTCGACTACAAAGCCATCACCGGCTGGTGCGGCAACATCATGGCCTTTGTTCCCGGCGGTGTAGCAGGCAAGACTTTCGCTTTCGACGCCATCTATTTCTATAACTACGGCGACGGTTCGGGCATCTCCAACATCGCAGCCGACGAAACCGACATCGTCATCACCGGCCGCACCGTCAACGCCCACGGCGCAGCAGGCATCGCCCTCTACGACCTCACCGGCAAGACAGTCAAAGCTACCGCAGGCACAACACTCGGAATCGACAACGTGCCCGCCGGACTCTATATCGTAAAAGCCGGCAACGCCGTACGCAAAGTGCTCGTAAAATAATTATTTTTTCCAAGGTAAAAAAGATTTCCACAATGCCGGGGCGAATCCCCGCCCCGGCATTGTTTTTTTCAAGAAGCCTCCCTTAAAACGGCTATTCAAGTATATCAACGCAACAGTTCCGACACCTCCTTCAACCAAACCAATTCAAGCATAATCCATACGGAACCCCTTAACCGATAAAGCCATAGACAAACCATGCAACTCCGACGACACATACTCATCGCCTCTCTTTTGCTTCCCGCCGCGGTTTTCGCCGCAGAACCTCAGACCGGCACCGGCGAAAACGACGGCTACCGCCTCGTGTGGCAAGACCTTTTCGATGCCGACGCATTAAGTCCCGAACGCTGGGAAATAGAAGTCAACGGCGCCGGCGGCGGCAATAACGAGCTACAGTACTACACCGACCGCGAGGAGAACGTGCGTCTTGGAAAGGACGAGCACGGCAACGGATGCCTTATCCTCACCGCCCGCCGCGAAAGCTACAAAGGCAAGAGTTTCACATCCGGCAGGCTTATAACCAAAAACCGCGTGAACTTCACACACGGCAAAGTCGAGGCTGCCATAAAACTACCCAAGACCGCCAACGGCCTCTGGCCGGCTTTCTGGATGATGGGCAACGACCACGAACAGGTGGGATGGCCCAAATGCGGCGAAATCGACATCATGGAATTCGGACATTCCAACGCATTCGGCGCCGGCAAGCAAGAACACTACTTCAACGGCGCATGCCACTGGGGGCAGGGCTGGCCTGCGGCAAGCTATGCCAACAGCATCATCAATCCCTACAGCCTGCAGGACGGTGAGTTCCATATCTACACCTGCATCTGGACAGAAGAACGGATAGAAATGTACGTCGACCTCGACCGCAATCCTGATGCGGAACCGTACTACGCTATGGATTTTCCCTGCAACGAGCCTGACAACGAATGGTCGCCCGGCAATTATTTCCACAAACCCAATTTCATATTGTTCAATCTGGCTGTCGGAGGCAATTTCCCGGGCATTCACGATGCGAAAGGGATCACGGCTCTCAACGAGAACAACGGACAGCAGGCATCAATGTATGTCAACTACGTGAAAATCTATCAGAAAGGCACTGCCGACGAAGAGTTTTTCTCCCTTATTCCCGGCGACAAGGAAGAAAGTTCATCGGTAGCCGCAATAGGAACATCCTCAGTGAGCTGGCGCCTCGACGGCCGCATAATCAGCACCACAGAAGCGTGCGACATAAAGGTGTATGACACCACCGGACGCCTCGTGGCATCAGCCGCAGCTGCAAACACCCTGAACCTCGAGGCTCTGCCCGCAGGTATCTACATCCTGCAGGCCGGCGACGACACACGCGCAAAAATAGCGCTCAGATAATCATGAAGATACAACTTATCACATTCATAGCCGCTCTGGCCGCGCTATCCGCACAGGCCGCCGACCGTCTTCCGGCTCATCTCGGAGCCGAAGGCTACGTGCTGTCGTGGCACGACGAATTCGACGGCGACAGCCTCGACCGCCGTGCCTGGAACGTGGAAGTCAACGGAACGGGATGCGGCAACCACGAACTGCAGCACTACATCGACGCTCCCGAGGCAGTCAGCGTGGCCGACGGATGCCTTCTGCTGACGGCCATCCGCCGTCCCTACGGCGACAGCCATCAGTTCACATCCGGCCGCGTGAACACTCACGGCAAAGTGACTTTTACTTATGGCATAATCGAAGCACGAATAAAGCTGCCCTCCACCGCCGACGGACTCTGGCCGGCTTTCTGGATGATGGGCGACGACATTTCGACCGTAGGCTGGCCTGCGTGCGGCGAAACCGACATACTCGAGATGGGGCATGCCAACGGAATCGCCGCCGGGTCGCAGGACAAGCTTTTTAACGGAGCCATGCACTACGGACCCGACGCCGGCCGCCACATACAGCAAGTCGGAGAAGGGACATCCACCTACAGCCTTCAGGACGGCAAATTCCATCACTTCTATGTCGTGTGGACTCCGAAGTATATACGAATGTATGTCGATAAAGTAGCGGAGCCATACCTCAGCGTCGACATTGACGCCACACAGGCCACCGGTGCCGACAGTACAGGAGCTTATTTCCACAAGCCCAACTTCCTGCTGTTCAATCTGGCAGTGGGAGGCGATTTCACCGGTATCCACAATCCCGACGCCATCACGGCCCTTGGCAACGCCGAAGGCTCGAAAGCCTCGATGGAAATCGATTATGTGCGTATCTACACCCCCGCCGGCATAGCATCGAACGACTGACAAGCAATAACAATCAGAAATATTCACATCAAGTAATGAAAAAAGCACAACTTTTCGCCCTCGCGGCCGCAAGCGCAATCACTTTAGCCGGAGTTTCATGTTCCGACGGAAGCAACAGCACAAAGGCCAGCGACTACGACAAGGAAATAGAATCGCTGCTCTCGCAGATGACCCTCGACGAAAAAATCGGTCAGCTCAACCAACGCACCGGTGTCGGCCTGACCGACGAGATGACCGGAGCGATCCGCGCCGGCAGTGTAGGCTCGCTGCTCAACGAAGTGGATCCGGAAACCGTCAACGCCCTGCAGCGCGAGGCCGTCGAGAACTCCCGTCTTGGCATACCTCTGATATTTTCCCGCGACGTTGTACACGGTTTCAAGACCATCTACCCCATTCCTCTCGGACAAGCAGCCACCTGGAATCCCGCACTGGTGGAGGAAGGCGCCCGTGTGGCTGCCGACGAAGCCTCGTCGGTAGGCATACGCTGGACATTCTCTCCAATGCTCGACGTGGCCCGCGACAGCCGATGGGGCCGCATTGCGGAAGGTTTCGGCGAAGATCCGTACCTGACCTCGGTTCTTGGCGAAGCCATGATACGCGGCTATCAGACCGACGACCTCAGCCGCCCGAACACCATGGCTGCCTGCGCCAAGCATTTCGCCGCCTACGGATTCTCGGAAAACGGCAAGGACTACAACAGTGTGTGGATGCCCGAATCGCGCCTGCGCGACGTCGTCCTTCCTCCGTTCAAAAAGGCTGCAGAATCCGGTGCCGCCACATTCATGTGCTCTTTCAATGAAATCAACGATGTACCTACCAATGCCAGCAGCTATCTGCTTCGCGACATCCTGCGCGACGAATGGGGCTGGAACGGCATGATGGTCAGCGACTGGGGTTCCATCATGCAGATGGTTCCGCAGGGTCATTGCACCGATCTGCGCCACGCCGCCGCCGTTGCCTCCAAGGCAGGCGTCGACATGGACATGGAAAGCTACGCCTACATACAGCACCTCAAGGATCTGGTAGAGAAAGGCGAGGTCAGCGAAAAGACCATCGACGGACTTGTGCGTAATGTATTGCGTCTGAAATACCGTCTGGGCTTATTCGACAATCCTTATGTCGACCTCGACAGCGCACGCCGCTTCTACACCGAAGCCAACCTCGACGGAGCGCGCCGTGCTGCCGAAGAAAGCGCCGTGCTGCTCACGAACAACGGTATCCTGCCTCTGAAAGAAAATGTGCGCCGCATTGCCGTGACAGGTCCGCTTATGGACGCCAAACACGACCAGAACGGCACGTGGTGTTTCGATATGGAAAAAGAACACACCGTAACCGCTCTCGAAGCCCTCACCGAGATGTACGGAAAAGACCGCATCATAGCCGCCCCGGGTCTTACTTACAGCCGCTCAACCGACGCAGCCGGCATACGCCGTGCAGCCGCCGAAGCCGCAAAAGCCGACGTGATCCTATTCTTCGCCGGCGAGGAGGCCGTTCTTTCCGGTGAGGCACACTGCCGCGCCGATATCAGCCTGCCGGGAGCACAGACCGAAATGCTCCGCGCCCTCAAAGCCACAGGCAAACCCGTTGTGACAGTCATAATGGCCGGACGCGCCCTGACTATCCCCGAAGAAAGCAAGCTTTCCGATGCCGTGCTCTACGTCTTCCACCCGGGAACAATGGGTGGACCGGCTATCGCCAACCTGCTTTCGGGCAAAGTCAACCCTTCGGGTCGCCTACCTTTGACTATGCCCCGCATGACCGGCCAGCTGCCGCTCTATTACGCCCACAACAACACCGGACGTCCCGCGTCAGGAATTGTACTTATCGACTCGCTGGAACTTGAGGCTGACCAGACTTCGACAGGCTGCACAAGCTTCTATCTCGATGCCGGCGACGGGCCCCTATTCCCCTTCGGCCACGGACTGAGCTACACGACTTTCAAATATGGTCCCGTAGAGCTTTCCGCCACTGAAATCGCTCCCGACGGAAGCATCACAGCCAGCTGCGAAATCACCAATACAGGCGAGCGCGAAGGATCGGAAGTCGCCCAGCTTTACGTCCGCGACCTTGTAGGCTCGATGGTTCGCCCCGTTCGCGAACTGAAAGCATTCGAGAAAATCACTCTCGCCCCCGGCGAAAGCCGCAAGGTCAGCTTCACCCTCGACGGCGCCGACTTAGCCTACACCAATGCCGAGAATAAAAAAATCACAGAACCCGGCGAATTCAGACTGTGGATTTCTCCCGACAGCCAGGCGGGCGAAGCAGTTTCTTTCACCGTAAAATAAAAGGGATTCCAAGATGAATACTAAATTCATAGCAATCGCCCTCGGGCTGCTTCTCGTAGCTCCGATGTCCGACGCCCGCAGCCCCAAACGCGGTGTCAGCGAAAGCGCATTCCAATTCGCTTCCCAGCTCGAACCGCTCTCTCCCGGTGTCTGCTGGTTCTACAACTGGGGACCGCAGCCAAATTCCGACGAAGTGGCGAACTACGAGGACATGGAGTTCTGCCCCATGGCCTGGAACGGCGGCTACAACGCCACGGCCATACGCAATTACTTCAACAAATATCCTCAGGCAAAATACATACTCGGATTCAACGAGCCTAACTTCATCAACCAGGCCGACATGACTCCTCAGGAGGCCGCCGAGAAATGGCCGGAACTGAAGGCTCTCGCCGACGAACTTGGTGCGAAAATCGTCGCTCCGGCGATGAACACGTCCCCCAATCCTCCTTACCAGAGTCCGACAAAATGGTTCGACGAATTTGTGGCTATAGTCGGTCTTGATTCGTTCGACTATCTGGCAGTGCATAGCTACGGCGGCACCGAGGCAATGAAGAATATCGCCACAAGTTTCCATGACCGCTACGGCAAGGACGTGTGGGTCACCGAGTTCTGCCTGTGGCCCGACGAAGGCAACGCAAACGCCTATGTTTCGCCCGACTCGCAGATAAGCTCGATGATCAGGTCACTCGAATGGCTTGAAAAGACTCCTTGGATCTACCGTTACGCATGGTTCAAACCCGTAGGTCTTGTAAATTCCAACAAAGGCCCGAACTACGGCCTGCTGATGCCGAAGAACGGCGCCGGTCCGCGCGAACTGTCGGAACAAGGCTATGTATATACCTACATGAGCGAGTTCGACGCGGATGTATGGCACAGCACAGGCGAGCTTGTAGCCGCGTCGGAATACATTTCCAGCACGGCTCTAAGCCTTGGCAAGGGCGCCAATGCCGACTGCCCGCTGCCTATAGAGATCAGCCAGTTCAACGCGGGCGCTACCGCCGATTATCAGTTCGACATCACGGCTGCAGGCAATTATTCGCTCGAACTGACTGTTTCAGGCGAAGGCGAGCCTAAACGCTACGACCCGACTCTAAGCATTGTGGCTGTAAATACCGACGGCAGCGAAGGCAAGGAATTGCACGCCGCCAAAGACTTCGTCCTCACCGGCGACAACACGGCGTACTCCACTGTAAATTTCCCGATTACCCTTCAGGCCGGCAAGCAGACCTTGCGCATCAAGGATGCCAATCCTTACCGCCCGTCGGGCATACGCATCTCGACATTGCGCCTGCGCGATCTGTCCGGTGTGACAGATGTGACTGTCGAGAACGAAAACAGACTTGTCGACGTTGTAAACGCAGCCGGAATCACAGTGCGCCGCGGCGTAGAAGCCTCGCACGCGACCGAAGGTCTGCCGGCCGGTTTCTACATAGCCGGTGGCCGTAAAACAATCGTACGGTAACAGTCCGCCACCAGTATAACATCACACACATACATCTTTTTACGGAGCACCGTCTGAACAAGCGGTGCTCCGCTTGTGTTACTACAGTAGAACGAATCAAATACTTTAAAGATATGAACGATTTTCAAGCAATAATCAACGAATCCAAACCGACCCTGGTCGATTTTTTCGCCACATGGTGTGGCCCGTGCCGCATGCAGGGTCCTGTCCTTGAAGAAGTGAAAAGCAAAGCAGGCGACAAGGCCAACGTAATCAAGATAGATATAGACAAGAATCAGGAACTGGCTGCGCGCTATAATGTGCGTTCCGTACCGACTCTTATCATATTCAAAAACGGCGAAGCCCTGTGGCGTGCCGTAGGTCTTCAGTCAGCCGACGTACTGATGGCTAAACTCAGCGAACACTCCTAATTCATTCTCCCTCTCCGATACATGAGAAACATGGAAACGGGCTGCATCCCAAGCGGATGCAGCCCGTTTCTGCTATTGAGCGTGTCTGTTATGTAATTGAATTCAGCGCTTTACAAGCGTCAGTTAAAACAGAGTATAAGAGCCTGTGCGGCCACCACACGGAGGAACATCGTCAGAGGATAGACGGTCGAATAGGCTACGGCCGGAGCGTCGTTGCCGGTGGAGTTATTGGCATAGGCGAGTGCGGGGGGATCGGTGTTGCTTCCCGAGAAAAGTCCCATTATGGAGAGATAATTGATGCGGTCATGACCACGGGCTATAAGGCCTACGATCAGAAGCGGCACTACTGTTATGACGAATCCCCAGATGACCCACCACATACCTGTGGTGTTGAACACGGCTGCGGCGAAGTCCTTGCCGGCACCGATACCGACCGATGCAAGGAACAGGCAGATACCGAGTTCACGCAGCAACAGCGACGCTGATGTCGAAGTGTAGGTGACCAGTTTTGCCTTGTAGCCGAAACGGCTCAGCAGAATAGCCACCACAAGAGGTCCGCCGGCGAGTCCGAGTTTCATACCGAAACCTACATTGATGGATCCGAGGATGATACCGAGGATTATGCCTACGAAGATGGTTATCAGGTTGGGCTGGTTGAGGCGCTTCATCGAGTTTCCGAGTTTGTCGGCAAGACGGTCGATGTCTTCCAGCTTGCCCACCACTGTGAGGCGGTCGCCCATCTGCAGGCGAAGAGCGGGAGAAGCGAGAAGGTCGACGCCTGCACGGTTGACGCGGGTTGCGTTCAGGCGGTAGCCGTTATGCAGTCGCAGCGAACCGAGCGCCACGCCGTTGTACTCGCTCTTTGTTATGACGATGCGGCGGGAGAACACAGGCGCGGGAACGGCTTCCCAGTCCATCTCGATCTGCGGACCTATGACAGCGGTGAAACGGGGAGCGTCGGCCGCCGAACATATCACAAGCAGACGGTCGCCGCAATGTATGGTGGTCGAAGATTTGGGGATGGTGATTTTCTCATCCTGCCCCATAAGGCGCGACACCACAAAGTTGGTCTGTACGATCTCGTGCAGCTCAAGCATGGTCTTGCCGTCGACGAGTTTGTTTGTGACTTCGACGGAGAGAAGATACGGTTTCAGGTGCGAGTCTTCCTGCTCGGCCTCGATCTTACGGATCTCGTCGTCGGTCTTGATCCGGAATATTCCTTTGATGACGAACATCGACAGAATGATACCTATCACACCCAGAGGATATGCGGCTGCATAACCGCTGGCCATCAGGTTCACCTGCTCGCTTGAGCCGGTGATCTGGGAGATGGTCTGCTGCGCGGCCGCCAGACCGGGAGTGTTGGTCACCGCACCGCTCATGACTCCTACAAGGGCTGTCATGTCGTGAATATTACCGAAATAGTAGATGCACAGCACAATGACCACATTAAGCGCGATTCCGAGGACGGCCAGCATATTAAGCCGCATGCCTCCTTTCTTGAATGAAGAGAAGAAACCGGGGCCGACCTGAAGTCCGATCGCGAATATGAACAGAATCAATCCGAATTCGCGTACGAATTTAAGGATGTGTTCGTCGACGATATATCCGAAGTGTCCCATCAGGATGCCCACAAAGAGCACGAAGGTGACGCCGAGCGACACACCGCAAATCTTCAGTTTGCCGATGAAAATGCCGGCTGCAATCACAAAGGAATACAGCACCAGCGTGGCCGCGATAGAATCGTTGCCGGGCAGCAGAAGGTCTGTGATAAAATCCATGAAATTAATACATTTGAACCATTAATACCTATCGGAACAGGAGGCTGAATCATGCCGCCTGCAAATTTTCTGCAAAATTAGAAATTATTTCTTATTCGCGCAAATCTTAATTATTATCGGCACTATTTACTAATATCATAATAGCACACTGAACACCAGTGTATTACCATCCACCCGCCATCCGTTCATAATATTAATTTGTGATTTTACGGTGAAACGTGAGTAATTTCCAAAATTTACAGTTATCTTTGCACTGCTGCCGTCATGTAGAACCATGCCAATGGTTCGAGGAACGGAAAGCATAATCGCCGTGGCGAAGCGCCACGACAAAGACATTTTAAAAGCGTTTATCAGCGCTTGTTCTTGACTGCCAAGAATCTCGCAAATTCCAGCAACTATGTCAGGAACGAAGCAACGGTAGATACGCAATGTATGTAATTCCCATTCGGCTTTCGTGAGGAAGCTGAGTTACAGTTACATATACAAGCGTAGGCTCTACACGTTGCCGTTCTACATAGTTAGGCAATGCGAGAGCCTTTGGCAGAGAACGGCAATGGTAAGGTTCCTGCGCTTTTGTTTTTTCACTAACATCCACTGTCGGGAATCCGTGGTATCATACTGATTATGACTCGGAAAGTCTTTTTCATCGTAATAGTGATCTGTGGCATTCTTTTACCGACTTTTGCCGGTGGATTCGAACCGGAATACAGCATAAGCGGCGCCGGAACCGCCAAACAAGATTTTTATCTTGTAAATGTAGAAGTATCCACAAAGAATAAAAATATCCCGGATAAAGATTTAATCAAAGCGGCTGTCAACGGTGTCCTTTTTCGCGGTTTCAGCAACGCGGGGTTCGGCGATTCCCAAAAGCCACTTGCAGGCGATGCTTCCAATGAAGCCCAACATGCAGATTTCTATAATGAATTCTTCGGTAAAGACGGAACTGCATCAAATTATGGGTCGGTCATAAATGGCTCTCGCAGGGTTATAAAATCCGGCAAAATATATAAAGTATCGGCTATAGTGGAAGTCAACAAGGGTGCGTTGGTCCACTACTTACAGTCTGCTAATATTATCAACTCCCTCAATTCAATATTTTGAAAATGCCTAAGATATTTCCGGTCGCTGCATTGTATTTTGCGGTTCTGTTGTCTTCGGCATCTTGCAGAACCCAACAAAACATCAACAATGAGTATGCTTTTTACGAATTCCCGACACAATTTATATGCTCCGAGCCTACAGGAGAAATAACAATAAAATGTTGGGGGAACGGAAACTCTACCAATGCAGCCGTGAAGAATGCACTTAAAAACGGAGTTGAAACAATACTGTTCAAGGGCATTACAACAAATGGCAATCCCATTCCGCCTTTAGTCACATCTGTTAATAACGATGGTATAAGAATGTATTTTGACAAGTTTTTTCAAAATGGCAAGTATCTTAATTACATCAAAGAGAATAAAGGCACCGACAGAGTCCAAGCCAAAAGTTCCAATTTTCGACAGATTGGTATTGTAGCCAACGTAGACGCAGAGAGTTTAAAACAACTTTTAATTAAAGATAAAATCATCCCAAAATGATTAATAAAATATTTCTAACACTTTCATTTTTATCCGTATCGGCCATTGCATTCGCTCAAGCCAAGAAACCGACCTTGATGGTAATCCCCACCGAGGCATGGTGCTATGAAAACGATTTCTCTTATGAGGTCAACAATCAAGGCCGAAAAACGCGTATAACGGATTATGAAAAAGCTTTTCAGGAAAGCTCCGACTTACTAAACGCAACTACCAAGATCGGGGAGCTGATGGCTGATCGAGGATTTCCGCTCAAAGACATGCTATCCTCGATTCGAGACATCGACAGAATGGAAGCCGAGAACGAAATGACTCAAAGTTCTCAGGGTTCCATGATAGCTGAAACTCCTCTCGAAAGATTAATGACTCGGGCTAAAGCTGATATAATGGTAGAATTAGGATGGAAAGTCAATTCCATAGGTCCTAAAAAATCAATTACATACACATTGAGAGGAATCGATGCGTACACCAACAAGCAGGTTGCCGCAGCCCAAGGCACCGGCTCGCCGTCACTATCGGCAGAAATCCCGCTACTATTACAGGAAGCGGTTGTAGCCAATATGGATAATTTTTTGCTCCAACTCCAGGCTCATTTTGATGATTTGGTTACAAACGGGCGTGAAGTTTCAATAATTTGCCGAATATTCGACAATGGATCAGGACTGAATTTCGAAAAGGAATATAATGGGGATGAATTAACCGATATTATTGATAACTGGATGTATGACAACACTGTCAACCACAGGTATAGTCTTACCGACGCAGGTGAATCAAAGCTAAGCTTCGAACAGGTCCGCATCCCATTATATCGAGAAAACGGGCGCGCTATGGATACCCGATCATTTGCAACTGTTTTGCGAAGATTCTTAAGTTCCACGCCATATAACATTCCAGTAAAGGTTATCACCAAAGGCTTAGGCAGAGTTGAATTAATTTTAGGAGAGAAATGAATATTCAATGATTCGGTAAAAATCACCGAAGTGGTTGAAACTTAAGTTAATATATCG
>CAJUKD010000024.1 GCA_910587235.1 uncultured Muribaculaceae bacterium
GTAACCTTCTGATCCGTAGTCAGATGCTCTATTCAGTTGAGCTAAGGAGCCGTTGGCTTTTGCCTTATTGCGAGTGCAAAGTTACAACAAAAGTTTTATATGGCAAATGCTTTAACTTTTTTTGTGAATAAAGTCGGCTGTTTGATGAACAAAAACGCATTTTACGGTTTAAAGTGGGTCAGGACGTCGAGCGGTTGCCAGCCAAGTTCCTGTGTGGCCTTTAGGTTGGAAAAGGTCAGTGTTGCTGTCATTTTTGCGAGTCGGCGGCTGTCGATAGGTAATTTTCCACCGGAGATGTCGCCGCACCATGCCATTAGCTTTGACAATATATGAGGTACAGACAGTGGTTTGCATTTGTTCATCTGTCGTGAGATAAGGGCGGATATATCGCTGAAAGAGGGGTGTGAGCTGTCGCACAGGTTATATATTCCGCCCCGTTTCTCCGCCAACGGAAGAATGCGTGCTATGTCGTCGGCCATAAGCATGCTCTTTCTGGCTTTGCCTCCGCTGATGTTGATGTAAAAGCCTTTTCTGATTGCTCTTGTCATGGCGCCGAGATTGCCGGGTGCTTTTTTTCCGACGATAAGTGCGGGACGGAGGATGGTGAGTGTGACGCCATGGTCTGTACACCATTTGTCGAGATACTTCTCTGCTTTGATCTTGCTTAATGCGTAGGGTGTGTGACCGTTCAGCGGATGGTTTTCGTCTATCATTGTACCTTCATCGCAGCCGTAGACTGCTACGGAACTTATGTAGATGAAACAGTCAGGTACTCCGGATTTCTCCAGTGCCAGGCATAGATTATGTGTTCCGCCGACGTTGACATCGAAAAATCGTTGCCGTTCTCGTTCGTCTGATGGAATTGTATGAGCCAGGCCGGCGGCGTGAAGAACTGTACTGAAGCGCTGCGGCAGTATCGGAACATCGGCCGAAAGATCCGCCTGTATGTCGTTTACGCTGTTCCGGCCGAGTGTAGCGACTTTGTCGTACTGCATAAGCAGGGCCGGCATGATGTTTTGGCCGAGGAATCCGGATGCTCCGGTGAAAAGCAGGGTTTTCATCGGTGAACGGTGCTATTTCAGGGTACGTGTACGCCATTCTGAGCCGATAGCGGTAGAGGCCGAGGCTGTCGGGGTCTGGCTACGGCGGTTGCTCACGGTCGACTGGCGGCTGACGTTTTCCGATATGTAGTCGGACAGTTCTCCGAGGGTCAGTTCTCCGCGGCTTTCCTGAAGTTTTTTCAGCAGGAAGTAGGTGAAAAGTCCGTGTCCTTTCTCGCGGTAAGGGTAGGCTGTTTCGTCGCCCGAAGCGGCGCTGAACACAACCATGCGGCCTTGCGGAGCATCGGAGCGTACGCGACGGCGTACTCCGCGGGCTTTGCTTATCATGCCTTCGCCGCGTTGGGATCCGGAGAAACAAGCGTCAAGGAACACGGTTATGCTCCGTGCGTCTGTCGATGCCAGTTCGGAATATAGCTTCGAAGTCGGCAGGCAGTGGTCGGGGCGGGTGCCGTCGGCGTCGACGGGCATCAGATGTGGTGCGCGGGTGGCGTCGTCCTGCAGTCCGTGGCCGGCGTAATAGAATATAATGTCGAGTTCGCCCTTGTATGCCCGGGCAATGTTCCTGATGTCGGTTAAGGCGTCAAGCATATTGAGGTAAGTGGCATCGGGATAGTAGCGGACGTTGTCGTCGGGCAGGCCGAGAGTGGAGCGGCAGTATTCGGCAAAGATAGTGGCGTCGGCAGCGGCATAATCCACATTTTGAGCCTTGGCGTAGTTTTCGTTGCCTATGATAACGGCGAATATCTCCGGCTGCGATGTGCCGGTTTCCGGAATGTTGATGTCGACATCCGATTTCCCGACGCTCATGCGTACTGTCGATATGTTTTGCTGACCTTTTGGTTGTGTCGTTTTTTCGACAACGAAGGGTTCGAACTGATAGTCGATGTCGGCGGCGGCGAAATTGACTGTGGCACTGTTGAGGTAAAGGTATTCTTTGCCGTCGGGCATACGGAATTTCACTTCGGCGAGGTCGAGCCGGTCGTTTTCGATCCCGAATGCGGGAGTCTTTATTGTGATATCGAACTGTCGTTCAAACTCCGGAGCCTCGGACAAAGGAACCGGGACAAGTAGATTGCCGCGTGGGGTTTCGATAAGGAATACTTCGTTGTCGGCATCGTAGTCGCTCAGTTTATAGTCGAGTCTGACGTATGGCGCATAGCGGGTGATAAAATCTATTTCGGCTTCGACTGCCATCTGTTCTATCATCTGCCTGCGGGTGTCGTTGTTGACACGGGCTATATAGTCGGAACTTTTCTCGTAGCGGCCCTTGCGTTGCCATGTGTTTATAGCCGGTTCTATGCGTTTTTTCGCGAAATCGGCGAATGAAGCTTCTGCTGTCAGGGCGTTGCACGCCTTGCTGTAGCTGTCGAAAATTTTTCCTGATGGGGTGGCGTATGATTTTGTTTCGGCGTTTTTGAGTTCATAAATCTCGCCATAGCTGACAATCCAGTCGTATGCAGGTTTAACAACCTCCTTGACTTTCTTTTTATTGAAAAGTCCCCATTTGCCGTCTTTCTCGACATAGGCTACGGGGCTGTTTCCGTCGACCGTCATAATTGCTGTGTGGCTTTCCCCGTCACGATTGAAAGAGGCGTTTACACATGAAATATTAGGGTCGGCGAGTACTGATGTATATTCCGGTTCGAAAATCACTTTTCCGCTGCGGTCTATAAAGCTCCATTTGTCATTGTTGTCGCATACGGCGGCTATGCCCTCGCTGAAACGGCTGGAATGCTTCCATGTGCACGGTATAACTTCTTTGCCTTCGATATCGATGAATCCGTAATGCCCGTTGCTTACGGCAGCGAATCCTTCATAGAAAGAATCGATCCATTCATATCCTTCGGGAGTGAGCGTGGTTTTGCCGTCGGTGTCGATGAACGTCCGTATCGTACAGTCTAAGTTGTGGTCGTGTATTCCTACCAGAGCCAGTCCGCACGAAAAGTCTTGGGCGGATTCGTAGATTGCGGGAATACATTGTTCTCCACTTCGGTTTATGTATCCGAAGTGGCCGTTGATGTGTACGATAGCCCGGCTATAGTGGAATTCAGCCGGTGCTGATTCGAATATGGCGTTTTCGGATACAGGCACTCCGCGGCGGTCTACTATAGTCCATCTGTCGCCGATGCGCACGGAGGCCAGCCCTTCGGAAAAAGGCATTGCGCCGTCAAAAGCGGGTCGGATGGCGATCTCTCGGTTTTCGTCGATGTAGCCCCAGCGACCGTCGATACACACCGGAGCCATTCCGTCGGCGAAATCGTAGGCGTTGTCAAAGACGGGGTTTACGAGTATTTTGCCGTCGGGGTCGGCATAGCCCCACATGCCGTCGATCCGGACAGGATACATGTCGAGCGCCATCGCTTCGGGATGGCAGATTGCGATGGCTGCAAATGCAGTGGCAATCAGTCTGCGTAGTGTTTTCATCGTATTCCTTGTTGTGGTTTCTTTATATTTTTCCGCTGTCGATTATCAGGTCGAGGATCTGGTCGGGGGTCGAAACTATATGATTGGCATAAGCCTGGCGTAGCTCGAGAACGGAACGGAACCCCCATGATACTCCCGCTGATTCGATACATGCACGCCTTGCCGTTTCCATATCCACGCCGGAATCGCCTATATATAGAGTGTCCGCTTTCGGGGTGGGGCATAAGCCGAGAGCTTTGAATACGATGGAGGGATCCGGTTTTGCCGGCAGTCCGTCGACGTGGCCAAGAACGGCCCGGAAATTTGCCGACGGGAAAAAATGCTTAATAAGTCGTTGTACCGCGCTCTCGTATTTATTGGACGTTACTGCCAGATTTATGCCGCGTGCGGTCAGTTCGTTGAGCAGTTCGGAGATTCCGCGGTAAGGCGTTGTGGCATCGCAGAGGTGTTCGTCATAATAGGCGCGGAATTCGGCGAGCATGCGTTTGACTATGCTTTCGTCGTTTCTGGCTTCGGCAGGCAATGCACGTTCGATGAGCTTGCGCACGCCGTTGCCTACCATAGTGGGGTAGACCCATAGCCCATGGCGCGGATAGCCGAGCGATTCGAGTGCGTGGTTGGTCGCGGTCGCCAGGTCGTCGATTGTGTTAAGCAGTGTGCCGTCGAGGTCGAAGATGATGTATGATTTCATGGCTTGTCAGAACGGATAGCCCACGGAGAAATGAAAATTGGCGTCGCGGCTCCATTTGGGATGGATAAGCGGCCATTCTTCCTGGTTCATGGCGGGGTTGTGGGCTTTGAACCCCAGGTCGAAGCGAAGCAGGAAATAGGTGAAGTCCATGCGCAGGCCGATGCCGTAGGCAGCGGCTATCTGCTTGTAGAAAGTGTCGAAACGGAACATGCCTCCGGGCTGGTTTTCGTAGTCGTGTACGGTCCAGATGTTGCCGGCATCGATGAATACGGCTCCTTCGAGCACCCAGAACAGTTTGGCGCGGTACTCAAGGCTCAGGTCGAGGCGTATGTCGCCGCATTGGTTGATGAAGTCGGTCACGGAATTCCGGGCGTCATACGAACCGGGACCGAGTGTGCGCACTCCCCAGCCTCGCACTCCGTTGGCACCGCCGGCGTAGAAGCGTTTCTCGAACGGTACCATCGAGGAATTTCCGTAAGGGTATGCGATACCGGCTCCGACGTGGAACGACAATGCGTTCCGGCGGTCGAAGTTCCGGGTGTAGGTATAATCCACCTCGCCCTTGACATATTGCGCGTACTGTATGCCGAGTATTTTATACACATTGTCCGAACGGTGTTGCCCTACCGCCGATGAAAAGGCATAGAGCAGGTTGCCTGCCGTTTCGGCGGATACACGCAGGGTGGTGACGTATGGCTGAAGGCTGAAACCGCCGCTTCCTGTAACATTTGCCAGCCGACGGTTGGAATGGTAATATGTATAGCCCATACGCATGATGAAGTGGTCTTCGTAGCTGTAGCGCAGCAGTGGATTCGAAGGGGCTATCTGGTCGATGAAGTCGATGGTCGATTGTGGCAGGCGCACATAATTTATGTCGATCAGGTCATAGGTATGACGGCGCAGGTCGGCGATCCGTTGTTGCTGCCATTTCCATTTCCAGGCTGCGCCGGCGATTATACGGGTATATTCCGGGCGCTCCTGATAGTTGAACGATACGGCGAATTCGGTTGATGCGAGGATTCGTTGTTTGAACGATTTGGATAAAAATGGGCATTTGAATTGCGGAAAGGTGATTCCTGTTTCGGCGGCATACTCCGAATAGCGTTTGTTGATAAGGCCGTCGAGGTTGCCGGAGAGGCTTTCGTAGGATGCGCGGAGTTTTGTTGTCAGCAGTTCGGAGCCGCGTGCCAGATTCCGGTGCTGATAGGTAAGCCCGAGTCCGAATCCGAGGTCGCCTTCGGAGTTTGTTCCTTCAAGTTCGACGGCGGCACTTTGCTTTTTGTTGCGCGACAGATATATGTAGGCATCAAGCATTGCTCTGTCGTCGGTGCTGCCGTAATGCTTAAGTTCGATGTTTACGAATTTAAGTATCGAGAGCCGTCCGAGTGCCTGGTATGTACGGTCGACAGATACGGCGGAGTAAGGGACACCGGGAGTTATATAGCAGCATTCGTCGAGGGTCGACGGTTTTATGTAATGGTCCTTGCCGTAGATGATCGTCAGCTGGCGGTAGTCTACGGTGTCGCGGACTTTTTCATGACGGCGTTCGGAGAGAGTGGTGGCGTCGGCATCGAATACAAAGAAGACCTTGCGCACTATATATCTTAGGTGATGGCGCACTTTGTCGGTGTTTGAACTGTCGCCGCTGACGGATGTAGGAAGCGCAGACGGGTTATTAAGCCTGAGAGTGAGTCCGAGTTTTTTGTTTCCGGCTATGGTATCGGCTGAGAATGTTATGTACTCCCGGTTGAAATCGTAGTATCCGGCGTTGCGCAGTTGTGCGGTTATGCGGGTGCGTTCGTTGTCGAGGTTTGTGCGGTCGAAAAGGTCGCCGGGGCGTATGACGGATTTTGCCGTGTCTGTCATCACAATGGCATGAATGGCATGGTCGGGAATATCGTAGGCAAGCGAGGTGATGCGGTGGGGCTTTCCTGCATGGATATTATATGATACTCTCATGCGTTTTGTTTTGCTGATGGTATCGACCTCGACACGGGCGTCGAGATATCCACGGTTGACCAGAGCCTGATGCAACTGTCGCTGTGAGGCTTCTGTAAGATCCTCGTCGTAGATTACGGGCGCTTCGCCAAGGCGTCTGAGCCATCGGTTCCACCATTTGGTGCTGTCGCGTCCGGAGAGGCTATAGGTCGACAGCTGTAGTTTCGCAAATCCGAAAATTTTATGGTTAGGTCGCTGACGCAGAAAATTATACAGTTCGTCTGTCGGAACGTCTTCCGAGTCGTTTATTCGTATGTTGACTTTGTCAAGCAGGTAACTGTCGTCGGGTACATGCCGGGTTGTGCTACAACCGGCACATAGCATGGCTATGGCCATCATCAATGCCACCAGGCATGGCGACGTTACGCTCTTTTTTTTCACGTCTGCAAATATAGTGAAAAAATCAGTATGGCAACGTGAAGACAAAACGGGCGCCCTGACGGTAAGAACTGTCCACCGTAACGCTTGCTCCGAGCAGACGGCTTATCAGGCGGACTATATATAATCCCATTCCGGTTCCCCGCACGGTTGAATCGAGTTGCCGGAAGTTCTCGAAGATGGTTTCTTCCTGTCCTGCCGGTATGCCTATGCCTGTGTCTTCGACAGTGAATCGTACAAGCCGTTTTTCGGTGGATATTTCGTAGAATAACGTTACGTGCCCGCGTTCGGTGAATTTTATGCCGTTTGAGAGCAGGTTTGTCAGGATTTGGGTTATACGGTGTTCGTCGGCAGGTATTTCTGCGTTTTTCTCACCGCGTAGAAAGTTTACTTCGACTTCCGGTTTCATCAGAGGACGTACACTGTCGACAGCCATCTGGCATAGCTTGTCGAGATCGACCTGTTTTTTCTGGATGCTAATTTCCGTGCGTTCGAGCGACGCTATGTCGAGCACGTCGCTGACGAGTGTGAACAGCAGGCGGCTGTTCAGTTCCACGATGTTGGCGAAACGGCTGAGATAACGTCTTTGGGCTTCGGGAATACAGTCCACGATAAGTTGTGAGTACTCTGTGATTGCTGCGAGAGGAGTACGCACTTCGTGGCTCATGTTGTTTATAAAGTTGCTTTTTTGCTGTTCTGCGATTTTGGCCTGGTCGCGGGCTTTGATAAGTTCGCCTTTCAGTCGTTCGAGTTTGTCGCGTTCGTTGCTGAGCTGTTTGTTCGATTCCGCAAGGTTCAGTGTCAGTTGGCGCCCCTGATTTATTTTGCGTACAAGAACCATTATGGCTATAAGGAGGACAATCACGGTTATACATGCCATCAGAAACGCGATCTGTTCTAAACGTCGGCGTGTGTGGTTCAGTTCCATGGTTTCGGCTATGTTCTGCGCCTTGAGTCCGTTCACGTCATAGATAATTTGCAGTTCGCGTGTTTTTTCGACTGCTTTGTCGTGGAGTTGCTGCTTGAGTATTTCGTTATGCTCCAGAGCGGCCTCGAGTTGGGTTTTGTCGTCGCCGACAGCTTTTGCTGCCTCCATCAGGAATTTTGTGTAGCGAGGCCGGAACTCCGAGTCGGGTTGAATGCTCAGTTCGGCTTTGATCGATTGTATGGCTTTGTCGTATTGATTTGTCGCCATCTGGTAAAAGATGTCTACGCGTCGGCTGTTATTGAAGTCGGCGGCGATTTCCTCGTTTTTATCGACGAGTTCGCGGATAGCATTGTAGTACGAAGTGATTTCAGCTCGGCTGAGTTCCGGATAGTTTCCTAAAAGCCGGCGGTAGCAGATATAGCGGTTGCGGTCATAATTGCGGAATTTTCGTCCGTGTGCATGATAGTCGGCTTCAAGCCTGTCTATTGATGCAAGCAGGTTTCGGTCGGCCTCGACTGCACGGTAATGGCGATCGTTTCGTGAAAAAGCAAGGGCGCAGCGTGTGTAGAACAAGTTGCGTACAGCTCCGGAGTGGCTGGGCATCTGCATTATAAGTTCGTCAAGCTGATCTACATATTTCTCGAGCATTTCTCCGTGTGTAACCCGAGAAATAAGGCCGCATATATTATAAAGACGGATTATGCGTTCGTTGATGTCGGCGGGAGGATTTAGGCTGTATGCGCCTATAAGCGAACTTATGCGGTCTATCAGCAGGTCGTTTGCCGCACTGCTTGTGGCTCGTGAGTTTCTGAGCATGCTGACGAATACTCTGGTTTCGTTGGCATCCGTGCTTATCGGAAACTTGGCTACAATATTTTCGATCTCATCTAGAATGGAGTCGTTCGACTGGTGGTAGTTGGCTTTCTGTCGCAAAATGTCGAGCCGCGCTTCCGTATCGCCGGCACGACCGGCTACATTATAGATGCTGTCGAACATTTCGGATTTTTTTCTGTGGGTGTCGATGTCGAATATGTGGTAAAGCAGTAGAAGGCTGTCGGATGGAGTCTTGCTCTGTTTCAGAATATGGCAGATGCTGTCAATACTGTGGCTTTTTGACGGTGTGATCGCTTCGGCGCTGTGTGATGCGGCGCAGAAGGCAAGTATTGAAATAATGATGCCCCGTATGTATTTTACTCGTATGTTCATAATTTTGCTTTGGCTAGCAAATGTAGTCAACTTATTTATAAAAAAGTAGTTCGCAGGCAATTTTTTTGAAAGAAGCGTGTTGTTGGCCTTTATTTTCCGTAGAAACAGCTGTGTGATCATCGTTTATGAGTGTGTGCTGTTGCAAAATGATACTTGTTATGTGGTTTTATTTGTGCAAAAAAATGTTTTGTGGTTATATCCTTGCTTTTTGAAATTAAAAGGTGAAAAATATTTTGCAGATGTGAAAAAAGTTTTCTAAGTTTGCGCTGTTGCCACATGACGGCATCGTTTTGAATCAAATAAACCGGATAAGCCGACGCATCGTATCAATTTTCCACTAAAAATAAATAGAGTATAAACACATGTATCACTTCTAATTTATCTTATATGAAAAAACAGTTACTTTCTGCCGCATACGCCGTTCTTTGCGGCATTACCGCTATGGCGGCTCCAGGCGACCTTTTTTATGAGGATTTTGAAGGGCAAACCATTACCGTAAGTCAGGAATACATCGACCTGGATATCGACGGTTGGGATGTAGTCAAAAGTAATCCTGACTCGTCACGACCGTTCTATTGGTGCATTTCCCGCGACACCAAGGGTGAAGGTGCGGCCTTGCAAGTAGTAAACGTCAAGGCGTGGATTGATCCTTCGAAAGCAACCTATTCCGACACTGATGTAACGTTAAAAAAAGGTTATGACTGGCTTGTGACGCCTGAAATGACACTTCAGGGCGGCTACGAGCTGGCATTCCAGTGGAAGAGTTCGTCGCAGGCACTCGACAAAAAGCAGTACGACCTGCGCGTATTCGTGCTTGAAGAAGGACAGACTGTCGGCGAGCTTGATGAAAACGGTCATATATTTTCGTTCACCGACCCTGACATGTTACTTGAGAGCGGAGTGCAGCCGACTGACTATGGTTTTTATACCGTTCCCTGGGTAGGATGGACAAATTATGTATCTAAAATCGATCTCACACCTTGGGCCGGTAAGAAAATCCGTGTCGCTTTCGGTTATTATATCACCGGAGTCGTAGGCAACTATTCCGGACGTATTGATGCCGTCAACAGCATTGAACTGGATAATATACGCGTTTATGCCAATCAGGCGGCTCAGACTCCTGTCCCGACTCTCAGCTCCGATCGCTGGGATTTCGGTCAGGTTTATGTCGGCGCCTCGATGCGTTCAGACGCCATCACATTAACCAACACCGGTGCGGCCGGTCTTAAAATTACCGATGTAGTGGCTCCGGAGGGCTTTGAGGTGGTATTTGACCGTAAGCTTGAAGATATCAATCTGAAAAAGAACGAGTCGATGCAGTTCCAGGTGCTTTATAAAGCCTCTATGACATCATCGGCATCCGGCAACATAGTAATAAAGACCAACGGATCTGACGCGACCATGGCTGTAAGCGTATCGAAGCAGATGCTTGCGGCCGACGAGGCTTTTGAGGGCTTCGAGGGTGAAGTTTTTCCTCCTGCCGGATGGACCAATCTCCAATGGGGAGCTACCGAGGCATATATTGAAGGATCAAAGGCTGCTACCCCGCGCGCCTATTATCAGGAAAAGAACTACCTGCGTTCGCCGCGTATCGATGCCACCCGCGGGCCTGTTTCGATTTCGTTCAATTATGCCGATTTCTACAGCAGCGACGACGACACCGGTGCCGATACCGAAGTCCGTATTGAATTCTCATCCGACGGCGGTGCCACTTGGAGCGTCGTGGATACTTATGACTATCAGGATGTATATAATACAATCCTGCGTAAATCCTATACCCGCGAAGCTGCTTCCGACAATTGCTACTGGCAGTTTGTCTGGGATCTCACATATTATGACTCCGAAACAGGAGCAAATGCAGGCCTTTTCTATCTCGATGCTGTTGTTCTCAACGGAATCTATGGTGCCGGCGGCGCTCCTTCAGCTACTACGGCCGTCAAACCGACTGCCGATTCAGGTGAAATTTTCTCGCGAGGTGTGACTCTCGAATGGGCGCCGGCACAGTTTGCGACCGGTTATAAACTCTATGTCGGCAGTGATGCCGCTGCGAGCAATATTGTGAATGGTACAGACCTTGGAAATGTACTGTCGTACACACTCCCCGACCTGGCGTATTCAACTACCTATAACTGGAAAGTCGTGCCTTATAACGCCAAGGGCGACGCCGTTTCATGCCCCACTTGGATGTTCCGTACTATTTCGGATCCGACAATCACCAACCTGCCATATTTCGAAGGTTTCGACAACGGTGTGCCTCCTTTGGGATGGAATATGATAGCTTCCGGCAGGACATGCTGGGATTCCAACACTCTTGCTCCTTACGGCGGTACGGCTTCGGCTATGGCTAATGCCCGTTCCGACGGCAATACTGCAATTCTTGAAACACCCGATGTGGTGGTGAACGAACCGTCATTTGTAACTTTCTACTGGGGCGATGACGTGGCTATTGATCTTGTGAAAGACACACTTGGACAGGCAGTCAATACAACCAAAGGATCCGACGGTATTTCCGACGTAAGCTTCGAGATTCTTGTCGACGGTACGTGGACGCGTCTGGCGCTCCTGTCTGATAAGAACAACAAGTACTGGATCCGTGAGCGCTTTGACCTCTCTCCGTATATAGGTAAGACCGTCGCATTCCGCTGGGTATATACCTATTATGATTACATGCGTACTACAGGCGCTTGTATCGACCAGTTCTCGATCGAATCGGCTATGCCGGTGAAACTCTCCTTCAACGCCACTGACTGGGATGCCGGCAAGGTCAACGCAACGGAAAGTTTCGATACGGAAACCGCATTCACCATTTATAACGACGGTTCGCAGGATGCCGAAATCAAGGCTGTGACATTCACACATCCGAACTTCCGCAGCAGCCTCAAGGCAGGGCAGAAGATCGCCGCCGGAAAAGCTGTTAACTTCTCGCTTGGATTCAGCGGAAACGATGCGAATAGCACACTTACAGGTGTCATGACTGTCGAAACGGCAGACGGGGCTTCCGCTTCATTGCCTGTTCGAGCCGAAGTGCTTCCGTCCGATACCCGTTTCTTTGGATTCGAACGCGACGTATGGGGTACCAAAAAACCTGCCGGCCTGACGACTGTCGATGTCGACCGGTTCAATACAATATCCTTGATGGTTGTCGACTATCCGTGTCGCGGAGAGGCATTCGCATTTGCTGTCATGAATTATAAGAAGTCAGACTGGAGCATCTGTTATCCTCACACCGGCGACCAGTGTTTGGTGACATTCGGTGCCGACGGCGACGGACGTTCAGTGGAAGACTGGATCATATCGCCATCGATGGTGGCTACGGCCGATACAGAATTTGAATTCTGGTGCCGCGACTATCTCAAGTCCGACGATGACCGTTTCGGTCAGGGTCGCGCTTGTGTCATGGTCAGCACGGAAGGACCCGATGATCTTTCGAAGTTCGAGATGGTAAGCTCGAATATGGTGCCCCGGCCTGAAAAAGAGGAATACACGGCATTCCGTACCCATCTGGGCAAATACGCCGGCAAGAAAATATGGGTGGGTCTGCGACACACTGTAACAGATGGTCTGGCTTATTTCTATGACGATCTGTGTTTCACACATGTGAGTGATTTCGCAGCCGGAAATCTGACATTTACAGTCGACGACAAGGCCGCTATATCTGTTTATCCGAATCCTGTGGCCGATGTCCTCAATATTGCAGGTGTTGAAGCCGCTGACCTGACGGTATATTCCGCATCCGGCTCGGTTGTCACAAAAGCAGAACAAGCCTCCTCTATCGAGGTTGACACTCTCGCTCCCGGTGCATATATCATAGTTATAGCTACAGACTCCGACGTACAGACACGCCGCTTCATCAAACGGTAGATTTATAAGATCTGCCGGGCTTCTGCTCCTGCTTGCCCGGCAGATCTTATACAAAGGAATTTCCCGATTATCAAACAAAATACACACATTTGCAATGAAACAGACATTTACAAGACTGCTGAGTCTGCTTGCAGTTGCCGGTTCTGCTTTGGCCGCATATTGCGGGCCGGCCCTGACCATAACTGATGCGTCAATGACAAAGCTGACCACGGCGTCGAAACTCTATGCCGAAAGCGACAACGTGATCCGTTGTGTGAAATTTAATGTTACGCTGGAGAACACCGGCGATGCCGAGGTTCCGGCAGGCAAGACACTGACGGTGATGACGCGTTCCGACGAATATGATCTTCAGACCTGGCCTATCCCCGAAACGATTGCCCCCGGCGAGAGCAAGAACTTTGAATTCGGCGGTGAACTGAGCCTCTCCACCCTGATGGGATTCGAAGGCCGTAAAAGTTCTTATTGGGAGGCTATATGTATACAGGAAGATGTGACATTCACGACCTATAGCAACAAGTCCATTCTTGGTGGTTCGTGGTTCGATCTGTGTCCGTATATAGTTGATTTCTGCCTGACGCCTGTCGGTTCCGGCGCCGAGCTTGATGCCGCAATCAACTATGGATTTGTTACAGAAGCATCAACCAAGGCTTTCCGTTTGCGTTCCATCGGTTCGGCTGATGTGCTTATTACCGCTATCGAACTTCCCGAAGGGTTTACCATTGATCAGACTCTTCCTCTTGCTTTGATTGGCCGTGGAAATCCTGAAGCGACGGATGCCAATGAGTACTGTACGGTAAACATAACCCTTACGCCGCTCTCCGCCGGTGTGAAGGCGGGGAAAATACGTTTTGTTTCTGAAAGTCTTACCAAAGAGTATGATATTTCGGGCTCATGTATTATGCCCGGCGTATTTTATGAAGGCTTTGAATCCGATGAGGGCAGCAGCTATGTTCCTGCCGGATGGATTCTGGGTGATAATTGGGGTGTGGCTAACAACTATCAGTCGGACGACGACAAGTATGTACTTGCACATTCGTCGGCGACAAATGGAGCTGAAAGTTTCGCCATAACGCCTCTGCTGCATTTCAATGCAGGCGAAGCTATGAGTGTCACTACAATCCGCCGCAGTTACGACTCAAAACTTGAAATCTACTATTCTCCCGACCGCGTGAACTGGACTGTGCTTAAAAGAATAGCAGGACGAGCGCAGGATGGTTACGAAATGTATCCGTCGAATAACTATACACCGGTGGAACTTATTCTTTCCGATATTCCTGAAGGAAACTATTACATAGGTTTCCGTGGCTTGTACACTTATGTCAACGACGTTTTCGGTGGCAGTATAGTCGATGTCGAACACGATGTCATGGTGACATCCACGAACGCGACTCCCGCCGCCACTGTGAATAAGCCTTATGCCTATGGTATTACTGCACGAAATCTCGGCAAAAAGGCTGAACCAGCCGGTTCGTATACAGTCGAACTGCTTGTCGACGAAGAGGTTGTCGCTGCTGTCGAAGCTCCCGAATGGACTGCAGGAGCGGATATGGACTTTGAATTCTCCCATGTTTTCCACTCGGCAGGCGAGCACGTCGTATATGCGCGTATAACAGCCGGCGATGCGGTGGCTACCTCGTTGAACGTAGCTGTCGACGTCGTAGCGGAGTCGTCTGATGCCGCTGTGCTTGTGGGTACTGCCGGAAACGAGCAGGGTACCGAGGGCGCTCCATTCAAGACCTGGGACAAGAATTCAGAGAGTCAGGTGATCTATACCGAGGCTTATCTTGCAAAATACGGTATCGTTCCCGGTACGAAAATCAACTATATAGCTTTCGACGCACGTACAAACGCCGACAAGAGAATCAATGCGACTGTCAAACTGTGGCTTAAGAAAGTCAATGAATCGACAGTCGATCCTTACGCCGCATACGATATCAGCGATGAGGAGCCGCTCTATTCGCAGCAGCATGAGCTTCTTTATGTCAATGACAATAATTTCCGCGAATTTGTCCGTATGCCTATCGAGGGTGGTTATGTCTACGAAGGCGGCAATCTGCTGATGGTAACACGGCACCAGGATGCAGACGGATATGCCCGTGTATATGTATGCCACGATCCGGAACTTGCCGAAAATGCTATTCTGAAAAGCACAGACAGTGCTACATCATTCCTTACGATGTCTTATAGCCGTGATGCGAACGGTACGCCTCTGGCAAAGTTCGGTGTCTATATCGAGCCTGCATCGGTAAGCGGTAAAGTCACCGGTATCGACGGAGAGCCTCTTGCCGGACAGACCGTTGAGCTTCGTTCGGGCGATGTGCTCTACACTGCAGTGACCGACAGCGAAGGCAATTATAGCGCCGATGTTTTCCAGCCGGAACTTGATTACGTGCTTACTGTTGCCAAAGCAGGCTATGTGCCCTTCAGCACAGAGCTAAGCTTTGCCGCGAGCAGCTCTGTTACTGTCGACGCTTCCCTTACAGAATTCTCAGGCGAGCGTGCGTTCACTCTCAGCCTTGTTGTAAGTGCTCCGGAAGGCATAAGCCTCGACGGCCGTCAGTTCACGTTGACTCCGGTGGCTACTTTGGAATCGTATCCTGCCGAAGAGTGCGTGCTTGCAGCAGACGGCACGGCAACGGTCAATGTCTGCGGAGGCAAGCACATTCTTGAAATGACTGTCGACGGCACCATGCCTCACAGTTCCGAAATCAATGTGAAAGGCGACATGGAACATCAGCTTGCTCTCGAACTTAAGGAAACCGGACTGGAGCTTAATGCAGTCGGCGAAATCGCCATATATCCGAATCCCGTTGTCGATGTAGTCAACATCGCCGGTGTCGAGGCTGCTGATATCACGGTATTCAATGCCGCCGGCGTTGAAGTAGCTTCCGCAAAAGCAGTCAAGGCTCTTGCTGTCGACGCGCTCGCTCCCGGTTCGTATCTGGTTGTTATCGTTACTGACGGGCAGACTGTGACCCGTCGTATGATCAAACGTTAAACAGATTGTAAAACAATAAGCCCTGTCGGTAAAATAGATATAATTACCGATAGGGCTTTTTTCAACGGATTGGAAAATTACAAACAATGAAACATCTACTTTTCAGTTTTTTTCTCGTTTTTGCCATTGCCTTGCCGACAGTGGCCGCGAATTATTCGACGGAGCGTGAGCATTCATTTGAATTGCAGGTGAACGGCCCATCGGGACTGAATATGTCGGGACTGCGCTTTTCACTATATTCCGGACTCGTTTCGGCATTTTATCCTCAGTCTGAAACAATGCTCGATGCAGCAGGTCATGCAGCATTAGATGTCTATGGAGGCCAGCATACTTTGCAGCTGGATATAGACGGGATGAAAAAAGTCACGCGCAGTTTTACCGTCGACGGCCCTGTAAGCCTGACTATAGATCTTAGCGAAAATATAGATGCACCATACGGACTTTCATGTACGATCGACCACGATATATATACGGCGGTCAATACCGTTACATTGGGCTGGAATGGAGAAGAAACAGTATTTGAGGATGGTTTTGAGGATTATGACGCTTTTGCCGTAAATTTTGCTCCTTGGTCGGGAATCGACGGCGACGGTGTTGCGGCGGCTGATTTGCAGGGACTGTATCCGAACAGAGGCGTCCTGAACTATGCTCAGATAATCAATCCTATGGCTGTAAATCCGGTGTGGGATCCCGTACAGTATCCTACGCTGGCAGCCAGAACCGGGATGCAGTATGCCGGTTTTATCCAGACCACATCCGGCGTACCGAACGACGACTGGCTTATAACTCCGCGTCTTACCATAGGGCGCGACAATATCCTTCGATTCAGTGTCAAGAGCGCTGATAAAGGAAGCGCGCGTTTCGTTGTCGGTATAACGGAAGTAGCCGAACCCCGAGCTTCGGATTTTATCGTGATTTCTGACGGAAATTATATAGAAGCGGACTATCGCGGCTGGACCGATGTCGAGATTTCGCTCGCAGACTATGTCGGTCGCGATGTTAAGATAGGTTTTCACTGTATATCTGCTACAGGAGCCTTTATCTCGCAGCTCGACGATGTGTTCGTAGGACGTCTGGCCGAGGCTGGAGCCATCGGATGCAATACGCGTCGTGTAGCTCCGCATAAGGCCGGCGGTCCGTATGAATCCTACATAATCCGCCTCGACGGGGTAGAAGTAGCCAGAACCCGAGGGCTTAGCTATGTGCTTGATGACGTAGCTCCGGGCGAGCATGTCGCTGAAATAGTATGTACCGGTCTTGAAGCAGTCAGTGAAGCAGCTGTGATTCCTTTTACAATAGACCCTGAGGATTTTGTCCGTGCGGAATTCGCTCTTTCCACCAACAACGGAGAAGTCTTGTCTGCTGTCAATTTATCGCTCGGATCAGGCGACAGAGCTTATACGGTGCCTCTTGTCAATGGTGCTGCGACAGTTCCGTCGCTTCCGAAAGGTAGATATTCAGTGGCTGTTGCCGAGGAGTTCTACCATCCTTACAATTCGGATATAAGGGTCGAGGCCGACGGTCGTTTTGAGATTCTGCTCGAGGAGGTCATTACGGCGCCGTTCAATGTCGCGCATTCATCTGAAGAAGGAGCCGACGGACTGGCTGATGTGACTGTCACTTGGAACCGCAACTATGGGTTTTATGACAGTTTTGAAGAATATGACGATTTTGCTACCGATTATTTCGGCGGATGGACTACCCGGGATAGAAACACCATGGAGCAATATTCTTATCCTATAGGCTTGGGGTCGATGTACAATATCGTTACATTCCCCGGCTGCAGCACCACTTCGGCGCCGGCATGTGTGCCGCCGCTCGTGTTCAATCCTCTGACTACGTTACCGTCCATGGCTTCGGATCCGGCTGTCGCCGCACCTACGGGAGAGAAGACCATACTTTTCCAGGGACCGCAGGGCGCACGAGCCGACAAATGGCTTATTTCGCCTGAAATTTCTGTCCGCGAAGGTTATGAATTCTCGGTAGTGGCCAAAGCATACGCGATATATACGGAAACTCTTGAATTCTGCATCTCGACAAACGGAACCTATCCGTCAAGATTCACAGTACTCGATGCGGTCAATCCTCCGCACTCCGAATGGACGAAGTATGTGATTTCTCTTGCCGATTATGTGGGTAAGGAGGTGCGTGTCGCCGTGCATTGTACGTCTAACGACGGTTTCCTTGTTCAGGTCGATGACATAAGTGTCGGCCGCGAAGGAGGCGAGGAGGCTGCTGCTGCCGGTTATGTCCGCTATTACAATGTGTCGCTTGACGGAGGCGAGCCTGTAGTGACGGGTGATAAGGAGATTACGTTCGATGGTCTTGCCGACGGACGGCATACTGTAAGCATCACCGCTGTTTACTCGTCCGGAATCTCGGATGCTGTTATCTATGAATTTGAAATAGGTTCTGCCGGTGCTGCTGTTTCCGCTTGCAGTCCGGAATTGTCTGTAGTGGCAGCGGGCGGTAATCTTGAGTTCAGAGGGAAAGGCACAGCCGAAGTATTCACGCCACGCGGAGAACGAGTCGCTACAGCGGATGTGGATGGCGCTTTGTCGCTTCCGCTCTCTTCCGGAATCTATATCGTCCGTACCGATTCAGGACGCGTGTTAAAGTTCAGGCTCTGAAACAGGCCTTTGTGTTTAAAAAAAAGGCGATGTGTCCGCTGCGGACACATCGCCTTTCAGTGTTTATGACTTTGGATTGTTATTCGTTGCTTTTTTCAACCTGAGCCACTTCAGGGTCAACTCCCCACTGCTGCTGTGCGAGGCGGAGATAGTTGTTGTAGCGCCACTGTGCGTTGGCCTTTGCTGCAGAGTACAGTTCGGCTGCTTCAGCGGGATACTGTTTGAGCATAGCGGCATAGCGCACCTCGCCTTTGAGGAAGTCTTCGAACTTGTCCCAGTCGGGAGTCTTGCTGTCAAGAGTGAAAGGATTCTGTCCCTGTTCTTCCAGAGCAGGGTTGTAGCGCCAGAGCTGCCAGTATCCGCATTCCACGGCGCGGGCTTCTTCGGCCTGCGCGTGTCCCATGCCTGCTTTAAGGCCATGGTTGATACAGGGCGAGTAGGCGATTATCAGCGACGGGCCGTCGTAAGCTTCGGCCTCGCGGATTGCTTTGAGGGTCTGTGCGTTGTCGGCACCCATAGCGATCTGTGCGCAGTAAACGTAGCCGTAGGTCGAGGCGATAAGGCCAAGGTCTTTTTTGCGGATGCGTTTGCCGGAAGCGGCGAATTTGGCAATGGCACCGATGGGTGTAGCTTTTGATGCCTGACCGCCGGTGTTTGAATATACTTCGGTGTCGAGTACAATAACGTTGACATTCTTGCCCGATGCGAGTACGTGGTCAAGGCCGCCGAAGCCGATGTCGTAGGCTGCGCCGTCGCCGGCGATAATCCACTGCGAACGTGCTGCGATGTAGCCTTTCAGTTCAATGATGCTCTTGCAGGTGTCGCAACCACAGGCTTCGCAAAGAGGTACGAGCTTGTCGGCTACCTCACGGGTCACGCTTGCATTGTCGCGGTTGTCGAGCCACTGACGGGCGAGAGCCTTGATTTCGTCAGAACATTTGTCGCAGCTGAGAGCGGCGGTCATAAGGTCGGCCAGACGAGTGCGGATTTTTTCGGTGGCAATCTTCATGCCCAGACCGAATTCGGCGAAGTCCTCGAAGAGCGAATTAGCCCATGCGGGACCGTGGCCGGCAGCGTTTGTCGTGTAAGGTGTCGAGGGAACGGAACCGGAGTAGATCGAAGAGCAGCCGGTGGCGTTGGCAATCATTTCATGATCGCCGAAGAGCTGGCTGATGAGTTTCACATAAGGTGTTTCGCCGCAGCCGGAGCATGCACCGGAGAATTCGAACAGCGGTGTTGCGAACTGGCTGTTCTTGACGTTTGCCTTGATGTCTACAAGATTCTGCTTTGAAGTTACTCCCTTGACGCAGTAGTCCCATTCGGGCTGTATGTTGAGCTGGCTTTCGAGCGGTTTCATCTCGAGAGCCTTGACTCCCTTCTTGCCGGGGCATACGTCAACGCAGTTGCCGCAACCGAGACAGTCGAGGACGTCGACAGCCTGAATGAAGCGCATGCCTTTGAATGCCGGGCCAAGGGCCGGGATGCTGTGGCTTTCTCCCAGAGGAGCTTTGGCAGCTTCGGCCTCGTCGAGTACGAAAGGACGGATTGCTGCGTGAGGGCAGACATAGGCGCACTTGTTGCACTGTATGCAGTTTTCAGGCTTCCATTCGGGAACGAATGCGGCCACACCGCGTTTTTCGTAGGCGGCGGTTCCCTGCTGCCATGTTCCGTCGGCGATGTCGGCGAAAGCGGATACTTTCAGGTCGTCGCCCATCTGTGCGTTGATAGGACGTACGATTTCGTTGATGAATGCGGGGTCATCGTTAGCGGCTTTGGGCGCTTCGGGCAGTTCGGCCCAAGCGGGATCTACGTCGAGTTTGTGATACTCGCCGCCGCGGTCAACTGCGGCGTAGTTCTTGTCGACTACGTCCTGACCTTTTTTGCCGTAGCTCTTCACGATGAATTTCTTCATCTGTTCGATTGCCAGATCAACGGGAATTACTTCGGTGATACGGAAGAACGCACTCTGCAGGATGGTGTTGGTGCGGTTGCCGAGTCCGATTTCTTGGGCTATGCGGGTTGCGTTGATGTAGTAGACGGTGATGTCGTTCTTGGCAAAATAGCGCTTGATGTGCACAGGCAGGTTTTTGGCCAGTTCCTCGCCTTCCCAGATGGTGTTGAGCAGGAATGTGCCGCCTTTGCGCAGGCCGCGGGTGACGTCGTACATGTTCAGGTAGGCCTGTACGTGGCATGCAACGAAGTTGGGGGTGTTCACAAGATATGTGGAACGGATGGGCTCGTCGCCGAAACGCAGGTGTGAGCATGTGAAGCCGCCGGACTTTTTGGAGTCGTAGGCGAAGTATGCCTGACAGTATTTGTTGGTATTGTCACCGATGATTTTCACGGAGTTTTTGTTGGCACCGACTGTTCCGTCGGCTCCGAGTCCGTAGAATTTAGCTTCGAAAGTTCCGGCAGCTCCGAGTGCCATTTCTTCCTTGAGGGGCAGGGATGTGAAGGTCACGTCGTCGACAATGCCGAGTGTGAAGTGGTCCTTGGGCATGGGCAGCGCGAGGTTCTCGAATACGGAGAGAATCTGAGCGGGAGTTGTATCCTTGGATGCCAGACCGTAACGGCCGCCTACGATGACGGGGGCGTCGGCTTTGCCATAGAAGCATTCCTTGACGTCGAGATAGAGGGGTTCGCCGTTTGCTCCGGGCTCTTTGGTGCGGTCGAGCACTGCTATGCGTTTGGCTGTGGCAGGTACGGCTGCGAGGAAGTGTTTGGCGGAGAAAGGACGGTAGAGATGTACGGAAACCAGACCGACTTTTTCGCCTTTGGCGTTGAGGTGGTCGATCGCTTCCTGTGCGGCCTGGGTAACTGAACCCATGGCAATAATCACGCGATCAGCGTCGGGTGCTCCGTAGTAGTTGAACAGGTGGTATTCGCGGCCTGTGATTTTGCTGATCTCGGCCATGTAGCTTTCCACGACTTCGGGCACAGCGTCGTATTGGCGGTTGCATGCTTCGCGGTGCTGGAAGAATACGTCACCGTTTTCGGCCATGCCGCGGGCTACGGGAGCGTCGGGGGTCAGGGCGCGGCGACGGAATGCGGCGAGAGCCTCGCGGTCGAGCAGGGGAGCGAGGTCGTCGGTGTCGAGCATCTCGATCTTCTGGATTTCATGCGATGTGCGGAAGCCGTCGAAGAAATTCACGAAAGGCATGCTGGCTTTGATGGATGCGAGGTGGGCTACACCTGCGAGGTCCATGACTTCCTGTACGGAGCCTTCGGCGAGCATTGCGAAGCCTGTCTGGCGGACGGACATCACGTCCTGGTGGTCGCCGAAAATCGACAGAGCGTGTGATGCCAGTGTACGTGCCGAAACGTGGAATACGGTGGGGAGCAGTTCACCGGCGATTTTATACATGTTGGGGATCATCAGCAGAAGACCCTGCGATGCTGTGTAGGTGGTGGTGAGGGCACCTGCCTGAAGGGAGCCGTGGACTGCGCCGGCAGCACCGCCTTCAGACTGCATCTCCTGCACCAGAACGGTTTCTCCGAAAATGTTCTTGCGACCGGCGGCAGCCCATTCGTCGACATATTCAGCCATTGTCGACGAGGGTGTGATGGGGTAGATGGCAGCCACTTCCGAGAACATGTAGCTCACGTGGGCGGCGGCCTGGTTGCCGTCACAAGTCAAGAATTTTTTTTCTTTACTCATAATGTTTTTGATTATACGAAGGTTTTGTTGTCTTCTTTTATGTTTTCGCGCACTTCGGATGCTGCGCGCGAGGGGCTGGAAACACCGCTGCAAAAGTACGAAAAAATCCCCGACCGCCCAAGGCTGCCGGGGAAAAGTTTAGCGTATGAAACGGTTTTTAATACTAAGTTCCAGAGCGTTCCGGAGTGTTGTGTCAACGTCCGGCAAATGTCTTGACGGCTTTCCCTGCACAGGAAATGATATAGAATCCTTGCACGGGCAGAGTGATTGTCGCGCGGCCTTCGCTATCGGCTGTGGCGAGTGCCACGGTACGTCCGCTCAGGTCGGTTGCAACGATTGCGGCGCCGGGTGTGGCGGTACAGATGGCGGACAGGCCGTCGATGCTGACAGTTAAGCCGCTGTCGTCACTGCTTTCGATGTTTCCGATGCCTGAATAGTGGCCGTTCATGTCGACACGTTGTATGGCTGAGCTTGCCGACTGTTTGTCTTCGTTATTAACGCCGCGTACGCTGTAGTTGAAATAGCGGACTTCTGACGAAAGGCCGCCAATGGTTTCCGAAGTGCCGGTTACTTCGCGGTCTATGTAGCCTTCGAGTGGTTCGACAGTGGTTTCGGTGATGGTGAAACGGATATCGTCGAGAGCTATGTTTCCTGTAGCCGGTTTGCTGTAAGTAAAGCGCAGGGCGGTCAACTGCATTCCCGTGAGGTCGGGAGTGATGGTCTGTCCTGTCGTTTTCGGGATGTATGAACCTATTTCGAACCATTCTCCTCCGTTGTTGCTGCCTTCGACGCGCAGAGCGTTGTTGGTTGTGCTGCTGATTCCGGCTCCCATCATGAAGAAGCTGAGTCCGGATATGGACTTGCCGAAGTCGGGAGATGTCAGCATCGAGCCTTCGCGCTGGAATTTGAGAGATGGTGCGTCGTCGCCGAAATAGTATCGCGACGATTCAAGATAAGAGTCGTTTAGTTCGCTGTCGGTCCATGTCCATCCTTCGGGGATTACCGCTTTGGTTGAGCTGGTTACACCGAAAGGAATGTCAACTTTGCTGTATCCTCCGGGAACTTCGGCTGTTACAGTCAGAAGATATGATAAGGCACCGGGGAGTTCCTGCCATCGTGCGGTGAATGTCCCTTCGGAAATGTCGGCCGGTTCCAGTATGACAGGTTTCAGGAATGTGAAATCTATTTCGCCTGTGGTGAATGATGTTTCTGCTGCAGGCGATGCCACGTTGCGGCATGTGGCGCGCAAGGATGCCGTGTATTCCGTTTCGGGCATAAGGCCTTCGATCTCTGCCGATGTGGCGTCGGCGCCAAGGCGCAACTCTTTGTAGCCCTGTAGATAACTGATGTTGTCACCGCTTCCGCTGTATACGTCGAGGATGTAGCCGTCGGCGATTTCTACGGTTTTCCATGAAAGAGTTGCCGATGCTCCGCCGTTATTGTCATTTGCATGTGCCGTGAAATCGGAGGGCGCCGAAATGTCGATAAGGCCGCCGTTGACGTCGAATGTTATTATCCCGTTGTTTTCGGTGATGTCTGTTATGTCCATTACCGAGCTACCCTGCCATGTCTTGAACGCCGGTTTGCTGCTTGCTGTAAATTCCGTCTTGTTGTTCTTTCCGTCGGCGGTTATCAGAGGCCATGTGTAGCCGGCCATGGATGCGTTGCTGGAGTTGTTCGGGCTTTCGTTTGCCTCGACAATGTCGACATACTGGTGGGAGCGGGTGTTGTTGACCTCGGATTTGTCCCAGACTGTCTTCTGGAAGTCGATATGCCATATCAGCATGCCGTGGCCGGGTACGTATTTGTCCCATCCTGTTTTCTGACGGTTCTCAAAGAGGAAGAATTCATTGGTCTTGTTTGTCTGCGCGAGGCATCCGCGGTTGGATGTGCCGAGTTCTTCAAGCCGTATGGTGTTCGGGTCGCCGAGAACGACCGGAACCGTCCATCCAAGGGCATTGCGCTCGTACATGGAGTAATTTGGCGGGGTGCGACCGTTGTTGTTGTAGGGGCCGTAGTCCATTGTCGACCAGTCGCCGGGTGTATACGTTGCGGTGGAGCTGTTTGTATGATACAGGTCGGGCAGTCCCATTACGTGTGAAAATTCATGCACGAAGGTGCCTATGCCGGCCGGTGTGTTTCCGCTGATTTCGTTTGTGCATGCGTAGTGGTCGAGTAGCAGTCCGTCGACAGTCACATGTTTTCCGGCCGCAGTGACATCCCACTGGTGCGGCCATACTGATTCTGCAGGACCGCCGTCGGCTTCGCCTTGTCCGGCGTAGAAGATGAATACGTTGTCAAGGCGTCCGTCGTCGTTGTAGTCATAAATCGAGAAGTCGACATCGGGGTCGAGAGCCTGAGCTGCATGTATAACCATCTCTTCGGGAGCCTGGTCGCTGCCGTAATAGTCGTTGGCGCCGTAGTAGCGTCTGCGGTTGGGCAGGGTGACGGGTCCGTAGACATCGAAGGTAGGACGGAATATACCGCCCGACTGGTCGATGAAAAAGTCGCGTGCCGAGCCTGTGCCTCCGTGACGACTAAAGCCTTCTTCGTTCAGCAGGGCGGAGAAGTATTCTTCCGGTTTTCCGGTGGTGAATTTTACGTCGGTGTATTCTACCAGAATCACACATCCGCGTATTTCGCCTTTAGCGGGAAAGGTGTTGTCGAAAAGTCCGAGTCCCGACTGGGGCGGCAGACCTTCGGCTGCATTGGAAAGAGCCTGTGCGGCAGCGCGGGCGCGTTGTTTGTCGGTTTCGCGGGATTTGGTCGAGCGCGGCGAGAGTGCGGCACGCTCTCGTATGGCTTTGATTACGGCTTCGGGGTCGATGCCTGATGCCAGACGTCGGGCAGCCGGAGCGCGGTGTGCGGCGTCGGTGACAGCGATGTCGCTGAGCTGCAGAGTGCCGTCGGCGGCGATGCTTGTGTAGCGGAGGTAGCCTTCCGAGTCAGTGGTCAGGGGCAGGCCGTCTTCGCTAAGATAGTAATGGCAGTTTTCGTCGCCGTTTAATGTGACTTTTACCGTCGAGCCGTCGGGCTGTCTAAAGTCCGACAGACCGCGTTTTGCCGGAATGGCCTGTGCGGTGAATGCCGCAAAAATTGCAGAAGCAAGGAAGAGGCCGGTTATGGGCTTTTTCATTATGCTGGTTTATTGTAAGTGATAGCTTTTTTGTTGTCTGATTCGAATGTCCCCGCATTTGGTGCGCTTTGCGCGCTGTCGGGGAAACAAAGCTACAATAAAATATCCGGATTTTATCAATTTTGTAATTAAAAATAGATGAAAAGCGATTTTCACCCGATAAATCTCTGAGAAGAATTTTCCGGCGGGAAGCTTTTACTTTTCTGCGGCGGTTTCCTCGACCTGTCGGGATGCTTCTTCGATGTCTTCGGGATGTTTGGCGAAGTATTGGCGGAGAAGTTCTTTTATGTCGAAAAAGTAGCCTTCAGGAGTGCTGTCGTTGCGTCGTTGTACGGATATGTAGTCGTAGAAAGGAGGACGGAATGTCTGTCCTGTGGCTGTCAGGCCTGAAAGGTTAAGGAAGTCGTACTCATGCTGCGGATACACGACTATCCATGCCGTTTCCTGTGTGAGTCCGGTGCCGGATGAGGCGATTACAAGGAGGAGGTGGTTGAGTTTGTATTGCCATATCTTCGCCAGATCGTATTTGTGGTTCTGTTCATAGACGAATATACGGTTTGTCAGTTGTCGCAGGTCGACCGGATTATCGGCAAGTGCCTGGGTGGAATAGTCGAGCATTTTTTCGCGGTCGGAACGGGTGCGCTTTGCTTTGGCGTAGATCGGTGCCAGTTCGTCGAGCAGACCTTGGTTGGGTGAAGCGCGGTATGGGTCGTAGTCCTCGCGGAAAAGTGTGCCGTAATAGAAATACTGGAATTCGCGGGATGTCATGGCTGAGTCGTTGGCCATGAAGCGTTTGAGCAGGCGCGGATAGAAGTATGGGGAATTCTCGTCGGTGGTGGCTGAAGCGATAGAGTCGAGATCCGGACGCCCAAGTTCTGCGCGTGCGGCTGCCGGCGAGTTGGCAACGTGGGCTGCGTCTGCAGAGAAAGTGCCTGCGGCAATGCACAATAATATGACGGATAATATTCTGTTGAGCATGTCTGTGTCGTGTTTTTAGAGTGAGCTGAGCGCGATTGCCGCCATGGTGCATGTGATTATGGCAGGCAGGGCGCGTGAGCCGACAAAATCGGCGAATTGCCGTGAATGAATGTCGATTTTTTCTCCGCGGGGAGTTCGCACGTAGGCTATGGCCGCGAGTATGGCGCCTGCGGCACCTCCACAGATGAGGCTTGCTGCGGTCGGGCTTATAAGATACCCCAGAAGGGTGCCTGCCAAAGTTCCGGTGGCGACATAGCCGTTTCCGTTGCGTCTGCCGCCATGAAGATAGCGTATTCCTGCGGCGATGGTAGAGGCTACAGCCCAGAACAGGAGTGTTTCCGTTGCAGGGGTGGCTGATGCGAAATGAGCTGTGACCATTGACGCGAAAGCGGACGCCACGGCGGCGGGAACGCGTGGAAAGTAGGTTGCGATGATGCCGGTGATGGCAAATGCAATGGTGGCAAAATCGAGAATCGACATATTCATTTCCACAAAAATAACGAAAAGGGACGGGATGCAAGCTGCCGGCAAGGCTTTTTTCGCATTAATTATCTTTTTTTTAGAGCGATGGAACGGCTTCGCGGACTTATGTAAACAATAAGGAGCCGCACCTGCACAGGCACGGCTCCTTATTGTTCAGGATCAGTGTTATGTAATTATTAGTCTATGGTTTCGTCGGCTTCGTATCCGCCCATTTCGCGAATGGCGTTCTTCAGCATCACGTACTGCTGGAAGAGATGGTTGACGGGTACTTCGTCTTTGGTGTAGTCGTGCATCGGGCTTTTGAGGAAGAAGCTCAGGAATCGCTGTGTACCGTAGCGTCCGGCGCGGGCTGCGAGGTCGCTCAGAAGCACAAGGTCGAGGCAGAGGGGAGCTGCAAGGATAGAGTCGCGGCAGAGGAAGTTGATCTTGATCTGCATGGGGTAGCCCATCCATCCGAAGATGTCGATGTTGTCCCAGCCTTCCTTGTTGTCGTTACGCGGGGGGTAGTAGTTGATGCGTACTTTGTGGAAGTAGTCGGTGTAGAGGTCCGGCTGCTCTTCGGGCACGAGGATTGATTCCAGAGTCGAGAGTTTGCTGACTTCTTTTGTGCGGAAGTTGGCGGGTTCGTCCAGTACGAGTCCGTCGCGGTTGCCGAGGATGTTTGTCGAGAACCATCCGGAGAGTCCGAGGCAGCGTGTGCCGATGATGGGTGCAAAGCCTGATTTTACCAGAGTCTGACCTGTCTTGAAGTCTTTGCCGGCGATGGGCATGCCTGTCTTTTCGGCGAGTTCCCACATTGCGGGAATGTCGACGGTGGTGTTGGGTGCGCCCATGATGAAAGGTGCGCCTTCAGTGAGAGCGGCGTAGGCATAGCACATCGAGGGTGCGATGTGTTCGCGGTCGTCGGCTTTCATAGCCTCTTCGAGGGCGGCCAGTGTGTAGTGGATTTTTTCGTCGACGGGCACATACACTTCGGTGGATGCGGCCCAGAGGACTACCACGCGGTCGATTCCGTTCTGTTCCTTGAACTGGCGGATGTCGCGGCGGATGTTTTCAACCATCTGCCAGCGTGTGGCGCCGTGCATGATGTTGTCGCCGTCCAGACGCTTGGCGTAGTCGTGGTCGAATGCAGCTGCCATAGGTTTGATGGCTTCAAGCTCTTCGCGGACGGGGTTGATGTCTTTTTCTTTCAGCACTTCGGCGTTTATGGCCGATTCGTAGGCATTGGCAGGATATACGTCCCATGCTGCGAATACGATGTCGTCGAGCGATGCGATGGGCGCGATTTCGTTGTATTTGAGGTATTTCTTGTCGGCTCCCTGTCCTACGCGGATGCGGTCGTACTGGGTCATCGAGCCTACAGGCTTGGCAAGTCCTTTGCGTGCCATCAGCACACCGGTCATGAATGTTGTGGTCACAGCTCCAAGGCCGACAACCATTACACCAAGTTTGCCCGTGGCGGGCTTGACATTTGTTTTGTTCATTGTCATTTCTGCGTTTAAGAAAGTTTATTCTTGCTTGTTTGTTTCCTGTTTTGATGTCTGTCGCATGTGCCATGTCAGGCAGTGGCGAATTCGGGTGTAAAATTAGATATACTTTTGTGAGTGCAAAAATATTTTTAGTGAAAACATAGTGAAATAATGTGTAATAGTGCTAATATTGTGCGTCAAATGTATTTTATTGTAAATGATGCCGTATTTTAAGGCGGTAAGTGTATTTTAATGTTAAAAGAGTGTCGTGCGGGTTCTATCTGCCATGCTTATAAAAAAACACTGCAGAAACGACTGGAAGGCATAGATCCAAGCCTTGGCCGTTGCTGCAGTGCTTTTTGCCGTAAAACGCTGATGTATAGTTCTTTTATATTGCTATGATAAGCTTCTGAACTATTTTAATAAGTGCAACAAATCTGATAAGGATGCCAGTTTAGCCGCGCCTTCGGGCGGGGAGAGTGGCGTTTTTCCTCCGTCGTCCCATCCCGGACCGTTGACCCAGGCCGTGCGGCAACCGAGAGAAGCGGCCGGAATAAGGTCTTTTCCTATGCTGTCGCCCACGACCAACACGTCCTCAGCTGCCATTCCAAGAGCTTCTATGCCGAGAGTGAATATGCGTGGATCGGGCTTGCGTACGCCGACGACCGAACTTTCCACTATTGTCGGGAAGAAACGCAGCAAGTCGAAATCGGCCAGTACGGAACTTATGTTGCCATAGAAGTTGCTTACCAGTACGAGCGGGTAGCGGCCGGACAGAGTTTCAATGACCGGACGTGCTTCGTCGGCGCATTCGCGGGCGAAGTCGTAGCAGTATCGTGCGACGGGTTCGTTGATGTTCCGCACCGTAGCTGCGTCAAGAACTCCTTCCTCGAACAGGCGCTGAAGCTCGATACGGATCTTTATGCGCATCAGGTCCAGAAAGTTATGCTCGGGGCGTATGTGCGGGTGGCGGGCGAGTTCGCGTTCGGCATAGATGTAGGCGTCGCGGAACGCGCCGGGGTCAAGAGCGATTCCTGCGTTGCGGTATGCTTTGTCGATGATGATGCTCCAGTGGGTTCCGCGGCTGTCGATTGTGCCGCCGTAGTCGAATATGATGCCGCGTATGCCGGCGATGAAGTCTTTTTCAGCCATGAGATTTGTCGTCGGGATATGGGTTTGGGAAACTTATTTTTTGAAGTAGCCTGCGCGCAGGTCGGCTGTCAGCCGTCGGCAGATGTTTTCGTGGCGGTTTACCATATATATAAGGAGTATGTTGAGCACCGCAAGTTCGAAAGCGAAGTAGAGCCATGGCATTCCGGCGATGATTGCCGTGAAGAGGGCTATGGAGCGCCAGTTGAACGACAGTATGTTGGCGTATTTCATCAGCGGCAGGCTGAGGCGGCGGAATTCGGTACGGAATTTTTCCGGTGCGGTGGTGTTGCCGAATTCGGCGCGCAATTGACGGCGCAGTGCTTGCATGGCCGGGGTGCGTCGTTCCTGACTTTCTGTATAGCGAGTGTAGAACGTGAGCGTCAGTTTTGCCATGAAATTGCGCTTCCAGCTCATGCTTGCCAGGCGTTCGCGCAGTTCGCGGCTGCTGTCGAGTTCGCTGCCGTCCTTGCCTTTGAGGAAGAAGAGATGGAATTGACGGTAATAGTCGGCCATCGATGCCTGGACGGCATGGCAGATGCCGGTGACAACCGCGATTGTCCATATCAGCCACGGGCGCTCCATGAAGAAATCGGAGGTGACGTTTTCGCGCAGGCAGATGGCGATGTATATTGCTGCGAACCAGAAGTCGCCGCTGAGTCCGTCGAGTATGCGGCCCAGACGTGAGTACTGTCGGGTCATGCGGGCAAGCTGTCCGTCGGCGCTGTCGAATGAATTCGCCCACACCAGCAGCAGGATTCCGAGCAGATTGATCCAGATGTTGTTGAAATAGAATGCGACGCCGGCACCGACACCAAGGAAAATCGAGGCTATTGTTATGGCGTTGGGCTTTATGCCGAGGTATTGGGCAAGGCGTGCCCAGGCGTATCCTATCGGGCGGTAGAATGCGAGGTCTATATGCTCCTCGGTGTCAAGCGACTTGAGTGATTCCGAGTATGCGCTGTCTTTAGAAGGGTGAAAAATGTACTTGAGATTCGATGATTCGCTCATTTTTCCTTTATTTCAGAGTTCTAAGTTCATAAGTCTTTTCGCGTAGATATGCTCCCAGTTCTTCGGATGTCGTGAAGCGTGCCTGATCGTCGACGCTTATGGGGCGCCCGACGGAGATGTGCATTTCCGTGCCGACTTTACGGAATACTTCGGCCGGCAGACGTAGCGAGCGGGCGGGCCAGCATGCGTGTCCCAGAAAGTTGCACCACCAGCTGTTCGATCCGTGGAAAAATATAGGAATCACAGGCACTTTTGCACGGGCTATGATGTCGAGTATCGATTTCTGCCATGGACGGTCCTGAAGCCCGTGGCGCAGAGTGGTCTTGCTCATGGCTCCGGCAGGGAAAAAACCTACGGGCTGGCCGTCGCGCAGTTGCCGCAGGGCGGTGCGTATGCCTTGCACGGAAACGGCACGGCGCGCCGGGTCGTCGGATGCCCATGCGTCGACGGCGATGAAGTTGGGACGCATGGCTGTTATTTTGTTAAGGATCATGTTCACCATGACTTTGTACTCCGGTCGCCGGCCGGCCACGATGTGGATAAGGGCTATGCCGTCGAGGGCGCCGAAAGGATGGTTGCTTACGGTGATGAAAGCACCCTCCGGCAGATTGTCGAGCACATCCTCGCCGTCGATACGCAGGCGGATATGGAATTCGTCGAGCAACAGACGCTTGACGAACATGGGGCCGGGTGTGTCGCAGCATTTGGCATGTACGGCATTGACTTTGTCCACGGACAGGAAGCGCAGAAGCCGCTCCACCAGTTTGGGATGCCCGTCGAGAGCCGGCACCATACGGCGCAGGTCGTCGTAGTTCAGCACATCGGGGCGGATGTCGTCGGCCACCGTCGTTGCCGCTGTGGTTTTTGTGTCGGTTTTATCCATGGGTTTATATGTTTTCAGAGATATATGCGGCATATCGTCCGATGAAGCGGGCGAATGCCGGTATTTTCATCAGCACGTACTCGAAGATGGCAAAGCCGAGTAAGGCACAGCTTATTCCGGCGAGTACGTCGATGATATAGTGATGCGAGGTATAGACGGCTGTCAGCCATATTCCGGCCGTGACAATGGCGAGCACTGCGGTCCATATTGCTCCCGAGCGGGAACGCAGTGCGTATATGAGTGCTACAAGCGTATAGGCCGAGTGGAGCGACGGCAGGGCGGCGAACACATTGGAGTTGCGTGCATAGAGGGCGTCGAAGATGCCCAGGCCGGTCATGGCGTCGAAAGCTCCGAGTCCGGCGACTTCGCCGCGGGTGCCCGGAACGGCTTCCATGCCGTGGATGGCCACATACCATGGCGGTGCGGCGGGATGGATGTAGTAGAACGCGAATCCGAGGAGGTTCACCAGCAGGAATACCAGGGCGAAGTGCAGGTAGGGTATGCGCCGGCCGGTGAAATAGAGCCACAGCCCGAATGCGATGGGCAGGGGGACCCAGCATAGGTAGAAAATGCCTGCGGCGAAGTCCATTATGGTCGAACGGTGGAGCGCAAAAAATTCGTTGGGAGTCAGTCGCATGCCTTCTGCCACGCTGATTCCGAAGAGGCTTTTCTCAGCATTGTAAAGTCCTTCTGTGTCGACCGGATTTACCTGATAGTTCGGGCATATATTCATCCAGTCGTATGATATTCCGAAAACGATGAACGGAAGCAAAGCCACGACAAGACGTCTTGTCGGGCCGCAGGCGAAGAAAAGCGCGAAAATCAGGGCGGCCAGCAGCACGTGTTCGGGGCGGAAGCCGATAAAGAGAGCTGTCACGGCAAGCCATATCAGCAGAACTGCCGCGCAGATTGCCGATTCGCGTGGTGTGGGTAGCTGTAGTTTCATTATCTGCGCTCTTGTTCCTTTTTCCTTAACTGCCGATGGGTGTGGCCGATGCGGGCGAATGCCGTAAGATTGGCGAATACGGCGATTATGCCCATGGCTACCACTATGATCAGTCGCGGGGAGATGAAGTCGGCCGTGTCATAGGCACATTGTCCGTAGATGCCGGCGCCGAGCAGGGCAAGAGCTGTGACTACCACGCGTTCGGGACGCTGCATGAAGCCTATCTTGCATTCCAGACCCAGACCTTCGGCCCGGGCGCGAACGTAGCTGACCATGATGGAGCCTGTAAGAGCCAGAAAGGTCAGCAGGGCGCCGAAGAAGTCGCCTATGCCTATCAGCCAGTAGGCTATGCCGCCCAATGTGAACATCTCGCAGTAGCGGTCAAGCACGGAGTCGTACATGGCGCCGAAAGTAGATGTCATTCCTCCGAGGCGTGCGACTTGTCCGTCGAGCATGTCGAAAAGCGAGAACCCGATTACCAGAGCGCCGGCGAGGGTCACGCGGCTGTAGTCGGCCCCCCCCCCCTGTGTCATAGCATATCCTTCGGCTGCAAGGACGGCCGCAGCGGCGATGTTGCCGAGAAGGCCTATTGTTGTGACCATGTTGGGCGTCACTCCTATGCGGATCAGTATGCGAACAAATGGATTGATGACGAAGTATATGCCTTGCTGCAGTGCATTGCGCGCCTGCTTGGAGCTTTCTTTGATTTCGGAAATTGCCATTTTTTTTTGTGAGGTATGAGATTGGTTCAGTCGATTTTTCTGTGTTTGCGCGGTTTCAGCGATTCGATTGCGCGTATGGCATAGGCGTCGAAACCTTTCGGGCGGTAGACGAAATAGCGCTGAAGTACGAAATTCCAGCACCACGATACGATGAGCGATACCGACAGGCGCGCTGCCGCATAGTAGCCGTCGGGTCGGAATCCTATGTTTTCGAGCCAGTGCCAGTTGGAGAGCGCGTAGTAGAGAGCCTCTGTGCCCAGGGAATTGAGCGCGACGCTGCCTGTCCAGACCATGGTGTATTTCACTATTACAGCGCGCCAGTCGCATTCCGAGGCATGGAATGTGAAGCGGTAGTTTATTATGCAATTCACCACGCCGCCCGCCACAGCTCCGGCGGCGGTGGCGAGCCATGGTGCCAGGTTCACCCAGGCGAACAGAGCGAAACCCAGAAGCATGTCGACCCACGATGCAGCCTGCGACGATGCTATCGAACGCAGGAAGGTGGGCACCAGCGAGTCGCTGTGCATCAGGGTGTCCCCTACGCGTTTGGCTTTCTGTGATTTTATCGCATGCATAGGTTGAGTGCTATCAGCAGGGCTGCGGAGTATATGCCGGCAAGTATGTCGTCGGCCATCATGCCGTAGCCGCGGGGCAGGCGTTCCATTGTGCGTATGCCAAGTGGCTTGTAGATATCGAAAAAGCGGAACAGAGCCAGTGAGAGCAGTATTTCCCACCAGGGAGCTACGGATATGCCGGCCACGGGCAGAAGAGCTATCCATTGTCCCACAGTTTCGTCGATGCAGGCACGCACAGGGTCTTTGCCCCAGTAAAGTTCCGAAACGGAGCTTGCCCATGTCCCTGCCACTGTGAACGCTATGATAGCGGCGGCTGTGACAAGGGTTACGGCCATAGGCGACGCCCACAGATAGAGCGGAAGCCATACAAGAATGCCGAATATGGCTCCCCAGGTGCCGGGGGCGAGGGGCAGAAAACCGAATCCGCATGAGGTCGCGATCAGTTTGGGAAGCAGGGGAAAGCGTTCTCCGGCGCGTGGCGCTTTTTCTTTATTTTCGCTTTTCATTGTGAAAAGAATCTCTTTCTCCGCTCTTGATCAGCGGTTTTTTATGGCGTTAATTATGTGCCTGGCTATGTATGGCGCGGCTTCGTTGCGGCAGGGGGCGAAAGAGGGCCAGTCGTTGAAGTCGATGATGCTGAAGCTTCCGTCAGGGGCTATTATGCAGTCGCCGCCGTAAATTTTCACGTCAAGGACTTCGGCGGCTTTGTTGCATGTGGCTTCGAGTTGTTCGGCGTCGAAAGGAATTTCAGCCGGTTTTCCGTTGAAGGATTCAAGGCCGTATTTCATGTGGCCTGAGATGAACGGATAGAACCAGAAGAAGTAGGAATTGTCGGCCAGGCCGTAGAATTTCACCAGGTCGCCTTCGAGATGACGGTTGATGACAGCGCGCTTGATGCCGCGCAGGAAATATTCCTGAAGCACTTCCTGCGCTTCTTCGGGGTGGCGGCAGTAGCTGACGTCCTCTTTGTGCATGGAGTGGGCTTCGCCGCGCTTTATCCAGCATTGTTCCATGTGTGCTGCGGCGAGGCGGTCGAGTATGGCTTCGTCGGTGTCGACGATAAGGCTTTCGGGGTAGGGGATGTTGCTGCCGAGCAGGATTCGAGTCATACGCTCGCGGGTGCAGTTCTCGATTCCATAACCTGAGTTTATCACCAGAGCGCCGTCGTCTTCAAGCTTTTGCAGTAGTTCGATGGAGCGACGTTCGCGGCACATGTTCAGGATTATGTTTTCGCCGATAGGGGTGGTGGCGAACTGCTCCTCGCTGTAGATTTTCATTTCGCAGCCGCGTTTGCGCAGCTGCTCGGCTACGATATTGAATATGGCTGCGTCGTTGCCTATGTGGTTTGGCGAGAATGCGCCCGCGCGCATGATGCCTGCTATTTTTATGTCTGCCATGTATGGATGGGCCTGTTGATGATAATTCCGGTTTATTTTAAGTTGCAAAGTTACTACAAAAAAGTGAAATGCGGAAAGATATAGTGATAGAATTGAG
>CAJUKD010000025.1 GCA_910587235.1 uncultured Muribaculaceae bacterium
AGTTAGCGGCTTAGCCTAGGATGAACAACCTCAAATTTTACCGAATCATTGTATTCAGATTCGATTATATTAAAAAGGGCGGTGACCGTATTGAAAATATGTGTCACCGCCCTTTTTAATCATTTATTCTTTTCTATTTTGAAAGGCAATACCGGCAATGCCGCTCCCTGCCCTCTTATATTTCCGTCCGGAAAATCCGCCCAATTGTATCTGACCTCTTCAATAGGTGAATCGTAACTTACAAGTACGATATCACGCCCTTCAAGGCCGGCAGACGGTCTGCTCCACGTCCCGTCCGCGGATTTTACAATAAAGCCTCGCGGATTGCCGTCCGCACATATTGCCGCGTCGAATGTCAGGCGTACCATACGACCGTCGAAACGGCAACTTTCAACAACAGGAGCTTCGGCTACTATATCATGGCGTCCGTAACAATGACGAAGCGCCGACCGACACAGACGCCGTGCGACTTCCTGCTTGTTCTTGGGATGTATATCGACAGGATCGCCCAGATCTATGGCTGTTACCATAGCCGTGTTCGGCAGAACCAACGCATCGGCCTGAGCCTGACGCAATGCAGCCCACGCCGACGAAGGCTGAACAGCCTCCGGCTTCTGAAATGACGCCAACTGCACGAAATGAAAAGGCATATCCGCTTTGCCCCAAAGCCTGCGCCAATCGCCTATCATCCGGCGGAAAAGAGATGCATACTGCACGTGACGCCCCACATTGCCGCAGCCCTGATACCAAAGCACACCTTTGATATTCATGTCACGCAAGGGATATATCATGCCGTTGTAGAGAACCGTCGGATTATTGCAACTCTTCACAGCCATAGCAATCGAATCCTCGTCAGCAGATTCAAGCATCCTGATCTTTTCTTCGAATCCTCCTACGGCTCTTACGCCTTCCAGACTCGTCCAGGCCTCACCCGGCGTTCCGCTCCAAGTACAATCCACCACACCTACATGAACACCCAGTTCGTCGGCCAGCTGACGTGCATAAAAATAAGCTATGGCAGAAAAATTATAAACACTTTTAGGTGTAGCCGTTCGCCATCCGGACATATTTACGCCGACCTCCTCTGACGGCACGTGGGATTTTGTCTTTTTTATCTGCAGCAGATGGACTTTCGGATTGGTAGAAGATGCGAGTTCCTGTTCATAATCCAGAACCTTCCCCCATCCTCCGACAGGCATCTCCATATTCGACTGTCCCGAACACAGCCACAGTTCGCCGGAATAAACATCAGAAAGAACACGACGTGAATTACTATCTGAAATTTCAATTTTATACGGGCCTCCGGCTGAAGGAGTTGGAATAGACATTGAAAATCGTCCGTCAGACTCGGCAAGGGCAGCGTAAGGCACATCGCTCCACGACACACTGACTTTTACCGCACCATCAGCCATGCCACGTATATTCAACACTTCATTCCGCTGCACAACCATACTGTCGGTCATATAAGCCGGAAGCTTCAGCTCCGCTCTAAGCGCAGGCACTGCCGCCAGAGCAGACAACAGCAAACACAATAATCGTTCGAATCTGATTTTCATATATACCAAGATTTTAAGTTTCGCAAATATAGCCTATATTCACCCATCGTAGATATTACATAATATCAAACAAATAAAACAATATTACAAAAAGTCTGTTCCTGACATTTTCACACACGGCGGCGGGGAGATACATATTTTACGGCAGAGATTTTGCACGGTAGAAAAAAACAGCTAAATTTGCATCGTATAAAATTCAAATCGAACGTATAATTTTATCCTAATTTAAATCATGGCTTACGTAATAACCGACAACTGTGTGGCTTGCGGCACCTGCCAGCCCGAATGCCCCGTGGGCGCCATCTCCGAAGGCGACATCTACCACATCGATCCCGATACCTGCATCGACTGCGGCACCTGCGCATCCGTATGCCCCAGTGAAGCTATCATCCCCGGCGAATAATAGCGCAGCGGAACAAAAAGCTTTAGGGAGCTGTGTCATCGGGCACAGCTCCATTTTTTCATAAGACAATGGGAATTGACAAAAAAACAAAAGCATGGATTGAAGCCATGCGCCTGCGCACCCTTCCGGTCGCACTCGCCGGTGTGCTCGCCGCCATAGGATTCAATCTGCTCGACCATACATTCAAATGCCTGCCGGCTCTGCTATGCCTGCTTTTCGCAGAGATGTGCCAGACTGCATCGAATTTCGCCAATGAATACTACGATTTCCGTGCCGGACGCGACCGCGTCGGGCGCGAAGGTCCGCGACGCGGCGTTACCGAAGGCGACATAACACCCGAGGCGATGAAAACGGCCACATACACCACTCTCGCAGCAGCATGCTGCATAGGGATGGCTCTTACATACTGGGGCGGATTATGGCTTATATCCGTAGGCCTAATCGTAGCCGCCGGAGCAATGGCCTACAGCGCGGGACCTTATCCGTTGTCGACCCACGGGCTTGGAGAAGTGGCTGTAGTTCTGTTCTTCGGGCTTGTACCTGTCAATTTCACATATTATATTCAGGCTCTGTCATGGAGTATGCCGGTCTTCGCGGCCTCCTTAGCCGTCGGACTCATGGGCGCCAACGTCCTGATTGTAAACAACTACCGCGATGCCGACGACGACCAAGCCACAGGCAAGCGCACATTGGCCGTCCGTTTCGGCGCAGGCAAAACCATCATGCTGTACCGCCTCAACGCAATAGCCGGAGCACTTCTGTCTATTCCGGGATGGCTCGCAACAGGGCGCCTGACCTTGATTTTTCCCATTCTCTATCTTTTTGCCGCTCTGGCTATAGCACGTGCGCTCGGCCGCAGAAAAGGAGCGGCCATCAATCCCTTGCTGGGAATGACGGCCGTATCCATGGCAGCATACTGGTTGCTGTTTGTAATTATCGCGGCTACGCGGGTCTAATCGTCGGCATCGAACCGGTTACCGGCAATTTTCAAGTTATTGTCCTTGATAAAATTTACGATTTCGGCACGCACGGGGGTGTCATCTATATCGGTTTCAATACGCTTAAGGGCATTGAACAATGTGGTCGAGCACTGATAGATGTGGCGGTATGCCTTGGCAACATCGTCGATCATGTCCTCGGTGAAAGCGGCATGCTTACGCATCACGACTGTATTCACCCCGTAATATGACACAGGATTATGAGCCATGATCGTGTAAGGTGGTACGTTCGAACTTATGCGTGTGCCGCCTTTTATGAGCACATACTTGCCTATGTGGCTCTTTTCGTTGATTATGACGTTCGAAGAAAGAATCGAGCCTTCGTCGATCTCCACGTCGCCGGCAATTTTCACACCGTTACCAAGCACACAGTCACCGACTATATGGCAGTCATGGCCTACGTGTGAATCGGCAAAAATAAAACAACCGGAACCGATAAAAGTGCCACGCTGCCCGGAATAAATGCCGCGATTGATAATAACATGTTCGCGTATCACTGTATTGTCACCTATCTCGCAAGTTGTTTCCTGCCCTTTCCAACGGAAATCCTGCGGGTCGGCACCGACTATGGCACCCTGGTAAACTCTTACGTTGCGGCCAAGCATCGTGCCATGGATAACGCTTGCGTAGGGCATGATTTCACAACCGTCACCGACCACTGTATCGCGGTCAATGAAAGCGAAAGGATGAATGGTCACATTCTCTCCTATTTTCGCCTGCGGGTCGATATAAGCTAACGGACTGATCATAGCGGTAAATATTAATATGTTCTGTACTTTTATGTTTATTTTATAACAAAAGCCCATCCGGCTTATTGCAAAGATATATATATTTTCTGCAAAATGCCGAATGGGCCGATATGTTATTGAACAGTGCTTAAAGACAATCAACGACCGCCGCCAAGCGACTGGTAGAGATTGATGACCGAACGTGCGCGTGTAAGATCGGTATTGATGCGGTTCATCTGCGACGACAGCAGATTCTGCTGGGCCGTCAGAACCTCCAGATAGGTAGTTGAGCCTGAGTAGAGCAGCAATTCATTGGTATATTCCACCGAACGTTCGAGGTTGCTTACCTGTTCGGCAAGATATTCCGATTTCTCAAGGCTCTTTTCGTACACAGTAAGAGCGTCGCTTACTTCAGCCGATGCCGAAAGAAGAGTGTACTCGAAATTATTCATAGCCTGCTCCTGCTGCACCTTGGACGCCTGCAGGCGCGCGATATTCTGGCCACGCGAGAAAAGAGGCGCTACGAGCGATCCCGCAAGCTGATAGAACCAGTCGCCGGGATTTTTCACCACAGAACCGAGCAGATTGGTAAATCCGCCGTTAGCCGTGATGTTAAGACCCGGATAAAATGCCGCACGCGCCGAATTTGTGGCATAATAAGCCACAGCCAGATCCTGCTCGGCCGCACGCACATCGGGACGTGCAGCAAGTTCACGCATAGGCACACCCTCGCGCAAAATCCGAGGCACCTGAAGATCGACTGTAGATGTCACGCTCCAGCGCTGAGGCATGGTATTGAGCAGAAGCGACATGGTATTGTTAAGCTGGTCGGCAGTCACTTCAAGATCGGTAATGGACGAAAGTATACTGTAATAGTTGGCGGTAGACTGGACTACAGCGGCTTCGGTAACACGACCGGCTTCCTTAAGGTTCTTCATCGTCTGCACACTCTGCTCCCACAGCACAGCGGTGGAACGCGACAGCGCGAGCTGGCTGTTGATTGCCGCTATGGAATAGTAGGTTGTTGCAACGGCCGATATTATCTGCGAACGAACGGCCTGGGCATAAGCCTCCGATTTTTTCACCTGCGACTCAGCTCCGCGCTTATTGTTCAGGATTTTGCCGAATATATCGATTTCCCAACTTACCTGAGCGGGAATCTGATATGTCCAGGCAAGATCGCTTCCGGCATACGATGCGCCGGCGCCGTTGGGAGCTATCGCCACCGACGGCAGATAGCTCAGACGTGCACCGCGCATGTTGGCCCGCGCAACCTCCACATTGAGGCGCGCGTTCTCAAGACTGGTGTTGTTCTGCAAGGCCTTGTTTATAAGCTCGGCGAGAAGGGGGTCTGTGAACACATCTTCCCACAACAGATTACCGAAAGCTGTCGAATCCTGCTCGGCCTCACGAGCCTCGGCATAGGCCTTTGTCAGCGGCGTCGATGTCGGCGTCTGATATTTCTTATATATGTTGCAGCTTCCAAGCGACAACATTGCCGTAGCCGCAATAACTGCTATTGTAATTTTCTGAAGTTTCATAAATCGTTTTCCGGGAAATTGATTAACGGGCATACTGTTCGATCTCGTTCTCTATTGTTCCTCCCTTTTCCTGATTCTGCCACTGGATGGGGCGGAATTTCTCCTGAATGAGCTGGAACACTATGAACAGAGCCGGAACAATGAATATCTGGCATACCATGCCTATAAGCATACCTCCCACCGAACCGGCTCCGAGGGCACGGTTGCCGTTGGCACCGACACCGCTGGCGAACATCATGGGCAGAAGGCCGATCACCATTGCCAACGATGTCATAAGGATAGGACGCAGACGGGCACCGGCACCGGCAATAGCCGCATTGAACACGCTCATGCCTGTTTTGCGACGGTCAAGCGCGAACTCAACGATAAGGATGGCATTTTTAGCCAGAAGACCGATAAGCATGATAAGCGCAATCTGCAGATAGATATTGTTCGACACATCGAAGATCTTGGCGAATACGAATGCTCCGGCCAGACCGAACGGAATCGAAAGAATTACGGCAAACGGCAACAGGTAACTTTCATACTGTGCCGACAGCAGCAGATAGACAAAGAGAAGACACAGTCCGAAAATCATGGCGGTTGTGTTGCCGCCCGTCGAGCTTTCTTCTCGGGTCATGCCGGAGAATTCATAACCGTAGCCCTGCGGGAGGGTCTGTGCGGCCACTTCCTTGATTGCGGCGATTGCTTCACCCGACGAATAACCTTGAGCCGGCTGGCCGGTGACGGAAATGGATGTGAACATGTTGAACCTGTTCATCAGGTCGGGACCATAGACACGCGTAAGTTTCACGAAGTTGGATATCGGGGCCATCTCCGATCCGTTGCGCACCTTGATGCTGTTCAGCGTTTCAAGATTCACACGTGCCTCGGGTGCTGCCTGCATCATGACACGGTAAATCTTTCCGAAACGGTTGAAATTCGAAACATACATACCGCCATAGTACCCCTGCAGTGTCTGGAGCAGTGTTGTCGGACTGATACCTGCCTGTTTGGCTTTGGCGGCATCTATATCGATAAGATACTGTGGGAATGTGGGATTGAAAGTAGTGTATGCCATCTGAATTTCAGGACGGGCGTTGAGCTGAGCCAGAAATCCCTGCACCACAGAAAAGAACTGGTTGATATCACCGCCTGTGCGGTCCTGCATCTTCATCTCGAAACCGTTCGTGGCCGAATAGCCCGTAATCATAGGCGGTGCGAAAATCATCACACGTCCGTCGCGCACATGCTGCCCGGTCAGAGCGTAAAGCTGCTGGATGATAGCATCGGAACTCTGGCTCTTGTCGCGTTCGCTCCAATCCTTGAGCTTCATGATGAATGCACCGTAAGTCGGACCCTGACCGGCGATAAAGCTATAACCGTTGATCATCTGGCGCATGGCTATGCCGGGGATTGTGGATGCAAGAGAATCGACCTGGTCAAGAACCTCAAGAGTGCGTTCCTGCGAAGTTCCTGCAGGCATGTCGATCATTGCGAAAATAGTGCCGGTATCCTCATTAGGCACAAGTGCGGTAGGCGTTGACGACATAAGCCATACGAGCACGGCGACAGCGGCTACAACGATGCCGAAAGATGTCACCTTATGTTTGCCGAAGAATGAAACGCCGCCTTTGTATTTGCCGAGCAGCCGTTCGTAGCCGCGCTCGAAAGCGTCATGGAAACGTTTGCTGAAAATCCCGAGCACTGCGACAATAGCGACTGCCCATGCCATGCAGCTCAAAGCCACATTATGGAAACCATACCAGCCGAGAACCATAAATGTTATTGTGGCTACAAGAAGCACAAATGTTACCAAAGGATGCAGATCAAGCTTCAGACGGCGACCGTAGCGCTGCTTTACTACTTCTCCGGTGGCACTGTAAGCCTTGCCCATACGCTCTTTTAGAGTCGATTCGTCGTCTTTGGGTTTAAGGAAGAGAGCACACAAGGCGGGAGAGAGCGTCAGGGCGTTGACAGCCGAAAAGCCGATAGCCACAGCCATGGTGATACCGAACTGCTGATAGAAAACGCCCGATGTACCCGGCATGAACGACACAGGAATGAACACAAGCATCATCACAAGTGTGATTGAGATAAGAGCGCCGGCGATTTCGTTCATGGCGTCGATAGAGGCGCGCCGTGCCGATTTATAACCCGCATCGAGTTTGGCATGGACGGCCTCGACCACCACAATGGCATCGTCGACCACAATAGCAATCGCAAGAACAAGCGCGGAGAGCGTGATAAGGTTTAGCGAGAATCCTATCAGTTTAAGCACAAAGAACGTACCGACAAGAGCAACCGGAATGGCTATTGCAGGAATAAGCGTGGAGCGGAAGTCCTGAAGGAACACATACACGACAAAGAACACAAGGATGAAAGCCTCTATAAGTGTGTGGACCACATTGTTTATGGAAGCATAGAGGAAGTCGTTGTTGTTCATCGGTATGGTATATTCCAGACCGTTCGGAAGGTCTTTCTTCAGCTTGTCGACAAGGGCGATACAGCGTTCGATAATTTCCGTAGCATTCGAACCCGGCGACTGGAACACCATAGCCATCGACGAAGTATATCCGTTCATCTTGTTGGAGAAACCGTAGGTCACGCGGCCAAGCTCTACATCGGCAACATCGCGCAGATAAAGCACTTCGCCGTTGGCTCCTGTCCGCACAACTATATTACCGAATTCCTCAGGCTTTGACAGACGTCCGCGGTAACGCATGATGTACTGGAACGACTGCTTTCCCTGCTCGCCGAAAGCACCCGGAGCGGCCTCGACATTCTGCTCTGCCAGAGCGGCAGCCACATCGGAAGGCATAAGGTTGTACTGAGCCATGACATCGGGTTTGAGCCACACGCGCATCGAATAGTCGGCGCCGAAAGCCATCACGTCACCCACGCCCTGCACACGCTGAAGTTCGGGAATAACGTTGATTTTCATGTAGTTGTCAAGAAACTCCTGAGTGTAGTTACCAGTAGTATCAACGACGGCGACACCGATAAGCATCGACGTCTGGCGCTTGCGGGTCTGTATACCCACCTGGTTAACCTCGGACGGCAAAAGGTTTGCAGCAGCAGAAACACGGTTCTGCACGTCGACAGCAGCCATATCCGGATCAAATCCCTGCTCGAAGTAGACATTGATGGTGGCGTTGCCCGTGTTTGTGGCAGTCGACTCCATGTATGTCATGCCCTGTGCTCCGTTGATTGATTCCTCAAGAGGAGCGATCACGGAATTGAGAACGGCCTGGGCATTAGCTCCGTTATATGTGGTGCTTACCGAAATTGTCGGAGGAGCCAGATCGGGGTACTGCGTGATTGGCAGACTCATAAGACCGATAAGGCCCAAAAGGACAATGAATATTGATATAACCGTCGAAAGCACCGGACGGTTAATAAATGTATCTAATCGCATTTTTTCAATTCAGATATTATGTATGAAAGGTAGGAAATCAGTTGGCTGCGGGAGCGGCTGACTGTTTCGGACGTATCGGCATACCGTCGCGGACGATAGTACCTATGCCCTCGGTCACGACACGGTCGCCGGGCTTGAGTCCCTCGGTCACGACAAATATCTTGCCGTCGTTCTCAGGCAATACCTTGACCGGTGTGGTACGGGTTATATTGGAATCGTTCAATGTGAACACGTAGCGCAAATCCTGAACCTCGAATGTAGACTTTTGCGGGATTGTTATAACGTTCTCGCTACGCACGGGAATATATACGGAACCGGTGTTGCCGCTGCGGAGCATTCCCGAAGGATTCTTGAAGAGGGCACGCACCGACGCCGAACCGGTCGCATTGTCTATCACACCGGAAACTGTGGCGACTTTGCCCGTCAACGGATAGTTGGTTCCGTCGGCAAGCACAAGATTGACTTCAGGCATTGAAGCTATGCGCTGCGTGATGGAGGCATTGCCGCCTTCGGTGAGATCAAGCAGATCTTTCTCAGTAAGCGAGAAATAGGCATAGACCTCGGAATTGTCGCTGACTGTGGTGAGCGGCTGAGCCGACGAAGGCGATGCAAGAGAACCCTCGCGGTTCGGAATCGTACCGACCACGCCGTCGCTTGGCGATGTAACAGTGGTATAAGCCAGATTCTTGCGGGCTGTAGTCAGCGCGGCTTCAGCCTGTGCGAGAGCCGCACGTGCCTGCATAAGCTGATTCGAGGCAAGCTGCCATTCGTATTCGCTTATGATATTCTTGTCGTAGAGGCGTTTTTTATTCTGTTCGGTAATCTGCGCTGTGGACAGAGCCGTGCGTGACGAGTTAACGGCAGCCTCAGCCTGATCTACCGCGGCCTGGAACTGCACCTGGTCGAGAGTAAAGAGCACCTGCCCTTTCGACACCCGCTGTCCTTCGTCCACGTGCACTTTAGTAATGAATCCCGTTACCTGCGGGCGAATGGAAATATCGGTTTTTCCCTTGATAGTAGCGGGATATTTCCTGGACATGTCTATGTTTGTCGGTTCTACTGTGATCACGGCAATCTCGGGAGCCATGGTCTGCGGAGCGGCATTCTGCTTGTTACCGCACGAGCTGAGAACCACGGCTGATACGGCCGCGCCCAGCATAATGCTTGTTAAGCCTTTTGTGTTGATGTTCATTTCTCTTTTATTATGTGATGTTTGTTTCGTTATATAATTAGGATATGCACAAAAACATGTTTTACAACATATTTTTCATGCCCGCAAAGGTAGCAATTTTTGCACAGCCGAAATTAGTCCGATTGGAAAAGAAATTTGCCATTTCGTCCACCGCACTCCTTAAATATAATAAAATAATGTGAACACGCCATAGCTACGGCATTTTTTTGGCATGTGCCGCGAAAGTTTTGTATCTTTGTTGCTCGAAAATAAAATTAACGGACTTTTAGTCAAAAAAAACTATACACACAGCAATGGCAAACTGGTTTGAATGCAAAATACGCTATGATAAGCTCCAGGAAAACGGAGCCGCAAAAAAAGTAAATGAACCCTATCTGGTAGACGCGCTGTCGTTCACCGAAGCCGAAGCGCGCATAACCGAAGAACAACGCCCGTTCATATCCGGAGAATTCTCCGTGTCGGCGGTGAAACGCACCAAGATAGCTGAAATTTTCTGGAACGAAGGCGGCGACCGTTGGTTCATGGTCAAAGTCGGCTTTATAACCATCGACGAAAAAACCGCTGCCGAAAAGCGTTCAACCTCGCTCATTCTGGTACAGGCATCGGATTTCCGCTCAGCTTTCGAGAACTTCACCGAAGGAATGAAAGGCACTATGGCCGACTACGAGATAGTATCCATAAGCGAAACCCCGCTGATGGACGTATACAAGATGAAAGTCGTAGACTGACACCGAACACGCCATGAGCGGTATAGCACAGCGCATTGCCGATATCCGTTCCACCCTGCCGGCCGGAACTGAACTGGTGGCCGTATCGAAATTCCACCCGGCGGAATCGATAGCCGAAGCATACGACGCCGGCCAGCGCGTTTTCGGCGAAAGCCGTGTGCAGGAACTAATAGCCAAACGGCAGGCGCTTAGCGGCCGCGACGGCATACGCTGGCATTTCATAGGGCACCTGCAGACCAACAAGGTACGCGCGCTCGTCGGACAGGCCGACCTTATCGAGAGCATAGACTCCGAAAGGCTGCTCGATGCCGTCGACCGCGAATCGCTGCGTGCCGGCACAATCAGCCGCGTATTACTCCAGGTCCATGTCGCCGCCGAGGAAACAAAATTCGGATTCAGCCCTGACGAATTGCTCGGATTCTTCACTCGCCGCGATTTCGAACGCCTGAAAGCCGTACACATCTGCGGTCTTATGGGAATGGCAACAAATACCGACGACTGGACCCGCGTGGCCGACGACTTTCGTCTGGTCGCAGCACTACGCGACAGAATCCTCACCATCGCACCCGACCTGCGCGGGTTCGATACTTTATCAATGGGCATGAGCGACGATTACCCTCTGGCAATAGCCGCAGGCAGCACAATGGTGCGCGTAGGAACCGCCATCTTCGGGCAGAGAGATTATCATAAGCCCTAAACCATATCAACCAAGAACACTTAAACTAAATAATAACAAAACTTTTCACCAATTAGAACCATGACTCAAACAGCAAAAGCGCAACGGCCCACCGTCGCGATCATCACGATGTTCTTCCTTTTCGCGATGATTTCATTTGTCACCAACCTCGCAGCGCCAATCGGCACCATCTGGGGCAACACCTACGAAGGCAACAGCGTCCTCGGAATGATGGGCAACATGATGAACTTCCTCGCCTATCTCTTCATGGGTATCCCCGCAGGCAAACTTCTCGAAAAAATCGGATATAAGAAAACCGCCCTCTGGGCTATGGCTGTAGGCGTGGTCGGCCTGTTCATACAGTTCCTGTCAAGCACGGTGGGAGTCGACACAAGCATGTTCACCATGTCTTCGACCATCGAAGAAAACGGCGTGGCTGTCGTGAAAGAATTCAACGTATGCCTCAACTTCTTCATCTACCTGCTCGGCGCGTTCATCTGCGGTTTCTGCGTGTGCATGCTCAACACCGTCGTGAACCCCATGCTCAACATCCTCGGCGGCGGCGGCAACAAAGGCAACCAGCTCATCCAGACCGGCGGCGCCCTCAACTCTCTGTCAGGCACACTTACTCCATTCTTCGTAGGTGCCCTTATCGGACAGCTGAGCAAAAGCACAACAATGCAGGCTGTTACACCGCTGCTGTTCATCGCCATGGGTGTATTCGCTCTTGCATTCATAATCATCAGCTGCGTTTCCATTCCCGAACCCAATCTGGTAAAAAAAGGAGCCAAACGTGTCAAATACACACACAGCGCATGGAACTTCCGCCATACCGTACTTGGTGTCATAGGCATATTCTTCTATGTAGGCATTGAGATCGGCATCCCCGGCACCCTCAATTTCTACCTCGCCGACCAGAAAGCAACCGGCGCAGGCGTAATCGGCGACGCATCCGCAATAGCAGGCGCAATCGTTGCGATCTACTGGCTGCTCATGCTTATAGGCCGTAGCCTTTCAAGCGCTATCTCCGGAAAAATATCCGCACGCATGCAGCTTACAGTCGTTTCGGCAGTGGCGATGCTCCTTATCATTCTCGCGATCTTCATCCCCAAAAGCTCGACTATCACCGTGCCCTCATTCATCTACACCGACGCCGCCGGCATGACCGCCCACGTACCCGTCAGTGCATTCCTCCTTGTTCTCTGCGGCCTGTGCACGTCCGTAATGTGGGGTGGCATATTCAACATCGCAGTCGAAGGACTCGGCAAATACACAGCCCAGGCTTCCGGCATATTCATGATGATGGTTGTAGGCGGCGGCGTAATGCCCCTGATACAGCAAGGCATAGCTCAGAATGCCGGCTACATGGCATCCTACTGGCTCGTTGTGGCCATGCTCGCCTACCTCTTTTTCTATGCCGTGGCAGGAGCCAAGAACGTCAACACCGACATCCCCGTCGACGAAGAGGAAACTCCCGATCTCCGCAATCTCTGATAAACAACGAAACACCATAAATAAAATATATGAGCGACAACAAACAGGCAACCCGCCGCGCGGCAGACAATATCCGTATTCTCGCCGCATCGATGGTTGAAAAAGCCAAATCAGGCCACCCCGGTGGCGCGATGGGAGGAGCCGACTTCGTCAACGTCCTGTACTCCCGCTTTCTGATAACAGACCCCGACGACAGCACATGGTTCGCACGCGACCGTTTCTTCCTTGATCCCGGCCACATGTCACCGATGCTGTACAGCGTCCTCGCACTTGCCGGACACTATACAATGGACGAACTGGCACAGTTCCGCCAATGGGGCTCACCCACTCCCGGCCATCCCGAAGTCGATCCGGCCCGCGGAGTCGAAAACACCTCCGGTCCGCTCGGACAAGGCCACACAATGGCCGTCGGATCAGCAATCGCCGAACGCTTCCTCCAGGCCCGCTTCGGCGACACGGTAAGCCACTACACCTATGCCTTCATCTCCGACGGCGGAATACAGGAGGAAATCTCCCAGGGTGCCGGACGCATAGCAGGCTACCTCGGACTGTCCAAACTAATAATGTTCTACGACAGCAACCGCGTCCAGCTATCCACAATGGTCGACGCTGTCGACCGTGAAGACGTTGCGGCTAAATACCGCGCATGGCACTGGAACGTGCTCGAAGTCGACGGCAACGACCCGGAAGCCATAGCCACAGCCATCGAATCCGCACATACCGAAACCGCACGGCCGACCCTTATCATAGGCCATACAGCCATGGGCAAAGGAGCAGTCACCACCGACGGCACATGCTTCGAAGGTCAGTGCTCCACCCACGGACAACCTCTGAGCAAATCGGGAGCCGACTACGCCGCGACCGTCTGCAACCTCGGCGGCGACCCGGAACAACCCTTCCGTATATTCCCCGAAGCCGAAGAGCTGTATGCCGCCCGCCGCGAAGCCCTGCGCGCGATAGTGGCCGGACGCCGTGCAGCCCACGAGGCCTGGGCCGAAGCCAACCCCGCCGACGCAGAACTCCTGCGCGGCTATCTGGCAGGAAATGTTCCGGCAATCGACTACAGCGCCATCGTACATAAAGCAGACATATCCACCCGCCAGGCATCGGCCGACGTCCTCGGCACACTTGCCGAAAAAGTCGGAAACATGATTGTCAGCTCAGCCGACCTCGCAAACTCCGACAAGACCGACGGCTTCCTCAAGAAAACACATGCATTCACCGCCGGCGACTTCTCGGGAGCATTCCTCCAGGCCGGAGTAGCCGAACTCACCATGGCAGCCATTATGAACGGCATCGCACTCCATGGCGGATGTATAGGAGCCTGCGGCACATTCTTCGTATTCTCCGACTACATCAAACCGGCCGCACGCATGGCCGCGCTGATGGAACTGCCCGTCAAATATATCTGGACACACGACGCATTCCGCGTAGGCGAAGACGGCCCCACCCACGAACCCGTAGAGCAGGAAGCACAGATACGCCTGATGGAACAGATCCGCAACTTCAGCGGACGCCCGTCAATGCTTGTCCTACGTCCGGCCGACGCCGCCGAAACATCCGTCGCATGGCAGATGGCAATGGAGAACACCCACACTCCGACAGCCCTGATTCTGTCGCGTCAGGATATTAAAGACCTTCCGGCTCCGGCAGGAAGCACCCGCTTCGACGCCGCGGCAGCAGGCGCACGCCGTGGAGCCTACACAGTGATCAATCCCGACAGCCGCCCCGACATAATCCTGGTGGCCGACGGTTCCGAAGTATCGCTCCTATGCGAAGTAGCCGCTCTACTCGGTGCCGAAGGCATACGCGCCGCCGTAGTTTCAGCACCATCGGCCGGTCTGTTCAACATTCAGGACGAAGCCTATAAGCTGTCTGTACTGCCTTCGGGAATCCCACAGTTCGGACTGACGGCAGGACTGCCTGTAACCCTGCGCATGATCGACGGATTCCATGGCGAAGTATTCGGACTTGAACGCTTCGGAGCATCGGCCCCCTACAAAATACTTGACGAAAAATTCGGATTCACACCGGAACAAGTACTCGCCCGCGTACGCCGCACTCTCGGGAAATAAACCCGAAATGGATAAATTATGACAGAAAAATGACAATGTAGAAACATTTTTTATCATAATTTAGTTATAGTATAAAAAAAAGCAGTAATTTAGCACCCGAAAAAGTCGCCTTTTCCGGTTAACAACTATCGGAAAGGTAACTTTCAGGACGCAAAAGACTCTATTATTCAACCATAAACAAAATAATCAAATGAAAAAAGCTACTCTTCTGGCATGTGCCTGCGCCATCGCATTTGGCGCACAGTCGCTCATTGCGCAAGAAAACGCTCAGGAAGTGACATACGTGTCCGATCCGACTCAGGGCGTGCTTCTGAACCGCATGCGCGACAACTGGTTCATCACTGCTGAAGGCGGTGCATCCTTCTATTTCGCACACAAATCAATCCATCGCGACGCTGCCGACCGCTTCACACCCGCGGCTTCAATATACGCCGGCAAATGGTTCTCTCCCGTGTTCGGAGGCCGCTTCGGTGTAAACTTCATGGGTCTTAAAGGCCTCGGAAACAGCGACGGATGGATCGGTACCCGTCCCGGAGAATACCATCCCGACGGCTACTCCAAAATGCGCTTCAACGAAGTAGGTCCCGTATTCGACCTGATGGTAAACCTCACCAACTGGTGGTGCGGCTACAAGCCCAACCGCGTATACAACGCTGTATTCTACGTAGGTGCAGGCGGCTACTTCACCATGGAGAAAACATTCAAGGCCAACGGCGAGTCCGACGGATGGAAAAACGCTCACGACGCTATCCTGAACGTACGTGCCGGTCTTATCAACTCATTCAACGTAAGCAAGCAGGTCGCTCTTTCGCTCGACCTCCGCTGGACCGGTCTTGAAGGCATCCAGAACATCGGCGGAGCCGGCTGGAATGAAGACTACATGGCATTTCAGGCATACCTCGGTGTGACATACCTCTTCAAACAGCGCGACTGGAAAGCTCCCGTTGTTCCCGTATGCCCCGAACCCGAAAACTGCGACGCTCTGCGCGCTCGCCTCGCTGCTGCCGACGCACGCATCGCCGACCTCGAAGCTCAGCTCCGCGACTGCCTCAACCGCCCTGTTGAAACAAAAGTTGAAAACAACGGTCCCGTTGCCACAGTTTACTACCCCATCGGTGTTTCCCGCCTCTCTCGCGAGAATACCCGCGTAGTCACCGCTATCGCAGAAGTAATGAAAGCCAACCCCGACACCAAATATGTCCTCACCGGCTGGGCCGACAACTACACCGGCTCCGACAATGTCAACAAGCGCCTCCGCAAGGCTCGTGTTGAAGGCGTACAGAAACTTCTCATCAAGAACGGCGTAGAAGAATCCCGCCTCACAGCCACAACCAACGACGGCAACCTCAGCGACCTCGGCGAAAAATGTGTCGCCATCGACCGCGCCGTTACCATCGAAGAAGCAAACTAATCCCAAAGGGACTGTTAATTCAGCATAAAAAAGCGTCCGTGCCACAATCGGCACGGACGCTTTTGCGTTATAAAGCGTTATCACGACGCGTTTTTCAATTTTTTTCGCTAATTTTGTACTATGACAGACCTCACACCCGCAGGCGCTCCCGACGACACCACGAGAACGCCGGACATATTCGACGGAGTCACCGCTGAAGCAAACTACAGCGAGGACGACATTCGTACACTCGACTGGAAAGAACATATCCGCCGGCGTCCCGGCATGTACATAGGGAAACTCGGCGACGGAACAAATTCCGACGACGGAATCTACGTACTGCTCAAAGAAGTCCTCGACAACTCCATCGACGAATACATGATGGGATTCGGACGGCAGATCATAGTCGACGTCGACGAACATAGTGTCAGCGTACGCGACTACGGTCGTGGAATCCCCTTGGGGAAACTTGTCGACGTGGCATCCAAGATGAACACCGGAGGCAAATACGACTCCGCTGCCTTCAAGAAATCAGTAGGTCTGAATGGTGTCGGAATCAAGGCTGTCAATGCCCTGTCGATAAACTTCGAGATAGCCGCATTCCGCGACGGCCAATGCAAACGTGCCGTATTCAGCAAAGGCGAGATGGTCGAGGAACTGCCACTCGAAGCAACAGATGAACCAAACGGAACATACACCCGTTTCACACCCGACGCAACAATATTCCGCGACTACAGCTACCGCGAGGAATTCATAATACCGCTGCTGAAAAATTATACGTTCCTGAACACAGGGCTTGCGATAATCTTCAACGGTCGCCGCTTCATATCCCGGCATGGCCTGCTCGATCTCCTGAAAGAGAACATGACACAGCAGCCACTATACCCGATAATACACCTCAGCGGCGACGACATCGAAGTCGCAATAACACATGCAAACCAATACGGCGAAGAATACTACTCTTTCGTCAACGGCCAACACACCACACAAGGCGGCACCCACCTCACCGCTTTCAAAGAAGCCGTGTCACGAACCTTGAAAGACTTCTTCGGCCGAAACTTCGAATACACCGACATACGCAACGGCATGATAGCCGCCGTAGCTGTAAAAGTGCAGGAACCCGTGTTCGAGTCGCAGACGAAGACCAAACTCGGCTCACGTGACATGGGTCCCGACGGACCCACCGTAGCCAAATTCATAGGCGACTTCCTCAAAAAAGAACTCGACAACTATCTGCACCGCGACCGCGACGTAGCCGAAATAATACTCAAAAAGGTCCAGGAAAACGAACGCGACCGCAAGGCAATGGCCGGAGTCACAAAAGCTGCTCGCGAAAAAGCAAAAAAAATAGCCGTACATAACAAAAAGCTGCTCGACTGCCGCGTGCACCTTAGCGACACCCGAGGCGACGAAGAACGCAAAAACGCATCTTCGATCTTCATCACCGAGGGCGACTCGGCAGCCGGCTCGATCACAAAAATACGCGACGTCAACACACAAGCCGTATTTTCACTGCGCGGCAAGCCGCTGAACACATACGGAATGCCATTGGTCGAAGTATACCGCAACGACGAATTCGCCTTGTTGCGCGCGGCGCTCAACATCGAGGAAAGCATCGACGACCTGCGCTACAACAAAGTAATCATCGCAACCGATGCCGATGTCGACGGAATGCACATACGCCTGCTGCTGCTGACATACTTCCTGCAATTTTTCCCCGACCTTATCAAGAAAGGACATGTCTACGTACTCCAGACGCCTCTGTTCCGTGTGCGCAATAAGAAAACGTCGAAACGCAACGGACGTGCACGCGGCACCGACTCCGACGACACCGTCTACTGCTACAATGACGACGAACGTATTGCCGCAATCGAACGCATGGGCGACAACGCCGAGATAACCCGGTTCAAAGGACTCGGAGAAATATCCCCGGAAGAATTCCGCGGATTCATAGGCGAGAACATACGGCTCGACCGTGTTTCGCTCCGGAAAGAAGACGGTGTGGCCGAACTCCTCGAGTTCTACATGGGCAAAAACACAATGGAACGCCAGAATTTCATCATCGACAACCTTGTGATAGAAGATGACTCAACAATCGACGAAACCCTCCGGCAAGCATGAGAGCCGGCCTCGGATTGCATTCTTTCCCGGCTCATTCAACCCCTTCACCAAAGGACACGCCTCAATCGTCGACCGCGCACTGCGCCTGTTCGATTCCGTAGTAATAGGAATAGGCTGCAACACAGCCAAAGGAGCAGAATCCGATACCGGGACACGCGCCGAAGCCATAAGGCAACTCTACGCCGACGAACCACGCGTCAGAGTGACAACCTTCAGCGGCCTTGCTGTCGACGCCGCCCGCAACGCGGGGGCATGCTGCGCCGTCAAAGGCATACGTTCGGTCAAGGACTTTGAATACGAACGCGACATGGCCGACATCAACCGACAACTTTCCGGACTCGAAACGGTTATTCTTTATAGCCTGCCCGAACTGAGCGCCGTATCGTCAAGCGTGGTCCGCGAACTGCAGGCCTTCGGCGCCGATGTCAGCGCATTCCTTCCTACGCATAATCCCGATTCCACTCTATGAAATCAAACAAGACTACAAGCATACTGTCATTCATCCTCCTCTTCTTTGCCGGAGCCTCGGCTCAGCAACCGTTCGAATTCACCCCCGACCAGAAACTGCGCGTGGCCGAGGCCGTAATCGAAAAATATTACGTCGAGGACGTCGACTCCGAAGAACTCGCCGCCGAGGCAATACGCGCAATGCTGAAAACCCTCGACCCACATTCATCCTACACCACTCCGGAGGAAACACTCGAATTCACACAACCGCTCGAAGGCAAATTCAGCGGCATAGGCATACAGTTCAATATGCTTGAAGACACCGTCTACGTGATACAGACCACCGCAGGCGGCCCCTCCGAACGCCGCGGAATCCTCCCCGGCGACAGAATAGTCAGCGCCAACGACACCGTCATAGCCGGCAGAAAACTCAAAAACTCCGACATAATCAAAGTGCTGCGCGGACCCAAAGGCTCGCTCGTGCGTTTGGGAGTGCGCCGAGGCGGAGAACCAGAACTGATCGAATTCGACATTATCCGCGACGACATACCCGTCTACAGCGTCGACGAAAGTTTCATGGCCGATCCCACCACAGGCTACATACGCGTGACCCGCTTTGCCGAAGACACGGCAAAAGAAGTCGCCGATGCCATGAAAAAACTGCGCAAGCAAGGAATGAAAAACCTTATAATAGACCTCTCCGACAACGGCGGGGGATATCTCGGCTCTGCATTCCAGCTTGCCTCCGAATTTCTCGGACGCGACGTACCCGTCGTCAGCACTTCGGGAAAAAACGTACCGGCACAGACATTCACAACCGAAAGCAACGGCACATTCCTCGACGGAAGAGTGGTCGTGATAGTCAACCAGTATTCCGCATCGGCATCCGAAATCCTCGCCGGCGCAATGCAGGACAACGACCGCGGACTGATAGTCGGACGACGCACATTCGGCAAAGGACTGGTACAACGCCCATTCCCGTTCCCCGACGGCTCGATGATACGCCTGACAACATCGCGATATTACACACCGTCAGGACGCTGCATACAGAAACATTACGACAAAGGCCACGGCGAGGAATACCAGCTCGACATGCTCAACCGTTACTCGTCAGGCGAGCTGTGGAGCGCCGACTCCATCCAGCGACCCGACTCGCTGCGCTACGCCACACTGCGCAACGGACGCACCGTCTACGGCGGAGGCGGAATACTGCCCGACGTATTCGTTCCCGCCGACACATCGCACTACACTCCCTACTACCGCGACCTTATGGCCAAAGGCATAATAAACCGCACATGTATCAACTATGTCGATTCCAACCGCGACGAACTACACAAACTTTATCCTACCGAGGACGCGTTCTATGCCGGTTTCAGCATGCCGTCCTCTCTGACCGACAATCTGATCGCACGTGCGACAGAAGCCGGCATAGAATTCAATGAAGAACAATGGCAACGCTCGCGCCCGACTATCGAAGCGATAATGAAAGGACTCCTGTGCCGCGACCTCTATGAGAACGGATCATACTTCCGCGCACTGGCTCCTTTGTCGAAAGACTTCAACGAAGCTTTGCGGCTTATAAACGATACCGGACGCTATAACCGGCTCCTGCAGACCGGAGATGAAGGTTAGATTTGCTAATATCGCGGCCTTTTAGTAACTTTGTTCTTATGATTGAAGCCCGCGGCATATCAAAACGTTTCGGCGACCTGCAGGTGCTGTCGCATATCGACCTCGACATCCGTCAGGGAGTCGTGACCACTATCGTAGGCCCAAGCGGAGCCGGCAAGACAACACTACTGCAGATTCTCGGCAGCCTCTCGGCTCCCGAACCGGGCGGTTCGGTGCGTTACGACGGCACCGAAATAACAGCAATGAACGACCGGACACTCTCGCGCTTCCGCAATGCCAACATAGGCTTCGTATTCCAGTCCCACCAACTTCTGCCCGAATTCACACTGGCTGAAAATGTAGCCATGCCCGCTCTAATTGGCGGTGCCGACCGTCGTTCAGCCATGAACAGAGCCATGAAACTGCTCGACAAGCTCGGTCTATCACCACGTGCCGCCCACCGGCCGGCCGAACTCTCGGGCGGAGAATGCCAGAGAGCGGCAGTAGCCAGAGCACTCGTCAACTCGCCCAAAGTAGTGCTTGCCGACGAACCTTCAGGCAGCCTCGACTCACACAACCGATCGGAACTGCACCGCCTATTCTTCGACCTGCGCGACACAATGGGCGCAACTTTCGTAATCGTGACACACGATGAAAGCCTGGCCGCAGACTCAGACTGCGTCGTACGCATGGCCGACGGACGCATCAAAGAAATAACTGTCAAATAATAATATATAGTACTTTAATGAATCGAATCAATCGCATCACACTCTCTCTGATTGCCTTTGCCGCGGCCGCAACCATGACCACGGCATGCTCCGATCCGAACGACGACGAACCTACAGTCTACACCGACATAGTAAGCTTCACGTCGCAGACCGACAAAGGCTCATCATTCACCCTGCGCAAAGAAGGCGACAGCCCGCTCGTCACGCTGACATCCGCAACCCGCCTGCGTCCGCAGGACTTCAAAACCGGCACACGCATCGTGCTCCAGTATATTCCCGAAAGCGGGAACCAATACGAAAGCGGACCCGTACGGCTCTACGCCGCCATGAACGTCCAAGGATCGGAAGTCCTGGAAGGCACTGCCGCCTCCACCGACAACTGGGCAAGCCATGGAATGATGATATACTCTGTAAACCGTACAGGAGAATTCCTCAACATCTTCGGACAAGGGAAATACTCCACCAAGCCCGACTTCAAACTCTACATCGACTCATCGACTCTCGATGCCGAGTACCCTGAAGTACACATGGTATTCCGCGACGACAATCAGCTTATGTCCTCGAACCACATTGTATACGGCTCTTTCGACATCAGCTCCGTATGGGAACGCCCCACCTGCAAAGGCATACATTTCTATAGCTCAGGCATCAACGCCGGCGGCTACATACCGATCATGAAAGCAGACAATCCTGATATCGAGCCAAGTGACCCCGACGTCGACATAACAATTTAACACCAATAACAGCAATGGAAAACAACCAGAAAAAAAACGAACTCAAAATCGAACTTACGCCCGAAGTGGCCTGCGGACACTATGCAAACCTCGCCGTCATCTCACACTCCGGCAATGAATTCTTCCTTGATTTCATATCCGTAGCTCCCAACATGCCACAGGCGAAAGTGCAGAGCCGCATCATAATGACCCCCGAAAACGCCAAGAACCTCCTCTTTGCCCTGCGCGACAACGTAGCCAAGTACGAACAGACTTTCGGCGAAATCGAACGCAAGCAGCCTAAAGGAAATCAGGGCGGCGGACAGGGCGAAATCCCCAACCCGTTCATGGCATAACCAAGCGACAATGAGAGATTCGCAGCTCACTATCTACAACTCGCTGTCGCGTCAGAAAGAAATATTCCGACCGCTCCATCCGGAGCGCGTCGGAATGTATGTATGCGGCCCGACGGTCTACGGCGACGGACACCTCGGACACGCGCGCCCGGCCATAACATTCGACATCCTCTTCCGTTATCTCAGGCATCTCGGGTACAAAGTGCGCTATGTACGCAACATAACCGACGTAGGCCATCTTGAACACGATGCCGACGACGGCGAAGATAAAGTGGCAAAAAAAGCACGCCTCGAACAGCTCGAACCGATGGAAGTGGTGCAGTTCTACCTCAACCGCTACCACCAGGCCATGGATGCCCTGAACGTACTGCCGCCATCGATAGAGCCGCACGCCTCGGGCCACATAATCGAACAGATCGAATACATCAAAAAAATTCTCGACAGCGGCTATGCCTACGAAAGCGAAGGCTCCGTCTATTTCGACGTACCACGCTTCAACCGCGAGCACGGCTACGGACGGCTTTCCGGACGCAACATCGATGAGCTGCTCTCCACCACCCGCGAACTCGACGGACAGAGCGAGAAGCGCAACCCCGCCGATTTCGCCCTCTGGAAAAAGGCAGCGCCCGAACACATCATGCACTGGCCCTCGCCTTGGAGCGAAGGATTTCCCGGATGGCACCTCGAATGCTCGACGATGGGCGAAAAATACCTCGGCGAACAATTCGACATACACGGCGGAGGAATGGACCTCAAATTCCCGCACCACGAATGCGAGATAGCCCAGTCCGTAGCCCACAACGGCCGCGACGCCGTCCGCTACTGGATGCACAACAACATGATCACCATCAACGGAAAAAAGATGGGAAAATCACTGGGCAACTTCATCACCCTTGAAGAATTCTTCACCGGCAGCCACCCGCTGCTGGCACAGGCATACTCGCCCATGACCATACGCTTCTTCATTCTCCAGGCTCACTACCGCGGAACCGTCGACTTCAGCAACGAAGCCCTACAAGCCGCAGAAAAAGCCCTCGGACGAATGCTTGACGGCTACAGACGTTTGGCCGAACTGAAACCTTCGCAGGAATCCACTGTCGATGTTTCGGACCTCGAACGCCGCTGCTACGAAGCCCTCGACGACGACCTAAACACACCCGTACTTATAGGTGTGCTCTTCGACGCCGTACGCATCATCAACATGGTCAAGGACGGCAAAGCCACAGCAACAGCCGATGACATAGCTGTGCTGCGTGCCGTCATGGACACATTCCTTGCCGGGATCCTCGGCATCCACACCGAAACCTACGCACAAGCCGACGGCTCAGGCTCGGAGGCAAAACCGTTCGCCGATGCCGTCGACCTTCTGCTTGAAATACGCTCCCAGGCCAAGAAAAACAAAGACTGGGCTACATCCGACCTTATCCGCGACCGCATGGCCGCCATAGGCTTCGACGTCAAAGACACCAAGGACGGCGTCGAGTGGAAACTGAAATAAGCCTAAGCATTGCTATATCGCCGTCTACAGACACATTTGTCGCAAGTGTATCTGTAGACGGCGATTATATTATACAGAGTGAGGCTACGCGTTACCCCGTTCTGCCATTACGGACAATGACAAGGCCTTGGATAGATGGCCTGAAATAGATACAGCCTCTCACGCTTGAACCTGATACCGCCCTTTGAAATGATGCTATCCCAAATCCTTATTTTAGCTCAATCTCTTTCGGGTCAACTATATTATGCAAAATGGCGTAGATGATGAGAGCGGCCGTAGAGTGTAGATTGAGCTTTGTGCCGAGATTCTTGCGATAAGTGGTAATAGTGTGAAATGACAGGCATAGGCGGTCTGCAATTTCTTTATTGGATAATCCTTGGGCTACAAGACGAATGATTTCTTTCTCCCTATCACTCAAATTCTCGTTATTATCGTCAGGCAGAGAGAGCGTGCCGCTATTCTCATTTGTCTGTTTATGTTTGAGTGATGACGCTTGCTTCTCAAGTGCTTCAACCGCCGGCACAAGCAAGCGGTTTTCTATCTCACAATGGGAAATAAGATCCTCACCACAAGCCATTATCCTAAACAGTGCTTGATTAAGGATACATGTGTTAGGGATAGGATAATGCTGGAGGAACAGATCTTTAAGTTCAGTCAGCTTGGATGCCATACTATTATGCTTGGTGGCAAAATCCTTTATCCGGAAATCAGAGTTACATATTCCGTTTTCCAACCGCTCAATGTAAGGAAACACAACCTCATTCTCAAACGTCATGTGCTTCCTGACTTCCTCCATGTAATCGTCGAAAAATTTGATTATATACAAAGCCACATCCGTTAGCTGCGGATGCTGAACACCTTGTACCAATATCCCTTTTATACCGGGCAAGGAGAAATCCAGAATATACGAATGAGCCTCTTTCAGATAGCCGACCAACGTAGGTAGATGGATGGGAAATCCGCTGAAAGCCCGTTTGCTGATAAGGTTTGATACAGCAAGAAACGTAGAACAGTCTATATTGTTGTCGGCACAAACGGTCTGTATGGTACCATTGCCGAATCCGAACGGAATATTGAAACGGTTAAGCACCAACAGCAATAGACCGTTGTCTTCAATAATGTCACGGATGCGGTCGGAAGCGGTATATATAGCCGATGTCTGGATCATATCTATAGTCTTAGGGGGGGGGGGGCAAAATCCCGGTTGCAAAATTACTACCAAAATACAGAATAAGCCATACCTAAAAATAGTGAAAATCATTATCCATTAATACGCAATACTGTCAATGAGGTATAAAATATCACTTTACATACTATTTTTAGGGTAGAAAGACATTGGCTATCTACTAATTTCTCCAAATTTTAGGTATTTACCAATTTTTGTCGTGCTTGTAACTTTGCACTCGAAAAAAGTATGCTATGTTTTATCGAATTATAATAATATGGTTAATATCAATGCTTGGAACTCTGCTGTCAGATGCCAGGCAAATTTACGGCATGGTATCCGGCAAGGTAGTGTCAACCGATGGAATCCCTGTTGATTATGCCACTGTGCATCTTAAAGGAACAAGCTATTCAGGTACGGCCGACGAAAAGGGTATATATCACATCAAAGCACCTGCAGGTAAATATACCATTATATTTTCATCTGTGGGTTATGAGTCCAAGGAGTCGACCGTACAGATAAATGCCGCCGGGCGCACAAAGCTGACCGTGAAACTCAAACCGGCTACAGAACTTGCTGAGATTGTCGTAGTAGGCAACACCTTGAGTAAGGTACGTAATTCGGCGTTCAACGCCACAGCTGTGAATACTGCAGAACTTGTAAACACAACAAAAACACTGAGTGAAGCATTGGCGAAAGCGCCCGGTATGAAAATCAGGGAAAGCGGTGGCGTCGGATCCGACATGGCTGTTACCATGGATGGCTTCAGTGGCAAGCATGTCAAAGTCTTTATTGACGGCGTTCCTCAGGAAGGCGTCGGAAACTCTTTTGGGATCAACAATATACCGGTAAATTTTGCTGAGCGTATAGAAGTATATCGCGGGGTCGTACCGGTTAGCTTCGGTTCTGATGCTATAGGCGGAGTTATAAATATTGTCACGCCAAGACATAGGCGGCATTGGTTCTTGGATGCTTCTTACTCCTACGGATCATTTAACACACACAAAAGCTATGTCAATTTCGGACAAACTCTATCCAAGGGCTTTAAGTATGAAATAAATGCTTTTCAGAATTATTCTGACAATAACTATTGGGTGGATTCGCCCGTGGAGGATTTCAAGACCGGTGCCATTAATCGAAAAAAACTTGAACATGTCCGTCGTTTCAACGACACTTACCACAACGAGGCCGTGATTGCCAAATTCGGATTTGTAAACAAATCCTGGGCTGACCGGCTGATGGCCGGCTTCACATACTCTCACATGTATAAGGATATTCAGACAGGCGTACGACAGGAAATTGTTTACGGACAGAAACACCGCCATGGACATTCAATTATAGGCTCGGCTGAATACTTCAAACGCGACATCTTCACACACGGGCTTGATGTTTCACTGAATGCCAATTACAACCGGAATGTAATGATAAATGTAGACACCGCATCTGTAAAGTACAACTGGCGTGCCCAAACTGAGGCGCTCAATACCCCGGGCGAACAATCTTATCAAAACTCCAGATCCAACAATAACAGATGGTCGGCGGCTTTTACCTCCAACTACAATCTCAATAAATACCATCAATTTACAGTCAATAACGTCTTTAACACGTTCAGCCGCTCCAATGACAATCTTTTGTCGGCTGTGATAAGCAGCGATGAAATCGCAAAAGTGACAAGCAAGAACATACTGGGAGTTGCCTATCGTTATAAACCAAATTCGAAGTTCAACTTGACCGCATTCGGAAAACAATACCATCAGTATGTTGCAGGTCCGGTTGCGACCTCTGCTGCACAGGATAAATATACCAAAAGCTCCCGATCTGTCGATACTTTCGGCTATGGTGCGGCAGGAACATGGTTTATGCCCTTGGGATTTCAGCTCAAGGCTTCTTATGAAAAAGCATACAGACTTCCGACAATAGAGGAAATGTTTGGCGACGAAGATCTTGAAGTCGGAGATATGACACTGAAACCGGAATCAAGCCACAATGTGAACCTGAACCTTAGCTACAACACCTTTTTTGGAAACAGCACTATCTATGTGGAAGCAGGATTCATCTACCGCGACACACGCGATTACATACAACGAAATATCCTCGCGCTCGGCGGAGGCAAATCAGCCGCAACATACGTAAACTATGGAAAGGTTGACACTAAAGGGATAAACTTCTCAGCACGTTACAATTATTCAAAATGGATCAGCATAGGAGGAAACTTCACCCAGATGAATGTACGCGACAATATGAAGAACGCCATGGGAAGTTCTGTCACTAACATAGCATATCGCGAGCGCATGCCCAATCTTCCATATCTGTTCGCTGATTCAGATGTCAGTTTCTACTGGCATGGACTGGGTGGAAAACGGAATGTACTTACAATTACTTATGACAACCGGTACACACATAGATTCTGTTATTATGCATCCAACATCGGCTCTAATAACAACGACTATATGGTGCCTGATCAGTTCGCCCACAATCTCACCTTATCCTATGGGATCAAGGACGGACGATATAATATCTCGCTCGAATGTCGCAATTTCACTGATGCAAAACTATATGACAACTTTAGCCTCCAGAAAGCAGGACGCGCATTCTACGGTAAAGTAAGGATTTACTTCGGCAACTAACTCAAATTTTATAAAAATGCAAAAGACTTTTCTATTAAGCGCATTCGTTGCGCTTACAGTGCCTTTGACACTCACATCATGCTCGGACGAGCCAAAGGTTGAAAATGACCCCGGCACAGCAGAGGGCAAGTTTGTTATCTCGGCTTCAGTACAAGGATCAAATGCAATATCCTATGTCCTCCTCACCGCCGAATCTCTTGATGGCGGAAATCTGTCGGCAGAAAGAAATGGACTGGTCAATGATGGTGCAAGCCAATGGGTGTTTCACGGTCATGACTACCTATATGCCCTCACCTATAATCAAGGTAATGCCGGAACCACAAGAAGCTATTTCCTTGGACAGAATGGGTCTGTCAAGCCACGCGACATGGAGTATAAAGTCAGTCGCTTCACTTCCTACGGCCTTTACAACAACTATATCATATCAATGTCAACAGGAAACGGGCAGGATTCTCAAGCTGATGCTAATGGTTACCTCCCCAAGACTCTTCTTCTTTCGTATCTTGATGTGGATGCTGAAACATCCAAGAGCAACGACACATCCTCAGGTGTGTACTCCGTAGAAAATTTCCTTGGCAACGGGGAATATGTCACACTCGCAGGTATCCAGCAAAGCGGAAGCAAAATTTACTCAGCTGCAGTTCCAATGGGCCTGAGCCAGTATGGGGCAGCCATAGACGGGGGCAAGTGGGTACGCAAGGGCTACGAAGACCTTGTGAAGACAGCCGACGGTGGTTCAAACAGCAGCTCCTACAAAAAAGGAGAACTACAGTGGACTCAGTATCCTGATGAGGGATGGGTCGCTATTTTCAATAATTCCGACATGACCAATCCGACACTCGTCAGATCCGACAAAATCAGTTACCCTTGCGGACGGTTTAAGTCGCAATATTATCAGACCGTGTGGTCTGCCGACAACGGAGATATTTATGTATTCTCCCCATCTTATGCCAAGACCATGACTGATTCCCGCCAACAAACCAAACTTCCTGCCGGCGTAGTGCGCATACCCGCCGGAAAAACAGAGTTTGATAATTACTACTGTAACATCGAAGAACAAGCCGAAGGTCGCTCGTTCATGCGTTGTTGGCCTGCCGGAGGCAACAGTTTTCTTCTTCTGATGTACGACCGCCCTCTGTCCGTGAAAGGATTTGCAGCCACAGATCTCGCCGTCTTTGATGCTGATGCAAAGAAACTTACATTCGTAAAAAACCTTCCTGACGGCATATCTTCATTCGGGAAAACGGTATACGTACATGATGGTGCTGTATATATTGCCATCAATGTTGAGAACAGCTACCCAGCTATCTACCGCATAGACCCGTCGACGGCAACTGCGACAAAGGGACTTACAGTCGAGGCCACCGAAATCACAGGATTCGGATTCCTTGAAGCAAAAAAGTGAACAAATGATAAGAATTTTTCATAAGATTCACCTCTGGCTGTCCGTCCCTTTCGGCATTATCATAACACTGATATGCTTCTCCGGCGCCATGCTCGTCTTTGAGTCTGAAATAACCCGGAGCATAAGGAAAGATGTCTACTATGTAGCTTCGACCCATGACGAAGCTCTGCCGATGGACATACTGATGGAAAAAGTAAAAGCGACGCTTCCCGACTCAGTGTCTATTACCGGAGTAACTGTGTTTGCAGACAATGAGCGCACCTATCAGGTCAACCTGTCAAAACCTCGCCGTGCTTCTATATTCATAGATCAATATTCAGGTACAATTACCGGACGCTATGAACGCATAGCTTTCTTTGGAACTATGTTCAGGCTTCATCGATGGTTGCTCGACAATTCTAACCCGCATGGCGAAGGGTTGAAAATAGGTAAACTTATAGTTGGAGTATCTACGGTCATATTTGTAATCGCACTCATGACCGGAGTAGTGATTTGGTGGCCGAGAGTGCGCAATGGATTAAGACGCAGCCTTGCAATCACGGCCAAAAACGGTTGGAGCGGTTTTTGGAAAAGCCTTCACATTGCCGGAGGAATGTATGCCCTTGTTTTAGTTCTTGCAATGGCGTTGACAGGCCTGACATGGTCTTTCGGCTGGTATCGGAGCGCGTTCTACGCTGTGTGCGGTGTGGAATATATTCCACGTAACCACAACGGGCAAAACGCCAACAATAATCATAGCACGCATGAAACCAGGAGGAAGCATCTGACCGATGGAAGAGAACATCTAAAAAGATATCGTCAACAATCGGAATTCGGCATCTGGCAGCAGGTTTACGATGAGCTAAAAACTCAGAACCCTAATGCAACACAGATAACAATTGGAGCGGAGAAGGCTTCAGTTACACTTGGTGATATGGGCAACGGACGAGCTTCAGACACCTACGCTTATAATCGTGGAGCCGAAAAGCCAAATCTGTCGATCAAATATGCCGATTCAGCCCCGGCTGACAGATTGCGAGGATGGATATATTCCATCCACACCGGCAGTTTTGGCGGCCTGTTTACTCGGATACTATGGTTTCTGGCCGCTCTATTAGGTGCAAGCCTACCTGTAACAGGCTACTATATATGGATCAGACATCTAATGAAGCGGCGTCACAACGTATAAAGCATTAAAGGGAGAGGTGCATTAAAGATTAATTTAAATGCACCTCTCCCTTTATAAATATTTGTAGTTGCGAAACGCGCATTGAAATCGGAATATCTGCCATTATTAATCCTTACAACGTTTCCTATATGTATTAATCCATGTTTTGATCTTTCGGACACCTTCAGCTCCGAGTATAGTAATACCTCCATACTGCGCAGTCTTTGCCATTCCGAAAAACAAAGTCCAGAGTACCCCTTTTGCAGTATAGCTTATCGGGAGCGCCATTTGCGCAAAAGACAAGATATAAAATGGAATACATGTCAGCAACACAATGACTCCTGTCCTGAATGACATCTTTTTTAGCCGATTAATCAACGGGTATATGATTTTATGAACCATTTTTCGACCTCATCAATTGTTGGAAAAGCCGGAATATATTCTCCTGATAGCAAATTCAGATATATCGAGTACCTTGCCCCATTTGAAATACGTCTTAATAACGAATACAGACAAAATAATCAATAATAAAGAATTTGAAACGTACATTCTTAAAACAAGGGCGTCGAGGCTATCACTGTTTTGTGAGCACCTCGACGCCCTGATCTATTATCTATGAATATTATTCCTCGTTCTTGCGGGCGGGGCGGTCGCCGCCTTCGCGACGCGGACCACGGCCTTCGCCACGACGGGGACGGTCGCCGCCTTCACGACGCGGACCGCGTTCGCCGCGGGGTGCGCGTACAGGCTCTACATAACCTTCGGGTTTAGGCAGAAGGGCGCGCATCGACAGACGGTACTTACCGGTCTTTTTGTCGATTTCAATGAGTTTCACCTCTACCTTGTCGCCTTCCTTCAGGCCGGAAGCGGCCATGTCGTCGAGGCGTTCCCAGGCGATTTCACTGATATGCAGCAGACCGTCGCGGTGAGGCATGAATTCGACGAATGCGCCGAAGTCGAGTATGCTGCGTACAGTACCCTGATATACCTTGCCTTCCTCGGGCAGTTCCACGATGGCGTTGATCATCGAGAGAGCCTTGTCGATCGAGGCCTTGTTGGCGGCGGCAACTTCGATGAATCCGCCTTCCTCGATTTCGTCGATCGATACCGTAGCGCCGGATTCTTCCTGTATACCCTGGATCACCTTTCCGCCCGGGCCGATCACGGCACCGATAAGATCTTTCGGGATCAGCATGGTGACGATGCGGGGAACATGAGGCTTGTAATCCTCTCGGGCTGCGGGGATGGTTTCGTTGATTATGTTGAGGATGTGCAGACGTCCTTCCCGGGCCTGGTTAAGGGCTTTTTCGAGGATCTCGTAGCTGAGGCCGTCGCATTTGATATCCATCTGTGTGGCAGTGATGCCGTCCTTGGTGCCGGTCACCTTGAAGTCCATGTCGCCGAGGTGGTCTTCGTCGCCGAGGATATCGCTCAGTACGGCATATTTTGAACTTTCGGTATCGGTGATAAGACCCATAGCGATACCGCTGACGGGCTTCTTCATCTTCACGCCGGCGTCGAGCAGCGCGAGTGTGCCTGCGCAGACGGTAGCCATCGACGACGAACCGTTACTTTCAAGAATATCGCTTACAATACGGCATACATAGGGGAAATCGTCGGGGAACATACGCTTGAGCGCACGGTGTGCCAGATTGCCATGGCCCACTTCACGACGTCCTACTCCGCGCTGAGCTTTTGCTTCGCCGGTGGAGAAGGGAGGGAAGTTGTAGTGGAGCAGGAAACGCTCGCGGCCCTGGTTGAGCACGTCGTCGAGGATTTTCTCGTCGAGCTTCGTGCCGAGAGTGGCTGTGGCGAGAGCCTGAGTTTCACCGCGGGTGAATACGGCCGAACCGTGAGGGCCGGGGATATAGTCCACTTCAGCCCAGATAGGACGGATTTCATTTGTCTTGCGGCCGTCGAGGCGTATGCCTTCGTCGAGGATGCAGCGGCGCACGGCTTCTTTTTCCACATCGTGGTAGTAGCGCTTCACCAGTGGTGCTTTTTCATCGCGTTCCTCTTCGGGGAGGGATTCGATATATTCGTTGCAGATCTCATCGAAGCTGTTCTGACGCCAGTGCTTGTCGGCGCTGCCGGCTTTGGCGATGGCATATGCGCGGTCGTAGCACTTGGCGTGCACGTCGGCACGGAGAGCTTCGTCGTTTACTTCGTGGCAGTATTCGCGCTTGACCGTGGCTCCGGCTTCCTCAGCCAGTTCCATCTGAACCTTGCACTGTTCCTTGATAGCCTCGTGGGCGGCCTTGAGAGCTGCCAGCAGTTCGGCTTCGCTGACTTCGTTCATCTCGCCTTCTACCATCATGATATTGTCGTAGGTAGCGCCGACCATCAGCTCCATGTCGGCTTTTTCGAGCTGCTCGAATGTGGGATTGATCACAAACTCACCGCCTACACGCGCCACGCGCACTTCGGAGATGGGTCCGTTGAAAGGTATGTCGCTCACTGCCAGAGCAGCCGATGCGGCGAGGCCGGCCAGTGAATCGGGCATGTCGACGCCGTCCGACGAGTACATGGTAATGTTGACGAACGTGTCGGCGTGGTAATTGTCGGGGAAAAGGGGGCGGAGCACACGGTCCACCAGACGGGAGGTGAGGATTTCATAGTCGCTGGCGCGGCCTTCGCGCTTCAGGAAGCCGCCGGGGAAACGACCGGCCGACGAAAATTTCTCTTTGTACTCTACTTGCAGGGGCATGAAGTCAACGCCCTCTCCGGCTTCCTTGGCTGAAACCACGGTTGCCAGAAGCATGGTGTTGCCCATGCGCAGCTCTACCGCTCCATCAGCCTGCTTGGCAAGTTTCCCGGTCTGCAGGGTGATGGTGCGACCGTCAGCAAGCGTGATGGTTTTTGTAATAACGTTCATAAATTGGTTTGTATGGTTTATTTTCTTCAATAAAATCGTGCGAAGTTACGGAATTTAGCCCTTATTTCCAAGGCTTTCGCCGAAAAGTTTGGAAATGCACGAACAAAAAAAGCGGCAAAAAGCCGCCTCAGTCCTTTTCAAGTCCTACGTAAGCGCTCCAGATGGTACCGAGAGGCATACGGATACAGTTCTCGACTATATACTCTTTCGACACCTCCTCGTCGAGCAGGAAAGAAACCTCCATGCGTATGGCATCGTCGCGCACCACCGCCGTAGGCATATTGCGCCGGCAATTATGACGGTTGGCAAGATGATAAAGGTCGCCATCCGGCTGGTAGGACGGCGCGCCGGCGGCATAAGACAGGCGCCCGTTGTCGGCCACCATGATATAAATCACGACATCGTGACCGAAATCATCGTCCTTGGACTGAATGACCACCAGATCACCGTCGTCGTCGACACGGGTGGGAATGCCGAGTTCATCGAAATATGTACGTATCTGCTGCTTGTCGATCATATCATCACGGCTCTTTCATTTAACCTAAAATAAATAGCATATCTTCCCTTACCCGGT
>CAJUKD010000026.1 GCA_910587235.1 uncultured Muribaculaceae bacterium
TGCTATTTATTTTAGGTTAAATGAAAGAGCCGTGTATATTTACGCGGCACAGACTTCACCGCCGCTTACCGAAACGCAACAGACGCTTTATACCGTAGACTCCGTCGCGCAGCATCAGCACCGCAGGAGTGACAACCGGACGGAATCGAGTTTCCTTCGTAGGTGAAAAAATACGCAGAGTCTTTCGCCGACACCTTATGTCGATACGATCCGACATCGAGGCCGGATCACCGTCGATGTGAGCGGCGCCCGGACGGCGGCGCCTTATAGTGGCTGAAGAAACACGTATCGTGTCGATAAGCGCGTTCTTGCCGATAAAACCCGTCAGCAGATCCACTCCTACCAAAGCCTGACGGACAGGATTTGCGACATGTACTATCGTAAGGTCAAGCAGACCGTCGGTTATCGACGCATCGGGAGCGATGAAAGCATTGTTTCCGTACTGCGAAGCATTGCAGCAAACGACAAGAAATGCCCGCTCTACAATCGTGCGTCCGTCGACCTCTATTTCATATTCTTCCGGAGAATAGCCAATATATTCGTCTATTGCGCTTTTGAGGTACATTATCAAACCGCGCCGCCGCTGACGGGCAAAACGCTCGCTCACGGCAGCATCGAAACCCACACCGAAAGTACAGAAGAAAGGACGTCCGTTTGCCATACCGCAATCGGCCACAATGACATTATTCTCAGCAATTACCCGCAGAGAGCGATCGACATCGACCGGTATGCCGAGGTGACGGGCCAGACCATTGCCTGAACCCGCAGGAATTATTCCCAGAGCGGTACGACTGTCGCAGAGGGCAGTAGCGACTTCATTTACCGTACCGTCGCCGCCACAGGCCACAACGGCGTAATATCCGAGTCGGGATGCCTCTTCGGCTAACGCGGTGGCATGTCCCGGTCCCTCGGTAACCACGACTTCTACATCATAACCCATATCGATCAACCGACCTGCGGAATAACGGGCTATACGATGTTTTGCCGTGGTACCCGAAGCAGGATTGACCACGAGGCGTACCTTGCGCTTCTTATTCTTCACGAACGATCATCTGATTTTAACGAACTCCGGGACATAAGCCTTAACCGAAACCGGACGCCCGAGCTGCTCAAGCGGAAAATCGGTATCTGCGGTAGAAAATATTATCTTGACCTCGTTTCCGCTGACCGAGTCTGTTTTCGTCACCTCAAGTATATCAGCCTTGGCCGTCAGATAATTCATAAAAGTGGCATTTCCACGCCACATCGCAGGATTCTCTGACCGGAATTTCATTGCAGCGGCAATATATTCTTTCAGCTCGCGTTCGCCAGACGTACGCGGCTCCAGATGCCCCGAAGTACGGGCGATGTTGTCACGCTGTCCTCCTGTTGTTTCAAGACTGCGGTCGGCATACTCGTCGCCGTAATAAAGCGTAACCGGGCCTGAATATGCTGCCAGAACGGCATTTCGCGTCATCATCTTCTGATAATAGAGCGAGTCGGCCTGATCGAAATGATCGGCAAGACGATAGCCATCGTGATTGCTGAGAAACAGGTTCGGAATGACCGCATCGTTAAGATAGCCTCTTGCCGAAGGTGCGGACAGCGCCAGACGCACGTCATCCCAGCCGTTTTCAAGGCCTTCTGAGCTTACATCCTGCATAGCGCCGCTTATTCGCTCTTTTCCTTCAAAATCGAAAGCGCTCAGCAGGCCGCCATCGGAATATACTCCCGAATTGATACGCGCGGCATCGCCCCAGTCTTCTCCCACCATATAGCCCAGAGTGCCCCACTTTTCGCCGCGTGCGCGGCGGGAAGCGCACAGGTCCTCTACAGCCTTGCGTATTTCAAGCCAATAATTATGGCCACCCTGCATGGCCTGATATGCCTGATCAAGACGCCAACCGTCTATCCCGTAATTGTCAATCCAATATGTGGCTACATCCTTCATATATTCCAGCGAAGCCGGGTAACTGACATTGCCGGTTCCGCCGTCGGCACGGTCGCAGGCCGTCACTGTAGAATCAAGCACATGCCCTGACGGAGATGGCGCCGTCACACCTCCATGATGGCCGAAAACGCCGTCAAGGATGACATAAAGTCCGCGGGCATGGGCTTCGTCGACAAAACGACGGAACTCCGCATCACTGCCGAAATGCGGGTCTATCTTGAAATAATCGTTTGTGAAATAGCCTGTAGCCTGCAATTTCTCGCCGCCTGTAGCCGTCGAGCTGTCAAAAACAGGTGTGAGCCATATCGCATTCACCCCAAGACTTTTTATATGATCAAGGGCTTCGATGACTCCGGCCAGATTTCCGTTCTTTGTATGCCCGTCGGGACCCCACATGGCAGTATATCCCGAGGCGCCGCCATCACCATGAATAAACGAAGCCACCATTATCTGATATATGGCCAACGAACGATGTTCGTCAGGGGCGACATAACTCTGAGCAACAGCGATATTGCGACCGCAGAGCAGTGCCATGAGAGCGACAGCAAGCCGCGGAATATATTTTCTCATATCCGTTTCTTTTTTTATTCCGAAGCATCCTCAACGGCAGCGCTTTCGGAAAATTCCATAAGATAGGCTTTGATGAAGTCGTCTATGTCGCCATCCATCACTCCGCCTACATCGGAGGTCTGATAGTTTGTACGATGATCCTTGACCCGGCGGTCGTCGAACACATAACTGCGGATCTGCGAACCCCATTCAATTTTTTTCTTTCCGGCCTCGACCTTAGCCTGCTCGGCCATACGGTGTTGCAACTCCTTGTCGTAAAGAATTGAACGAAGCTGACGCAGCGCGTTTTCCTTGTTCTTGGGCTGGTCGCGGGTTTCGGTGTTTTCAATAAGGATCTCTTCCTGTTCGCCTGTGTATGGATCAGTGTACTGATAACGCAGACGGACACCGGACTCGACCTTGTTGACATTCTGACCGCCTGCGCCACCCGAACGGAACGTATCCCAGGAGATCAATGCCGTTTCCACTTTCACCTCTATCGAGTCGTCCACAAGCGGAGTAACGAACACTGAAGCGAAGGATGTCATCCGTTTGCCCTGCGCATTGAAAGGCGACACACGGACAAGACGGTGCACTCCGTTCTCGCTTTTGAGATATCCGTAGGCAAAATCGCCCTCGATATTAAGCGTACATGTCTTTATGCCGGCTTCGTCACCCTCGAGAAGGTTGGCGATGCTGACTTTATAGCCATGATTCTCGCCCCAGCGCATATACATGCGCATAAGCATAGAGGCCCAGTCCTGACTTTCGGTTCCTCCGGCCCCGGAGTTGATTTTTAGGACTGCGCTCATGGAATCCTCTTCGCGGCGAAGCATATTACGGAGTTCCATGTCTTCAAGGCGGGCAATGACTGCGGCATAAGCGGCGTCCACCTCGGCTTCACTGACAGCTTCTTCCTGAAAGAATTCAAGAGAAAGATTCAGTTCTTCGACAGCGCCTTCAAGGGCCTCATAGTCATCGATCCATTTCTTGAGATCCTTGATTTTTTTCATCTGTTTCTGGGCGGCGGCGGGGTTTTCCCAGAACCCGTCGACCATTGTACGGAGTTGTTCCTCCTCGACAGCTATTTTTTTGCCGTCGATGTCAAAGGTACCTCCTCAGCGCCAGCTTGCGCTCAAAAGTCTGTTTTAGCTGTTCTTGAGTAATCATTGTTGATGATTGAACTTGGTTTATCAATATGTTTGTTTATTTTTCCGACTACAAAGATACAACAGCGGCGGATTCTTTCCAAATCCGCCGTTTCAACGCCGCGAACCGGTGCGCCTTACACCTTTGGTTTTCACATAGTTTTTCAACGCCGTATAATCGCCACGGAAAAGATCGATATCCACATCATGATTTATTCCCGTGCAGCGTCCGCGATCCGTAAACTGCCATATCTCCCAACGGCGAGCCGACGGTTCGGCCGAATAGCGGGCAATCCAGAAGTCATAGCCGTCGAAGCCATGCCCTTTCATATAACGCTTATAGTAATTCTCATACGTATAGATTATCGGCTTTACACCATAGTAGTTCTCAATCTTGCGCAACCATTCCCGCGCCATGCGGCATACTTTTGCATGATGTCGCTCCATAGTCTTTTTACTGATTTCGAGATCGAGTACAGGAGGCATGTCTCCGATTTCCAAAGGAGTGTTGTCGATAAAATTTCGCACTTGGCTGTCGACATCCGACTGAATGCTCAGAAAATGATATGCACCACGTATTATCCCATGGCTCTTGGCCTCGCGGAAGTTCCGCTTGAAATTAGGATCCTGCAAAGTGGCGCCTTCCGTCGATTTGACCATGGCGAAGAGAACCGGCTGAAGATATTTATCTTTCCTGCGGCCGGCATACACACGGCCTGAAGCATCGGCCCGAAGGCTGAGTTTGTCCCAGTCGATTTTTTTCTGATACTTAGCCACATCAATGCCATACACACGCTTACCGGCCTTGAATCTGGCCCCTTTCGCGGGAGAAAGCACTCCGTGCTTCCATACACCGAAAGACATGCGTCCGTCGGCGAAATCCAGACGGCCAAGTCCCTCTTTATAACCACGGTTCCAATGACCATAGTAGACATCGCCGTTTTTATATCGGCAAACTCCATAGCCATGCTGCTTACCGCCAAGAACACCGCCCGAATATACATAACGTGATGTTTTCAGCTCGCCGTCGCGCACCCTGCGGCTCGACTTGGCAGAAGTGAGCGCAATCCCGGCCACAGCTGCAAGCAGAAGCAGCACAATGCACGATAACTGTCGTTTATATCTCTTTTTATTCATTAATTCATCTCTTTGTATGAAAACCGCATTACATCACGGAGTCACGCATGATTTACTATAAATAACATTTCTAAAGCAGAAATTCCTGAAAAGCAAAGAAACGCCTGCGACAAAGTTAAGTATAATCCGGATTTCCATGTGTATTTTTTTACCGGGGTATTGCATTTTATGACCGATATGCTTAATTTTGTCTGATTTTGCGCAAATGGAGCAGATTTTACACATATTACCACGTGGCATTGCCATAGGCGTCCTTATATCGGCACCTATGGGGCCAATAGGTATGCTCGTCATACAGCGCACGCTCAGCAAAGGCCGGCTACCTGCTCTTTTCACCGGCATCGGAGCTGCATTCAGCGACCTGATATACTGTCTTCTCACCGGATTCTGCCTGAGCTTCATCACTGATTTCATAGACAGCAACCAGCTTATAATACAGCTAATCGGGGGAGTCGTACTTGCCGCTTTCGGAATATACCTTTTCAAGAAAAACCCCACTCGTGCGCTGAAAGCCGCCGAAGTCAATGCAGCCTCGAACTACTGGAGCGACGTGGTCACGGGCTTCCTGCTTACATTTTCCAATCCGCTGATACTTTTCTTTATAATCGGCCTGTTCGCCCGTTTCAACTTCATCCTGCCCGAATACAGCATTATACATTACATAACGGCGTATATATGTATTCTCGGAGGAGCGTTCCTATGGTGGTGGCTTATAACGTTCCTTGTCAACAAACTACGCTGCCGCATAAATGTGCGCTCACTGTGGATTATAAACCGCATTATAGGTTCAGTCCTGATAACAATGGCTTCAATCGGATTGCTAATGGCTTTCTGAAAGCGTATTTTCACACTTTCTAAATTTATTTTCTCACAGGAATTTCCTGTGAATTTGCCTGTTCGGATAAAAATCACTAAATTTACAGCATATATCAGCTGCATCTGCCGACACGACTTACGCCAGCGGTTTTCAGCTGTTTTTTCAACGACACACTGATGAAGAAAACCATTATATTGACAGTGACGCTTGCCTTAGGTGCGTTAGTCTCCTATATATTAAGCATAAAATCCGACGCACATCCTGTCGGGAAGGAAGCGGTATGGCTCGAATGCGACTCGGCTCTTGCCGTCGAAAATCGTCTTCGCGCCGACTTCGCGCTTGACATGGAATCAGCCATAGCTGAAATCAGGAAATTATACCCTGAAGTCACTGATGCCGACATCGACAGTTTCATAAGCCGACGATATATCGAAACCCGTATTTTCGATGGCGATATGCGAGTCCACCGCAAATCGCCCAAAAATATAGCCCGGCTCAATCCTTCGATGAACGGTCGCTTGTCCGGACGCGGCGATCGTGCTTCCGAAGCCCGCATCAGCTATGCTGATTCCGTGCTGAATTTTTACAGTGGGAAAAACAGCCTTGGAGGCGCTCACAAGGTGACATACCGATTCTCAATCGATGTGCCGTATCATCCGGCCATTGCAGGCGACACGTTGCGCGTATGGATGCCTTTCCCGATTGAAAGCGAGCGCCAGAATGGAATAAACATACTGTCGGCGAAACCGGAAGAATACATAGTATCAGAACCAGGACAATCCGTACACCGAACTATTTATTTTTCCGCACCCGTAGCCAAGCCGGGGGAAAAGACTCATTTTGAATATACCGCAAGCTTCATAACATCCGGCAGCTATACTTCTCCTGACTATATTCTTGAGAATATACTTCCATACAATAAAAACTCCGATACGTACAGGCAATACACAGCTACAGAAGCTCCGCATATCGTAAGGCTCGATTCTCTCGCCTCTGAAATAGCGGCAGGAGAATGCAATCCGTATCTGCTGAGCGAACGTGTCTACGACTACATCAACAAGCATTACCTATGGGCCGGAGCGCGGGAATACAGCACAATAGACTGCATTCCTGAATACGTAATCCGCGAAGGCCATGGCGACTGCGGACAAGTGGCATTGCTCTACATATCCCTGATGCGCACGCTCGGAATTCCGGCACGTTGGGAAAGCGGATGGATGCTCCACCCGGGAGAAAAAAATCTGCACGACTGGGCGGAAGTATATTTTGAAGGCGTAGGATGGATTCCGGTCGATCCGTCGTTCGGACGCTACACAAATGCAACAGAGAAGGCGACAGTAAATTTCTACTCCACAGGCATAGACGCCCACCGTTTTGCATCAAATAGAGGCATCTGCGGCAATTTATATCCGGAGAAACGCTTCATACGCAGTGAAACCGTGGATTTCCAGCTTGGTGAAGTCGAAACAAGCCGTGGCAATCTGTTCTATCCGGCATGGGAACAGAACATGCAACTTATAGATGTGGAACCATATGAATCGGTAAAACACCGGACAATTGATTGAATATTCAAAAAAATGAAAGCAATAAAAAAAATCACAATATTCACTGTTGCTGCACTTACACTCTTAGTACCTTCAAAACTTACGGCACAATCATCAGCCAATGAACTTGAAAGAGCAACAAAGACCATAGGCCGTATAAAAAAAGAGATTGCTCCAGACAGCCGACAGGCGGTGTTTGACGTCAAGGCTTTTGTCGATGGCGACGGACTACTTGTGGTCGGAGGTAAAATTTCGGAACAAAAAAATGCAGAGATACTTGCCGATGCACTCGCCGACGCCCGCATAGATTATGAAAGCCGTGTGACAATAATGCCGGATACCTTGTGGGCTCTTGTCAGCATCCCCGTGGCATCTCTTCGCACAGCGCCACGCCATTCCGCCGAAATGGCCACACAGGCTGTCATGGGAACGCCGGTCCGCATTCTTGAAAAGACCGACAACTGGAACCGTGTGCAATGTCCGGACGGCTATATCGCTTATGTTCCGGCATCATCACTGAACACAAAATCAACGAAACAAATGGATTCATGGCGCAAAAGCCAACGTTTTATTGTCAGCACACCCTGGCAGATCCAGGCATTCGGCAGCGCATCAGCATCAGGGCCTCGCGATGTTGTGACGGAGCTTACGGTAGGCTCAATCGTAGAAGCGGAAGGCGGCGCGGCGTCAATATCAAACGGTCGACTACACATATCTTTACCCGACGGACGCACAGCATACGCTGAAGCCAAAGCATTCACCCCACTCGAAGAATGGGCCGCACAGGACTTCAATCCGGAACACATACTCGACATCGCCTACTCTATGGAAGGTGTACCCTATCTCTGGGGCGGAACATCGTCAAAAGCCACAGACTGCTCCGGCCTTGTCAAGACCGCATATTTTGCAAACGGCATAATACTTATGCGCGACGCATCGCAGCAGGCAAATACAGGCGGACGTATCGAAGCCAAGGACTGGAGGATGTGCCACGGAGGCGACTTGGTTTTCTTCGGCAATAAATCGACCGGAAAAGTAACACACGTAGGAATATACGATAAAAGCGGCAACATAATACACTCGTCCGGACGCGTAAAACGCAACAGCATAGATCCCGATTCAGAAAACTATCTGAAATCCTACCACCTCCTTCACGCAACCCGTATCGACGGACATGAAGAAAGCCGTGGAATAACTCGCGCACGCAACCATCCATGGTATTTCAACAGCGAAAACAATTGAACCCAAACCCGAACCAATCATACAACAGCAATATATAACAGTGGACCGACGCAACTTTCTCAAAGCAGGAGTCTTTGGAGCCGTAATGGCCTCTTCTCCCATATCTTTCTCGGCATTCGGACAAGCTACAAAAACCACCGACCGACTGGGACGCCTCAATCTTTCATTCGAACCTTACGAACTGAAACTCAGACACTCATTCAATCTGGCAAAATCCCAGCGTACGACCACTCCGGACGTACAGGTACGCATCAGCTACGACGGTCTGACAGGCTATGGCGAAGCATCCATGCCGCCATATCTCGGCGAAAGTGTCAGCTCCGTATGTTCCTATCTCGCCCGTCTTGACCTAAGCCAGTTCTCCGATCCTTTCCGTATAGAAGACATACACGAATATCTCGAAAGCGTGGCACCGGGAAACCGAGCCGCAAAAGCCTCGGTGGATATTGCGCTGCATGACCTCGTCGGGAAAATAATGAAACAGCCATGGTATAAAATCTGGGGACTTAATCCCGACAAATGCCCCGACACATCGTTCACTGTCAGCTACGATGCCGACCCTGACGAAATGGCCAAGAAAATCAGTGAAACCGCTCCTTACAAAGTCATAAAAATCAAGATGGGACTTGACCACGACAAAGAACTGGTTGAGTCCATACGCCGGCGAAGCGACGTCCCCATATGCGTCGACGCCAACCAAGGTTGGACAGACAAGGAAAAGGCTCTTGAAATGTGTCACTGGCTTGCCGAGCGCAACTGCCTTTTCGTAGAGCAACCGATGTCAAAAGATGCTATCGACGCAACAGCATGGCTTCGCGAACGCTCACCTCTGCCTATCATTGCCGACGAATTCCTGCAACGCCTGCCAGACATCAGAAGAGCAGCCGGCGCTTACGACGGAATAAACATCAAGCTGATGAAAAGCACTGGCATGCACGAAGCCTATCAGATGGCCGTTCTGGCACGCGCATTAGGAATGAAAGTGATGCTTGGCTGCATGACGGAAACGTCGTGCGCGGTCACAGCTGCCGCCCAACTTGCGCCAATGGTCGACTGGGCCGATCTCGACGGCAATCTGCTTATAGAAAACGATATATTCGACGGGTTGAAGATAGTCGACGGCAAAGTCACCCTGCCCGACCGGCCCGGCATTGGCGTAGTGCCGGTCTGAGCATGACAGACACATGCTTTGTAATGCAGACTCTTTAAATCTAACCCTACACCTACCAGCATAATCAAAAAATGACCGACGACATAAAGGAATTTCCCGACGAAAACGAAGACTCGAACTCCATGGAAGAGCAGAACATAAATCTGCCGGTAAAACCGTACACAGACGCCAAAGATATTGTACGCCACCACCTCCGCGGAATGTATCAGAACTGGTTTCTCGAATATGCCTCATACGTGATATTGGAGCGCGCCGTCCCGCATATCGACGACGGACTCAAACCCGTGCAGCGCCGAATCCTGCACTCCATGAAAACGCTCGACGACGGCCGTTTCAACAAAGTCGCCAATATCGTGGGCAACACCATGCAGTACCATCCACATGGCGACGCGTCTATATATGATGCTCTTGTCCAGCTCGGTCAGAAAGATCTGCTTGTGGAAACACAGGGTAACTGGGGCAATATACTCACCGGCGCATCAGCAGCCGCAGGCCGTTACATCGAAGCCCGCCTGTCGCTATTCGCGCTCGACACACTCTACAACCCCAAAGTAACGGAATGGACAATGAGTTACGACGGTCGCAAACGCGAACCGGTCACTCTGCCCGCCAAATTTCCGCTTCTGCTTGCACAAGGTGCCGAAGGCATAGCTGTAGGCCTGTCGTCGAAAATATTGCCGCACAATTTCAATGAAATTCTTGACGCGGCAATCGCATATCTGCGCGACGAAGAATTCACCCTATATCCTGACTTCGCTACCGGAGGCCTGATCGACATACGCAAATACAACGACGGACGCCGTGGCGGATTTGTCAAAGTAAGATCCAAAATCGAGAAAATCGACTCTCGCACTCTTGCCGTGACCGAAATACCATACGGCAAAAATACCGGCACGGTAATCGACTCTATACTCAAAGCTTTTGAAAAAGGCAAGATCAAGATACGCAAGGTCGAGGACAATACGGCCGAAACTGCATGTATACTCGTGCACCTTTTGCCGGGAACATCAAGCGACAAAACCATAGACGCTCTGTATGCTTTCACAGACTGCGAAGTAAGCATATCCCCTAACTGCTGTGTGATTGTCGGACAGAAGCCCGAATTCCTCGGTGTCAGCGATGTGCTCCGCCACAGCGTGGACACCACATGCGGCATTCTTAAAGCCGACCTGGAGATACGTCTTGCCGAAACACGCGAACAACTGCTTTTCGCATCTCTCGAACGCATCTTCATCGAAAAACGAATATACAAGGACAAGGAATATGAAAATGCCGTGGACCTCGACTCGGCTGTCGCACACATAGACATGCGCCTTGAGCCGTTCAAACCGTCGTTCAACCGCGATGTGACCCGCGACGATATCCTGCGTCTGCTCGAAATAAAAATGAAACGTATTCTGCGTTTCAACGTTGATGAAGCCGACAAAAACATAGCCGAACTGAACGCACGCATCGCCGACATACTCGACCGTCTTGGCAACATACGCCGCGAAGCAATCGAATGGTTCGAATATCTTCGCCAGAAGTACGGGCACGCATATCCGCGCCGCACCCAGATACGCGGATTCGACAATATCCAGGCTGCCAATGTGGCCGAAGCCAATGAAAAACTTTACATCAACCGCGAAGAAGGCTTCATCGGGACAGGCCTGAAGAAAGACGAGTTCGTGTGCAACTGTTCGGCTCTTGACGACATAATTATATTCTACAAAGACGGACGTTACAAAATCGTGAAAGTTCAGGAAAAACTGTTTGTAGACAAAAACGTTCTTTATCTGAACGTATTCAAACGAAACGACAAACGCACGATATATAACGTAATCTACCAGAATGGCCGTAACGGCATCTATTATCAGAAACGCTTCTTTGTGACCGGCCTGACACGCGACACCGAGTACAATCTCACTCCCGGCCTGCCCGGCACCCGTGTTGTCTGGTTCTCGGCCAACCCCAACGGCGAGGCGGAGGTGGTGAAGGTGATACTCAAACCTAAAAACCGCCTTAAAACCTTACAGTTCGACATAGATTTCGCAAAACTCGCGATCAAAGGCAGAGGAGCACAAGGCAATCTTGTGACCAAAAACGAAGTCCACCGCTTCACTCTGAAAGAAAGAGGCGTATCGACTCTCGGCGGCCGGGAGGTATGGTTCGACCACGATGTCATGCGCCTGAACTACGAAGGACGCGGCGAATTCCTCGGCGAATTCTCCGGCACCGATCTTGTTCTTGTCATATTGAAAAACGGCGAATACTACACAAGCGGATTCGAGGCCACCAACCACTACGAAGACAATATATTACGCATAGAGAAATTCCGTCCGAAGACCGTCTGGACAGCAATCCTGAACGATGCGGATCAAGGCTATCCCTATATCAAACGTTTCACATTCGAGCCGTCAGCCAGACACCAGCGTTTCCTTGGCGAAAATGAAAAATCGACACTCATAACTCTTTCCGATAAGAATGGACCGATGTTCGAGCTTACTTTCGGTGGCGACGACAGCTTCCGCGACAAAATCACAATCGATGCGGAAGATTTCATCGCCGTCAAAAGTTTCAAAGCCAAAGGCAAGCGCCTGACAACATTCGAACTGGCCTCAGTCGTAGAACTGGAACCTAAATACAATGACGAGGATATATCCGCCAACGATTCCGACGACGAGACAACCGTCGAGGACGACAACCAGGAAGAAACCGTAACAGAGCGTTCCGACGAGGAAATCCGCGACGAGATCACAGGCCAACAACATATATTCTGATATTCTGCATCCAATGACGAATCTGCGTCAGCTGCTTCTCGCCGCTATCACATTACTCTGCTTTTTCTTTGCCGAAGCAGAGAATAGATCCGAATATGTGACATACCGACCTGTGTTGTCGGCATATACACTCGACATCGGAACCGCGCACATAGCCGACACCTATCTCTCGCCTCTGCGCTACAACGGTTTCAGCACTGCATTCTCCTACGAACGTATGCAAGCCATGCGTTTCAATCCGGAACGTTGGATCATGCAACTCCACATCAGTCCGGAATTTGCCAGGACGCTAAATCCGGCTCGGAATTCATATATCTATGATCTTAACATACACGGCTCATGGGCTATGATGGCACGCTTCCGGATGCCCGCCACATGGCTGACTCTGATGGCCGGAGGCTCCACCGGCGCCGACCTCGGCATGCTCTACGCACCGCGTAACGGCAACAACCCAGTATCGGCCAAAGCTTCATGGACTGTAAACGCCACAGCCGCCGCTGTAGCACGCTTCAGACTCGGCCGACTGCCGATTGTGGCACGATATCAGGCCGAAATGGCGCTTGCCGGTGTTTTTTTCTCCCCAAGTTACGGAGAACTTTATTATGAAATATCGCTTGGCAACCACCGCAAACTCGCCCACGGAGCATGGCCCGGCAATTACATCAGGCTTAACAACTATATCACAACAGACCTCCTTTTCGGAGCCACATCGCTGCGTATAGGCTACAACAACTATATCGCATCCACTTCCGCATCAAATATAGTCACACGCCGCATCACCCATTGTTTCACTCTTGGAATCACAACGGAATGGCTGTCACTGCCACTGCGTAACACATCACGTTTTCCTTCGGCCGACGCCAGAATCATTTCCGCCATGTACTGATTTTTTTCCTTCATACCGATGAACAGACTGTCACTAAAGAACATCTTCCTGACAAGCATAATCACATCCGTGACAATCGCTGCAATTCTCCTTTTTCCAGCCTGTCACAGCATAGAAAAATGGGAAAGCGATCCTCAGGGAAATTTTGATGCTTTATGGACAATCCTCGACGAACACTATTGCTTTTTCGAAGACAAAAACATAGACTGGAACGATATATATGCTTCCTACAGATCAAAAGTCAAAAAAGAAATGGAAGCTGACGAATTTTTCAATCTATGCGCCGAAATGCTCGCCACGCTACGCGACGGGCACGTCAACCTCAGCTCTCCTTTCAACACATCATATTACAGAAAATGGTGGAGTGATTATCCGCAGAATTTCAACAAAAGACTTATTGAAGAACATTATCTCAACTTCGACTATGCCGCTGCCGGTGGAGTCATATATAAAGAACTTCCGGGCCGTAATGTAGGATATATGCGCTATTCTTCATTCTCAGGCGGAATAGGTGAAACAATGCTCGACATGATGCTCTACGGATTCAGAGAAACAGACGGACTGATAATTGACATACGCGACAACGGAGGCGGAAACATGACCAATGTCGAAAAACTTGCCTCCCGTTTTCTTGCGGAACGGACTCTTGCCGGATATATTTCCCACAAGACCGGACCCGGCCATAATGATTTTTCAGAACCTTTCGCCTATTATTTCGAACCGTCGAAACGCGTGCGCTGGTTCAAGCCTGTCATAGTGCTCACCAACCGCAGTACATTCAGCGCGGCAAACAATTTTGTATCCGTAATGCAGTATCTGCCGCAAGTGCTGATTGTAGGCGCACATACAGGCGGTGGCTCCGGAATGCCATATACTTCAGAAATTCCATGCGGATGGTCGGTACGCATGTCGGCATCGCCTGTCTACGACCGCAACATGAACACAACCGAACAAGGCATAGCTCCTTCGGCAGGATGTGCTATAGATCTCGATCCCGAAGCGGAAGCACAGGGCATTGACACTATGCTTGAATTCGCCATAATACTGCTGAACCGTTTAGCCCAGGAAAACAAACCCGACGAAAGCGATCGGGGATCTCGCTCCGTCGGGGCTATGTGCGATGTAGGGAATCCGTCAGCTCCGGTTCAGATAAAAGCTTTATCGTTCTGAATGACGCTTTCAAGCATAGCAAAATGCTTCTCTGCATCCTTTGACATCAGATATTCGTCTATAACGGCTGCATGACGGCTGTTATGCAGATCCGTACCAATGAAGTCGACCATACCGTCTTCCAACAGTTTCTCCGCCATCTTCTTCTCGGCTTTTCCATAATTACCCGCAAGACTCAGCAGATTGATCTGGAACATCAGTCCGGCGTCATGCAGCTCCTTGTACCGCGACGGTTTACCGTAATAATATGTGTAGCGTTCGGGATGTGCGAGAACAGGTCGGAAGCCGCGCACCTGAAGGTCGAAAATCAGCTGATCCAGATTCCATGGTTCCTGCATGAACGAGTTTTCAATCAGCAGATATGAGTTAGGATATGGTGTAAGAGCTTTCGCCTCCATCTGTTTGAGGAAAAATTCGTCGATACGGTATTCCGCCGAACGTTCCATTACGATAGCATTGCCCCGGCGCCGCAACTCCTCCTGCAATTCCTCAAGAGCCGGATCAAGAATATCCGGAGTATTCTCAAATGTATATTGCGTCACATGCGGAGAAGCTATTATACGCTCTATACCCCAGCGCTGCATGCGTTCTATAAGTTCAGCCGACGTGGCAGCATCCGGCGAACCGTCGTCAACGCCGGGTACAAGATGACAGTGTATGTCTGTTTTGAAAGGAAGTTTAAGCGGCTCTTTCCGCTTCTTTTGAAATATATTAAACATAATTCTTCACGTAGTTACGCAATTATATAACGCAGATATCAATCCGATATTGTTTCCTTTACCATTGAAAAGCAGTCACTCTCAATGCCTCCAGAATGTCGGCGTAAGGATGACAAGAACCGTGAAAATCTCAAGACGCCCGACGAGCATCAGCGCAGAAAGCACCCATTTGGCAGCATCAGGCAGAATTTCATAACCGGAACCGACACCTGTCACACCTGCTCCGAGTCCTGTATTGGATAGGCACGAGAATGCAGAAAAGAAAGCATCTACGACAGGAACACCCATCGATGCCAATATTATTCCGCCGCCTACGACCAGAAGCATGTAAATGCAAAGAAAAGCTATGACCTTGTTCACAAGTTCGGTATTGACAACTTTGCCGTTTACTTTCACCGATCTGATGGCTCGTGGATGAATACAACGGTATATTTCGTTATGCGCGTTTTTAAAAAGGTAAAGTAGCCGGTCGATTTTGGCTCCTCCGCTGGTCGAGCCGGCACATGCGCCCGAAAACATCAGCACAAAAGTCACGGCAAGCACAAACGAGCCCCAGTTTTCAAAATTCACCACCGTGAATCCGGTAGATGTAATTGTGGATACAATCTGGAAAAGCGGGTCGACCGTTACCGACTGCCAGTCATAGACCTGCCGCCGGTATATGATAGAAATGACAAACATTACAAGCGTAAGCCCGATAACAATAAGATAGGTACGCAGCACATCGTTTCTTCGAAAAGTATGGAAATCGCCATGTATGAAACGGTATATCAAAGCGAAATTCACACCTCCGAGAAACATAAAAATGATCATCACGATTTTTATGTACACAGAATCCCAGGCATGTATGCTGTCCGGACTTGTGGAATATCCACCTGTCGAGATCGTGCCGAAAGCATGACATACACTTTCGAATAGATTCATGGGGCCGGCCCACAAAAGCAATACGAGGACAACTGTCAGGACGAGATAAATTGTCCACAGGCTTTTTGCTGTCTGACTTATACGAGGCTGTATCTTATCGTGCGTGATCCCAGTAACCTCAGCATTGAACATCTGCATGCCTCCCGAATGGTTCAGCATCGGAATTATTGCCAGAGTGAATAGGATTATACCCATTCCACCGACCCATTGCATCATTGCCCGCCACAGATGGACTCCATGACTCAGATTCTCCGTACCGACCAACACCGACGCACCTGTTGTGGTGAATCCTGACATTGCTTCAAAGAAAGCGTCGCTAACCGACGCCTGCGCCGAACTGAAAATGAACGGCAGCATACCGAATACGGAAAAAACCACCCAGACCGAGGCCGTCAGGAGATATCCGTCGCGACGTCCGAGATGCTCGAAACGAGGTTTCGAACGACGGGCCATCACCGCACCGCTGAACAAGGCAAGACATGCAACAATAAGAAAAGGGAGATAGTCGCTTTCGCCATAGAAGGCAGATGTCGCCGCCGGAAAAAGCATGAAAACGCCTTCTATGCCCAGAAGCCACCCGAGTATACGCACCAGCATCCGGAAATTAACAAGCGAACGGTTCTTTATATGCCGTAGTTCCATAAGGCTTATTTCAGATAAACATTTTCTCCACCTTATGCAATGCTCCGGCAAGGCAGAAGACAAGCACCCTGTCGCCCGGCTCGATTACAGTATTGCCCGTAATCAGCATTCCCTGTCCGTCACGTATAAGGCCGGCCAAAGTCATATCGCGGCTCAGTGCTATTTCCTTGACAGGGGTGCGCGTAATGCGCGAACCCGCTCTGGCCTCTATTTCCGCTACCTCGGCGTCGGCCAATGCAAGGCATTTAGGAGTCGATGTATCCGAAGCGAGAAGCGTCTGGAAAATCGTACTCGACGCAAGAAGTTTTTTGTTTATTACCGTGCCTATGTTAAGACCCTCTGCCTGAGCTATAAACTGAATATTCTCAACCTCAGCCACAGTTTTCTTTACTCCGAATTCCTTTGCTGTCAGGCAGGTCAGTATATTAGTTTCCGAATTAGGCGTCAATGCCACAAAAGCGTCGGCATCAGCTATACCTGCCTCTACGAGGACATCGGTATCGCGGGCGTCGCCCTGTATGATTTCACAATCGGGACACTTGTGGGTCAGTCTGGCACATATAGCAGGATCACTCTCTATTATGGTGAATTTGAATTCGTCGCGCTCGTCACTGTTTACCAGACGTATGGCCATCTTGCTTCCGCCCATGATAAGCACACGCCGTATCGAATGGCGTGTCTTTCCGGCAAGTTCAGGCAAATCGGCTATATGGTCGCGGGTTGTGGTAAAGTACAATATATCGCCGGCCTCCATTCGGTCGCCGCCTCGCGGTATTATGGTTTCATGGTTGCGCTTGATCGCCGATACATGGAAGTGACGGTTTGTAAATGCGAAATCCTTCAGCTGCATTCCGGCCAAAGGTGAATTCTCGGGCAGACGTACACCGGCAAGAATGATACAACCATCATGAAGCTCAAACCATATCCTCGCCCACGAGCGCCTCAGAGATGTAATGATTTCCTGTGCGGCAAAATATTCCGGATAAATTACGCTGTCCACACCCATGTGGGCCACATGAGTAGCATTGCGAGGATCCATAAAATCGTAAGTGTCGATTCTCGCTACAGTGCGCCTTGCACCCAGATTACGGGCTATCGAACAGGCCACTATATTATTGGACTCGAAAGGTGTCACGGCTATGAAGAGATCGCAGCTGCCGGCTCCGGCCTCCCGCAATCCCGCAAACGATGTCGGGTTGGCCTCAAGGGTCATAAGATTGTAATTGGCGTCGAGGACGGCCAGCTTTCGAGAATCCTCATCCACCAGACATATATCCTGTTCTTCTGCGGAGAGCAGTTTTGCCAGATGCGAACCGACCTCTCCCGAACCTGCTATCACTATCTTCATCGTCAGGACATCACTTACAGGAGTTTAACAAAGCCTTATATATACTGTCGGAATCTATGCCGCAGATAGCGCGCAACTGAGCCGGCGTTCCCTGAGCGACAAAACGGTCTGTAGGCAGACCGAGGCGCGTAATACGGCGATTAAAGCCGTGAGCAGACATCCATTCAAGTACGGCGCTTCCGAGTCCGCCGTCGACAATAGCATCCTCGACAGTCACAACAGGACAATCAAGGGCTGCCACTTCTTCAAGCAGTTTTTCATCAAGCGGACGAAGGAAAATCATGTCGTAGTGAGCCACGTCAATACCTTCGGCGCGAGCGCGCGCAACTGCATCTGCAGCATCACCTGCCCCGACCGGGCCTATTGTGAGCAACGCGACCTGACGTCCGGATACCAGACGCTCTCCACGTCCGACCTCAACCGGCTTCAGAGCACAACGCCAGTCGATGGAACGACCGCCTCCGCGTGGATAACGTATCGCAAACGGTCCCGCAGGCTCGAGCGTAGCGGCTGTGACAAGCAAGCGGCGCAGAGAGCGTTCATCGCGTGGCGAAGCTATGGTCATGCCGGGAACCGAGCGCAGATAAGCGAGGTCGAAAGCGCCGTGATGCGTCGCTCCGTCTTCGCCTACAAGGCCGGCACGGTCTATGCAGAATGTGACAGGAAGATGATGCAGTGCCACATCGTGTATGATATGGTCATAAGCCCTTTGCAGGAAGCTGGAATATATGCCTACAAAAGGTCGCATTCCGTCCTTGGCGAGGCCTCCGGCAAAAGTGACGGCATGACCTTCGGAAATGCCTACATCGAATACCCGCTCCGGCATTTCCGCCTGCATAGTGCTGATGGAAGTACCTGTCGGCATAGCGGCTGTGACAGCTACTATCCGCTGATCGCGGCGTGCCAGTTCAAGCAATGTATCGCCCATTACATCCTGAAATTTTGGAGGTTTGGGTACAGCACCCTGCACAGCTTCCGCACGCCGTCCGGTAGCCGGATCGAAACGTCCGGGCGCATGCCATCTTGCCGGATCAGCTTCCGCAGGCGCATAACCGCGGCCTTTTATCGTGCGCAAATGGAGTATACGCGGTCCTTCCATATCGCGGATATCGGTAAGCACCCGTACTATCTTAAGGACATCGTGGCCGTCGAACGGTCCGAAATAACGTATATTCAGACCTTCGAATATATTCTGTTCATGGCTCAGCAACGATTTAAGACTATTATTGAAACGCAATATGCGACCACGGCTTTTTTCGCTGACCAATCCCATCTTCTTCAGCGCCCGATACACACCATAACGCAACTTATTATAGGCCGGAGAAGTGGTTATATGCGCCATGTGGCTGCTTAGAGCGCCCACAGGACGATCTATCGACATATCATTGTCGTTCAGAACAATCAGAAGATTGTTAGGTGTATTGGCGGCGTTGTTTAACCCTTCGAATGCCAGGCCGCCGCTTATAGAGGCATCGCCGATAACAGCCACCACATTGCGGCGCGGCGGACAATCTCCGGCTTGCATGCGGGCGGCCACAGCCATGCCAAGCGCAGCCGATATCGAGTTCGACGCATGTCCTGCGGCAAATGTATCATAAGGGCTTTCGTCAGGATTGGGAAAGCCGCTCAGCCCTCCAAGACGGCGGTTGCCGGTTGCAAAAGCCTCCCTGCGTCCCGTGAGTAGCTTGTGTCCGTAAGCCTGATGCCCCACATCCCATACGATGCGGTCATCAGGTGTGTTGAATACGTAATGTAACGCCACAGTCATCTCTACCGCGCCCATGCTCGACGCGAAATGACCGGGGTTTGAGCTAAGAGTCTGTATAAGGTACTGACGGATCTCGGAGCACAGCTGAGGCAACTGTTCCGGATGCAGACGGCGGAGATCGGAAGGAGAGTCAATGGCGCTCAACAAGGGACCCGCCACAGGTGTGGACGCTGAATTTGTATCGCTCATTTCTTCTTGACGTATTTTTTATACATCGGCACAAATATTATAATGGCCGAAGCCACGATCACAAAAGCCGTATAGGCGGTGAAACGCGGAGTGCCGGCGACAATCCATGCCACCAGCAGAAGCCATAATAAGCCGAGAACGGCAAAACGAACTATGACCGATGTCTTCATATCTTTAGGCAAAGATACAACATTTTTTCACCGTCCTCAAAAAAAAAGATACCGACGCCAAAAAAGCAGACGCAAAAAAAGCAGCACCGAATATATTTTTGCCAATTAATGAAAAGTGTGTAATTTTGCGAACTGATTTGCAATGGGACCGCCCTGCAGAAGGGCTTCCATTTGCTTAACTTTTGGAAATGGAAATAATTAAAACCACCGCCGGCCTGAGCACCAGACTCTCCGAAGCCCGCGAAGCCGGCAAAAGCATCGGGCTGGTTCCCACCATGGGAGCACTTCATGCCGGTCATCTCTCACTTGTCGAGCGCGCGCGGCGCGAGAATGACATTGTTGTCGTAAGCGTATTCGTCAATCCCACCCAATTCAACAATCCGGATGACCTTCGCACATATCCCCGCACGGTCGACGCCGATTGCCGTCTGCTTTCAGAAGCCGGCGTGGACTATGCATTCGTACCGTCCGTAGACGAAATCTATCCCGAACCTGATACGCGTGTATTCAATCTCGGTCCGGTAGCTGAAACAATGGAAGGCGCCATGCGCCCCGGACATTTCAACGGCGTGGCCCAGATCGTCAGCAAGCTGTTCGCCATGACAAATCCCACACGTGCTTATTTCGGCGAAAAAGATTTCCAACAGATCGCAGTGATCCGTCGTATGGCCGAAATTGAAAATTTCAGCATCGACATTGTGGCCTGCCCTATATGCCGCGAAGCCGACGGACTTGCCCTCAGCTCCCGCAATGTACGTCTGACACGCGAAGGCCGTGCTATTGCTCCTTCAATACACCGTATTCTGAAAGAATCCCTTATCCTGAAAGAGAACGGCCAGTCACCGGCAGAAGTAAAAAAATCAGTAAACGAACGGATCAATGCCGTCGACGGACTCGAAACAGAATATTATGAAATAGTAGATGCACTGACCATGCAGCCGGTATCGACATGGGACGAAGCCGTAAACGGTGCTGTAGGCTGCGTAACCGTATATTGCGGCGACGTGCGTCTGATCGACAACATCAAATATTAAGAGGAGATGTTCATACAAGTCTTGAAATCAAAAATCCATCGTGTCAGTGTCACCGAAGCCCGTCTGGACTATATCGGTAGCATAACCATCGACGAAGACCTTCTTGATGCTGCCGGAATCCTTGCCGGCGAACGCGTCTATATTGTCAATAACAACAACGGCGCACGCCTTGACACCTATACAATCCCGGGACCTCGCGGTTCCGGCGTAATATGTCTTAACGGAGCTGCAGCGCGTCTTGTGCAGCGCGGCGATGTGGTTATAATCATGAGTTACGCCTCGATGACACCGGAAGAAGCCAAGGATTTCAAACCCAAAGTCATCTTCCCCGATACAGCCACAAACAGGCTTGTGAAACAATAATCCGAAAACGCTTCCAAAACACCGAATAAACTCCTTCAACGGATAATACAACACCATCAGCAATATGTTCGAAAAACTTAGCGACAGGCTCGAGCGCAGTTTCAAACTGCTCAAAGGCGAAGGCCGTATCACTGAAATAAACGTTGCAGAAACACTCAAGGACGTACGCCGCGCGCTTATCGACGCCGACGTAAACTATAAAGTGGCAAAGACTTTCACCGACACAGTCAAGCAGAAAGCTCTTGGCCGCGACGTAATCAACGCCGTCAAACCCGGCGAACTGATGGTCAAGATTGTCCATGATGAGCTTACCGAGCTTATGGGCGGCAACGTCGCTCCCCTGAACCTTACAGGGAAACCGACCATAATCCTTATGTCCGGACTGCAAGGTTCCGGTAAAACCACATTCACCGGAAAGCTGGCGAAGAAGCTGAAAAGTGAAAAGGGAATGCGGCCGCTGCTTATTGCCGGCGACGTATACCGCCCTGCCGCTATCGACCAGCTGAAAGTACTTGCTGATTCCATCGGCGTGGAGGTTTATACAGAAGAGGATGTCAAAGATCCCGTAGGTATAGCCCGCCGCGGACTTGAACACGCCCGCCGCAACCACAACGACCTTGTAATAATCGATACGGCAGGCCGTCTGGCCGTCGACGAACAGATGATGGACGAAATCGAAGCCATCAAAAAAGCTGTGAACCCCAGCGAAATCCTGTTCGTTGTCGATGCTATGACCGGTCAGGATGCAGTTAATACCGCCAAGACATTCAACGAACGCCTCGATTTCGACGGCGTGGTGCTCACCAAACTTGACGGCGACACACGTGGCGGAGCCGCTCTTTCCATACGCAGCGTTGTCCATAAACCCATCAAATTTGTCGGCACAGGCGAAACACTCGAAGGAATAGACGTATTCTATCCGGCACGTATGGCCGACCGCATACTGGGCATGGGCGACATTGTATCGCTCGTTGAAAAAGCCCAGCAGCAGTACAGCGAGAAAGAAGCGGAGGAACTGGCGAAAAAGCTGCGCAAGAACCAGTTTACATTCACCGACTTCCTCAAACAGATACAGCAGATCAAGAAGATGGGCAACATCAAGGATCTGGCATCGATGATTCCCGGTCTTGGCAAGGCTATCAAAGACATAGACATCGACAACAATGCGTTTAAAGGCATCGAGGCTATTATAATGTCAATGACACCATACGAACGCGAACATCCGGAAGTTATCAAAGGTAGCCGCGTGCAAAGGATAGCGCGAGGTTCCGGCTCTACAGTTCAGGACGTCAACCGCCTGCTGAAACAGTTCGATGACACCCGCAAGATGATGCGCATGGCAACCAATATGAAAAACCCAGCGCAAATGATGCGCCAGATGCGTGGAAAACGTCGTTAATCTCCTATTGTACAACTAATATAACCGCACTACCGCACATGCAACTTATCGACGGAAAAAATACCGCAGCCGAAATCAAGGCTGAAATCGCGGAAAAAGTAGCCGCACGCAAAGCCGCTGGGAAAAAACAGCCGCATCTCGCCGCCATACTCGTAGGGCACGACGGCGGCAGCGAAAGCTACGTAGCGAACAAAATCAAAGCATGCGAGGAATGCGGATTCCGCTCGTCGCTGATCCGCTTCGAAAGCACAGAAGAAGCTCCGCTACAGGAGAAGACATTGCTCGAAGCCATAGCACGCCTGAATGCCGATCCCGACGTCGACGGTTTCATCGTCCAGCTACCACTGCCCCGCCACATCGATGAACAGCGCATCATCGAAGCCATAGATCCGGCTAAGGATGTCGACGGCTTCCATCCGACCAATGTAGGCCGCCAGTCCATCGGCCTGCCGTGCTTCCACTCCGCCACCCCTTATGGCATTATGGAACTACTGCGCCGCTACGGAATAAGTCCGCGCGGAAAGCAGGTGGTAATCGTCGGCCGCAGCAATATAGTAGGCAAACCTTTGGCTGCAATGATGATGCAGAAAGGCTCGGATGCCGATGCCACTGTAACCGTATGCCATTCAGCCACCCCCAATCTGGCTGATGTGACCCGGCGTGCCGACATACTGGTATGCGCAATGGGACGTCCGGGCTTCATAAGCGCCGATATGGTGAAAGACGGAGCTACTGTAATCGACGTAGGCACCACCCGAGTGCCCGACGCCACCCGCAAATCAGGCTGGCGCCTGCGCGGCGATGTCGATTTTGACACAGTCGCGCCTAAATGCAGCTTCATCACCCCCGTACCGGGAGGAGTCGGCCCGATGACCATAGTGTCGCTGATGCGCAACACTCTTATCGCTGCCGAACAGCGCGACTGAGCTATTCAAGCATCAATTTCACCATGCTCTTGCCGACGCATCTGCTTCCATTGGTAATATCGCTGTTGTCGCTCATAATGGGCTACGACGAAGCCGAACTTATCTTTGCCGGCGATGCCATGCAGCACAGCGCACAACTCGACGCGGCCAGGCGACCCGGCGGCAGCTATGACTACAGCGGATGTTTCGATTCCATCGCACCTTTGCTGAACATGGCCGACTTCGCGGTGGTGAATCTTGAAACGCCCGTAGGCGACCCGCCATACACGGGTTATCCATGCTTCAACGCGCCCGAAAGTTTTGCCAAGGCTCTTTCGGATGCCGGATTCGACCTTATGCTGACAGCCAACAATCATACTCTTGACCGTCGGTCTAAAGGCCTTCGTCGTACAATATCCGCGCTCGACGATTCAGGCATAGCCCATATAGGGACGTATGTCAACGACTCGACGCGCAACGAAACGGTACCGGCCATATTCAATATAAACGGCATACATACGGCGTTCCTGAACTATACGTACGGAACCAACGGTTTTACACCCTCCGATGACGTCGTCGTAAATTATATAGAAAAAGAGCAAATACGACACGACGTACAGCTTGCCCGCTTCAACCACGCCGACATCGTGATCGTCTGCATCCACTGGGGCGACGAATACAGGCTCCTGCCCAACAGCAACCAAAAGGAACTGGCCGACTGGCTTGAAGAACTTGGCGTCGACATGGTGATCGGCGCACACCCCCATGTTATCCAGCCGATGGAATTGCGGCCAAACCGTTTTCACCCCGACCGCAACTTTTTTCTTGTATATTCACTCGGTAACTTCATATCCAACATGCGTACACCCGACACTCGCGGAGGAGCCATGGCGTCGGTTCGCCTGCTCCGAAGCAACGACGGCATAGCCCGTATTGTCGAAGCGTCCTACATTCCTGTCTTCACTATAGCCTCAGACCGTCAAGGCTCCAACTACCGTGTTGTCGAAGCCGAGAAAGTCAACATACCCGTATGGCGGGAACGGGCGGCTGATTTTCTGAAACGTGCAAGAAATATTTTCGACAATCACAACATCAACGTTCCCCGCAAAAACGCATACTGAAAATATTTCCATTATAAGTACAATTACATTTTTTAGAAAAAAGCACTTTCAGAGGGAAAAAAGATTTATCTTTGTAAGTGAATATTTTTCATATAAATTCAATTCATGCGGCAATGACACTGAACAAGAATAAAATCTGGCGCACATCGAAAGATTATATATTCATAACTTTCGGAATGGCGCTCTTCGCTTTCGGGTTCACAGCTTTTATCCTTCCTGAGAAAGTCGTAATCGGCGGTCTTGCCGGCATCGGCACTATAGTCTATTTCCTGACGGGTATTCCGGTGGCTATCACCCAGTATGCCATCAACCTCGCATTGCTCGCAATAGCATACAAAATTGTAGGGAAACGTTTTGTCATAGGCACTATCTATGGAGCGACGGTCATATCGCTTTTCATCGGCCTATTCCAACCTCTTTTCGCTTCAGGCTTCACCGACGAACCTTTCATGAACATTGTCATAGGCGGCACCTTGTGCGGACTTGGCATAGGAATGACCTTCGTGCACAACGGAAGCAGCGGAGGCACCGACATCATAGCCGCCATGGTTTCCAAGCACTCCAACGTCACCATAGGCCGCACGATGCTCTACACCGACGTCATCATAATCTCTTCTTCGTTCCTCCTTTTCCACAACATAGATAAAGTGGTCTACGGTTTCGTTGTGCTGTTTCTGGTTTCCTACATGGCCGACATGGTTGTGAACACCAACCGGCAGGCCGTACAGTTCACCATCTTCTCAAAAAAATGGGAGGAAATAGCCACCGCAATCAACAATGAAGCCAACCGCGGCTGCACCGTTCTGACAGGCATGGGATGGTACAGCAAATCGGAGGTAAAGATGCTTATCGTCATGTGCCGCAAGATTGAATCCGTCACAATTGGGCGAATAATAAAGTCCATCGACGCCGACGCGTTCGTGACACAGGCAAACGTCAACGGTGTTTATGGAAAAGGCTTCGACGAACTAAAGGTCAAAATGAAGAATCCGGCGACAGCACACCAGCACCAGACTCCTGCTGCAGCAGCGACAGTACGTCGAGTGACAGAGGAGGAATAAAATAACGAACAATCGATGCACCTTGATTCCGACCGCAATCATGAAAAAATTTCCGCCGCCCACCCTTTCGTGAGCGGCGTCGAATCATATATAAGGCGGAACAGGCTGCTGCCTCCTCCGCAAGTGCAGACAGACAACGGAATCGCACCGACTGTAATAGTAGCCCTAAGCGGAGGAGCCGACTCAGTGGCTCTACTGGCCGTTCTCGTAGCACTCGGCTATAATTGTCGTGCCGCACATTGTAATTTCCATCTGCGTGGAGAAGAATCGAACCGCGACATGCGGCATGCGGCCGCAATCTGCGAACGCCTCGGAGTTGAAATGCACCTCCGACACTTCACCGGCATTGAAAAGCAATGCAATCTCAGCGGGCACTCTGTCGAGATGGTGTGCCGTGACCTGCGTTATGAATGGTTCGACAGTCTGCTCGATCTTGATGCAGCCTATGCTTTGGCTGTAGGACATCATGCGGAAGACCGTGCCGAAACATTTATGCTCAACCTTATGCGAGGAACAGGAATAGCCGGACTGACATCCATGCAACCCCGCCGCGGAAGTATCATCCGTCCTCTGCTCGGATGCACACGCCATGAAATAGAGCAATTTCTCGACGATTGCGGGCTTGCTTTCATAAATGACAGTTCGAACCAATCGGACGAACATCGCCGCAACCGCTTGCGCAACCGTGTATTTCCGTTACTTGAGGAACTTTTTCCAGGAGCCTGCGAAAGCATAACACATACAATAAGCACACTCGAATTAACACGAGCCGTCTACGCCGATGCCATCGACATGCTTTCCGCACCATACATCGACCGTCCGCTTCGGCATATACGCCTCAGCGCATTAGTGACCGAACAGACACACGCGGCTGCCATTCTCTTCGAACTTCTACACCCTCTCGGATTCAACAGTTCCCAAGTAGCCGACATCATTGCATCGCAATCCGGTTCAGGACTGAAATTCCGTTCATCCCGAAGCGGAACTGTAATGGAACTCGACCACGGCATACTTACTATATTTCCGGACAATGAACCGACAAAAGAGATACAGACTGAGTGTTTCGACATAGACATTTCAAACAGTATCGTTATTCCGCGATTATGTATTAATGTAACATCGCATCCTGCAGCAGAATTCAAGCCGGAAGGTGTGAATCCATTCATTGCATTCATTGATGCCGACGCCTTGGAAGGTTCTCCACGCTGGCAGTTGCGACACCCAAGACTAGGCGACCGAATGGTTCCTTTCGGTCAGAAGAAATCGAAACTCCTCAGCGACATTTTCGCCAATGCCCACTATTCTGCCGCACAGAAACGAACGCAATGGCTCCTCACGCGCAACGATGAAATAATCTGGGTTCCGGGTCTGAGAAATTCAGCCTCTTTCACCATCGGTCCGCAAACAAGTAGCTTCCTGCGGCTCGAAGCAGACACCCTTATCTGAGATATTCACCATAAAATCAGGATACATATGAATAATAATCTATTGCTAAAATTTCTCTTTTCCGGCATCGCAATCGGCAGTATGCTCTGCACTTCATGTACAGGCAACCGTCCGAACAATGACATCGTCACTACCGACGCATATCGCTGGCACGGAGATACAATTACCCAAGGCCCATTTTATACTACGGCGCCGAATGCCAAGGAAATTATATCGACATATTCCGCTACGCCCGGATATGCGTACCCTATCGAGAAAAGCTGGAAACTCAAGAATGACATAAGCCAATATCCACAACTGTCGACGCCCAACACCCTCCATGAAGCGATCTACAACATGGGGCTTGACGAAATGATAAATGCCGTCGAACCTGACACCACACTGCGCACAGGCCGCGAATGGGCCGGAGTATGGACTCGCGACGTCAGCTACTCTATACTTCTCTCCATGGCCTATATGCAGCCTGAGGCTTCAAAAATATCACTTATGAAAAAAGTGTCGCCAACAGGACGCATCATTCAAGACACCGGAAGCGGTGGCGCATGGCCTGTCAGCTCCGATCGCATGATATGGGCTATGGCGGCATACGAACTGTACAAAGTTACAGGCGACCGCCGGTGGCTTGAATATATCTATCCGGTAATTAAGCACAGCTTGGAGGATGATATCCTTACTGTACACTCTGCCAACGGCCTGGTAAAAGGCGAAACATCTTTCATCGACTGGCGCGAACAAAGCTATCCGAAATGGATGCAGACCGCAGATATATATAATTCGGAAGCCCTCAGCACATCCATCGTACAAGCCGAGGCTCTGCGTATACTTGCCGAACTCGAAAATGAATTCGGATCAGCCGATGAAGCAGCACGCTACTCTACAATGGCCGATAATATCGTACGCGCCATCAATGAGCATCTATGGATGGAAGATAAAGGATACTATGCAATGTACACCTACGGACGCAACAATCCTATAGTGAATCCTCGTGCCGAAACCCTCGGGGAATCTCTGGCGATTCTTTACGACGTAGCTTCCGACAAACGCGCACGCACGATTACCGAGAACAATCCTGTCACTCCTTTCGGCGCCGCAATCTTCTTCCCGCAGATTGCCGACATGCCATCCTACCACAACAATGCTCTCTGGCCCTGGGTCGGCGCATACTGGGCAATCGCCAATGCAAAAGCAGGTAATGAGCAAGGGACTCTGGAAGCCATCGGTTCCGTATTCCGCCCCGCGGCTCTTTTCGCTACAAACAAGGAGAACTTCAATCTTGACAACGGCGACATATATACCGAGTTGAACTCGTCGAACATGTTATGGTGTCTGGCAGGAAACATTGCTATAACACATCGCATACTTTTCGGCATCGATTACAAAAAGGACGGACTCGCTTTCCATCCGTTTGTTCCGGAAAACCTCGGAGGTAAACGCACTCTATCGAACTTCAAATACCGCGACGCGATACTCGACATCACCGTCGACGGTTTCGGCAACAAAATCAAATCGTTCACTCTGAACGGCAAAGAACACGAGCCTTTCATTCCGGCTGACATCAAAGGCGACAACAAGATAGTCATAACTATGGCCAATGAAAAACCGGAAGCAATGAAAGTAAACCATACGCCAAACATCAAAGCTCCGCTTACCCCCATAACATGGCTCGAAGGCAACACCCTGCAATGGAATCCGATAGAATATATTCACCATTATATCGTGCTTCGCGACGGCAAACCGGTAAGCGAAACCCGCCAGTGTAGCTTCGATGCCACCGCTCCCGGAGAATATCAGGTAATAGGCGTTGCCTCCGACGGCACACAGTCATTCGCATCGCAGCCGTTCCAGACCTATCGCAAGATTACCGCACAGATGCCGGGCGAAAAATCCGGTGCGCTAAACTCAGCTGAAATAAGCTACCAGCCGACAGGCGATATCGAAGGGTATCACGGAACAGGTTTTGCCGAAATCGACCGCAACAGCAAAGCCCTCAACATCAACGTCAACGTGCCTGCCGACGGTATCTACGGCATAAGTTTCCGTTATGCTAACGGAAACGGACCGGTCAACACCGAAAACAAATGTGCAATACGAACTCTCAGCATCGACGGACAACGGCTCGGCATAATCGTAATGCCCCACCGAGGTGTGGCAAACTGGAATGACTGGGGTAAGACAAACGTAATCACGGCACCGCTAAAAGCCGGACACCACACCGTCACACTCGACTTCCGTCAGGAAAACAACAACATGAACATTAACACAAACCATGCTCTTGTCGATGAGATTATTCTCAAAAAGATACGCTGAGACAATGAGAAAACATATAAATCCGATTATGGCGACCCTCCTCGCGGGGGCCGTCATTTTCTGCAATGCACCGCAAAGCATAGGTTGCACATCCCTTATAGCTGCAGGACGCGCCACTCTTTCAGGGCGCCCGCTGCTATGGAAACACCGCGATACATCTGCATCCAACAATTTCATAGCACGAGTCGAAGCCGATAGTGTCAGCGGCGCCATAGGATTTACAGCCCTGTTCAACGGCGGTGACAGCCTGCTCGCCGAAGCATGGATGGGAATGAACGATGCCGGTTTCGCAATAATGAACACAGCATCATATAACCTTGCACCTGACACCGCCGCAGTTCGCGACCGCGAAGGTTACGTAATGTCGGCTGCACTCAGATGCTGCCAAAGCGTCAACGACTTTGAGCTATTGCTGCATGAACTGCCAAAACCACTTGGCGTACAGGCCAACTTCGGAGTAATCGATGCAAACGGACATGGTGCATATTTTGAAACCGACGACTGGAATTTCACCCGCTTCGACGCCGACTCGTGTAAAAGCGGAGTGCTTATCCGCACAAACTACTCCGTAAGCGGCGACAGCACACTCGGACGCGGCTACATCCGTCACGACAATACTACAGAACTCCTCGCCGAAGCTATATCCACCGGTTCGCTGACTGCAGCAGAACTGACTGAAAACGTGAGCCGCTCATTCTATCATTCACTGCTCGGATGCGACGTTCTCGAACGAGGCGACAGTTGGGCTGTAGACATGGATTTCATACCACGCGACATTTCTACCGCCTCTATAGTCATAGAAGGAATATTGCCTGGAGAAAAGGCATCGCAGACCGTAATGTGGACCGCTTTAGGCTATCCTCCATGTGCAAGTGTCGAACCTGTATTCGCCGACAGCATACCTGCCGGCCTCGGTCCGGACACCCACGGATACACAAGCCCCGTTTGCGCCACATCCATCGCCTTGCGTTCTGCCGCCCACCCTATCGTCAAAGGTAACGGTCCAGCATATATAAATCTCGACATAATACGACAGGAAATAGAAGCCAGGCGCGCTGAAGCACTTGACGCTTATGCCAGAGGCAATATCGCCCGCACCCGCCGTCAATGAAATACACAAAGTCCGGCTCCTTTTAAATTCATTAATTTTTGTTCCTGTGGCAACAAAAAGACACTGTCGCCATAAGCCTAAACATTATTTTGTGAGTTTCGGTGTCTGCCAAAACCATTGTTCATCAGTAGTGTTATAATCCGAATTCGGATATTCCACCCCCTGTGGAACAAGTGCGACATGATAACCCTGTTCATGATTGCTGTCGCCTTCAGGTTCAGCCTGGTTGAATGTGTTGGTCTGTAGGATATACAGGTTTTTAGCCATATAATAATCTATGTAGTCATCCTGTGTTTCTTCCCATTGGTTGTTCCAATTGGCATCTTTGTTCAAGACAAGCGGCAAGCCATTCTGAATCCTATGCCTGACCTCTCCAGGGTGAAGCATCATTCCGTTCTCATCAGTCACAAATGCCGCAAAGGTCGGGTCTACCCATACCCATTTGTCTAACGATTCGCTCCACGCCACACAAATCACGTGACAGTCGTTGTCAGTTTCCCATGCTTTTGGCAGGCAAGTGATATATCTTGCCGGGATTCCTTCGGCAAGCAACGCCTCAGTAAGGCTTATAGCGAGCGCACGGCAGTTGTATCCGCAACTGTCCAAATTCGCGCTATCGTAAGTATTCCTCAGATTCCTGGCACCGGGCGCCAAGCCGTTGCTTCCATCGTGGGTAATATTGTTGTGTACCCAATAGAGCAGATTTTTGATGCGGCTTATATCATCACCATCTCCGGCAATGCTGTCGAGATTGAATCTTTCGCGCGACAATTTTAACAAGCTATCGGATGGAGGTGCATATCTAAAATTTAGTTTCATCGCCGAATCGTAAGCGTAAGCCGGCGCTTCTTTCAAGATTTCAAGTTCGCTCTTGACATCATCGCCTAAATTCCAAGCATATTCCATGGCCGCATTAAGATTGTCTGATTCTGAACAGCCAAGTTCAGCCAAAACCGGTTGAAGAATCTTTGCTGCCTTATATACGCTTTTACGCATCCACTTCGGATTAGCGGCGCGCAACACTTCCGATTGCCATCCGGCGATTCGTTCTATATCGGCTTTCAATCGGGGATTGGCTCTCAGTTGCCCTATTGTAGCGGTCGGAGTCAGACTGTCGTTATATACCTCAAGGAAAGCCCCATTGTTGGTAAAACCATTGAGTCTGGGACATAGATGTCTGGGAGCAAGCTCAACGCCCAGACTCACCACAACGCTCTCAAAAACAAGACTTTCAAGCTTCGGGAGATTATATAGAAAGCCTGGGCCGCCGGTCGACGAAACCGGTCCTTTGAATATCACTGTTTTCAGTTTGGGGCAATTGGAAATCAGTGTACAGTCGAAATGTCCGATCATGCCGTTAAACACCACTTCTTCAAGATTAGGCAGTCCGCTGAGCAAGCCGCCGGGAAGATAATCCACATCTCCGAATGTGATTTTTCGTAAGTTTGGAAATTTATTATAGTCACCCAATCGGCCGAACATTCCAATATTCGGGATATTTATTTCCTCCGCGTCGATAGACAAAATAAGACTGTCAGGAAACAGCAAGTGCCCATCACGGATAGGGGCCGTGAAATATTCCGGAGATTTTATCACGATATTCTCAGCGCAGCCAACAACACAGCATAAAATGCCAGAAAAAATAGATGCTATAATCTTTTTCATATCAATAATTATCTGTCGCCGTTGTTGGAGCATCCAAGCCTCATACTTTTTCAACCAAGTCACATCTATGTCACTAAAAGGTATGTCCAGACTCCCTGCATACTTTTTGAAAGAGTTTAAGCTCACCTCATACATTCCTGCATACCTTAGTCTACCTTGCTCTTTCAGCAATCTCACATAATAATTGAAACATTCCTCAACATTATTGTGCAGACTGAGTGAGGCAACCTTTGGTTTCAGCAAAGAAGACGCAGTAAACTCCTTTCCCTCTATCCTCTTGCTGAGGATTGTCTTTTGCAGTTCAAACAATTTCTGCTGAATGAGCATCCTTATCTCATCTCTGTTAGGACAAGACTCATTAGGCTCATTCTTTTTGAAGTCCCAATGAGAGGGGTGAATGGAGATACCAAGACTTTGATACTTCTTCTTTCCATCCTTACAGACACGTACCATTAAAGGATGTTTGCCGTCACTTAAAGTCTTTGACTTATAGCACAGCACTTTAACTGTTTCACTCATAAAGTTTTGGTTTAACTCTCGGTTTAACTTTCAAGGTAAAACCACAGTATTTCACAAAGAAAAAAGCAGTCATATTTTTATCTAACTGCTTGATTTTCAGCGTTTTATCTGTGATCCGCCTGGTCTCTGTGACACAAACGGATGTTATATGATTATCAATATCTTAACTCTCTAAAAATCGCGGCACTCCCTTTTTGCGCACCCCGATATTTCAATGTTCTTCTTCGTTTACTTTGCAAAGATAATAA
>CAJUKD010000027.1 GCA_910587235.1 uncultured Muribaculaceae bacterium
AAAATAACACATTTGTCGAAAATGAGACGAAATCTTAAATGAAAGAGCCGTGTAGATATACCCTATCCTATTTTATCTTCAAGACCAAGGAAATTTCATTCGTTTTTTTTCTTTCAGGCAGATTGACAGCCAGACCTTCAGTCGTACGTGAAAATTTCAACTTACCACCTCCAAGCAGTTCTACACTTTTTATCTTTTTATCGAATGCTGAGTTGTCTGAGGCAAGAGTACGCAACAGTACATGACCGTCGGCAGGCCAAGCCAACACATGCGCATACAGCACTCCGTTTTTAACTACATAGCGTATATCTTCCGATGTAAAGACGGATTTTCCTTCATTGAATCCCTGCCGTTCGATTGGTGCGGCATTTTCAACCGACGGACCTTCTCCAAACACTGTCCACGGCCGAGTGCCAAACAGACCTTCACTATTGACATCCATCCACGCAGCTATATCTCCGAGGATTTTCTCTTCTTTTTCGTCTATAGTTCCGTCGGCACGGACAGGTACGCTCAAAAGCATATTACCGTTCTTGCTGACTATGTCCACAAGCATACGGATTACGGTAGCCGCCGATTTATATCCGTCGCGTTCATAGAGGCCACGGTCATAATGCCAGTTTCCAAGACAGGTACAAGTCTGCCAAGGCAGGGACTGGCAATCGGGAAGAATACCTTTCTCCACGTCCCATACGATAGCCTGTTTATGACTGTCTTCAAGTTTTTTGCCAAACACCACAGCCGTCGACCGTCCGTTGTTACGGTTCATGTTGCTGTTATAGAAATGCGCCACTACATCAAGCCCCGTATTATCAATGGGCCAGAACGGAAGAACCGTATCATCGAAATATATCAGGTCGGGATTATAACTGTCAATCATGTCGACAGTACGGTTGAAAAAATCGTCGTAATATTCACGTGTCGGCACGGCTACTCCTTCAGGCCAGTCCCAAACATCTTTTCCTCGTACGCTAAGAGCATGATTCTGTTGATATAGTTCCTGTGGGTCAAGACCGTCCCACCAACGTCCCTTTCCGTCGGAAGCCTTAAGCAGACGTGCATCATAGGAAAGTCCAGCATATTTTCCATCCTTATCCGCTCCTTGAGCAGGTTCATACCACGTCCAGGCATGAGATGAATGAATGCTCACACCGAATGGCAAGCCGTTAGCCCTTGCAGCTTTTTCCCATCCGGCGAGGATATCGCGATGCGGTCCTACATTGACCGAGTTCCAGCGATGATGCCGGCTGTTCCAAAGGTCAAGATTGTCATGATGGTTGCCCATAGCAAAAAAATACTGCGCACCAGCACGCTTATAAAGAGCCACAAGTCTTTCAGGATCCCAGTTGTCGGCTTTCCACTGATTTATCACATCCATAAAGCCGGATTCCGACGGATGGCCGTAGAGTTCAATATGTTTACAGTAGGCGTGGCTTCCTTGTTCGTACATTCCTCTGGCATACCAGTCACCTGCTTCCGGCTGACACTGCGGGCCCCAGTGCGCCCATATTCCGAATTTTGCATCACGGAACCATTCCGGCGTTTCATGTGCGGAAACAGACTCCCAGGTAGGCTGAAACTTACCTTCTGCAGCAGGCACACGTTCTGCGGAAGCATCATACGAAGACGACATCAACAGCAGTGAACTTGCAAAAAATGTAAACGTGTTTATTTTCATGGTTTTAAAATTATTGTTTATAAATATCGCACCTCTATTCCCATGTACCTTCTTTATTTGTAGGCATAAGTTCAAGAGTAGCGATAAGCGGATAGTGATCGGAGTAACGTACACGGTCCTTACGTATGGAGAGCGGACGTATGCCGCCGCGTGTCAGTATATGGTCTATACAAAAATAAAAACGGTCTGAATTATATGTAATCATCGGTCCAAGGCCTACTTCCGGATATACACTTCTGAATCCTGCATCATTAAGCTTGTGGATGGCATAACAATCGGGACAATCGTTGAAATCACCGCACACAATCACATCAGGCCCTCCATAAAGACGAATGAAGCTTAATAGTTTGACCGCCTGACGTGCTCTGGACACATTAGCTTCTGTAATCTTGTGCAACATGGTTCCTATGGCCGAACGCTTACCGTCGGGCTGCAATTCGGTAAGATCGCGATAAGCATTCTTATCAGACTGATCAAGGGCAAAAGAACGAAGATGTAAGCTGAAAACGGTCAGCAATCGGTCATCTACCGTCACACGATATGCCGAAATATAACCTTCAAGCTCCTTATAATTTACATCAAGATGAATCGGCTCGGCTGGATATCGAGAAAAAAACGCCTGGTAATCACCATTTTTGTAGACATAAGGATAAACGGAGTGCAATGAATCAAGCAGCTGATGCGTGACACCGAAGCGCTTGTTGGCAAAAAGGAAGGTCGCTTCTTCCACGCATACGATATCAGCATCGCTGTCTATTATATATTTAAGTGTAAGATTTTCTTCTGGCTGATTTTCAACATCATAATTTTTATTGAAAAAGCCCATTGCATTATAGCTCATCACTTTTATCACAGGAGCATCAGGCAATGGCTTGCGACTACTGAAATTCAAAGGACAGAAATCAAGGAACGGTCCCGCTGTAAAAAGCATAGCCGCAAAACCGATAAAAGCTCCTTTACGGCAGTAGAACAACTGAATAAACACAACAAATACCATCACGGTAAGCCATAATGGATAGCTCAACTGCAGCAAACCCCATATACCGCCATAACGGAGAGGCGATATACGCCCGGAATATGCGCTGACAATCAGCACAACACCAAGGAGAATTGTAAGCAGGATTGAAACAAAGCGCAAAACACGTATTCCTGCCGACCGACGCTGTTTGCCGCCATCAGTTGAATTATGAGCTGTTATCTTTCGCTTAGCCATTTATGAAAAAATTGAAGAAAGATATATAAAGCGCTGACGCTCGTTCTCGTCAAGCGACTCATACCCTGAAATATCAATACGTCGGCGAAGCCTGTCGAGTTCTTTTCTCAGAACGGCAATACGCTCATTGACAAGCGTATTTTTCCGACGTATGATTGCCCCTGCTCCTATTCCGGCTGCTATGCCTCCAAGATGGGCTATCGCTCCGCCGAAGTTACCTCCGGCAAGACCGACAGAACTGAGCACGACCACCGCTACAGTCAAAGGAATAACGGCCATCCGGGCAAAACCAAGTATATCCACACGTATTTTAGGGGTCGACACAGCCGTCGCCAGTGCAAGAGCCAACGCTCCGGCAGAAGCACCGACAAGCAAAGAAGAGCGGCCAAGCATCAATCCGTAAAAGACAATATAGAAAAAAGCTCCTGCAAGACTACCGGCTGCAAAAATGGGAAGCAGGTATTTACCGTTCCCGAATAAAACAATCGAACGTCCGAAAACATATATCACAGCCAGATTGAAAAACAGATGCAATGGCGAAGCGTGAAAAAAAGCATAAGTAAACGGCTGCCACAACACCGACGGCAACGACAAGTCCGACGAAAGCCCAAACAAGTGTTCAGACCATGATTCAAGCACAGGAGATACAGTCGTGACAATATATACGGCCGTACAAAGCAATGTTATGGCCGTCAGAGATATAAATCCTGCCGGATATTTGTTTTTTACCCGACTCATCAGAAGAACCAGCGGTTGTTGAATACTCCTTTTTTCTTCCAGTAAAGCAACAGCAGGAAACCGAACACCATACCGCCAAGATGGGCGAAATGAGCCACACCATCGGCCGAAGTGCTTATGCCAGATACAAATTCAATTACGAAGTAACCCATCACAAGCCATTTGGCTTTTATAGGAATCGGCACAAACATAAGATAGACCGGTTGGTTCGGATACAGAAAACCAAAAGCGAGAAGTACTCCGTAGACAGCACCCGACGCACCGACAAGAGGCGTGTTGACATAAGCGTTCAACGCACCAAGTTCCGGCATAGAATAATTCCGCCCGCTCAATATGGCATCCCAGCCGCGGTTAAGCATCGTCGAAAGATCCTCTGCCGATACCGCATTGAGCATAAGGTCTGTGTAACGCTGCACATAGATGGCGAATATGCCTTCCTGTACCAAAGCGGCACATAGTCCGCACGTCAGATAATAGAACAGGAAGCGTACAGAACCCATCGAACGCTCTATGGTAGCACCGAAAATCAGCAATGCGAACATATTGAAGAAGAGATGGCTGAAATTCGCATGCAGGAACATATACGAAAAAAGCTGCCATGGGCGGAAGCCGGGCGACGTGAAGTAGTAAAGCGCAAGATTCTTTGTTATCGCATGGTCGGCAGCCGGAATAAAAGCCATGAAAGCCCACACGATAATATTTATAATCAACAGGTTTTTGGTAACCTGCGGCATATTGGAGAAAAATGAATTACGTAACATATTTACAAATATACTGTTTTTTTGCTGAATACTATTTGCGACAACAGTCAGATCTGTCCAAAGCAGCCGCGAGCGATAGAAGCGCCGTTGTTGTGGCCCGTTCAATCACACGGCTACGGTCGCCCGGAAAACGGTGGAGAGAGGCTGTGACAGATCCGTCGGGAGCCGCGACTGCAATCCATACAGTGCCGACAGGCTTACCGGGCACGGCGCCGCCGGGTCCGGCTATGCCTGACGTGGCGACAGCGCAATCAGCACCACATACACGACAAGCGCCGGCAGCCATCTGCCGCACCGTAGCCTCGCTGACAGCACCATCAGTAGCAAGTGTAATAGCGTCCACTCCAAGTACTCCAGTCTTTACATCATTGGCATAACTTACAACCGAGCCGCGGAACACATCCGAACATCCGGAAACCGATGTAATCGCATGGGCAATATTACCACCAGTACAACTTTCGGCAGACGCCATTGTCAGTCCGCGTCGACGCAAAGCATCTATGAGGATTTCCGCCGCCGACGCATCTCCGTCATAAACGGTATACTCTCCCACAGCATCACGAAGTCGCACGAAATAATCGTCAAAATCAACATCAAGCCTCGCCGCATCATTTCCGCGGCCATCAAGGCGTAGGCGTATCAGCCCTGGCTGAGGAAGATATGCCAGATGAAGATTTTCCGGTAACGACAGTTCGAATTCCTCGAGCCTTTCAGCGAGAGCCGACTCAGAGATGCCGCCAGCCATCAGCGAACGATGCCTGAAATACAAATCAGGATTAAAGCGCAACTTAACCGCTTCAGCCACTCCGCCGGGGACAAGCGAAAGCATACCTTCCGTTTCGAAAGGTACTCCGGGCATGGAAACAAGCACTTTCCCCTCGGCATTCTCAAACCACATGACAGGTGCCGTTCCAAAGCGGTTTTGAATCACACGACAATTTTCGGGAACAAGCGCCTGCTGACGCGTAAGATCATTTAATTGCAGACCTTTCAGCGCAAATATACGTTCTATATTCTCCGTAACTCCGGAATCGAGCCTCATTCCACCGCCGAAAATATCTGTCAGCACCCGTTTGGTTATATCATCTTTAGTAGGACCGAGTCCTCCTGTCGTTATGACCAGATCCGCCTCGGCAACCGCATGCCTGACCGCATCGCTTATGGCTGCGGCATCATCGCCCACTGTGCGTATGGCACAAACTTCCCAACCAAGCGCCGTGAACGTGCGCGCGATAGCCCGTGAATTGGTATCGGAGACCTGTCCGAGCAGTATTTCGTCACCGATAATTATTATAGATAATGTCACGTCGACTGTTTTTTGCTGTTATATATTCACTCGCGCATACGGTGTCGCGTCGTAAGGACAGAAATCCCCGTCAAGATATTTGAAATATCCCGCAACGGCAACCATAGCCGCATTGTCAGTAGTAAATTTACGCTGAGGAATAAAAGCCCGTACTCCACGACTATTACATAACTTCTCTACCGCATCGCGCACACCGCTGTTCGCGGCCACACCTCCGCCGATGGCAAGAGCCTTAACACCTGTGATGTCTATGGCTCGTTTGAGCTTGTCAAGCAGGATATCGATTATGGTATATTGAAGCGAGGCCGCAAGATCGGCCCGCCGTTCTTCTATAAAATCCGGATTGGCACGCACGGCATCGCGCAGAGTGTACAGGAACGACGTCTTCAAGCCTGAAAAGCTATAGTCAAGCCCCCGGATGTGCGGACGCGCGAAATGGAAAGCCTTGGGATCGCCTTCGGCTGCAAGCCTGTCTATATGCGGGCCTCCGGGATACGGCAGCCCCATCACCTTGGCGCACTTGTCGAAAGCCTCGCCGGCAGCATCGTCTATAGTACGGCCGAGCACCTCCATATCCTTGTAGGAGCGCACCAGTATGATCTGCGAGTTTCCACCGGATATAAGCAGACACAGATATGGAAACGGAGGAACTTCGTCACTTTCTTTTTCCTTTATGAAATGAGCCAGCACGTGGCCGTGAAGATGATTTACGTCGACTATCGGAGCACGCAATGCAAGCGATAGACCTTTCGCGAAACTGGTTCCGACCAGCAGCGAACCTATAAGGCCGGGACCTCGTGTGAATGCTATAGCCGATATATCGCCACGGGAGATTCCCGCACGCCGTATGGCAGCGTCGACAACCGGCACGATATTCTGCTGATGTGCACGCGAAGCAAGCTCCGGCACGACACCGCCATATTCTTCATGAACCTGCTGTGATGCTATGACATTGCTCAGCAAAAGACCGCCGTCACCTACGACAGCAGCCGAAGTATCATCACAGGATGATTCTACTCCGAGTATATAAGTTTTCTTATTTTCGTTCACTTTCCTTTGTTTGATTGTAACATTTTTCTAAAGTAAATAAAGACTCCTTCAGAACACATATCCTATGCCGAAACTCACCACGGCTCCGGGATAAGTTTTCATCAGCTGATACTTCGCTTCGAGCGACAGCCGGAGTGCCGAAGTAAAGCGCAACTCCAGTCCTGCCCCCATGTTAAGTCCGAAACGGTTGACATGGTTGGTGACATCATTACCATCCTCATCATTGATATCATGACGGCCCCATGATGTAAAATTCACACCGGCAAGCGGATAAACCGCAAGGCGATCGGATGCGACAGGGAACGTGAAATGCCCGTTTATGTCGATCTGCAAGGCATCAAGATTGTCATGGCGGAAAACAACGGCAGCTTCAGGCGAAAGACGGAAATGGCGACTGAAAGCATACTGGAACGCCAGTCCGCCAAGAACCGAATTATTCCGTGACACATAGCCGACTTTAGGGCCGAGAGCCTTTTCGCCTTTGTCGAACCTTGCCTCAGCCTGTTGAGGAACAAAGACAGCGATAAACGCCATCAATAAAGAAATGGCAAAGAGTGCAGATGATGTACGACTGCCTGATTGACAGATAAATCGAGATTGTGACATGATGATGTGATGAATTGAAACAAAGGTAAGGACTTTTAAGCGAATGAAAGACTACGTGAGTCTTAATTTTTTTAAATAAACAAAGCAATTACGCATACAGTTCACTATTGACTCCAAATATTGCATCATAAAACGATTTTTCTCATCAGGCCTGATAAATTTCCGGCACAATTTATCAGTTAAAAAAAGTTACACACATAGCATTTTTTAAAAGATTATATAAATTTGCGATGTGTTTAGCAGGAGTTAACACAACTGTAAAAACACACTTAACTAAAATGATGATATGACGGAATTTACCGCCACTGACACTAAAAGCTTCCCCGGTGCAGCCCGAGCGATCGGCACGCCAGGCTTCGGCGAGGAAGAATTTATGACGACCTATTCACTTATGATCAAACGTACATTTTTCGGATTTCTGTTGCTGCTTTGCGGCAACACAATCGTCACAGCTGAAAAAATCAGAGCTTTCAGCACGGCAACAGACCAATATAATGAACCAGCTATAGGTGTCATAGCCTGTCCTAAGAGAATTCTGACTTGAAACAGATAAAATAACAACCAAACACATCAATCAATCCGAAGTCGTCGGAATTCCGGACAAAAAAAAGCAGAAAACCGGCGACATCTAAACCAACCAACATTTACTTATATGAGAAAGCATCTATTTGTGACTCTGCTATTGTTGGGCGGCGCAAGCCTCGGTAGTTTTACAACCATGGCATCCCCCGACCCGCAATCACAAAGTCAGACGGTCGTGACTATCAACGGCACAGTGCTTGATGAAAACAATGAGCCTGTTATCGGCGCAAGTGTTGTTCAGAAAGGATTTACTAACAACAATGCCGTAACCGACATCGACGGGCACTTCCGTCTACGCGTGGCCGCCGGCTCAACTCTTATCGTAAGCTACGTAGGCTATAAAAATGAAACGGTAAAAGCCACCGACGACCTTACCGTCTACCTCCAGCCTACCACCGAGATGCTCAACGAACTCGTGGCTATCGGCTATGGCTCCCAGAAACGCGCCAACCTCACAGGTGCAGTAGCTTCTGTCGATGTTGCCCGCACGATGGACAGCCGTCCCGTTCAGGACGTCACCCGCGCACTTCAGGGTGCAGTTCCCGGCCTGACCATCACATCATCCAACGGCGACTTCAATGAAAACGCATCCATACGCATACGCGGCGTCGGGACTCTTTCAAACAAACAGAACTCTTCACCTCTGATCGTAGTTGACGGAGTACCTGTCGAAGACCTTTCATATCTCAATCCCGAGGACGTCGCTGAAATATCCGTACTCAAAGACGCGTCATCTTCAGCCATATACGGAACACGCGCTGCATTTGGTGTAATCCTCGTAACAACCAAAGAAGGCACAAGCAAAGACCGCGTCCAGCTAAGCTATACAAATAACTTCGCCTGGAACGAAGCTACCGTACTGCCACGCTTTACATCAACAACCCAGGATCTTACAGCTGCATTCCAGACAATCGTCCGCAACGACGGCGGCACTGAAATGTTCGGTATGAATTACGTCGACATATATCCTTTTGCAATGGCTTGGGAACAGCAGCACGGAGGCAAACCATACGACAGTTATCGCGAACTGCATCCTTACCAGAATCCCGGCAATGTAGGTGACTACTATATCTACAAGAACAGCAAGGGAAAAGACCAGTGGATACGTTACGCTGAATGGGATGTCAACAAAACCCTCTTCCGCGCCGCTCCCGCTCAGAAGCACAACGTAAGCCTCGAAGGAACAGCAGGTAAGACAAGCTACCGACTCAGCTTCGGCTACGACAGCAAAGAAGGATTGCTTAAATTCGCTCCCGAGAAAATGCAGCGCTACATGGCCAATGCCAGCATCCAGACTCAGATATTTTCATTCCTGAAAGCCGGCGCACGAATCAATTTCTCAAACCGCGAATATGAAGCGCCCGACCTTTCACACGGCCGTAACACCTATCAGTATCTCTGGCGCTGGCCCTCTTTCTTTGAAGGATACGGATGGGTACCAGATGCCAACGGAAACCCCATGAACTTCTCCAACGCCGCCATAGGCCATCGCGTTAACGCACACAAGAACAAATACGTGACCCAGCAGACCAGACTCACTGCATGGATGCGTGCCGAAATCATCAAAGGCCTATCCCTGCAGGCCGACTTCACCTATGCCGTGCGCAACCGCAACTCCAACGCGGCCCGAGTTCCCGTGACAAACTGGAACACATGGACCACCGACGCCTTCACCCAATCATCGCTGACGTCACAGGCAACATCATGGGCCGAACAGGTCAACTACAAGGACGACATGTGGACAATGAACGTTTTTGCCACCTACGACAAATCCTTCAACCAGGCCCACAACCTCAAAGTCATGCTCGGCGCCACGGCCGAACAGGAGAACTACAACTATTTCTCCGCACGCCGCACCGGACTGACCGACTATGACCTGGGCAACATCAACCTCGCTACAGGCACAACCTACGAAACCGTAGGCAACCGCTGGCATCGCGCAACAGCAGGTTTCTTCGGCCGAATCAACTACGACTACAAAGGCATCTACCTGTTCGAAGTCAACGGCCGTTACGACGGTTCAAGCCGCTTCCCCGCTGCCGACCAATGGGCATTCTTCCCCTCCGGCTCCATAGGCTACCGTTTCTCTGAAGAAGAATACTTCAAACCCGTCAAATCATGGTGGAGCAACGGTAAGATCCGTGCCTCCTACGGCGAAATCGGTAACGAAGCCGTCGGAAACAACATGTTCCTTTCCACTGCATCCGCAGTAACCGACAAAAACTATTGGCTCACAGGCAGCCAGCTTCTCCCGATGTACGACATGCCCACATTGGTCTCAAGCTCCCTCACATGGGAACGCATCCTCACTGCCGACGTCGGCATCGACCTGGGATTCTTCAACAATAGCCTGAACGTAGGTTTCGACTGGTACCAGCGCGATACAAAGAACATGCTCGCTCCCGCCCAGGAACTTCCATCAGTACTCGGAACAGGAGCACCTTACGGCAACAACGGAACCTTGCGTACACGCGGTTGGGAACTTAACATCGGCTGGAACCATAGCTTCGGCGACTGGGACGTATATGCAAGCGCCGCACTGTCCGACTCCAGAACTCAGATCAAAGAATGGAACAATCCTTCCAACCTTCTTTATTCCTACGACCCGACAGCAAGCAACTATTACGAAGGCCAGTACTTTGGCGACATCTGGGGTTTCGAAACCGAACGATACTTCACCGAAGACGACTTCATAGATGGTAAACTCAAACCGGGAATCGCCTCTCAGGCCGACCTTGAAATGGGAAGCTTCCACTATGGACCCGGCGACGTAAAATTCCGCGACCTCGACGGCAACGGTAATATCGACAATGGCAAAGGAACCGTCGACGACCATGGCGACCTCAAAGTAATAGGCAACGCACTGCCCCGCTATGAATACTCATTCCGTGTAGGCGGCGCTTGGAAAGGCTTCGATCTCGACATCTTCTTCCAAGGCGTAGGCAAACGCAACCTCTGGACAACAGGTTCTATGGTGATTCCGTATTCCCAGAACGGTGCCAACATCGGTCTGTTCGATCACCAGCTCAGCTACAACCAACAGGTAATCGACATCAACTACAACGTCAACGACCCGACTCAGGCCGCCACATACACCGCCACAGGCCAGTACCTCATCGACCAGAACAATATGTACCCGATGCTGTACACTTACGCCGACGGTGAAGGCACCATCCCGAACATCGGCCGAGGACGCTACAATTTCTATCCCCAGGACCGCTATCTGGTGAACATGGCATATCTGCGTCTGAAAAATATAACTTTCGGCTACACTCTGCCTTACGAAATCACCCGTCACGCACTTATCCAGAAAGCACGTATCTATTTCAGCGCCGATAACCTCTGCTTCCTCTACAACGGCGCCGGCAAGTATAAAATCGATCCCGAAATCTCACAAGGATATACAGGTGTAGCCGGTCAGAACACAGCCAACGCAGGCTGGGGCCGCACTACCCCGATGATGCGTACCTACTCTTTCGGTATCCAGGTAACATTCTAAACTAAATTCCGATATCACAATGAAAAATAAAATATTATTCGGAACTCTTGCATTGGCCGGCCTTTCGCTCGCTTCATGCAACGATTTCCTCAACGACAACCGCTACCCTCTGTCGGAGCTTACCGTCGATTCCGAATTCTGGAACAGCTCGGTCAAAGTCGAAGGACAGATCAACTACCTCTACGACAACTACCTTGGCTATGGTAACGGCTCAAACTACGGAAACTTCTTCTTCAAAACACTCAGCGACGACCAGCTTTCACAGGTCAACGGAACATTCCAGAACTGGTATCATACAAACGTACCGGCCTCGTCAAGCTACTGGGATGATCCTTACAAAGAAATCCGCCGCTGCAACCTGATAATAGAAGGCGTGACAAGATCGACACTCGAAGACGGTGTAAAAGCAAACTTCATAGCCCAGGCGCGCCTTAACCGAGCATACCAGTACTACCAGCTCGTACGTGCCTACGGCGATGTTCCTCTGGTTCTCACCGCACCCACCGACGCGTCGAGCATCGACAAAGAAATAGACCTGTATGCCCCGCGCACAGCCCGTAACACCGTTATGGACGAGGTTCTCAAAGACCTGAACTTCGCCAAAGACAATATCAGTGCAGGAAGCGGCAAAACCGTATTCAGCAAAGACATGGCAAATGCTATGAAAGCTGAAATATGCCTTTTCGAAGCCGCCTACAGCCGATATAATGCCAAGGACGAAGCCCGTGCCACCGCTTTCTACAGTTATGTCGTAGAAGCTTGTAACGCTGTAAAAGACAAATACACACTGTGCGGTGACTATCAGAGCCTTTACAACTCTACCCGCACTCCCTACACCGGCATCCCGGCTCTTGTCGACAACCCCGAAGTTATCTTCATGAAGCCATACGAAGAAGGTGTATTCATGCACTCGTTGCTTGACTGGTCATCATCTTCCACCCCTGTCGCCGGAATAACAAAAGACGCTTTCGACGCCTATCTTTTCCTTGACGGCAAACCGCTGGCTTCCACAACTCTCGACAAGAGCGATGTAGGCGAAGTGATCGGCGGCGAAATGAAAAAAGACGAGAAAACAGGTAAAGAAAGCCTTGTTGGCGCTGTATATACAATTGCCAAACCGCTCTCCGTCCGCGATAAACGTCTTTCTGCCACAATCAACGAAGAAATATACTTCACAGGGCAGTCGCAGCAATACGACAACACCATGGCTATGACTTCAACCAGCGGATACGGCGTGAAGAAGTTCCGTAACGACCACATCGGCTACACCCCGACCACCACTGCAAACCGTGCATTCACATGCGCTCCCCTCTTCTGGCTTGCTGAAATATATCTGGCTTACGCCGAAGCAAAAGCAGAACTCGGAACTCTTACCGACGACGACATGATAGCTACAATCAACAAACTGTACGCACGTGCCGGACTGCCGGAACCGACCAAAGCCGAACTCGAAGCCATCAATGACCCTGCCATCAACATGAAAGACGCATCCGGCGCCAAGATCAGCAGCCTACTTTGGGAAATCCGCCGCTGCCGCCGCTGCGAACTGATTATGGACAATGACATCCGCTACTGGGACCTCGTACGCTGGAATGCGCTTGACCGCCTCGACCCGGCAAACAACCCAAATATATTCCTGGGTGCCAATGTAAGCGCTGCAGAAGACGCAAAAATCAACGTAAGCCAGATCGACATAAATAACGGCTACATTCAATTTGCAAAAGGTCAGACTCGTGCATTCACAGAACGCGAAAAGCTCTTCCCCATACCTCAGGGACAGATAAACCTCAACAAAAACCTGACCCAGAACCCCTTCTGGAAATAAACCGCCGACCGCATCCTATCTTCTCAAGACGCTGTGCTTTTTTGCACAGCGTCTTTTTTATCAAATATAATCATAAGTCGAGAGCAAAAGCAAATTTATTTGATTTTGCCGAGCGAAAGTATATAGGGCGTAAGCCAAATATACGGAATACACTCCCTTTTTTACCGATTTTTTACCAAACTTTATAGTCCGGCATATTGACACCGCCCCAAAATTTGTGTAATTTTGCACAAACAAAACAGCATTATATATCGATTATGAAAACGGTAGCACGCTTACTCGCAGAAAAACTCCTGAAAATCAGCGCGATCAAACTTCAACCCGCAAATCCTTTCGTATGGGCTTCGGGCTGGAATTCACCTATATATACCGACAACCGCAAGACACTGTCCTACCCCGAAATACGCTCTTTCATCAAGATAGAACTTTCACGTCTGGTACTCGAAAGTTTTCCTGATGCCGATGTCATTGCCGGTGTAGCTACCGGCGCCATCGCCCAGGGAGCGCTCGTTGCCGACGAACTCAATCTCCCATACGTCTACGTCCGTTCTACACCGAAAGACCACGGCCTGGAGAACCTTATCGAAGGCAATCTCAAACCAGGACAGAAAGTAGTGGTAGTCGAAGACCTCGTGTCGACAGGCCGCAGCTCCCTCAAAGCAGTCGAGGCTGTGCGCGCTGCCGGATGTGAAGTTATAGGTATGGTAGCCCTGTTCAACTACGGTTTTCCTGTGGCAGAAGAAAACTTCGCCGACGCCGGCGTACGCCTTGTGTCGCTAAGCGACTACAACACAATGCTCGAGGTTGCACTCGCAACACAATACATTTCCGAAGACGAAGTCGACATTCTCCGCGAATGGCGAAACGATCCTTCGACATGGGTTCCGACAGATCCTCGCCGCCTTTGATTCTACACCACACAGCGGACTGAAACCGACTCTAAAACAAATACAATGGCTCAATATAGTTCCAAACCGGTGGTCATCGACCGTCCGGTAGACTCTCTTGTCGAAAAATTCAGCGACTTCACAGTACTCAGACGTACGCTCGACGAACTCCCCGCCGAAGAACGCGCGAAAGTAGGTGACGTCGATTTCACAGCCGACAGCATCAAGATAAACACCCCGCAGGTTGGTCAAATCACCCTGCGCGCGACCGAACGCAGTGCCGAAGGCGTAAAACTGCAGGCCGAAGGCGCTCCCGTAGCGATGGGACTTATCATAGGTTTCAAAGCCATAGATGCCGGCCACACCGAAGTATCCGGCACTATCGATGTGGAAATACCGGCAATGCTCCGTCCGCTTATAGGTCCGACCCTGCAAAAAGCCGCCGACCAGTTCGGAGGACTCTTTGCCCGTCTGGCCTGACCACACTGCAGCATAAAAATGAAAATCTTTCCTCATCGGCATATTACGGATTTTGCCCGACGCACAATGCGTCGGGCTTCGCGTTTTGCCGCGATTACGTTGCTTCTTGCGGCCATGTCAACCGCACAGAGCTGCCACCACCTCGACGATGACCGTATACCTCCCGCAGCCGTAAACATATCGTTCCACACAATGGCCGAATGGAACACATACGGCGTCGGAGGAGCGTTGCAGTGGAAAAGATTCATCATCGACGAGCGCATTCCGGCCAACTATCCTTACACAGCCCTAACCTACACCGGCTTCGGAGGAATACTGCTTGTTGCCGACGCATTTGGCACTCCTCTTGCCTACGACCTTGCATGCCCTTATGAATGCAGACGCAACGTACGCGTAGGCATCAATACCGAAACAATGCTGGCGGAATGCCCCGTTTGTCACAGCACATACGACGTGTTCAGCCTCTACGGCCACCCCGTTTCCGGTCCTTCAGCCGACAGAGGATACGGTATGCGACGCTACTATGTAGGGCCGGGAAGAGCAGGAGAATACATGAACGTATCATTCTGACAGCACGCCGCCATGAAACGCTTCCGACATTACGCAGGCCTTTGGGGAATCCTTACCTCCTCTTTCATAATCTTTACCGCAGCTTCAAGCTTCGACAGCATAAGCATAGGCAGACACGAACTGAAGTCGTCAGGACTCTCACAGGCAATTTTCGGGAAAGCGCAGACAGAAGATGTCCAATCAGCGCCGGTGTTCGAAAACGACACAGTATCCATTATCCAAAGCTGCAATCCCGAACCCGTGCCGGTCGACACCGCGGCACAAACCATACTGATCATCGGCGATTCCATGCTCGAAGGCCTTGTTCCGCGACTGGCAGCATACTCCGACCACAACGGACATAAACTCTACGCTGCCATGTGGTACAGTTCTACTTCGGCCGTATGGGGACGCTCGCGCAAACTTCAGCGCTACATAGAACGCCTGCACCCGACCTTCATAATAGTCAGTCTTGGTGCCAACGAACTGTTCGTGACCGACATACGCCGCAAACGCGAGCGCTACGTCCGCAACATACTCGACCAGATCGGCGAAATACCTTACCTATGGATAGGACCTCCGAACTGGAAAGCGGACACAGGCATCAACTCCCTTCTGCGCGACGCTACTGCCGACGGATGCTTCTTTCTCAGCGACGGAATGCAATTCCGACGTGCAAAGGACGGCGCACATCCCACCCGCGAATCGGCTGCCGAATGGGTCGACAGCATAATGCGCTGGATGCCGAAGTCCGCAGCACATCCGATACTGATGCACACGCCCACAGAAGCAAAAGGACGTCCTGCAAAACTATGGGTACATCAGCCTGACGAGAAAGACATTGATCCTGATTTAAAATAACACAGCACGTACTACGACCGACGACTATGGAATGCCTGTCCGACTTATGGCAAAACGTGGTGCGCCACCTCAGCTACTCTCCCTCAGAACCGATGCTCTTTTCAAGCGGCACATTCTGGGCGCTGTTCATTATTTTTCTTCCGCTGTACTCTCTGGTCAGAAACCGTCACCGGCAGATGACCCTTTTCGTGACAGCATTCAGCTTTTTTTTCTACTATAAATCAAGCGGTCTTTTCGTCGGACTGCTCGCAGTCACATCACTTGTCGACTGGACTCTCTCCCGAATTCTCGCACGCACAAAAAAACAGGCTCTGAAAAAACTGTGTGTAGGCATATCTCTGGCTACATCGCTCGGCATCCTTGCTTACTTCAAATACGCCAACTTTTTCCTATGGAACATATCGACCATGGTCAACGGCAACTTCCAGCCGCTTGACCTTGTGCTTCCGGTCGGAATATCATTCTACACCTTCCAGTCGGTCAGCTACATAGTGGACGTCTATAAAGGCCGCGTGGCACCGACAGCCACATGGCTCGAATACGCATTCTTCCTTTCTTTCTTCCCGGCTCTGGTTGCAGGCCCTATAGTCAGGGCCGATTATTTCCTGCCACAAATAAGAGAAAAACGACACGTCACTTCCACCGAAACATACACCGGACTGTGGCTTATTATATTAGGTGTGATAAAAAAAGCAATAATAGCCGATTACATAGCGCAGTACAACGATCTTATCTTCGACACACCCGGAGGATATTCCGGTTTTGAAACCGCCATGGGAGTCATAGGCTACACCATGCAGATCTACTGCGATTTCTCAGGTTATTCCGACATGGCCATAGGCCTGGCGCTGATAATGGGATTCCGGCTCGCAAAAAACTTCGATTTTCCGTACAAATCGCTAAATGTCACCGAATTCTGGCGCAGATGGCACATATCGCTCTCAAGCTGGCTGCGCGACTATGTCTATATTCCCCTCGGCGGCAACCGTAAAGGCACCGCACGCACCTATCTGAACAACTTCATAACCATGCTCGTAGGCGGACTGTGGCACGGCGCAGCATGGAAGTTCGTATTCTGGGGTGCAATGCACGGCGCCGGACTTGCCGTACACAAGGCATCACAGCCTTGGCTCAGACGCCTCCCCGATAATTCCGTTGTCCGCGCCATATCATGGCTGATTACAATGCTCTTCGTCATGGCTCTTTGGGTATTTTTCCGCGCCGGTTCATGGAGCGATTCATGGACAATACTCCACACAGCCGTAACAGACTTCTCTTTTGCATACGCCCCCGCTTTCGCTTCAGCCCGCATGCTTTGGCTTATACTAATAGGCATAATAACAATCTCGCACGCCATGCCCGAAGGCTTCTGGAACAAAATAGGCGACGCATTCGTAAAAGCCCCGTGGACTGTGAAACTTTTTATATTTATAGCCGTAGTGCAGTGCGTGATCGAACTCCGCAGCGAAGACGTCGCCCCATTCATCTACTTCCAGTTCTGAACAAGGCAATATCCGGGGGACGGTTGCGTTATTCTTATAATGTATGTAACTTTGCAAGGAGAATGACTCCCTTACACACTCATATCCGCCGACTCTCGGCCGTTATTGCAGCGGCCTGCGGCATTATATCCGCACTTTCTGCCCAGGAAGGCGGATCGACTGCATATAACTTCCTTAACGTCACCTCATCATCAAAAGTTTACGGACTCGGCGGAGTGAACATATCGCTTGTCGACGACGACATAAACATCATTGACCAGAATCCTGCCCTACTTGGCTCCGAAATGAGCAACCAGATAGCTCTGAACTACATGCACTATATGGGAGGCTCAAACTTCGCCGGCATACGCTACGGCCATTCAGCCGGAGAACATGGGGCATGGGCGGCCTCCATACAGTACTTCGGCTACGGCTCGATGAAAGAAACCGGACCTGACGGCAGCATTCTCGGCAGTTTTTCGCCAAAGGACGTGGCTTTCGGAGCCAGCTACTCCCACGACATCACCGACCGTCTGCGTGGCGGCGGCACCCTTAAGATGCTCTACAGCGGATACGCCGAATACTCGGCTTTCGCATTAGCCACAGACCTAGGAATCAACTACTATGACCCGGATCACGACCTCTCGCTGTCGGTAGTAGTAGCCAACCTCGGCGGCCAGGTCAAACGATTCACCGAAACCTACGACCGCCTGCCCGTCGACCTACGCCTGGGCTGGTCGCAGTCATTCGGATCTTTTCCCGTCCGCTTCAGCGTGACAGCATGGAATCTGACCAAATGGCGCTCGCCGTATATGGACACCGGCGACGGAAGCGATTCGGCTGAACCGGTCATGAAAGACTCGTTCATGTCCAACCTTTTCCGCCATCTCGTCTTCGGCATAGACCTGATTTCAAGTCAGAATTTCTATATCGCACTTGGCTATAACTATAAAGCCCGAACTGACATGAGCACCTATTCACGCAGTTTCATATCAGGCTTCTCTATCGGAGGAGGACTGAAAGTAAAAAACTTCGGTGTGAATCTGGCGCTTTCCCAACCCCATTCCGGAGCGCTTTCGCTTATGTTCAACCTTTCATGCAACCTCGACAATTTAATAAAATAGACATGTCAACTCCCAACAACAGAATCATAGTTGCCATCGACGGCTTTTCATCTTCCGGTAAAAGCACCATGGCCCGCAGACTTGCATCGAAAATAGGCTACCGATATATCGACTCAGGTGCAATGTACCGGGCTGTGACTCTCTACGGGCTTGATACCGGACTTATAAACGCCGACAACCTGATAGATACCGAAGCTCTTGTAGCCGCTCTGCCCTCGATCGTAATCGATTTCGCACCGCAACCCGACGGTTCACAGCACACTTTGCTCAACGGCCGCGACGTAGAGGAGGAGATACGCCGTCTGCGTGTGTCGAATGCCGTTTCACCTGTCGCCGCCATCCCGCAGGTACGCCATGCACTGGTGGCAATGCAGCAAGCTCTCGGACGTGAGCGTGGCATAGTCATGGACGGCCGCGACATAGGCACTACCGTCTTCCCCGATGCCGAACTGAAAATATTCGTCGACGCATCGGCTCAGACGCGCGCACGTCGCCGTTTCAAGGAAATGATTGAAAAAGGAGCGCAGGTATCCTACGAAGATATTCTTGCCAATGTAGTACACCGCGACCACATCGACCGCACACGCGAAGAAAGCCCTCTGCGACGTGCCGACGACGCCATAGCCATCGACAACTCGGAAATGACTATAGAAGAACAGGACGAATGGCTGATGGAACGTTTCCTTGAAGCGACATCCGGTTCAAAACATTAAAAACATCGTCTATTATTACAGCGTGGCTAAGATTGAAATCGACAAGAACTCCGGATTTTGTTTCGGTGTGACCACCGCCATACGCAAGGCCGAGGAAGAACTCGACCGTTCAGGCCGCTTGTACTGCCTCGGCGACATAGTGCACAACGCCGAAGAAGTCGAGCGCCTACGCGAAAAGGGTCTTATAACAATAACCCACGAACAGCTCCACGAACTACGCGACGTAAAAGTACTCCTGCGTGCCCACGGCGAGCCGCCGGAAACATACCGGATAGCCCGACGGAACAACATTGAAATCATAGATGCCACCTGTCCCGTAGTGCTGAAACTGCAACAACGGATAAAAGCGACATTCGACTCCACACGAAATAAATCCGACGCAGAACGTCCGCAGATTGTAATATACGGCAAACGCGGTCACGCCGAAGTCAACGGACTGGTAGGACAGACCGAAGATACTGCAATAGTGGTGGAAGGCCCCGACGGACTCGACAAAGTCGACTTCAGCCTTCCGGTAGCTCTATACTCCCAGACGACAAAACCGCTCGAAGGTTTCAAAGAAATAATAGAAGTGATTTCGGCTGCCAAGAAAGAAAATCCGGACTTCACATATTACGACACCATTTGCCGTTCAGTTGCAAACCGCGTACCCCATCTGCGCCGTTTCGCTGCCGACAAGGAAATAGTACTTTTCGTGGCCGGCGCAAAAAGCAGCAACGGACGGGTGCTTTTCAATGAATGCCGCAGCGTCAATCCCCGCACGCACCTGATTGCAAGTCCCGATGAAATAGATCCTGCATGGCTCGAAGGAGTCGACAATATCGGAATCTGTGGAGCCACCTCCACCCCCGGCTGGCTGATGGAACGCGTCAGCGAACGTGTCGACGCTCTTACATCAGGCCAAGAAAATACAAGCGCCAATGGATAATTTTATCGCAATCGACGTCGAAACGGCCAACAACCACCCGTCAAGCATCTGCGCCATAGGAGCTGTAAAAGTCGTAGGCGGACTGATCTCCGATTCGCGCTATTCACTGATAAATCCCGAGCCGGACTGGTACTCCCGCGCATGCACCGCCGTCCATGGTCTGAGCGATGCCGACACATGGAATGCCCCTGCATTCGGCACCGTATGGCAGCAATGGGAACCATGGTTCGGCGACCTTCCTATGGTAGCCCATAACGCGGCCTTCGACCGGCGTTGCATCAACGCCGCATGCCGGGTTTACCAACTCGAAGCACCCGAACACTTTCTGTGTACGCTTTCAGCCGCACGCCGAACCATACCAAAAGGGATGTGTGCCTCCAAATCCTTGCCGGCTCTATGCGATTTCTTCGGAATACCGTTCCACGAACACCACAATGCACTTGCCGATGCTGAAGCTTGTGCCAAATTAGCCGTCATCCTGCTATGAAACGAATATTATATCACACAATACTAACTGCCGGTATCCTTATATCCGGAGCATGTTCCGGCAACTCCGCATCCGCGGAGAACTCAGCCGAAATCAAAGAAGCACGGAACGCGGCAATACGCGATGCAGCGGAAGCAGCCGATACCCAAAAAGGCAGCATGGAACGCGAAAAAGCGGTTTTGGCTATACGCGCACGCGAAAGCGCCCTGCGCGACGCCGGATTCGAAGATGCAGCCGACGCTTATGCCGCTTGTGCCGAAGATGAGCTGAAACGGCTCCACATAATCTGAACAATCCTGAAGAGCAAGTATAAAAAATGTTCGCCGAAGTCATACTGCCACGCCCTGTAGAGGGGACATTCACATATCGCATACCTGACGCCATGCAATCCTCCTTGCGGCCGGGAATGCGGGTACTCGTGCAATTCGGCTCACGACATTATTATACCGGACTGGTCGACAGCCTGACACCGGTGAAACCGGTCGACCGTCCGGATATAAAAGAAATCGAGGGATTACTTGACACAAGTCCCGTCGTACGCCATCCGCAAGTAAAATTCTGGCGATGGATGGCACAATATTATCTGTGTACCCTCGGCGATGTCTACAAGGCGGCATTGCCGTCGGGTCTGAACGTACAGAGTGAAACACTCGTCGAACTGAATCCCGAAGCACTCCGTGAAACATTGGCAAGCCTTGGAGAACGCGACAGGCAGCTCGTCACACTGCTTTCAGAAGAAGGAAAGACAAGCACAAAGGACATAGCAAAAAAGCTTAGAATAGAACGTGCCGAAGCCATCGTCAGCCGTCTGATAAAAGCAGGAGTAGTCATGATATCGGAAAAGATGGTCGAACGCTATCGTGCCGTGCGCCGCAGCTATGTCCGCCCTACTCTTCCGCGTGCCGACAAAGGCGCACTGCTTGAAGCTTTCGGACGCCTGCGGAAAGGATCCCGTCAGGAGGCGGCATTTCTGAACCTCATAGCTCTATCTGCTTTCAACAAACCTGTACAGGAACTCCGCGAAGTCGCGCTCGAAGAACTGATGGAAAATGCCGGAGTAACCCGTGCCAATATAAAAGCACTTGCCGACAAAGGCCTTTGTGAAATATACACCCGGGAAATTTCACGTTTTTCCTATTCGGGAGCCGCCGGCGGCCGGCTACCCGTACTGTCGCCCGCACAGGACGAAGCCCTGAAACAGATCCACCGATCATTCTCCGATCATGCCGTCACACTGCTGCACGGCGTGACATCATCTGGCAAAACAGAAATATACATACACCTTATCGACTATGTGCTGCGGAAAGGCGACTCCGTTCTCTTTCTTGTCCCTGAAATAGCTCTCACCACACAGCTTACACGCCGACTACAGAGTGTTTTCGGCGACAAGGTGGTAATCTATCACTCCAAATTCTCCGACAACGAACGTGTCGATATCTGGCGCCGTCTGCTCGACAGCAGCGAGGCATCAGTAATAATAGGCGCACGCTCGGCTGTATTTCTTCCATTCTCCAAACTCGGGCTTGTCATAGTCGACGAAGAACACGAATCAAGCTACAAACAGGCCGATCCGGCGCCGCGCTACAACGGACGCGACGCAGCCACTATGCTCGCCGCAATGCACGGAGCGAAAACTCTATTCGGCAGCGCAACCCCGACCATAGAAACATATTACAAGGCAAGCACCGGAAAATTCGGACTTGTAAGCCTGACCGAACGCTTCGAAGGCGCGACACTGCCGGAGATAGAACTGATCGACATGGCCGCCGAACGCCGCAACAGCCCCGATTCACGCCCCGACGGCATTATATCCATGCCCCTGCTGCGCCGTTGCCGTCAGGCTCTTGCCGACGACCGTCAGGTAGTGCTGTTCCACAACCGTCGCGGCTATTCGCCCATGGCACGGTGTCGTCTGTGCCAGTTTGTGCCAAAATGCGACCACTGCGACGTATCGCTCACCTATCACCGCCGGCCGGAAGCTCTCGTATGCCACTACTGCGGCTCACAATATCCCGTGCCGCGCGTATGTCCTAACTGCCACGAACCAGCGATCGAGATTGTCGGTCACGGAACCGAACGCCTCGAAGAGGACATCAACGCCCATCTGTCCGACTACCGCGTGCTGCGCATGGATCTCGACACCACACGCAACAAGGACGGATATTCACGAATAATCGACGATTTTTCGGAACACAAAGCCGACGTCCTCGTCGGGACGCAGATGGTCACAAAAGGTCTTGACTTCGGCGCAGTAGAACTCGTCGGCATCCTTAACGCCGACAGTATAATCAACTATCCTGATTTCCGCTCGGCCGAACGCGCTTTCAACATGCTCGAGCAGGTAGCCGGACGCGCCGGACGACGTGCCGACAGGCGCGGACGCGTAGTTGTACAGACCTACAACCCGACTCATCCCGTAATCGGATTTCTCCGAAAGCACGACTATGCCGGTTTCTATGCCCGCGAACTCGAAGAACGTCGCGCTTTCGGCTATCCGCCATTCTCCAAAATAATAGACATATACGTAAAGCACCGCGATCCACGCACAGCCGACAGTTGTGCCGCCGCCTACGCCGAGGCTTTGCGCCGCATATTCGGCAACCGCGTCAACGGCCCGCAGGAACCCGCAGTAGGACGCGTGGCATCGCTATATATCCGCAAAATAATGCTCAAGATAGAAAGCGGCGCATCCATGCAGCGCGTAAAGGAAATACTGCGGGAACAGTATATCGCGCTAACTTCATCCCCAACCATGCGTGCGCTCACGGTCTATTACGACGTGGACCCGGTCTGAACGCCTGTTGTTTCGCAATGTCCACCATCTGCCCCTGACGCTCTTTGGCGGTGTCACGACCGCCGTAACCGGGTGTATAGAAAGAAAAGCATAAATCCCGGATCTGTGTAATGTATTCCGTCGACTGTACCTTCGCTTTCCGGATATGAGAACTCGGAAGCGTAAACAAGCTCGATCTTACGCTTGGGATAGTCGGCACGAAGACGGCCCAACTTTACAGTCGAAGTATGATCTTACAATTGCTTCATGATTTCGATAAAGCTGTTAAGGGTATATGCACCATCGAGCGGCTCTTTTTCAAAAACCATAAAATAGCGGTAATCGGATCCGGCGGAATTAGCCCAATAACGTCCGAGTTTGATCTTCCGTCCGCTGTCAGGATTTTTCAGATGTTCACCTTTGGTTTCAATCATGACAATCCTGCCACTCTTGGTCATAACTATGAAATCAGGATAATGATTGATAAAACCATTTATACAGAAACCTTTTCCATCCTGATTGCGATGCCAGAAAAGAATATTATCCATGTCGGCGATTTTCTCTATAAGCCTCCATTCAAAATTATTCACTTCTCCTTCCTGACCATAGAGGGTGTTATGCAGTGTGGGACAAGTTTTCGGAAGTAGCACCGACAAAGGAAAGGAATAGGTGTCCTTGCAAAAAATCGCGCCTATATCCAGCAGCTGTTTGAAACGCCGGAAACGATAGTCACCGACAAGGCTGTCGATCTTGTCCTTAAATACTTTTATCGTATCGCCGAGATTGGCACCCATCGATGTCAGTTCATCGTCGTCGCGCGTGTCAAGTACTGATTTTACATATGCCACAATCTTGCTGTCGGATATTCCGGCAATATTGACAGCCTTTATGATTTTGTCCACGAGTTCCCGTACTTTGCCCTTGGCATCAAGGTTCATATAATATTTCCTGAACAAGTCAAGAGCCTGTCCGGCAAGGACTCCCTGTGCAATGGCGTAGTCATTCCGACTGTCAACATCGATGATACGTGTCGACGACTCAGACTCGTCAAAAGTGATGTTCTTATCCGCAGCCATCAGATCGAAACCTTCAAGTAAGGCTTCCTTTTCAAGCAATTCCGGACCGTCATCAAGCAACAGGATTCCGGATAGCGGAGATGTACAGAACTGGGGAATGCGGAGTTCTGAAACAATGGAACGTAAAGAGTCTTTGACATAATACACATTGGCGTCGGCAACAGAATTGCCGTCAATCCCCGAAAACGGTGATTCTGCCGCAGTTTCAAGCTCCGATTCATAATTTTCCGACTGCTGTTCAGCATCAGCCATCATCCGGTCTATCTCAGATTCAGCACTGCTTTTCAAGGTCTTCATGGCATCATCCGCCACAGGGGCCTCGAAGTCAACAACATCCTGCGCCTGCACAGAAGCGGAATCACGCCCTGATGAAAAATCAGCCGACAGGAACAAGTCATCGACCTGTGCGGGCTGCCCGGGCTCTATTTTTATATCCGGCCGGTCTGATGAAGGCAATGGTGTAGCCACCCGATAGTCTTTCGACGAGAACCCCGACGCCTTGAGGCTTTCGACGATGTTGTCGAGAGTATCCTTGAATGCCTCAGAGCAAGTGAATGTATATGCAAGATTTAAGAACGTCGACTTATGTTTCTTTGTGTAAGGTTGCCTGAGCACACGTCCGAGAATCTGCTCTACATCCACCTTTGAGCTGCGGTTGGCAAGCGAGGCAAGTATATAAGCGAAAGGACAGCCCCAGCCCTCTTTGAGCGCGTTGACTGTAATAATAAATCGCACAGGACATTTCTCCGACATCAGGTCAACGCCTTTCAGTTCGTTTATGTCGGCTGTCTTGATTTTAATCTGTTCGGCCGGAATATCGTACTGATTGATCAGCCTGTTCCTTATTTTCTCAAATGTTTCGCTGTCATCATCCCTACGTGGCTGAGCCTGAAACAAGACTATGGGTCTTATATACTCTCCTCCGAAGTTACGGACAGCCACAGCCTCATGCTCCAGATTATCACGTAGCGTAATGGCATTCATCATGACAGCGTCAACAGAACGGTCGTTATGGACAATCACAGGCAACTTAACCATATTCTCCCGTTTGAGTTTCTCCGCGCCTACGAACGTTATGATGTTGCTTGATTCGCGAGGAGTGGCCGTCAGTTCATAGATAAAACACGGATTTATGTTCCTGAGCATGTCCACCCTCAGATCCGCTGTAAAATTATGACTCTCGTCGACAATGACAAGCGGATTAAGATATGAAAGGACCTGTATGAGAGCTGTATCGCCGGCAGGTTCCACTTTACCGCTCGAAGCACCGAACAATTTCGCATACTCTTCCAGATATCCGTTGTCGCGGAAAACCCTCGGAAGTTCCTTGCGATGCGCCTCTACAAACGACGAGGCACTGAGTACAAAGACCGTGAGCTGTTCCCTGACATCGGCAGGCTTGATTCCGGTTCCGGTCAATGCCTGCTCTTTGTCGACTATAGCAACGCGGTTGTTGAACATAGCGTTGAGCCTACGCCGATAAGGATGAGTGACATCGTTAAGTTTCTCAAGGGTCTGTTCAAGAATTGTATCGCTCGGAACAAACCATGCTACGACTTTGACAGCCCTCGGAGGAAGATTATCAAATATGGTCGATATGGCGTTGCATGCTATGAACGTCTTGCCTCCTGCCGTAGGGACTTTGGATGTCACGCGAGGAACACCCGGAACCGTATTGACATAAGGACGTATGGCCAGATTGTTCTGCCCTGTAGCTATACCTCGCCGGAGCCAATAGCTGCTGAATACCTCGGCGCTTTTTACTGTGCCTGCAAGCGACTTGACGAACTCTTCAAGGTCGGCGAGGACTTCTCTTTGATAATCTTTGAGTTCCATTGCGTTCAGAATTTTCGTATACCGCGAGGTATTTTTTTAAAAATCATGCCAAGCCTTTTAAGCTTCTGATCGGAAAGGAGGCACGAGTCAGCATATATTACATAGCGTTCTCCTTTTCCGGCCTCCGTTATTATTTTGCCAAGAGAGGAAGCGGAAATTACCGTTTCCCGGTCCGGTTCAAAACAGAAATAATATGCAATGCCGTCGAAACAGTCGAGAAAGTATGGCTCGGCGGCAGTGCGCTTACGCCTAAGCGGACTACGGGTTTCGGAATAGTAAATATAACTGCGCAGAACATCTGCCGACACGGCACGATTCAACAGACCGTCTTCAGTGAAAAGTGCTTCGCCTATTTCATAATAATCGAACGCACCGCCAAGCCCGGGTACTGTTCCGGAAGCCTCTGTGACTCCATATACTTCAATGGTGGAGTCCTTAAATCCCGGTCCGGTGACAATATCGTAGTTTTTTCGCTCCCGTTCGGCAACTTTTTTTGCCTCATCAAGGAATTCCGGAACGCGGTGCAGGTTGCGCAGCGTCAGCTTGCGGCTGTAAAGCAGAGTCTGGGTTTTCTTCTTTGTCGAATAACCATTTATGACCCGCTTCACCCTTTCGGCCGTGATTGTTTCCGCATAATCATCCAGTTCAACAAGTATGAATCGGCGATTTCCGCCGTCGAGAGAATTGAGGCGCAGAACCGCTTCGGCAGTGGTTCCGCTTCCACCGAAACAGTCAAGGATAATGGAGTTTTCCTTGAACGTGGCCAGATATTCTATAAGTCCCGACGGTTTCGGAAAATCAAAAACCTTACGTCCGAATATATTCTCCTGATGTTTTCCGGCATTTTCAGTCGTAGTCACACCGACGGACGCATCTATCAGGTTTGGAGGCGTTTCCGCCGAGTAGTCGGCTTTTTTCTGCGACAGGACAAGGTCTTTCGAACATGTGACAACAGTCCCATTTGCCAGTTCGGCATCGAGTTTCGACTGCTGCCATCGGAATTTGTTCGAGAAACTGACCTTATTGGCATTGACGCCATCCTTTATCGTCAGGTCGTTCAGCAATTCGTTAGGATATGCCTCCGTACCGTAGACGCCCGCTTTAATCACTCTGTCGGAACAACTGAAGTTTATGCTTCCGGGAGAAAAAGTCAGAGTTTTGACCGGATTGGTTGAGTTTATAAGAGGGTCGCTACTTTTGCTGACTTTTCTTACGCCATGAAAACGCGTGTTATTTTTAAAACGCTGATAGCATAGCACATACTCGACATTTTTCTTTATCTTATACGAAAGATTCGGCGGTGTAGCCGATTTAAACCAGTTCCACTGGCCTACAAAATTCGAAACGCCGAATATCTCATCACATATGATCCTGAGGGAAGCAACCTCGTTATCATCTATTGAAATGAATATGAAACCGTCGTCAGACAACAGCTTGCGCAGCAACTGAAGACGCGGATACATCATACACAGCCATTTGTCGTGGCGCGTGAAATCCTCGCCCTCCTTGCCGACCACTTTCCCCAGCCACGAAAGCATACGAGGGTCGCTCACACTGTCGTTGTACACCCACTTTTCATTGCCCGTGTTATAAGGCGGATCTATATAGATGAAATCCACCCGGCCTTCGTATTCGGGCAAGAGCGACTTCAAAGCGATAAGATTATCGCCATGTATTATCATATTGCCACTGCCGGTGGGCGCCTTGCGGCGGCCACCGGCAGTGAAGCCGTAACTGTGCAGCAATTCATGAACCTGCACGTCGAGATGATGGGTTACAACTTTATCTTTTCCTATCCAGTCAAGAGATGGCATGTTTGGTCTTTATATAAGAACTGTTTCCCGCCGACAGGGCATCAGGCACCTGTATTAACCACAGGCTGAGCCGGTTCGTCGGCACAAAGGACGGTCAGCAGATTTCCGACCATCGCGGCTTTCTGCTTGTCGTCGAGAACAACGATACCGTCTTTATCGAGGCGCTTAAGAGCCATATCGACCATCGACACAGCACCTTCAACAATTTTCTCACGGGCGGATATGATTGCCGAAGCCTGCTGGCGCCGCAGCATTACGGCTGCAATCTCAGGAGCATAAGCAAGATAATTAAGGCGTGCTTCCACCACCTCCATGCCGGCCATTGCAAGGCGGTCGTTGATCTTGCGTTCGAGAAGTTCGTTGATCTCATCGCCTCCGTCGCGCAGAGTCAGTTCGTCGGAAGTGCCGTCGGTCTGGTCATAGGCGTAGTGGCCCGTAACCTCGCGCAGGGCGGCGTCGCTCTGTATGCGCACGAATTTCTCAAGGGCTGCACTGCTTACTCCTACGCCTGTGGCTCCGAGTGAGGCCGAATCGATATCGAACACGGCCCGATACGTATCCTTGATTCGCCACACAAGCACCATGCCGATAAGAACGGGATTACCTATCTTATCGTTGACCTTTATCGGCTCGATGTCCATGTTACGTATGCGCAGAGAGAGTTTGCGACGTGTCATGAACGGATTGGCCCAATAATAACCGACACTGCGACAGGTGCCGCAGTACTTGCCGAAAAATATCATCACACGCGCCTCGTTAGGCTCCTGGGTGAAATAACCCACACATCCGATGATGAACAGGATAAACAGCACTGCCGATGCGCCGGCACTGAGCCACAAATTCTCCTCTCCACCCTGTACGATGCAGAACACTATCAGCACAGGAATAAGTATGAATGTAAAAAAGAGCATGGCGAAGCCGTTGATAAGCAGCCCGCCATACTCATATTCCTGATTACGGTTTGTTGTCGAATTTGCCATTGTCGTTCTATTATGTTTAATATAATATCACAAAAATAGCAAATTTCGGCAAAACGCCAAAATATATATTCTTATTTTTCGTCAAAGAAGGCGTAAGAGATAGGGCTTATGCCTGACACGGCGAGTTTTTCGCCAAGTTTCCCGTCGGCATCGAAAACGTAGACTTCGCCTGTAGTGTTATAGTCCGACGTGCCGACATAAAGCGCATCGGTTGCCGGATCGACTCCGAGGCTATATACATTGCTCAGCGTGCTGCCGTCGGCGGCGGTCAGTGCAAGGTCGCGGGTTTCGCCCGAACGGCAGTCGTAAGCCTTGAATGCCGACTCTGTAACCACCCAGTTTTCCTGGCGTGCGGTGAAGTAGAACACTTCGCTGCCGTTGACCGCAAGAATAATCTGGCTGTTGCGCGCGATCACCTTGACATCGCCGGTAGCAGTGTCAACTTCCTGAAGGGTGTTGGGTATGTCGGCGAAATTACCGTAAGAGAGAACTATAAGCTTGCCGTCGGCACCGGCACGTACCATATTGGGATTGACAGTCACTTCAATGGTCGAAGTCGCGGTGAAAGTCGGTATGTCTATGACCGAAAGGGTGTTGTCGGGCACAGGCTGGTAGCCTCCGGAATTGGCGACATAGAGCTTGTCGCCGGACACACATATTCCCTCGGGGTTGTTGCCGACCTTCACCCGTGCGTCGATCGCCATCGTGTTGGCGTCGATACGGGCGACATAGCCGTCGTAGAGGGTCACATACACCTTGTCGCCCCAGGCAGCGAGGCATCGCTTTCCTGCGTAATCACGACTATGCCGGATTCTATTCCCATGAACTTGAAGAACGCCGCGCTTTCGGTTATCCGCCATTTTCCAAAGTAATCGATATCTACGTCAAACACCGCGACCCGCGCATAGCCGACCAATGCGCCGCAGCCTACGCCGAGGCTTTGCGCCGCGTATTCGGCAAACGCGTCAACGGCCCGCAGGAACCGGCTGTAGGACGCGTGGCATCACTATATATCCGCAAGATAATGCTCAAGATAGAAAGCGGCGCATCCATGCAGCGCGTAAAGGAAATACTGAGCGAGCAATACGTCAATCTCGCGGCATCACCCACAATGCGCGCGCTCACGGTCTATTACGACGTAGACCCGGTTTAGGCTATTTTCGTACAAATTTACGCGTGCTTCCGTCAGAGAGCACTTCAATATTCAAACCGGGCTTAGGTGTGTCCAGACTTATTCCCTGCAAATCATAATAACCCACCGGCATAGTTTCTTTATCCATAACATCTACTTTGGCCGCAACGGGAGCCATCATGCGTTCCGCGACAGGAGCCACGGCTCGTGCCCAAGTGATAAATCCCAGATCGGTAAAGTGCACACCATCGACAGATCCTTCGCCTTCAGCCACTTCGAACTCCGATGCAGGTACTATCTCAAATTTTTTATCAGGATTTTCAGCCTTAAGACGCTCAACAATCTCGCGTTGTTTCTCATTACCCATCCTATAACCGGAATATCCAGGCGCATAGGCAACATAATTCGGATTTACGCCCTCAACAAATATAAAAGAAGCATTAGGATTAGCGTCCATCAGAATATGGACGAAATCATACATCCGTTCTTCTATAACCTGAGCTGTAGAATTGCCTATGGCATCAATTACATATAAAGAAACGCCCTTGATTTCCTTGATAGCGCGAGCTGTAGCCAAATCAAGATTTCCACCATTACTGAATCCGAAGTTATAAGTTTGGCATTTGAGCCTGCGGCCAAGGATAGAGCTGCCGAGCATCCCCGTACGCGAAGCACATCCGCCCTGTGTGACACTTGTTCCATATACCACCACCTTTTTGTCCGGATTCATATATTCAGAATTGGCAGGACATATTTCCGCCCCGTCGTCGATTTGGAGCGAAATATCCATCACACCGTCGTACAACGGGAAATACACAAGAAAATCATGGAATGTACCGTCAAATGCCGCAACAAAATCAACATTCTGGACACGCTCCTGCGTAGGCTTGTGCGTTGCCAAATAAATCCAACGCCCCCTTTCCGTGTCGTACATATATAGATCAAGCCCGCGCGTTCCCGTTGTAGCCTGATGTGGCATTGAATAATTCATCCACGGTGTATATGTTGCCTTTATTTTTTTTGAATTTGTGGAAAAGTTGAACATCAGACCCGTGGAGCATCTTGACTGCCCCTGTGTGGCCTCATTCATATCGCCGGTAATAAGCCTTGACGGAATACGTGCGTATGGGACAGAATATTGCTCGTTAACGCTCCATCCCCTTCCGAGAAGAAGCAGTTCCGAAGCGTTTATTGTCCTTGCGTGCAGGCTACAGGACAGCGGAGGGAGGTATTGCGTTATCAATAAGGCAATTACAGCAGCAACACATCGAAAAGACCCAAACTCCGAGCCTTTAGACAAGCCGCTAAAAACAGATAAAATATTCATAGAATTACATTAAAACATATATCTAACTTTCAGGTAAATTAAGATCAGGCGCCGGTATTTACTACAGGCTGGGCAGGTTCGTCGGCGCAGAGGACGGTAAGCAGGTTGCCCACCATGGCAGCTTTCTGCTTGTCGTCGAGAACAACGATACCGTCTTTATCGAGGCGTTTAAGAGCCATATCGACCATCGACACAGCACCTTCAACAATTTTCTCACGGGCGGATATGATTGCCGAAGCCTGCTGGCGCCGCAGCATTACGGCTGCAATCTCAGGAGCATAAGCAAGATAATTAAGGCGTGCTTCCACCACCTCCATGCCGGCCATTGCAAGGCGGTCGTTGATCTTGCGTTCGAGAAGTTCGTTGATCTCATCGCCTCCGTCGCGCAGAGTCAGTTCGTCGGAAGTGCCGTCGGTCTGGTCATAGGCGTAGTGGCCCGTAACCTCGCGCAGGGCGGCGTCGCTCTGTATGCGCACGAATTTCTCAAGGGCTGCACTGCTTACTCCTACGCCTGTGGCTCCGAGTGAGGCCGAATCGATATCGAACACGGCCCGATACGTATCCTTGATTCGCCACACAAGCACCATGCCGATAAGAACGGGATTACCTATCTTATCGTTGACCTTTATCGGCTCGATGTCCATGTTACGTATGCGCAGAGAGAGTTTGCGACGTGTCATGAACGGATTGGCCCAATAATAACCGACACTGCGACAGGTGCCGCAGTACTTGCCGAAAAATATCATCACACGCGCCTCGTTAGGCTCCTGGGTGAAATAACCCACACATCCGATGATGAACAGGATAAACAGCACTGCCGATGCGCCGGCACTGAGCCACAAATTCTCCTCTCCACCCTGTACGATGCAGAACACTATCAGCACAGGAATAAGTATGAATGTAAAAAAGAGCATGGCGAAGCCGTTGATAAGCAGCCCGCCATACTCATATTCCTGATTACGGTTTGTTGTCGAATTTGCCATTGTCGTTCTATTATGTTTAATATCATTGATGTCCCATTAAAATCGGAAAGAGTACTTTGAAATTGTTGAAATT
>CAJUKD010000028.1 GCA_910587235.1 uncultured Muribaculaceae bacterium
CGTCTAAACTGACGGGCTATATCTTCGCATCCTTTGTTTTCGCTGAATAGTTACGATAGAATCTTTTGTGGTTAAACAATGTTAACACTCGGCCGGACGGTGAAGCTGTTCCGGCCGAAAGTTTTAATTTTACGCTAACTAAACAAAATACTAACCACCTTAAATCACATTCTTTCAACAAATGGAAAAATCCTTGTTCTGGATTGTGCCTGCGGCGTCCTTTCTGGCTTTGCTGCTGGCATGGTACTTTTATCGCGGTATGATGAGCCGCAGCGAAGGTACCGACCGGATGGCGCGTATCGCCTCGCATGTCCGTAAAGGCGCAATGTCTTATCTGCGGCAGCAGTACAAAATCGTTACGATAGTCTTTGTGGTTATCGCGGCGATTTTTGCTGTAATGGCCTATGGATTCAATCTTCAGAATCCATGGGTGCCTGTAGCCTTCCTCACCGGCGGTTTCTTCTCCGGACTTTCAGGTTATCTCGGCATGAAGACGGCCACCAACGCTTCGGCGCGAACGGCCAATGCCGCACGTACATCGCTTGACGCTGGTCTGCGCGTGGCTTTCCGCAGCGGTGCCGTGATGGGTCTTGTCGTAGTGGGACTCGGCCTGCTCGACATTTCGTTCTGGTATCTTATACTTGACTATTTCGTGGCCGACGATCCCGCGGCTCCGACGGCCAAACTCTGCATGATTACCACCACTATGCTTACATTCGGCATGGGTGCTTCGACCCAGGCGCTCTTCGCGCGTGTCGGCGGCGGTATCTACACTAAAGCGGCCGACGTCGGCGCCGACCTTGTCGGAAAAGTCGAAGCCGGTATTCCAGAGGACGATCCCCGCAATCCGGCGACTATTGCCGACAATGTGGGCGACAACGTGGGCGACGTGGCCGGTATGGGCGCCGATCTCTATGAATCGTACTGCGGTTCCATTCTTGCTACTGCCGCCTTGGGTGCGGCCGCATTTATCGGCGGCGGCGACACTGAGATGCAGTACAAGGCCGTGATCGCTCCCATGCTTATCGCGGCAGTGGGCATAGTGCTGTCGATCATAGGCATATTCTCCGTGCGCACCAAAGAGAATGCGACGATGAAGAATCTGCTTGGCGCTCTGTCTTTCGGTACAAATCTCAGCTCTGTTCTGATTGTCGGTGCCACTTTCCTTATCCTGTGGGCGCTTCAGCTTACAAACTGGGTGAATATATCTTTGGCAGTGGTAGTCGGTCTTGTCGTAGGCATAGTCATAGGCCGTTCGACAGAGTACTATACGTCGCAGTCGTATAAACCGACAAAACGCCTTGCCGAAAGCGGTAAGACGGGACCTGCCACGGTTATCATTTCCGGAGTCGGTCTTGGTATGGTTTCCACGGCTGTTCCTGTGATAGCTGTAGTGGCGGGTATCATTCTGTCCTACTGGCTTGCTTCAGGTTTCGACTTCTCGAATGTGGCTATGGGACTATACGGTATCGGCATAGCCGCTGTCGGCATGCTCTCGACCCTCGGCATCACTCTTGCTACCGATGCTTACGGACCTATCGCCGACAATGCCGGCGGCAATGCCGAGATGAGCGGATTGGGCGAAGAAGTACGTCGCCGTACGGATGCGCTTGATTCTCTGGGTAATACCACTGCGGCCACGGGCAAAGGTTTTGCCATAGGTTCGGCTGCTCTGACAGGTCTGGCGCTTCTTGCCTCTTATGTCGAGGAATTGCGCATAGGCATGTCGCGTCTGGGACAGACTGTCATAGAATTGCCGGGCGGCGCCGTGCGTCCTTTGCACGACGCCTCGTTCACCGACTTCATGACTTATTTCGATGTCACACTTATGAACCCCAAAGTGCTTTCAGGCATGTTTATCGGTTCGATGATGGCGTTCCTTTTCTGTGGCCTTACCATGAATGCCGTAGGTCGTGCCGCTGCACACATGGTCGAAGAAGTGCGCCGTCAGTTCCGTGAGATCAAAGGTATACTGACCGGTCAGGCCGAACCGGACTATGCCCGCTGCGTACAGATATCCACCAAGGGAGCGCAGCGCGAGATGATTTTCCCGTCCTTGCTTGCCATTCTTGCTCCTATTGTTACAGGTCTTGTCTTCGGCGTGCCCGGCGTCATAGGTCTGCTTGTAGGCGGACTCTCGGCCGGTTTCGTGCTGGCTATCTTTATGGCCAACTCTGGAGGAGCATGGGATAATGCAAAGAAATACATAGAAGAAGGCAATCATGGCGGCAAGGGTAGCGAAGTACATAAGGCTACAGTCGTGGGAGATACCGTGGGCGATCCGTTCAAGGATACATCCGGTCCCAGCCTTAACATTCTTATAAAGCTTATGTCGATGGTCGCTATCGTAATGGCCGGTCTGACTGTCAGCTGGAGCCTGTTCTGAAATATTTTACACATAATATAATAGAAGTAAGCCGCCCGTGGGCGGCTTACTTCTATTATATTATATTATGTGGTGTGGTGCTTCACTAAGGCATAAGCGTATCTCTACTCGCGGCGTATGTAAAATAATTCTGATAATTTTTTTTGAAAAATTTGAGAAAACTTGTGTAACTAAAAATATAGTTATATATTTGCCATGTGTAACTAATTTATTAGTTATAGCAACTGCAAAAATAGTTGAAAGTGTATGACAAACAAAGGCAGAAAAAAATCCTTGCTGACGCCTCGGGAGGAAGAGGTGATGCAGATGTTGTGGACATGGGGACCGCAGTTCGTCCGTGAACTGCTGGAGCGATACCCCGACCCTCGGCCGCATTTCAATACCGTATCGACCGTGATCCGTAATCTTGAGGATAAAGGCTTTGTCGACCACGAAGTTGTGGCGGGTTCTCATCGTTATCGTGCCGTGCGCGCCAAAGAGGAGTTCCGCGACCGTTCGCTCGGACAGATCGTGAAAGGATATTTCAACAACAGTTATCTCGGAGCTGTGTCGACTCTTGTCGAAGAAGAGAAAATCTCTCTTGATGAATTGAAAGAGCTGATTGATATGATAGAACGCAAAAAATCATGACTATGGGCGCATTCACTTCTTATACTTTCGTGGCCGGTCTGGTGCTTCTCAGCCTGTACCTTGTTTACAAATGGCTCCTCGCCAATGAGAAACAGCCTCTTTTTAACCGTTGTGTGCTCATTGGAACATACGTGGTGTCGGCACTTGTGCCCGCCTTTGTCTTTAGCGGAATCGTAGTGCAGCCATACATTGTCGGCGAAACAGTTGCCGGAGAACTACAGATGCTCGGCGTGACTGCCGCTACAGAGCCGGCTGCGTCCGCTTGGACGGATAAGCTTCCCGCTCTTGCAGTCGGTGTATATCTCGCAGGTGTGGCCGTAATGACAATCTTTACGCTTGTCAGCTGGTGTCGCCTTGCGCTGACTGTGCGCCGCGGTCAAAGAATTAAAAAAGGCCGGTACACGCTTGTGCTGCTCGACGACTGCCGTCTGTCGCCTTTCAGCTGGATGCATTATATAGTTATGGGTCGTGAGGACTATGACACTGCAGGAGAAATGATTATGGCGCACGAGATGAAACATATCGACTGCCGTCATCCCATCGATCTTGTCGTAGGGCAATTGGGTATTATATTTCTATGGTATAATCCGGCTTCATGGCTTATGCTCGACGAACTTCGTAGTGTTCATGAATATCAGGCAGATATGGCTGTCATTGCCGACGGACACGATGTCCGCGCCTATCAGATGTTGCTTATAAAAAAAGCTGTTGGCCAAAGTTTTCCAGTCCTTGCCAACAGCCTGAATCATAGTAAACTTAAAAAACGTATCACCATGATGCTAAAATCTTCAACAAGCAAGTCGCGCCGGGTGCGCGCTCTTGCACTGGTGCCAGCCGTAGCCGTGGCACTCGCAGTGGTAAACCTACCTTTCGTGTCCTGCGGAATCGATTCTGTTTCCGACGTGGGCAAAGATAGTGAAAAAATTCCGGCGGATGAAACGTCGCCCAAAGCTTATGTCGAAGTTGAAACTATCGATGATACTCATCTGAATCCTGAGGATATCGAATCAATAACAGTATATAGGGATAGCCTTATTGTCATCGAGGCAAAGGAAGGAACTGTCTATCATGTGAAAAATCCTAATGGCATAAAAGTCGAGGCTCATAGTTCGGATTCCTCCGGCGATGAAACTGAAGGTATACGGGTTGTTGGAATGAGCAGCATAGAGAAAGAATCCCCGCTTGAAGGGATGCCTGAGTTTCCGGGCGGAAATCAGGAAATGCTGAAGTGGCTGATGAAAAATGTGCAATATCCCGAAGATGCTCTAAAGGCAGAGAAGCAGGGGCGTGTTATTGTCGGTTTCGTAGTCGGAGCCGATGGTTCGATAAGAGATGCCGTTGTCAATAATCCGGTATGGCCTTCGCTCGATGCCGAAGCCATACGGGTGGTCAAGGCTATGCCACGCTGGACTCCCGGCAAGAAGGATGGCTGTGAAGTGGAGGTAAAGTTCAGTGTTCCTATCGAATTCAAACTACAATAATAAATAAACTCTATAACAAACAAGAGGAGCGACCTCCGCTGAGTGTCGCTCCTCTTGTTTGTTGTGTATGGAAAATCAGACTCCGGCCTTGATGGCGGCGTGTTCGAGTGCTATGCCGCGCGAATAGGCCGCGATGTAGGCGTCGAAACCGCCGACATCGGCGGGATCCGGTTTTATTTCCGTGCCTGCCTCGCCGAGGAATACTTTTTCTTCAAGCCATTCGGCCAAAGTCTTTCCGTCGGGGTTGTTGACAAGATACGATGCGAGCAACGCAATGCCCCATGCGCCGCCTTCGCCTGCGGTTTCCATAACGGAAATAGGCGAATTGAGGGCGGCTGCAAGTATGCGTTGGCCTACAACGGGAGTCTTGAACAGACCTCCGTGGCCTGTGATGCGGTCGACTTGCACTTTCTCTTTGTTGAAGAGAATGTCATTTCCGATCTTCAGTACGGAGACTGAAGCGAAAAGATTGGCACGCATGAAGTTTGCCAGGGTAAAACGGTCGTCGGCCTTGCGTACGAAGATCGGCCGGCCTTCGGTCAGTCCGACGACGGGTTCGCCCGAGAAGAAATTGTAGGACAGCAGACCTCCGCAGTCGGCGTCGCCTTTGAGGGCTTCGCCATAGAGGCGTCCGAAAAGTTCATCCATGTCGACGGGTACGCCTATCAGTTCCTGGAAACGGCGGAATATGCCTACCCAGGCGTTGAGGTCGGACGTGCAGTTGTTGCAGTGCACCATTGCTACGGGGCTGCCGTCGGGCGTAGTCACCATGTCGATTACCTCGTATGGCTGTGAAAGTTCTTTTTCAAGCACAATCATGGAGAAAGACGATGTGCCGGCCGATACGTTGCCGGTGCGAGGCAGTACGGCGTTGGTTGCCACCATGCCCGTTCCGGCGTCGCCTTCGGGCGGACAGAGAGCTGTGCCGGCCCGAAGTGTGCCCGATTTGTCGAGCAGAGCTGCGCCTTCTTTTGTAAGGGAGCCGGCATCCTCGCCTGCGCTGAGAACGGCGGGGAGGATGTCGCGCAGCTTCTCTGTGAAACCTTTGGCAGCTGCTACCGCTTCGAATTTCTCAATCATTGCGGATGAATAATCTCCGGTGTCGGAGTCGATGGGCATCATTCCGGAGGCATCGCCTACGCCGATGACCTTGCGGCCGGTCAGTCGCCAGTGGATATATCCGGCCAGAGTTGTCAGGAAGCTTATTTCGCTGATATGTGTTTCTCCGTCAAGAATGGCCTGATAGAGATGCGATATGCTCCAGCGCAGAGGGATGTTGAAATTGAAAAGCTCCGACAGTTCGGCGGCGGCGCGGCCGGTGTTCGTGTTGCGCCAGGTGCGGAAAGGCACCAGAATACGACCTTCGGCGCCGAAAGCCATATAGCCGTGCATCATTGCGCTTATACCTATTGCGGCCAGGCGCTCGATGTCGACACCGTAGTCGCGGCGTACGTTCGCGCGCAGATCGGCATAACAAGCCTGCATGCCGTTGATTATATCGTCGATGCTATAGGTCCACAGTCCGTCGACAAGGCGGTTTTCCCAATCGTGCACACCTTGTGCGACGGGGGCGTTTGTGGCACCGTCGGTGAGCACGGCTTTGATGCGTGTAGAGCCGAACTCTATGCCCAGCACCGCGCGGCCGTCGGCGATGACGTTTTTCAAATCGGTGTTCATGACATTGGCTTACTTATAAAAAGAGCGGTTCAGCATGTAGTAAACCTCGCCCAGACGCAGGTTCTGCTTGAAGTCTTCGATAGTGGTGTTTTTGTCGATATGCACCATTTCGATTCCGGCCATTTCGGCATAATCTTCCCAGTATTCGGGTGTCAGGACGTATGAGAAGCACGAGTGGTGTGTGCCTCCGGCAAGAATCCATGCGGTTGCGCCGATTTCGAAGCTCGGCTGCGGAATCCACAGGGCGGATGCCACGGGCAGTTTGGGCAGAGGCTTGCTCTTTATGCAGTCGACGTCGTTCACAATCAGGCGGAAGCGGTTGCCCATGTCGACAACTGTAGCGGTGACTCCATAGCCCGGACGAGATGTAAATACCAGACGTGCGGTCTGTGTTTTGCGGTAGCCGATGCCGAGGAAGTGGACTTCCAGACGGGGGCGCTGTTCGGCTATGAGCGGGCACACTTCAAGCATGTGAGCCTGAAGGATAGCGCTTTGCTTGCCGTCGAAATTAAGGGTATAGTCTTCGAGGAAAGAACATCCGCGGCCTTGCGACATCACCCATACGGTGCGGTAGAGGGCTGCGCTCTTCCAGTCGCCTTCGGCACCGAAACCGTAGCCTTCGGCCATCAGGCGCTGCGATGCCAGTCCGGGGATCTGGTCGAAGCCGTTGCCGGTTTCGTCGACGTTTACGTCGCCGAGGTCATCGAAATTTGTTGTGAAACCTTTCGCACCCTTGTCGGTGAGTATTGCCCGGAGAGTAAGCTCGGCTTTGGCGGAGTTCCATATTTTGCGGTATGCTTCGGTCGATTTGTCTTCGAGCGATTTTTCGTGGTCATATTCTTTGAAGTATGTTTCCACGAGTGCATCCACGTCGGCGTCGGCTACTTTGTGGAAATAGGACAGAACTTCACTGAAAGGACAGTAGTCGACATGGTAGCCCATGCGTATTTCCGCTTCAACCTTGTCGCCGTCGGTAACGGCTACATTATTCATCTGGTCGCCGAATCGGAGGATAAGCATGTCCTGAGAGTCTGCCCATGCCACAGCTACACGCTGCCATACGGCGATGCGTTCCAGAGTGGCGTCGTCTTTCCAGTAGCCGGTCACTACTTTGCGGCGTATGCGCATGCGAGAGCAGATATGCCCGAATTCGCGGTCGCCATGGGCGCTCTGGTTAAGGTTCATGAAGTCCATGTCCATGGTTTCCCAGGGAATTTCCGCATTGTACTGGGTGTGGAAGTGAAGCATGGGCTTGTTGAGAATCTGCAGGCCGTGGATCCACATCTTTGCGGGAGAGAATGTGTGCATCCATGTGATTACGCCGGCGCAGCGCGGATCGTTGTTGGCGGCAGTCATAAGGTCGGCCACTTCACGGGAAGAGTTGGCTGTTCCTTTATAAACGACTTTTACGGGGAGCTTGCCCGAATTATTCAGGCTGTCGACCATCTCTTTTGAGTGGCTGTCGACTTTGACCACGGCATCGCCTCCGTAAAGGAGCTGTGCGCCTGTGATCCACCAGATTTCATAGTTATCGAAAATCATAATCGTATTGAATTTATTGTTTGTGGGAGATTCAGTTTTTCTTTTGTCCGTAGTATGCGTTGGGTCCGTGTTTCCGAGAGAAGTGTTTCTCTATCAGTAGCGGGTTCATGGTAAGGGCGGGATTGACGCTGTAGGCTATGGATGCCATTTTTGCCACCTGTTCCATGACTACGGCGTTGTGTACGGCATCGGCGGGCGATTTACCCCAGGCGAAAGGCCCGTGGTTTTTTACCAGTACACCCGGAGTGTGCGTGGGGTTCAGACCCTCGAAACGACGTACGATTACCAGTCCGGTGGCAAGTTCGTAGTCGCCTTCGACTTCCTCGCGTGTCATGTCGGGGGTGCAGGGAATTGCCTGATGGAAGTAGTCGGCGTGGGTTGTTCCTATGTTTGGCAGGTCGATTCCTGCCTGCGCCCAAGCGGTGGCGTATGTCGAATGTGTATGAACCACTCCGCCTATCTCGGAGAAGGCGCGGTAGAGAGCGAGATGTGTTGGGGTGTCGGAAGAGGGACGCAGATTGCCTTCGACCACTTCACCTGAAGCCAGATCGACCACTACCATATCGGATGCTTTCATGGTATCGTAGTCAACGCCGCTAGGCTTTATTACGACAAGACCGTTCTCGCGGTCGATGCCTGATACATTTCCCCAGGTGAAAATCACCAGGCCATGGCGTACAAGGTCGAGATTGGCACGGAATACGTCTTCTTTCAGCTTTTCTAACATAATATCAGGTCGGATTTATTTACTGTTGATTTTGAAATTATGGGTTGTTTTGTAAACCTCGGTATTGAAGCGGTACAGGGCAGCTCCGCGACGTGATGATTTGTCGATAGCGCCCGTGCGCTCTATACAGTTGAGTTCGGCTATGCGTTTGCGGAAATTCCGCTTGTCGATGCTTCTGCCGAGGATAGTTTCGTGGAGCGCCTGCAGTTGGCTGAGGGTGAACATCTCCGGCAGCAGGTTGAAGCTTATCGGGTTAAGCGATATTTTGGCACGCAGTTGCTCCAAGGCCGCCCGGATCATGCGCGGGTGGTCGAAGCATAGATCCGGCAGTTCTGCCAGATCGACCCATTCGGCCGCGTGGGCTTCAAGGCGTTCGGAATCATACTCGGAAGCACCGAGGAGAGCGAAGTATGCCACGGATACCACCCGGTCGCCGGGGTCGCGGTCGACTTCGCCGAAAGCGCCGACCTGTTCCATATAGATATTCTCCAGTCCGGTGAGTTGGCGCAGGATGCGTCGCGCCGCGTCATCGACGCTTTCGTCGGCATCGACGAAACCGCCCATAAGCGACCATTCTCCTTTTGCCGGTTCAAAGGCTCGGCGTGTGAGCAGCAGACATAAGCTGCCGCCCACAAGGCCGAATATGATGCAGTCTACTCCGACAGGAAATCGGGCTGCGGAACTGTAGTAATTTTCCATTTAAAGGAAATACGGTTTTACCAGAAATAGATATAGAAAGCCACAGTGATGCCGAGGATGACAACTGTGTGGAAGATATCCCAGCCATTCCAGCTTGCACGTGTTTCGGCACGTTGTGCGGGTGTCGAAGTACCGAATACAAGTCCTTGGATTTTCTCCGGTACCGGAGCTTTGGTGCATAGGGATACGATCACTCCTACAGCGAGGCAGAACACCAGCATCCAGCCGCAGAAGAACAGCCAGTTGCAGTCGTAGAAGACGTAGCGGAACAGGTTGGAGCTTTCGTCGGGAAGCAATGCGGCGTTGCTGTAATAAATCTTGGCGCCGAGGCGTGTCAGGCCGATGATAAGACCGGAGAGCAGTGCCCACATACCGCCTTGAGCGGATGCGCGTTTCCACAGGATGCCGATAAGGAATGCGGCGGCGATGCCCGGGGCGAGTACCGACTGTACGTCCTGCAGATAGAGATAGAGCACATCGCCGACAGAGCGCATTACGGGAATCCAGAGTATGCCGAGCACGACAATCACGACTGTTGCAATCTGACCGATGCGCACGAGCTTTTTCGGATCGGTATCGGGTTTATAGCGCTGGTAGAAGTCGATTGTGAACAGAGCAGCCGACGAGTTGAAGAGCGATGCCAGCGATGACATCAGGGCTGCAAGTATGCCACATACGATAAGACCTTTCACGCCGGCGGGCAACAGTTTGGCCACAAGGGTGGGGAATGCCGCGTCGGTGTTCAGATTGCCGTTGGCGAGCACAGGCAGGAAACCTTCGCCACCCTGACCGATGTACTTGACGTGGAGGGCGTATGCGATCATGCCGGGGATGAGGAACAGGAATACGGGCAGAAGTTTGAGGTATGCCCCGAAGATGGTGCCGCGGCGCGACTGGCGCTCGTCCTTGCCCGAGAGTACGCGCTGTACGATGAACTGGTCGGTGCACCAGTACCAGAAGCCTATGACGGCGGAGCCTATCAGTGCGCCGAGCCAGGGGAAGTCGGCGTCGCTGTTGCTGCGGATAAGATTGGTCATGGAATCGCCGTATTCGTTGACTTTTACGGCGTCGCAGATACGCATCATTTCATCCCATCCTCCGAGTTCCTTCAATCCGAGCACAAGAATGATTAGCGAACCTAAGAGCAGGATAGGGGTCTGCAGCACCGAAGTGTAGAGGACAGATTTCATGCCGCCGAAAACGGTGTAGAGAGCTGTGATAAGCACCAGACCGACGGCTGCAATCCAGAAGAAGTCGATTCCCCAGATTTCATCGATTCCGAATACCTGCTGGAATACAAGACCTCCGGCGTAGACCGTCACGGCCACTTTGGTTAGCACGTAGCTGATAAGGGAGATTGTGGCCAGAATTGTGCGCGATGATTTGTTGAATCGTTTTTCGAGGAATTCAGGCATGGTGTATACCATCGAACGCGAGTAGAAAGGCACGAATACCCAGCCGAGGATAAGGATCATCCAGCCCTGGATTTCCCAGTGAGCCATGGCCATACCCGACGATGCGCCGGAGCCGGCCAGACCGATCAGGTGTTCTGAGCCGATATTCGAGGCGAATATGGAGGCGCCTATCGCGATCCATGTGGCATCTTTGCCGCCGAGGAAATAGTCGGCGGCGTTGTTCTGTTTCATCCGAGATACCCAGACGATTATGCCCACGAGGGCTACGAAGAATAGTCCGATGACAATCCAGTCGGGAATTGCCATGACTGCGCTTGCTTGTTGCATGATTTTTTTACTGACAGGAAAAAGGTTGTTAAGGTTTAAGGTTTATTCGGCTGTGCTGAAACGGAAGATGCAGCGTGAGATATATTTTTCACCGGGATTGAGTGTTGCCGACGGCCATTCGGGATGGTTGGGGGTATCGGGGTATTTTTGGGTTTCAAGGCATATTGCAGTCTGGCAGTTCATTGCTTTTCCGCCTTTTCCTGTCATTGTCCCGTCAAGGAAATTGCCGCTGTATGCCTGTAGGCCGGGTTCGTTTGTGAAAACCTCCATTACTATGCCTGTTTCCGGCGATTCAAGGCGTGCGGCTGCGCGGTCGAGGCTGCCTTCGGTGTCGAGTACCCAGTTGTGGTCGAAGCCGTGGGCGCCGCGTATCTGCTCGTCGTCGGCAGCTATGTCGAGGCCTATGGCTTTGGCGGTGGTGAAGTCCATCGGTGTGCCGGCAACTGGGCGGATTTCACCTGTGGGCATATAGGTGGTGTCGGTAGGTGTGAAATTCGACGCGTTGAGTGTCAGCAGATGATTGTGGACGGTGTTGGACGGGTCGCCGGAGAGGTTGAAATAGGAGTGCTGTGTCATGTTGACCACGGTGGGGCGGTCGGTGGTGGCTGTGTATGTCACGTCGAGAGCGTTGTCGGAACGCAGAACATAGGTGACTTCTGCTTTTACTTCGCCGGGGAAGCCGTTGTCGCCGTCGGGAGAAACGAGCGACAGCACGAGTGTGGAGTCATCGGGCTGTACGGCGTCCCATACTTGGTATTGCCAGCCGGCAGGACCTCCGTGGAGGCAGTGGCCGAAGTTGTTCTGCGGCAGAATGACGGTGTCGCCGTCGATGATCATGCGGCCTCCGTTTATGCGGTTTGCATAGCGGCCTATGGTTGCGCCGAAGTCGGTCTGGTTGTTTTCGGGGAAATAAGGAGTAACACTGTCGAAGCCGAGCACAACGTCGTGCATGCGTCCGTCGCGGTCGGGAACCATCATCGAAACCAGTCGTCCGCCGAAGTTGGTGAAGCAGGCTTCGAGTCCGTTGGAGTTGGTCAGGACATACAGGTCGGTTGCTTTTCCATTGTATTCGTTTTGGAACGCTTCGCGGTCAAGGCCGCTTTTTGTCAGATCTTTCTCCTGGTTGTTTCCGCCACAGGAAATAATGCCTGCGCCGACGGTTGCGGCTATCACAAGCGGAAAAATAGATTTAAGGGAAGTCATTGCAAAAAAAAGTATTTTAGGTTTATATTGTTGTCAGGTATCAGCGGTGTAGTATGGTGTAAAATTACACTTAATTCCGCCGCTAAGTTACAGTCTTTTGTTTTATTTCGCAATAGCGGAAATTATGTTTCACAACATGTTTTTTGCGATTTGTGGTGTGTGCTTTTGTTCTGTTGTGTAAAGATATAGAAAAAACGTGGACGGCCAAATTCGGAATGTCGGAATTTCGGTCGTCCACGTGATGCGTAAGAGGAGTTTTATGTTGTCAATACAGACCCATGTTCGGATCCCGGTCTATAAAGTCGATGCGATTCATAAGCCATTGCTTAAGGCGTTCATTGTTTTTGCGGAAATGGCTCGCCCCCGGGGCACTCGCCCACGATGAGGATCGTAGCGGATCCCAGATCTCGGCGTCGGCAAGGGCTGAAGCTTCGATTGTAGCGGTGTACTCGTCGATGTATTCAAGCAGCTGTGGCAAAAGTTCTTCTTTGAAGAAGTCGAAACGCTCGCGTATCATTTTCTTGAATGAGCTTTGTGTCACCAGTCTGTAGAACATTTTTGCGCCGGCACTATTGGAACTTGACGAGAATGCACGGGTGTTATATGTTTCCGTAGTGCCTTTGTACTGATCGTAGTTGAAAGCCCAGTCGTAGTCCCAGGCGGGTCCGAAATGGAAAAGGTCGTCGGCGTTGGCTTTGTACATGTAGACGCTTTTCGGCCATCCGGGCTCGCCATTGTTTGTCAACAGATTCAGCAGTACGTAGTTTACGGCCGATGTCATGTCGAGCTTGCTGTCTATGTCGTTGAATCCTATCCGGGACTCGAAAGCCTCGAAATCGGTTCGCCAGCGTTCGAACATTTCCTGAGCGCTTTCGCCTTCGGGATTTTCGGCGGCGAGTTCGTTTAGGTCGGGATCTTTGACCATTACGGGCAGGCCGAATCTTTTGGAATAGAATTTGAATTCTTCGTCGTAGTTGGTGTCAAGTTCGAAAAGTATGCCGGTCGTTTCGTCGATGTCGACGCTTGCGCCGTTTATGCCTATTTTCTCGGTCAGCATATATGTTCCTCGAGGCTTGCCGTTGAGCGTTACGTCGACGGGTATGCAGCTGTTTGTAAAGGGCATGCCGAGTAGCGATGCCGTTTTGAGGGCGATAGCGTTGCGCAGACCGCCTGTTTCATCAATCCAGTTGGCAATCAGGGCAAAGCTTTTTGCTTTTTTGAGGCCTCCGAATTCGGCCTTTTTGTCGAATTTCAAGCGGTAGGGCTTCTTTGGAAAAGACCATGTGCTGTTGCCTCTTCCTTTGATGTTTACAGCTTTGGTTTCAAAGTCAGGGCAGAGTCCGAAGCCTTCGATGCTGATTTGTGCAGACATGTAGTAGTCCTTGCTCGGTATTTCATCGACGTACTCGTCTGTGACTATTTTTATTGTCGGAATCTTTGCGCCGATAACACAGCTGTCGACATTGGCGAGCTTCAGTTCGCGTGGCATTTCACTGCTTTCAGTATCGTTCAGAACAAGGCTGTGGCACTCTTCGGCGCTGCCTTTGTGGGTGATGTTGGCGGGTGTGCTCGCAGGACGTGATACGACACGCGATTTGCTGCCGTTCTTGTAATATATGTGTAGCCATTCGTTTTCTGCAATAGCCGGAGTTGCGGCGAGTAAGATTGCCAGAGTGGCTGTCAGTATATGTTTTTTCATCGAGTCAATGATATTTTGAATGAATGCTTGCCTGTATGTAATATGTATATTCCCGACGGTAGCGACGATGTGGCTATCCGCGTACTTCCGTTTTGGGATGTCGCATATTCGGCTTTGATGCCTTTTGTGTCGAACAGAGTAGCTGAGTCTGTTCCGCTTACGGTCATATATCCGTCGCTGATATGTATCACCGGGATGTCCGCGCCGGTAGTTTCTTCTATTCCCGAAACGGGACCTTCGGTGCTGTAAGTCCAGTTCCGCATTTCATGAAGTGGAACGGTGAGAGTGGAGTTTCCGTCGGCACTGCCGAAGGTCAGACCTGATTCATCGATATCGATGCATGTCGAAGCGTTTAGCTCAAGTTCTACATTGCGGTGGTTGGACATCTCGACGATAATACTTCTGTATTGTTCGGCGTAGCCCGGCAGAAACAGTGCCACGGATATGGCGGCTGCGGCAAGTTTTCTTGTCATTTGTGATGATGGTTTTAGGTATAAGGATTTTTGCAGGTGCAAATGTAATAAAATTTATTTGGATAGTTCGGTGAAAAGCAGTACTTTTGCAGACCGATTATGTCCAAATAATTATCCGACAGCTGCGGCGACCGAGCTTTTGGCCAAGCGAGCGAGCGGCAGTAGTTAAATTATGTAACTATCAATCAAGTAATTAAAAGTGGATACTTTAAGCTACAAAACCGCGACTCCCAATGCTCAGTCCGTGCAGCATGACTGGGTCGTAATCGATGCCACCGACCAGGTTCTCGGTCGTCTTTGCGCCAAGGTTGCCAAAATTCTCCGCGGCAAATACAAACCCAGCTATTCTCCTTTCGTGGAATGCGGCGACAACGTTATCATCATCAATGCCGACAAAGTACGCCTTACCGGCAAGAAGATGACTGATCGCATCTACCTCAACTTCACCGGCTATCCCGGCGGTCAGCGTGAGCTTACCCCCGAAGTGCTGATGAAAAAATCATTCAACAAGCATCTCAAACCCGGCATGAATCCTCTGTTCATCCGCGTGATGAAAGGCATGCTTCCCAAAAACCGTCTGGGTCGTCGCCTGATCGAGAACATGCACGTTTATAACGGTCCGAGCCATCCCCACGAAGCTCAGAACCCCAAAGTAATCGACATTAACAAACTGAAATAATTGAAGCATGGAAACAGTAAATGCAGTTGGCCGTCGTAAGGCCGCCGTTGCCCGTGTAATCCTTAAAGAAGGCACCGGTGTAATCACCATCAACAAGCGCCCCCTCGAAAAGTACTTCCCCTCTTCAATTCTTCAGTACATCGTAAAGCAGCCCCTGTCGGTTCTCGAAGTTACCGAAAAATATGACTTTCAGGTAAATCTTGACGGCGGCGGCTATAAAGGCCAGGCAGAAGCTCTCCGCCTCGGTATTGCCCGTGCTCTCGTTAAGCTCAACCCCGACGACAAGGCAATCCTGCGCAAGCATGGCTTCATGACCCGTGACCCGCGCGCTGTAGAGCGTAAAAAGCCCGGTCAGCCCAAAGCACGCAAGCGCTTCCAGTTCTCCAAGCGTTAATTTATACAGCCGCTTGAATACATCGGAACTCTATGCCGCCGGCTTGGCGGCATAAGAATTACGGTGAAAGTTTAGTATCTAAACCGTGCGGATGGACGCGTTCCCTACCTCTCGGTTGTTTCAACAAAAGAACGTAAACGAATCAAAACAAACTCCCAAATCATGGCAACACCCACATTTGAACAGCTCCTTGAAGCAGGCTGCCACTTCGGCCACCTCAAAAGAAAATGGAACCCCGCAATGGCGCCCTATATCTTCATGGAACGCAACGGTATCCACATAATCGACCTCTATAAGACTTCCGCCAAACTGCAGGAAGCCGCCGACGTCCTCAAAGGTTTCGCTAAATCAGGCAAAAAAGTCCTCTTCGTGGCCACGAAGAAGCAGGCCAAACAGATAATAGCCGACCTTGCGTCGTCCATCAATATGCCTTATGTAATCGAGCGTTGGCCCGGCGGTATGCTTACCAACTTCCCCACCATCCGCAAGGCTGTCCGCAAGATGACAACCATCGACAAGATGACCGCCGACGGCACTTTTGATAATCTTTCAAAGCGTGAACGTCTGCAGATTTCCCGTCAGCGTGCCAAACTTGAGAAGACTCTCGGTTCTATCGCCGATCTGAACCGTCTGCCCTCTGCACTTTTTGTAGTCGACGTTCTTAAAGAACACATTGCAGTGGCTGAGGCAAACCGTCTTGGTATTCCCGTATTCGCTATGGTCGATACCAATTCAGATCCTACCAACATCGATTACGTTATTCCCGTCAACGACGATGCCTCCAAATCGATCGAACTTATTGCCGGCACCCTTGTGGCTGCTATGGCAGAAGGCCTGGAAGAACGTAAGGCTGAAAAGGTAGATGCTCCTGCCGAAGAAGGCGCCGCCGCAGCACCCAAACGCGAACGCCGTCGTGTACGCAAAGCCGATGCAGAAGAAGCTCCCGTAGCTGAAGCTGCTGAAGCCGTTGCTGCTACAGAGGAGTAATCCGATGTCCGTACAGGCATAAGCGAAAATTTTATCAATCAATTCACGAACCCCATAAATACTATAATATTATGGCAGTAACAATGGCAGAAATCACCAAGCTGCGTCACCTCACCAGTGCCGGCCTGATGGACTGCAAAAAAGCTCTCGCCGAAACTAACGGCGACATCGATGCCGCTGTCGAGATTCTCCGCAAGAAGGGTCAGGCAGTAGCCGCCAAGCGCGAAGACCGCGAAGCTTCCGAAGGTTGCGTGCTCGCCAAGAACGATGCTAACTTCGCTGCAATCGTGGCTCTTAACTGCGAAACCGACTTCGTTGCCAAGAACGCAGGCTTCGTAGCGCTTACACAGCGTCTGCTTGACGCTGCCGTGGCTAACCGCGTGCGTAGCCTCGACGAACTCAAGGAGCTTACAATCGACGGAATGAGTGTAAACGACATCATTGTCGAAGAAGTGGGCAAGACAGGTGAGAAAATCGAACTCGGCATGTACGAATGCCTTGAGGCTCCTTCCACCACTTCCTATAACCACCTTGGAAACAAGCTCTCCACAATAGTGGGCTTCAACCTTGAAGGAGTTGATTATCAGGTAGGCCGCGATATCGCCATGCAGGTGGCATCGATGAACCCTGTAGCTGTAAACCGCGAAAGCGTGCCCGAAGCTGTAGTTGAATCGGAACGCACCGTGGCTATCGAAAAAACCAAGGAAGAGCAGGTGAAGAAAGCTGTCGATGCAGCTCTCAAAAAAGCCGGTATCAATCCCAATCTCTGCGACAGCGAGGCTCACATTGAATCGAACATTGCCAAGGGCTGGCTCACACAGGAGGAAGCCGAAAAGGCACGCGTTATTATCAAAGAAACTGCCGAGGCTAAGGCTGCGAACCTGCCGGAAGCAATGATTCAGAATATCGCAACCGGTCGCGTCAACAAGTTCTTCAAAGAAAATGTCCTTCTCGAACAGGCTTATGTGAAAGATGGTGAACTTACCATCGCACAGTATCTCGAAAAGAGCATGAAGGGTCTTGTCGCTGTAGAGTTCAAGCGTGTCAACCTCAATCAGGACTGATAGCAAGTCATAACATCCCTATATCCCGGCGCTGTGTCAGTAATGGCACAGCGCTTTTTTGCGATTGTAGGGATTTTTTTGTACTTTCGCTGAAAATATCATTGATTCCGACGACCTATGTCCTGCCTCAGAGCTTTATTTTGTCTTATATTCCCGCCGCTTGCCGTCGTTGACAAAGGTTGTGGGGCTATCCTTATCACGACTGCGTTGACGCTATGCGCCTGGGTTCCGGGCGTGATTGCCGCGATACTTTTCTGTCGGAAATAGTATGCTATGAAATATCTGAATAATCGATCATATATCCGTAGGTTTGCGTTCGCTTTCATTTTTTGCTTTTCGGCAATCGCTAATTCTTTTGCCGCGACCAATCTTGAACGCGTGTGTTTTTATAATGAAGAAGCCGATACCACCCGTCTGACAGAGATGCTACGTGAGGCTGCAGGGCGGAGTTTCCGTAGCTCAGGCGAACGGGTGGAATTCTTTGCACGTAAATTTATCGGCACACCGTATGTCGCACATACTCTTGAATGCGACAGCGGAGAGGTCCTTACGGTGGATCTTGACAGACTCGACTGCACCACTTTTGTGGAAACGGTGATGGCGCTTGCAATGACTGCCGGCGAAAATAGAAGTTCGTGGCGGGATTATGTATATAATCTACGCCGTATCCGTTATCGCGGCGGCCGTCTGAACGGCTATTCATCCCGTTTGCATTATATCTGCGACTGGGCTGTAGACAACAAACATCGCGGCAATTTTTCCGATGTGACGGCTGATTTCCCCAAGCATTCGTATCTTATCCGTACTATAGATTTCATGACGGAAAACCGAAGCCTGTATCCTGCCCTTGCCGACAGTGTCCAGTATGCCCGTATGCGCTCAATCGAAGGCGGATATCGCAATCACCGTTTTCCCTATGTAAAAACGATCGATCTCAAAGGAAAGGATGTCATGGCTGAATTCATGAGCGGAGATGTTGTAGGTATCGTTACTAAAATGAAGAATCTTGATGTGACGCACATGGGAATCATTGTCCGTGATGAGTCGGACGGTACTATTCATCTTCTTCATGCCTCTTCTGCCGCGGGAAAAGTAGAGCTTAGTCCGCTGCCTCTTTACGATTTTATGAAAAAGAACCACAATAGCCTCGGTTTACGCATATTCCGGCTGCAGGAATAATTTTGCCGATAGCAGTATCAATAAGAAAAACAGATATTATGAACGATTATAAGGAAGTACGTTTCAATGTTGAGCCGCCGTCCGAGGACGCTTGCGACCTGTTGGCTGCCGCTCTTGCCGAAGAGGGTTATGAAAGTTTCGTGACCGCTGAGGATGCTGCCACGCTGACAGCCTATGTGCGTGCCGAAGACTTCAATGCTGATGCCGTGTCCCGTGCGATAGCCGAATCCGGTGCCGGAAGCACATTTTTATGGGATGCTGATACCATAGAGGGACAGGACTGGAATAGTGAATGGGAGAAGAACTACTTCAAACCTATCGTTATTGCCGACCGATGTGTGGTGCACAGTTCGTTCCATACGGATGTGCCGCATGCCGAATATGATATTGTGATTGACCCCAAAATGGCTTTCGGAACAGGTCATCATGCCACGACCTCGCAGGTAATAGAGGCTATATTCGAAAGCGGTATTGCCGGCAAGGCAGTCCTTGATATGGGTACGGGAAGCGGCATTCTCGCCATCCTTTGTGCTAAACTCGGAGCTTCGCGGGTAGAGGCCGTTGAAATTGACGGCTTTGCTTACGCTAATGCTTTGGAGAATCTGGCGCTCAACGGATGTTCGGAAACCGTTGTCGCCCACAACGGCGATGCTTCGGTGCTTGAGCTTATGCCTGCTGCTTCGGTTGATGTATTCATAGCAAATATCAACAGAAACATAATTATAGGTGATATCGAGGCTTACAGCCGAGTGCTGCGGCCCGGAGGAGTTATGCTGCTGAGTGGCTTTTATGAGAGCGACATTCCTGTTGTGGCTGAAGCTGCCGCTACCTGCGGACTCGTAGAAACAAGTCATAGTACGGGCGTTGATGCCTGGTGCTGCCTTCGTTTGCGTAAGAATGACTAACTATATCAGAGCGGCGGATATGAAAAAATCGATAAAAGCTTTGTTTATAGCGCTTCTATGTCCGTTTGTTGCGACTGCGGCAAATCCCGAATGGTTCGATGGCCGTAATGAGCTGCCTAAAACAGGATGTGTGCGTACCGATAGCATAAAGATTCCGCGTAAGAAGGTCCCGACACAGTTTGTGTGGGGTGCTGATGCGGGTGCTTCAATTGATATGACAGGCGACGACATGTCGACAGTCGACGTAAGCGCAAGTTTCGGTTTGCGTCATGGTTGGATAAATTTTCTGGGTGTCGGTGCGGAAGCTAATTTTATGGTCAGCAATTCCTGCCGTTCATATCCGATATTCCTTCAATTCCGGACAAGTTTTGCCTATCGCCCCAAGATTCTCTTTTGGGAACTTAAAGGCGGGATGTCGCTAAATTATCTCGAACACAACCATCGACAGTCGGGTGCGTATGCTTCTACCGGTCTTGGTGCATATCTTGCACGTGGAGAGAAATTCCGTTCATATATAGTATTGGCTTATACTTTTCGGGAGCGTCGTCGCATAGAGAGAGAGCTTGTCCATCCGTTTCATGATCTCCATTATGCCGGTGTGAGAATCGGTGTGTCTTTCTGAATACGTGTAATGAGAATCTAAACAATTTCATACGGTGAGTGTTTTAACAGATGAACAATCTAATGTACAATCTAAAAAAAACTGACCGTTATGACACAGAAATCTCAGAACATTGCACGTACGGCGGCTGAAGTATCGAAAGATGCCGCACAGGTGTCGGCAAAAGCCGCCGGTGTTGCCGTGAAGGAACAGGCGAAAGCCGTCAAGGAAGAAGTTGCCGCAACAGCTTCCACTCTTAAGGAGAATGCCGCAGAGGCTCTCTCAAACGCAAAAGAAAATGCAGCTGAAGCTCTGTCCGGAGCTAAAGAAAAGGCTTCGGGTATTATGGGTGCAGCCGGCGAGAAAGCAGGCGAAATCATTGATTCTATAGCTGATAAGATGCACGGATTAGCCGACAAGCTCGGCAAGAAATAAGCGTTTTGTGCACGCTGATGTCAGGGCCTTTGGTTTTATAACTGAAGGCTCTGATTTTTTTATCCTGCCGAAGCTCGGCGATAGAGTATGATGGCTATCAGAATGTAGATTAGGTTTGGAATCCACATGGCCACAAAGGGTGACGTCAGTCCTGAGAGGGCGAATGTCTGTGTGATAGTCATAAAAAGAATGTAACTGAAGCTTAGCACAAGTCCGATTCCTATGTTGAGTCCCATCCCTCCTTTGACTTTGCGTACTGAGAGGGTCATGCCTATTACCGTCAGTATGAAGGCCGCGGCTGTCATTGCGTAGCGGCGTTCACGCTCTACTTCGAAGCTTTTGATATTGCCCACTCCGCGTTGTTTCTGTCGTTCGATATAGTCGGATAGTTCAGGCGAAGTCATTTTCTCATGATCGTTTACTGATATAAGAAAATCACGAGGCTCGAAAGGTATTATGGTGTCGAGTTGGCGCCCTTTGTCGATTAACTCGCGATCCTGATGGAAATCTCGTATGGTATAGTCCATTACGCGCCAGTTGTAAAGGGTGTCCCAGCGTATCGATGTGGCTGTCAGGCGTGATACGAGCCTTTTGTTTTCGTCGAAAGATTCGAGTGAGAAGCGGTGGCCTACACGCGAGATGTTGTCATATCGGTTCATGTAGGCAATCTGCCCAGGTGCGACCATCAGCATTATGTTCGAACCATAATCGACACGTTTGTTCTTGACGTAAGTGTTGGTGTAGTTTATCCGTTTTACGTTGGCGGGAGGGATTATGTAGGCGCTGAGAACGAAAGACAGTGCCGCTATTATGGTTGCCGATACCATGTACGGCCTCAGCAGACGTCGGAAACTCATGCCGGTGGAGAACATGGCGATAATTTCGCTGTTGCCTGCAAGCTTGGATGTGAAGAATATAACGGCAATGAAAGTGAATAGCGGAGAGAACTGGTTCGCGAAATAGGGCAGGAAATTGAGGAAATAGTCGACGATGGTGGCCTGCAGGGGAGCTTTTATGAAAGAGTCGAGCTTCTCGTTGATGTCGAACATCACGACGATGGCAAGCAACAGCACGATAGCAAATACGTATGTGCCGAGGAATTTGCGGATAATGTACCGGTCAAGTAGTTTGAACATCGTCGTTATGGATGTGGATATGGGCTAATCGACCGCTTATAGCCGTCTGGTTACTTTTTCGATCATCTCTCGTTTCCATGAGGCGAATGTGCCGTCGAGGATGTGCTTGCGCGCCTCGCGCACGAGCCATAGGTAGAACGCAAGATTGTGGATGGATGCTATCTGCATGGCCAACAGTTCCTGTGACACAAACAGATGACGGACATAAGCTTTGGTGTACACGCGGTCCACGTAGGACGGGCCGTCTTCCTGTAGCGGGGAAAAATCTTCGGCCCATTTCTTATTGCGCATGTTCATGGTGCCTTCCGGCGTGAAAATCATGCCGTTGCGGCCGTTGCGGGTCGGCATCACACAATCCATCATGTCGACTCCGCGCTCAATGGCCTCCAGAATATTGGCTGGTGTACCGACGCCCATCAGATATCGCGGACGGTCTTTTGGCAGAATCTCGTTGACGACTTCAATCATTTCGTACATGACTTCTGCCGGTTCGCCGACAGCCAGACCGCCTATGGCGTTGCCGTCAGCTCCGAGTTCGGCTACGAATTCCGCCGACTCGCGACGCAGGTCGGAGTAGGTGCAGCCTTGTACTATGGGGAAATATGCCTGAGAATGGCCGTAGTGCGGCGAGGTGGACTGATAGTGTTTCCAACCGCGTGCGAGCCATTGTTTTGTCAGGTCGAGTGAACGGCGTGCATAACGGTAATCGGATGTTCCGGGAGGGCATTCATCCAAAGCCATCATGATGTCGGAGCCTATTATACGCTGTATGTCTACTACGTTTTCGGGAGTGAACAGGTGTTTGGAGCCGTCTATGTGGCTGCGGAAGTGGGCGCCCTCCGGAGTGAGCTTGCGGTTGGCGCTCAGCGAGAATACCTGAAAGCCTCCGCTGTCGGTCAGAATCGGGCGTTCCCAGCCGTTGAAGCGGTGGAGTCCTCCGGCTTTGCCAATGACGTCCATTCCCGGACGGAGGTAAAGATGGTACGTGTTTCCGAGAATAATCTGGGCTTTGATGTCGTCGCGAAGTTCGTGCATGTGCACGCCTTTTACACTGCCTAATGTTCCCACAGGCATGAAAATAGGCGTTTCGATGGTTCCGTGATCGGTTGTAATTACTCCGGCACGTGCGGCGCAGTTCTCGGCAGTCTTTATAAGGTCGAATTTCATTCCGTTTTTTTATCGTCGTTTAATCGCACAAAGTTACGAATTTTAGCCGATAATTTTGGCGCTAATGTCAATCGGCATAAAAAAAGACAGGCCGTACAGCCTGCCTATTCTTATTTGTCTAATGATTTCAGATGCGTTCGAGGACGGTTGCGATGAGATCGCGTATGCCTGATTTGTAGTTGGGATTAGCCTCTGTATTGAAGCGGTTAGCTATGATTGAGCATACGGTCATTGCTTTGTGCCCCATAAGTTTGCCGAGTCCCTGCAGCGGCGCTGACTCCATTTCATAATTGGTTATACGGCGTCCGCGGTGTTCGAATGCCTCTATGCGGCGGTTGAGGTCGGGGTTGGCCAGAGGCAAGCGTAGCTCGCGGCCCTGAGGCCCGTAAAATCCTACGGCGGAGATCGTGTTTCCGCGCACCATGTCGTCGCGGCCTATGCGTTCCACAAGTTCAGGGTCGGCATCTACTACGTATGGTTTTGCCCATAGAGGGTTCCATCCGGTTTGTTCGCAGAGATCGTGCTCGAAATCGAGGTCGGCTACCTCGTTTCGCCCTGCGTAATAGTTGAGCACGCCGTCGAATCCTATCGATTTTTCGGCGATGACGGGAGTGCCGAGGCTCAACTCCGGCTGAAGTGCTCCGGAAGTTCCTATGCGTACCATGGTGAGTGTGCGATGTGTGTCGCGTACTTCGCGGGTGGTAAAGTCGATGTTTGCCAGAGCGTCGAGCTCGTTGATTACGATGTCGATGTTGTCAGGACCTATGCCATGGCTGAGGCACATGATAGGTTTCCCTTTATATGTGCCGCCTATGGTGTGGAATTCACGTGATGACACTTCGAATGTGCGTGTGTCGAAAAATTCGGCGACCATGTCGACGCGTGCCGGATCGCCTACAAGGATGATACGGTCGGTAAGCTGTTCAGGACGCAGATGGAGGTGGAATACGGATCCGTCGGGATTGATGATGAGTTCGGATTCTGGGATTATTTTCTTATTCATGGTTTTGTGAGAGGGAGAGAATGTTTTTTGTTATGTTATGTTGTAATTAAATATAAAACAATCGGGAAAGCCTTTTGGCTCAGTTCTTTGATGATGTCGTATAGTGGCCGCCTGGAACAGGTATTATAAGGTCGTCCATTTCCATCTCGAACAGAATAGAACTGAGGCGCGAATAGGGCAGGCCGAGCGCTACGCACATTTCGTTGACTGTTGCTTCCGGTCGTTTTTTTATCATGTCAAGCACAGCCTGTTGCTCTTCGTTCAGTTCGAGTTTCATTTCGGTCTGGGTGCCTTCAGAGCTATGACGGGCTTGCCATCCGAGTGCGTCTATCAGATCTCCGGCATCGCGGAGCATAAGCGCGATATTGGATGCGATAAGAGCGTTGCATCCCCGGCTGTAGGTGTCGCTTACCCGTCCGGGCATTGCCATTACTTCGCGGTTATAGGCCGATGCCATGCGTGCAGTGGCAAGAGCGCCGCCTTTTATGTCGCTTTCGACCACTACGGTCACATCGGCCATGCCTGCGACTATGCGGTTTCTGGCAAGGAAGTTGCCGCGGTGTATGCTGTCGGAAGAGCAATATTCGGTGATAAGTGCGCCGCCTTCACGTATGATTTGTGTGGCGGTGGCGCGGTGGTCGGCAGGGTAGAGCGTGTTCAGCCCATGAGCTAGTACGGCGACAGTAGGTACTTTTTCTGCGAGTGCGGCGCGATGGGCGGTCACATCAATGCCATAAGCCAGACCGCTGACAATTAACAAGTTTTTCGGACCGAGCGCTGATGCGAGGTCTTTTACAAGACGAGTTGTGAAATCCATCCCATAGGCTGTCGCATGTCGGGTGCCGACTATCGATATCACGTGGGGGCTGTCGAGTTGCGCTTCGCCGAGGGTGTATAGCATTGCAGGAGCGTCGTCGCATTCACGCAAGCGTTGCGGATATCCGTCTTTGTCGGCAAAGACGGCGCGTATCTTGTTGTCGTTGACGAATGCGGTTTCCATTTCTGCATTCCGAAGGCAGGCGTCACGTCGCGCGCTGTCAAAGAATGTCGCTTTGATGCCTGTAATGGCCGAAAGTGTGGAGGCCTCACGGCAAAAGAACATTTCCGGTGAAATACCCCGTGCCGAGAACTGGGCGACTGTACCGCGTGTCATGTTGCGGTAAGATGCCATGGCTATCTGATATGTCAGTTCTTCATCGGGTTTCATCGGCATTGGCAGGTGTTATTGGAGAAAGCGGCTGAACGCGCGGGCGAGAACTTCGCCGCGTGTCAGACGTCCGTTTTCCAGACATGCCACCTCGACGCGGGCGCGTACGACGGGCAGTCCCTCCGGGGTAAAGATATCCTGGATGAAAACGAACAGAGGTCCTTTGCGAGTAAGCTTCAGTTTGCTTACCATGCTCTGTCCCAGGCCGAGCGGATGCTTGTAGTCGATTTCCACACGGGAAAGAACCGGATATATGCCGTCGGCGTGCATGCGGGCGAACGACAGACCCGCCCATTCACAGAATTCGTGGCGTGTCACTTCCAGATAATGAAGATAGTTGGCATTGTTGACAATCCCTTCGGCGTCGACTTCATAGTCACGCACTTTCATCGGAAGTTCGAATATGTAATTATCGTCTGTATGGTTCATCGTTCTGCAAAAATAACGAAAAAAATCAGTTCGCCAAAAAAGCTCTTGCTGACGAATTTCCGCATGCCGTGTGGCCTTTTAAAAAAAAATAGCTATCTTTGCATGTCTAACGACACGAACGTTGTACATCTTAATATGAAAGCATGTTTTATGGGCTTGGGCTATATTGGCCTGCCTACAGCAATAATAGCTGCCATGAATGGCGTGAGGGTGACAGGCGTCGATATCAATCCGTCGGTTGTCGAGAAAACCAACGCCGGGCAGTTGCATATAGTGGAACCCGGTTTGAGCGATCTGTTGAATCAGGTTATCGCTTCCGGAGCTTTGAAAGCATCGCTGACGCCTGAAGTCAGCGACGCTTATTTCATTGTCGTGCCTACGCCGTTCAAAGGCAATCACGAGCCGGATGTTTCTTTTGTGGAATCGGCTACGCGTTCCGTTATACCATTTCTCAAGGAAGGCGATCTCTATGTGATTGAGTCGACATCGCCGGTAGGCACTACCGAAATCATGGCTAATTTTATTTTCCGTGAACGTCCGGAGCTGGAAGGCAAGATATACATAGCGTATTGTCCCGAACGGGTTCTGCCGGGCAATGTCATATATGAGTTGATTCATAACGATCGTGTCATAGGCGGTATCAATCCGGAATCGACAGAGAAAGCCCGTGAATTTTATTCTAAATTCGTTCAGGGCGAACTTCATTCCACCAATGCCCGTACGGCTGAGATGTGCAAGCTTACCGAGAACTCTTCCCGCGACGTACAGATAGCGTTTGCCAATGAACTGTCGTTTATATGTGACCGTGCGGGAATCAATGTCTGGGAGCTTATAGATTTGGCCAACAAGCATCCGCGAGTGAATATTCTTCAACCCGGTTGTGGGGTCGGGGGGCATTGTATTGCAGTTGATCCCTATTTCATAACAAATGCTTATCCTAAAGAAGCGCGGCTTATAGCCGATGCCCGTGCCGTAAACAATTACAAGGCGGACTGGTGTGCTGAAAAAGTTGTCAACGCAATGTTGCGCTTCGAGGTCGAAAACGGCCGTAAGCCTGTTGTGGCTATGATGGGCGTGGCATTCAAGCCTGATATCGACGATCTGCGCGAGAGTCCGGCGAAATATATCATAAGTAAGGTGATGGTATCCTGCAACAATGCCCGTATACTTGTGGTTGAACCTAATGTGGCGGAACATCACGTGTTCAAGCTCACCCCCTACCGTCAGGCCTATGCCGAAGCCGATATAGTGGTGTTCCTGACTGCACATACGCCTTTCAAATCACTTCCGTGGTCAGAGGATAAGAAAATACTCGATTTTTGCGGAATATTTCGCCGCTGAAAGCGGTATGACGGCAGCCTCGTAGAGGATGGCGCCTGTCTGTTTTTACATAAACCATTATTATGACTTATACCGCATCTGCATGTCCCGAAAGGGTTGATCTTAAAGGTGTAAAGGTTTATCCTTTCGCATCGGCCGACGCCCTTATCGATTATGCCGATAGCAAAAAGGGTATTCTCGTGGCTGTTAACGCAGAGAAAATACTGAATGCCACAGATCAGACCCGCGATATAATTAATTCGAACATAGCCTATTGCGATGGATCCGGAGCCGTGCTTGCCGCACGTCAGAAAGGAGCCTTGTCCGCAAACAAGATTGCGGGTTGCGAGCTTTGGCTAAAAATTATAGGACGCTATCATTCTCAGAAATCTTTTTATATAATCGGCGCTTCTCCTGAAGTCAACGCTGCTACGGTATCGAAACTCAGGGACGAGTTCCCTGATATAAATATAGTCGGATATCGCGACGGCTTTCTGAATGATTCCGCTGAACGCGAAGCTCTTATCGCCGATGTGGCTGCAAAACGTCCCGATGTGGTTTTTGTGGCTATGGGATCACCACGGCAGGAAATACTGATGTCGGAGATGTTTGCGCGTCACCGTGCGATATATCAGGGGCTTGGTGGCAGCTTTGATGTCTATACCGGCAATGTCAGGCGTGCGCCAAAGTGGTGGATTGACCACAATCTTGAATTCGCATATCGTCTTATCAGGCAGCCTAAAAGAATTTCCCGCAATATAAAGTTTGTGAAATTCGCATGGTGGTTGCTTTTACGCCGTTTTTAAATTTTTATCATTCTAATACCCTCTACAACACAGATTCAGATGAAGAAAATAATGCTTATTTTCGGCACACGCCCCGAGGCCATAAAAATGGCCCCTCTTGTAAAAACTTTACAGGCTCGACCGGAGAGATTCACTACAATCGTCGCTGTAACCGGACAGCATCGTCAGATGCTTGACCAGGTGTTGCATCTGTTCGACATTGTTCCTGACTATGATCTTGATATAATGAAGCAGGGGCAGGATCTTACCGATGTCACATGCCGCATCCTGACGGGAATGCGCGATGTGTTGGGCGAGGCAAAACCTGACGTGGTGCTTGTCCATGGCGATACGTCGACTTCGACAGCTGCGGCGCTCAGCGCATTCTACGCTCATGTACCGGTTGGGCATGTCGAGGCCGGTTTGCGTACCGGTGATATATATTCCCCGTGGCCAGAGGAGATGAATCGTCGAATGACAGGACGTATAGCGACATATCATTTCTCTCCGACCGAAACCAGTCGTGATAATCTTTTACGCGAGAATGTTGACGGACGTTTTATATCAGTAACCGGTAATACTGTTATTGACGCGCTCCACATGGTGGTGGACAAAATAGACGGCGATTCATGCCTGGAAAGTAGTATATGTGACGGCCTTGCCGCTGCCGGTTATGATCTTCGGACACGTCTTGCAGACGGAACCCGTCGTCTGGTGCTTGTCACAGGGCATCGTCGGGAAAATTTTGGAACCGGATTTCTCAATATCTGCAATGCGATAAAGGATCTGGCTGCAAAGTATCCCGAGGTCGATTTCGTTTATCCCATGCACCTCAATCCGAACGTGCGTCGTCCGATTGCGGAGGTGTTCTCCGATATAGAGCATGCCAATGTGTTTTTTATAGAACCTCTTGAGTATCTGCCATTTGTTTACATGATGAAGCGAAGCTATCTTATAATTACCGATAGTGGAGGCATACAGGAGGAAGCGCCGTCGCTTGGCAAGCCTGTTCTTGTTATGCGCGATGTTACAGAGCGTCCTGAGGCTCTTGAGGCCGGAACTATAAGGCTGGTGGGAACAGACCGGGATAAGATTTTCAATGAGGCGTCGCATTTCCTCGACGATAAAAAATATTACGAGGATAATTCGCTTATAGCCAATCCTTATGGCGACGGTCAGGCTTGCAGCCGCATAGCCGATGTCCTTGATTCGATTCCGATGGGTTCTTAAACTTCTCCGAATTCATTCACCAGCGCTTCGAAGCGTCTGGCTACAGCCTCGCCCAACCGCGCCATTGAGGCGCGCACGCGCTTGAGGCTTTTCTTTTGCATGTCGCCGCTTTTTGAGTAAAAACAGTCGGCATAACAGATAAGGCGTTCCAGTGTTGTCTGAGGCATGTAGTCGCGTGTCGGGTCAAGCGGAAGTTGCTGGGCGATTATGTCGTCGGCGGTCAGTCCGGCTCCGGTATGTCGTTCGGCCACACGAGCCAGATATTCGTCGACGCCGTCGCTTCGCAGTAGGTCGGCGCCGACGATTCCGTGCCGCATATACGGTTCTGTTCCGTGGCAGTCAAGTGCGGGAGCGTCGGTAAATATTATCCCGATGTCGTGAAGCATGGCTGCTGCCTCTATAGAATCCGGGGCAATTTCAAGCTGTCGTTCGGCGTTTATTCTCAGGGCAAGATCTCTTACTTGTCCTGAGTGTGTCAATAAAATCCCGCGGACAATGCTGTCCGCGGGATAATATTTATCGATTTCTGTCTTATAGTCAGGTTTGCCGGCCATAAGTTTCGTGCTTATTCTACAATGGTGTTCCAGTTGTGGGTATCTTCCTCTTCACCGAGTCGGATAGCATTCAGCTTATTGTAAAGAATCGTGCTGATTTTGCCGGGTTTCCCGTCTTTTGCGATAATGAACTTCTCGCCGGTGTCGAGGTCGTCGATTTCGCCTATGGGAGATATTACAGCTGCGGTGCCGCATGCGCCGGCTTCAGTGATTTCCCGAAGTTCATCAACAGTTATATGTCGGCATTCCACTTCGATGCCAAGATCTTTGGCCAATGTCTGCAATGACATGTTGGTTACTGAAGGCAGAATGGAATCCGAAGCCGGAGTGATGTATTTGCCGTCTTTGATGGCGAAGAAGTTGGCGGGACCGCACTCGTCGAGGTATTTCTTTTCTTTGGGGTCGAGATATAGTACGGCAGAATAACCCAGATCATGAGCCTTAACTCCTGCCGACAGCGATGCGGCGTAGTTGCCGCCTGTTTTCCAGCGGCCGGTGCCTCGAGGCGCGACGCGGTCGTATTCACGCATTATGCAGATCTTTGTGTTCTGGAAGCCGCCTTTGAAATATGGGCCTACCGGTGTGACGAATACTATGAACTGGTATTCGTCGGCCGGTTTCACGCCTACGCGCGCGCTTGTTCCTATTTCAATAGGGCGCAAGTATAACGATGCCCCGGAGCCGTATGGCGGTATAAAACGTTCGTTGAGTTTGACTACCTTTATGCACATCTCTTTGAATAATTCCAAGGGGATGGGTTCCATCATGATGCCCTTGGCTGATTCTCTCATACGGCGGGCATTGTCTTCGAGGCGGAAAATGCGGATTTTGCCGTCTTTGCCGCGAAAAGCCTTCAGACCCTCGAAGATTTCCTGACCATAATGCAATGCCGTGGCGGCCATGTGCATGTTTATGGTTTCGGATTGGCTCACCTCGATAGGCCCCCACTTTCCGTCGCTGAAAGTGCAACGTACATTGTAATCGGTAGGGTAGTAGCCGAAGGGGAGTTTGCCCCAGTCAATTTCGTTATCCATTTCGATGATTTGTAGAATTAGTTCGATGCAAATTTATACATTAATTGTGAATAACAAAGAAAAACACGATTAAAATGCTTTTATCAAGGTGAAAAATACACATAAGGAATGGAAATGTGCCAATATGCGCTTTTATTGATGCTATTTCCTCTTCTTTAATATTTATATAGGCTTAGATCACTTCTAAATTTTTTGTTGTCCGGAATTATGCTATGCGATTTTTTGTTTGTTTTGTGTGGATTGTCCTTGTTGAGCTGTTTTGGCGTATTTCTTTGGATTTTAGGGCTTTGTAGCAATATATTCGGGCTGTCTATTGTGAATGGATGTTAAATATATGTTTTTAAGCATAGATTTATATGAAAAAATTTGGATAATACGGAATGGAGGTGTAATTTTGCACTCGCTTTCGG
>CAJUKD010000029.1 GCA_910587235.1 uncultured Muribaculaceae bacterium
GCACGTCCGGAAACATGCGTATAACGCGAATCCAACAAAACAGGCTGCGCCGTAAGTTTTAATTACAGCGCAGCCTGTTGTTATATCAGAAGGTTGAACTCCTGCTTGACGGCAGGCTTATCGCACCGACACTTTGGTGCAGCTGTCGCCCTGGCGGCGTATGTAGAGGCCGCCGGATGTCGGACGGTCGACGCGTATGCCCTGCAGGGTGAAATATTCGGCGGCAGTGGATTCGGCCGATACGCCTACATTGGCTACGCCGGAGTTTCCTGAGCCGTCGATGTTTATTATCGCTGCCATAGGTGTTTCACCCTCTTCGTACCAGCTGTAGCATCCGTCGCGTTCGCCTGTTATGCCGAAGACAGGCTCCGGAACGGTGATGATGCCGTTCTTGTAGGTGCTGATGGAGGAGGCTTCAAGCTGCGATTTTATCTCCTCGGTGCCGAATCCCATGTCGGCGAATATGCCGGCAAAGTTGTAGCAATAGAAACTTCCGTAGAATAAGTCTTCATATCCCGAGTACACATTCGGGAGTACGAGCACGCAATCAGGGTCGCTGATGTCGAAGATAATGTAGCCGTCTTTGCTGTCGTTCATGTTGTCGGCTTCGGCGTGAGAGCCGTTGCCGAAAGGATTGAGCATCCGCACCAAATTGGGATTTTCGTCGTTTACCTGCCATGCGACTTCATAGGCGGCGTATGTTTCGGGATTATCTTGCAGTCCGGGAAGAATCCAGCCGTCCGTGTAACTTACGGTGCCTGCATCGGACCAACCTGTAATCCAGTCTGTTGCCGGAGTCAGGACGTTCTCGCACAAAGCCAGGTAAGAACCGTCCGCCGCGTCCATGCCTATCACACCTATGACAAGATCCGGGTCGGCGACGAATTCACCGTCGGTATATGTGAATACGAACGGACCGTCGTGTTCCTCGAGAAGGTATTGTTCCGACATCTCGTCGTCCGGGTCGTAAGCCGGGTTTTCAACAAGATCGAGAGCGCAGAAATAGGCCGTTTCGCTATATTCGTCGTCGTAACCTATTTCCTGCTTTGCTATGGACAGGGTTCCGTCCGTAGCATTGTAGACAGCGTCCAGCGCAAGCTTTTCGTTGCTGAAAAATCCGGCTACGTCGCTGAGAAGCCCGTCGACAGTCACGGTTCCGTCGGGACCTTCGGCGATTGTAGCGTCATTGTCGCCGGCGACGCCATAGAACAGGTCATAGAAATTCCAGGTGTAACTTCCTGCGATCGATACGTTTTCCTTGGCATCGGATTCAGCAAGTGTATGAATCTTTTTGGAATGTTTCGCCGGAGCTTTTGCTTGGACGGCTGTTACGTCGCTTTTCTTGATTTTCAGATGTGATTTTTTTACGGGTGCAGCCGTTCCTGCCAGCGACAGGCAGAGGATGACGGCGAGTGCGGAGTAAAGTTTCTTCATATAAATGTGAAAATTGATTGGATTAGACATTGTCCGCGGCGATGTTGCATTGCGGACGGAAAGCAAAAATAATACAAAAAAATTAAATCGGCATCATAGTGCCCGAATTGGAAGGAATGAAATCGACGTCCGCCCCGATTTTACCGACAAAATACGGATGTGGATTCAGGATGTGGAAAAAAATTTGCAGCGAAAAGAAAAAATCGCTAACTTTGCACTGAAAATCCGATAGCACGTCATACGTGCGACAAGGAAAGATGGCAGAGTGGTCGATTGCGGCGGTCTTGAAAACCGTTGAGGGTCATACCTCCGGGGGTTCGAATCCCTCTCTTTCCGCAAAAAGCAGCCCCTTAAGGCTGCTTTTTTGCGTTAGAAAGCGAGGAGATGAGAACCCTCGGCTTCGTTATCGCGCAGCGCTTTCGTAGCGCAGCGGAGAAAGAATCCCTCTCTTTCCGCAAAAAGCAGCCCCTTGAGGCTGCTTTTTTTGCGTTAGAAAGCGAGGAGATGAGAACCCTCGATATAGTCGGTTTCACGTAGTGACGTGCCGTGGCACGTCCGGTTTAGAGTTTAGGGTTTATGGTTTAGATGGGAGAATTTAGAGAGTATTCACGCATAGAATGTGCCGTTACCTGAAGAAACCGTTGTCCTCGAAGGCGCTACCGGCGGGAGCCGATGCCGAGGCAGCCTGTAGTTCATACGGAAGCCACACTGTCATGTTGCCTTCGCCGCGGTGCGCCCAGGCGTAGTATGGAATCAGGGTCAGGCGCCTCGGGGTAGCATCCAGTCTGCCGTCGCCGCTGTAGGAAAGAGCCTGCACGTCGGTATGTATTTTTGTCAGTCCGCCGAGCAACTCGGGAGCTTCTTCTATACTGAAACGGGGTGTACGGTTGAGCAGAGCCGTGAATATGTCGAAATCGTTGTCGGGCCATTCGGCGCAATATACTATGGGTCCGCGTTCCACAGCCAGACGTCCGCGGTCATCGGCTACTTTTTCATGTGCTTTGACCGTGCGTACGGGCATATCGAACTCGACATCGACCGTATCGCCGCTTTTCCATTTGCGGTCTATGACGAAGTATCCCGATTTCAGTTCGCCGCTGACCGGAGTTCCGTTTACCTTGACGGTGTAGGACGGAGTCAGACCGTCGGCATAACTGTAGAGATCGCTTGGCACGGGACGGTTGAGCACCCACCCCGGGATGCGTATGTTCAGCGCCATTACGGCATTGCCTTTGTCGATTTTCAGGCGTATGTTGCCATTCCATGGATAGCCTGTTTCCTGCGAGATGGAGAGCTTTTTGCGGCCGAGCGCGATTTCCGCCTTGTTAGGCATGAACAAGTTGACGTACAGATTGTCGTCCCTGACAGCATATATGTAACCGGGAAGTGAGGGTATGAAGCGGCTGATGTTGCTCGGGCAGCAGGCGCAGCCGAACCAGGGCTTGCGGCTGTAGTCACCGGTCGATGCCAGCGGATTGGGATAGAAGAAACTGCCGCCGTCGACCGACACTCCGGAGATCAGGCCGTTGTAGAGTGTGCGTTCAAGTACGTCGTAGTACTTCGAGTCGCCGTGGAGCAGGAAGAGGCGGTAGTTGGTGTACACATTTCCTATTGCGGCACATGTTTCGTTGTAGGCCGAGGCGTTCGGCAGCTCGTAGTTGTCGCCGAACGCTTCGCCGGCATGGCGTGCTCCTATCCCGCCGGTGACGTAAAGCTTCTTGCCGACTATGTTTTCCCAGATCTTGTCGATGGCGCTGATATAGGCTGTGTCGCCTGTCACGGCCGCCACGTCGGCCATGCCGGCGTACATGTAGGTGGCGCGTACGGCGTGGCCGACAGCCTCTTTCTGCTCCAGTACAGGGATGTGCGACTGCGAGTACTCCTGACGGCGCGGGGTGGTGCCGCGTGCATCGAGAAAGAAACGAGCCTGATCGAGGTATTTCCTGTCACCGGTGGCGTTGTAGAGCCGCACCAGAGCCATTTCGGCAATCTGGTGACCGGGCACAAGGCGCAGTTTTCCTTCGCCTTCGCCTATGTTGCGGCAAACGCAGTCGGCATATCTGACGGCTATGTCGAGGAAACGCCGCTTGCCGGTCGCCTGCCAGTAGGCTACGGCGCCTTCTATCATGTGGCCGAGGTTGTAGAATTCATGACTTAGGTCCTCTACCGAAGTCCAGCGTTCTTTTCCCGCCCAAGGGTGGGGATGCGCCGGATTCTGCGTGCGTGCGGTGTAGAGATATCCGTCGGCTTCCTGAGCTGTAGCCATTATTTCGATCACGCTGTCGACGTATGCTTCGAGCCGGCGATCGGGAAAATTATGCAGGCGGTATGCCGCACCTTCTATGGTTTTGTAGACGTCGGTGTCGTCGAAAGAGAAGCCATCGACTTTATATGAATCGCTGGGATGGGCGGCGCGTACGAAATTGGCGTATCGTTCGTTTTCCTCGCATTTGCCGAATGCAAGCGGTATTGTGACTTTGCGGCTGGCTTCCATGCGTGCGCCCCAGAACGGGCCGGAGATGTGTACGGCGGTGAAGGGTACGGGGGCAATGGGATAGCCCTGTATGGCATCGTCTGTGTTTTTGACGGACGGAGCTGCCACGGCAGCGATTGCTATGCCTGCGGCAAGGCATGTGATAAGGATTCGTTTCATTGTATCAGGATTTAACGGTTTTAAGCGGCTACGGCTGCCAGCAAAGCATGGCAGCCGTAGCCGGTATGTCAGGATGATTGTCGGTGCGTGCAGATTACATGTTCTTGCCGTGGCAGTTCTTGTATTTCTTGCCGGAGCCGCAAGGACATAAATCATTGCGTCCTATTTTGGGACTGTTGTTCTTTATGGGCATCGGACGTTGCTGTTCGCCTTGTGGAGCCGATGCGGCTGCGCGCTGCGCTTCTTCGCCCGGGAGGCTGGCTTTGGTTGCGCGGTAGTTGTAGCGGGTCTGCATCTGCGGGCCGGCCTCCTTCACCTCAGGCTCGCGTCGGGGTTGAGTCTGAGGCTGTTGCCGGTCGCCTGCTTCGGCGGCCGCACGCTGCTGTTCGATTTCTTCGGGCGATGGCTGGCGTACCAGGATCTGTCCTCGCATCAGGGCGGCGGTAGCTTTGGTGTTCAGTTCGTTGAGCATGTTCTCGAACAGGTGGAAAGATTCCACTTTGTAGATTACCAGCGGGTCCTTCTGTTCGTAGGCGGCGTTCTGTACCGACTGGCGCAGCTGGTCGAGTTCGCGCAGGTGTTCTTTCCAGAGTTCGTCGATGGTGACAAGCATCAGAGCCTTGTGCCATTCCTTGACAATGGCGCGGCCTTCGGTGCGTGCGGCTTCCTCGAGGTCGACACGCAGGTGGAAGCGGCGTTTGCCGTCGGTGATGGGAACGAGAATCTGTCCGCGGTAGTCGGTATTGGCGAGCATTCCGCTGACTACAGGCATGGCTACCTCGCAGATTCGCTGGCTCTTGCGTTCGAGAGCTTCGGCCACGGCGGCGTTGAGGCGGTCGATGCGTTCTTCCTTGTCCATGGATCCGTATTCCTGTTCGGTGAAAGGAGCCTCGATGGCGAACACACGCATGATTTCGTTCTCAAGATCGGGATAGTCGGAGGCTTGCGAATAGTTCTGCACCAGATTCTCGACCACGTCGCAGAGCATGTTGTTGATGTCGATGCCTATGCGTTCGCCGAAGAGGGCGTGGTGGCGGCGGTCGTAGATATATGTGCGCTGCTTGTTCATCACGTCGTCGAACTCAAGCAGGCGTTTGCGTATGCCGAAGTTATTTTCTTCGACGCGCTTCTGGGCTTTTTCGATGGCGTTGTTTACCATCTTGTGCTCTATCATCTCGTCCTCCTGCAGGCCGAAGCGGTCGAGCATCTTCATCACCGAATCGGTTGCGAAAAGGCGCATCAGCTGGTCTTCGAACGATACGAAGAATACCGATGAACCAGGGTCGCCCTGACGGCCGGCACGGCCGCGCAGCTGGCGGTCGACACGGCGGCTTTCATGGCGTTCGGTGCCTATGATGGCCAGACCGCCGGCTTCCTTCACTTCGGGGGTGAGCTTGATGTCGGTACCGCGGCCTGCCATATTGGTGGCTATGGTTACGGTTCCCTTGCGTCCGGCGAGTGCCACGATTTCAGCCTCGCGCTGGTGCAGCTTGGCGTTCAGTACGTTGTGCGGAATGTGGCGTATGTCGAGCATACGGCTGAGCAGTTCGGAGATTTCGACGGATGTGGTGCCCACGAGCACAGGGCGGCCTTCGCCCACAAGGCGCTCGATTTCGGCTATGACGGCCTTGTATTTTTCTTTCTTGGTCTTGTAGACGCGGTCGTTGAGGTCGAAGCGTGCCACCGGTTTGTTGGTGGGGATGGTCACTACGTCCAGTTTATAGATGTCCCAGAACTCGCCGGCCTCGGTGATGGCCGTACCTGTCATACCCGCAAGCTTGTGGTACATGCGGAAGTAGTTCTGGAGCGTTATGGTGGCGAATGTCTGCGTGGCGGCCTCGACTTTCACACCTTCCTTGGCCTCGATGGCCTGGTGGAGTCCGTCGCTGTAGCGGCGGCCTTCCATGATACGGCCTGTCTGCTCGTCGACGATCTTGATCTTGTTTTCGTCGATTACATATTCCACGTCGCGCTCGAAGAGCGTGTAGGCTTTGAGAAGCTGGGTTACGGTGTGTACGCGTTCCGACTTGATGGCATAGTTGGCCATAAGTTCGTCCTTGCGTTCCTGGCGGGCGGCCGGATCGGCGATGTGCTCAAGCTCGGAGAGCTGCGAAGCGATGTCGGGCAGCACGAAGAACTGGGGGTCGGCGGCATGGCCGGTAAGTTCGTCTATACCTTTGTCGGTCAGCTCGACACTGCGGTTCTTTTCGTCGATCACGAAGTAGAGCGGATCGGTGACAACGGGCATCTCGCGGGAGTTGTCCTGCAGGTAGTGGGCTTCCGTTTCGAGCAGCAGGTTCTTCATGCCTTCCTGGCTGAGGAAGCGGATGAGGGCGCTGTTTTTCGGCAGACCTTTGAATGCGCGGAAAAGCAGCAGGGCGCCTTCTTTCTTTATTTCCTTGTCGTCGGAAGCTATTTTTGTCTTGGCGTCGGAGAGAATCTGGGTGACGAGGCGCTGCTGTGCCTTGACTACTTTCTCCACGTTGGATTTATACTGGTCGAAGAGCTGGTCGTCGCCTTTGGGCACGGGTCCGGAGATGATAAGCGGCGTGCGGGCGTCGTCGATAAGCACCGAGTCGACCTCGTCGACGATAGCGTAGTAGTGTTTGCGCTGCACGAGGTCTTCAGGGGTCATTGCCATGTTGTCGCGCAGGTAGTCGAAGCCGAATTCGTTGTTGGTGCCGAATGTGATGTCACACTCGTAGGCGCGGCGGCGTTCGGGGGTGTTGGGCTGGTGCTTGTCGATGCAGTCGACTGTCGAGCCGTGGAACATGTAGAGCGGCCCCATCCATTCGGAGTCGCGTTTGGCAAGATAGTCGTTGACGGTCACCACGTGTACGCCGCGGCGGGCGAGCGAGCGCAGGAACACCGGCAGCGTGGCCACGAGGGTCTTGCCCTCACCGGTTGCCATTTCGGCGATTTTGCCCTGATGGAGGACTATGCCGCCTATTATCTGGACGTCGTAGTGCACCATGTCCCACTTGATTTCGTTGCCGCCGGCAATCCAGTGGTTTTTCCAGGTGGCTTTGTCGCCTTCGATGCTTACGAAGTCGCGTCCGGCGGCGGCCAGATCGCGGTCCATTTGGGTGGCGGTTACCTCGACTGTTTCATTGGCGGCGAAGCGTGCGGCGGTTTCGCGCATGGTGGCGAACACTATCGGAAGTTTGTCGTTGAGGACTGTTTCGAGAGTGTCGGTGATGTTTTTCTCATGTTTGTCGATCTGATCCCAGAGCGTCTGGCGCTTGTCGATGGGCAGTGTTTCGACTTCGGCCTTGAGGCGGTCGATTTCTTTCTGGTCGGCCTCGGTGGCGGCGGCTATGTCGGCGCGCACGCGGTTGATGTTTTCGCGCAGCTCGTCGATGCTTAGTTTTTCCATTTCGGGACGCAGGGCGTTGACCTTGTTGAGAAGCGGCCTGATGGCCTTGAGGTCGCGTGTCGACTTGTCGCCGAAGATTGTTTTAAGAACTGATGTAAAGGACATTATTATAGTTTTTTTTATTGTTTTTGATTGAATGGAGGAAAAACGCGAAAACCGCGATTTCCTGAATCGGGAAAGGCGGTTGTAAATATGCGCTGCGGCTATTGGATTTTTCCTTGAATACCTCTTTCGGAAGATAAGGCTGCGGTCAGTCCCTGAAAGCCGGCGCTCCGGCGGCATTGGGCGAGCGTATGCGCAGCAGGCGAGCGACGGTAGGCGCAACGCGGCGTGCGTCGACGGGGGTGTCGATGCGGCGCGCTTCCATCGAGGGAGCCATTATGAATACCGGCGCGGTTGTTCCTACGGCGCGTTGAGCCGTAGGGATACGCTGCGGGTCGGGTGCGTTGTTGTAGTCGTCGATCAGGTCGAAACCCGGCAGGACGGTGATGCGTACATCGCCGCTGTGATGAAGGTCGGTATTTCGGCGCAGGGCCTCGGCATTGGCTCCGGCATGTCCGCGGGCGATTTCGTCGATGGTATATGCGCTTTCAACTCCTGTCATGCGCAGCAGGAAAGCGGCGGCCTCGTCGCGTACGTCGGCAGGGTCGAGTTCGCGCTCTTTGAGCAGTTTGTGGTTGAGATAGAATTCCCCGCGGTGATATCCGGCCACGTATTCGCCGTTGCCGTGCAGGGCCATAAGGTACATGTTCAGCAGCGACAGTGCCTTGCGTGTCGAAAATTCGCCGTAGGGGATCCGCCATTGCTCGTCGTCGCGGCGACTGCGTGTGCGAGGGGGTGTCGCGGCCAGAAAGATGATGCTGTTGCCGGCGCCGACACGCTTGTCTACGGCTTTGAAAAGGCGGTCGAGCTGGCGGTCGAGCCGGATGTATGAGTCCATCAGCTCTACGCGTGTGTCGCTGTTCTTGCTATAGTCGAACGCTTGCAGCGAATAGCTCAGGTTGAGCATATCGGTGCCGTCGTGACTCCCCATTGCCAGCTTGTCCATCATGTCGACAGCCACATCGGTGACTTCGGCCGACATTAGCGGCGACTGCACGAACATGTCGAGCCTTGCCGCGTTTGCCCGCGGGAATACGTAGCGGAACGGGTAATGCTTCAGGTGATCGGGCAGATTGGGATAGTTTTTAGGTTCTATGGCCGGATACCAGCTCATGGTGTCGAGTCGCATCGACAGCGGCCTTAGGCGGTTGCGTGTCGATACGGTGGTGGGCATGTCGCGGTAGAATGTGCTCGAGGCCCAGTTCGCCGTCCGCCTGTCGAGCCATATCGCGGCGTTGCCGCTGTGTCCGGCCATGATTATGGCGTCGGCGGCTTCCGGCGCTATAGAGTACACGAGGTTCACGCCTCCTGCGGCCACACGCAGTTCGTCGGCCAGAGTGCTTACGCGCAGCGCTGCCGGCGAGTATGTGCCGTTGGTGAAGTTGCCTATCGTCGTCGGGTCGTGGAAAACGCCGGTGGCGCGGTGTGCCTCGCGGTCGTAGACTTCGGCTCCTCCGATTCCGCTGACGGCCGGCGAGGCGCCGGTGAATATCATGGCGGTGGCGGCGGTGGCGTCGACCGGGGTTCCGTAGTCGGCGTTGAGCAGCACAAGGCCTTCGCGCGCCAGACGGTTGAATCCGCCTTGGCCGAATCGGCTTTGCAGAAGTTCCAGATAGTCGTTGTCAAGACCGTCGACCATTATGCCGACGACAAGACGCGCCTGCGGCGACGGCTCTCCGGCAGGGAGGGTCATCGTCACCATCGAGGCCAGAAGAGCCAGGACGATGCGGGGCATCTTGGTGCGGCAGGCGGTTGCGGACATTATCTGTTTTGTTGTGTTATCGCTTGTTTCGTCGTGAAGCTGTCGCGGTCAGCCTGACGTATGTGGCCGAACGCAGCATTTCCGTAAGGATTACGGGCAAAAAGGCCGGATTGGCCGACTGCGGTAAAAAAGGCCACACAGCCACGAAGATTAAAAGCACTGCAAAGTTAATGATTTGATAACAAATTAACACGCATTTCCCCTTTTTTAACCAAAGGAATATCGCGGGAATCAGGCAGAGCGGATTGAGCCACACGTATAGCCAGTTGGGCGACGTGGCTTCGTGGACAGACACGAATATCAGGAACGTGAGCACGCAGCCTGTAAGGCCGAGCACGCCGAAGAACACGGTGTCGAACAGGCGGCTCAGTGTGCTGTATGCCCCGCGGCGCAGGTCGGCTATGCTCAAGGCCGCACCCAGAAGCAGGAGGAGGATGAATGCGGCCGCAGGTGTCAGGTACCATGGGGTGGGGGCGAGTACGGCATTTTCTTCGGAGAAGTCGGCAAGTACGTTCGTCGCGCCGACGAGCCTCCGGCCTCCGGCAGTGGCCGATGCCATCTGCACGGCCAGAGTGGCGGGAGCGAAACTTTCCTCGCGGCGGCTTATCGGGCGGTCTATGCCGGAGCCGAGGGCGAGGTCTATGCCGAACTGGAACCACGGGTAGTTGCGGTGGTAGCGGCGCATGGAATTGCGGAATGTCACCGGCAGCGACGACTGTGCCTCGTCGGGTCCGGGACCGAGCATTATGCTGTCGCCTACGGCCAGTTCTATAAGCCTCAAGGGACGTGTGGCGCAATTGTCGAGCACGTAGTTGTAGCGGTACGTGCGGTTTTCCGGACGCAGATTTTCCGCCGTGAGTTCGATCAGACGCGCTTTTTGCGTGCTGTCGAGGTCGAGTTCCTGCTCGATAACCCGCCGTCCCTGACGCCGGTATGAATCCAGAAAAGGCTGCCAGGGCATTGCTCCGGCCATATAGTCGGTCTGTCCGCTGACAAAGCGGTAGACGAAGTTGGGACTGTCGAAATCGAACAGCCCGAAGTTCACGGCTATGTCGGCGCCGCCGGGCATACGCAGGCGCAGAGCCGAGTGTCCCTCAAGCTCGTAGATGTCGCTGCCCGGATAGATGGTGACAAGACTGACTACGGTGTCGGGGCGCTCTTGCGCTGCTGCCGGCGCCGTTCCGGCGCTTATGAGCATGATGGTTGCGGCTATGGCGAGCAGGCGTTTCATCTGATGTCGATCAGTTTGTGGGTCTGAAGCGACAGCCTCCAGCGCGGATGACGCATGATATATTCGACGGTTTCGGCGACATTCACTCCCGAGCAGGGCTGCAGGAAGAGGCGCGGCGCCGGCAGCAGCGACGCTGTCTGCTCGACGTCCTGTCCCTGATAGACGATTTTCAGTTCGTCGATGCGGTTCACCTCCCAGGGAGCGTCCTTTGGAGAACATGTCACCCAGTCCACTTCGGGCGGAACGGGCATGGAACCGTTAGTTTCCACCTGCACATAAAATCCGCGGGCCTTGATGGCGCGCAAAAGGTCGCTGTCGAGCTGCAGCAGCGGCTCGCCGCCTGTAGCCACCAGATGGCGGGCGGGAAATGCGGCGACGGCTTCAGCTATTTCGTCGGCGTCCATGGCCGTGAAGTTCTTGAAATCGGTGTCGCAGAAAGGACAGGCGCGGTTGCAGCCTGCGAATCGCAGGAACACCGCCGGCGTACCCGTATAGAAGCCCTCGCCCTGAAGCGAGTAGAATATTTCGTTGACGCGGTATTTTTTCATCGTTTTATTGTTTGTCTTGCCGCTTTTTCCGTTCAGTCTTTTTCGTATGCCGCGGTGTTGCCTTCGCTCTCCTGCACCTCGACGCGGTAGCAGTTTGCCACGTTGTCGCATATCCACCGGGCGATGTTCTCGGCCGTGGGGTTGAAGTCGAGTGTGTCGTTGAGGCACGAGTGGTCGAGCCGTTCCGACACTATCTTCTTGATGTCGGTGAAGTCGGTAACCATGCCGTTGGCATTCAGTTCGGCAGCGCGGCAGTGTACGGTCACGATCCAGTTGTGGCCGTGCAGGCGCGTGCATTTGCTCGGATAGTCGAGTTCGAGGCGGTGTGCCGCCGATATTTCAAGTCGTTTGCTTACGTAGTACATTGTTGTTGGTCGTATGGTGGATTGACGGGTTCGATTCCTGCGCGGCGCCCGAGTTCATAGAGATAATCTATGGCGGCTTCGCGGGTATCGTCGATGTCGCATTCGCGTATGGCGTTCTGCAGGTTTTTTATGAAGAAGCCTACCTGCGGGCCTTGCGGCAGGCCGAATATGTGCATCACTTCTGAGCCGTCGACGGGGAATTTTCGTGTCCGCTGGCGGTCTTTTTCCTTTATTACGGCGATTTTTTCCTCGACGAGGTCGAAGTTTGCCAAAAAACGCTGTTTCTTGGCCTCGTCCTTGCTGGTTATATCGGCGCGTGCGAGTATCATAAGGTCGTCCAGATCATCGCCTGCATAGTTTGCCAGCCGACGGACGGCGCTGTCGGTCACTTCGTCCTCGACAAGCGCTATGGGGCGCATGTGCAGCTCCACAAGTTTGGCCACATAGCGCATCTCGGCGCCTTGCGGGAATTTCATGCGCGAGAATATTCCGGGTATCATCTTGGCGCCTATGAAATTGTGGTTGTGGAAAGTCCATCCCCGGGCGGGGTCGAAGTGCTTGGTCTGCGGTTTGGCTATGTCGTGGAACAGGGCGGCCCAGCGAAGCATGATATTGTCGCTTTTGGCGGCCACGGCGTCGAGCACACCCATAGTGTGCAGGAAGTTGTCCTTGTGGCCGTGCCCTTTTACAACGTCGACACCTTTGAGCCGTGCGAGTTCGGGCAGTATGATTTGCAGCAGGCCGCTGTCGTGGAGCAGTCGCCAGCCTGTCGACGGACGCGGTGCGGCCATGATTTTAAAAAGCTCGTCCTTGATGCGTTCGCGGGCGAGGATCTCGACACGCTGCGCGTTGCGGCGCAGAGCCTCGAAGGTTTCCGGCGCCAGGGTGAAATCGAGCTGTGTGGCGAAGCGTACGGCGCGGAGCATACGCAGCGGGTCGTCGCTGAACGTTATGTCGGGGTCGAGCGGTGTGCGGATGATGCGTTTGTCGATGTCGGACAGGCCGTCGTAAAGGTCGATGACTTCGCCGAAATTGTCGGCGTTGACGCTGATGGCCATGGCGTTGATTGTGAAGTCGCGGCGGGCTATGTCTTCTTCGAGCGTGCCGTCTTCGACCACCGGGTTGCGCGACGAACGGTCGTAGGACTCGCGGCGTGCGCCGACGAATTCCAGTTCGAGGTCGCCGCGGCGTATCTGTGCGGTGCCGTAGCTACGGTAGACATTGACATGCGCGCCACGGCCGAGGCGTCCGGCGACTGTCTGTGCCAGGTCTATGCCCGAACCGACGGTCACGAAGTCGATGTCCTTCGAGTGGCGGCTTATTATCATGTCGCGTACGTAACCGCCTACGACGTAGCACGGGCGTCCGACAGCGTCGGCCGCTTCTCCTACGGTTTTGAATATCCGGTTGTGTAACAGTTTGTCTTTTAGATTCATTGCAAGCGTGGTCGGGGGTGGTTGCGCGGCTGCTTACTGTAGCGGCGTGATGTCTTCCGGAGCGTCGGTTATGCGTTCGGCGCCTCCGCTGTCGCGCACTATGTAGGTGTTCTCTATCCCGACGGCACCTATGCCGGGGATAACGAATTTAGGTTCTACGGCTATGACATTGCCGGCTTCGAGGATGTCGCGCGAGCGCGGGGCGAGCACGGGCAGTTCGTTGACTTCGATACCTACGCCGTGGCCGACGAATCCCGCATGGTAGCGGTGCCCCATGAAGTATTCCTCCATTCCGGCGTCGGCTGCCATTCCGGCAGCAAGGCGGTAGAGGTCGGCGGCTTTTGCGCCCGGACGTGCGGCATCGGCTACGGCGCGGCAGATGTCGGCCGAGAGCTTGTTGGCGGCTTCCGCTTTTTCAGGGACGGAAGTGCCGGCTACGTAGCAGCGCGTCATGTCGGTCATGTAGCCGGTGTAGTTGCCGTTGACGTCGACCATCACGGGTATTCCGGGCCGGATGACAGTGCCGTCGGCGCCCACGGGCAGCGACGGGTTCAGACCTTCGCCGCCCATGGCAAAGTCGTAGGGCGACGGGGTGTTGGCGTTCTCGCCCGTCAGCACATTGCCCATGTATAGCTCCATGTCGTCGCCGGCAGTGCGGAACTGTCCCAGACAGCCTTCGAGGCGCGAGGCGCGTTCGATCTCTATCTGGAGTTCGATGTCGCTCATCCCTTCGCGGTATAGATGCGGGATGCGGGAATAGACGCGGGCATGCCGCATGCCTGATTCGCGCAGCTTGTGCTGTTCGACGGTGGTCTTCACGGCGCGGGCGCGGCGGAGCGCTATCGAGGCGTTGCCTGCGGCGGCTTCCGTGCGGCCGAGGGCGGCGTCGAGCCGCCGCGCGGCGGAATAGCTCAGGCTGTCAAGCTCGAGAGCAACGACTGTGGGATCGGTGCCGGCGGCCGCTATTGTGCCGGCTATCTCTTCGGGCTTGCGTATATAGTGCAGCCCGGGACCTTCGAGGTGGTTTGGACGGCGTACGAAGTACAGCGGAGAGTCGAGCTTGCGGCTCACCAGTATGTAGCCGGAGAAAACGCGACCTGTCAGGTAATATATGTTGGCCTTGTCGTGGACGAGTATGGCTTCGATGCCGGATTCGCCCATTATGTCGCAGAGGCGGCGGAGCCTGAGTTTCTGCTCTCCGCCTTGCAGCAGTACGATGTCGCTGTGGTTTGCGGGTTCTTTCATTTCAGTGGCGCGACGATGTCGCAGAGTTGTGTGATGCTGTCGATTGTATGTTCGGCACCGCTCACGTGGTGGCCGAAGCCGTAGCGTGCCCACGCGAAATCGATGCCGGCGGCGTGGCTGCTGCGGCAGTCGCCGGCGGTGTCGCCTACGTAGAGCGGAGCCTTTAGATTATAACAAGCGACAAGGCGCCGGATGTTCACGTCTTTTTCCACTCCTGTGGCGCCGAAAGAGAGTGTTTCGGTGAAGAAATCACTCAGTCCGGTGTATGCAAGGAAGTTAGTCAGACCGTCAGGCCCGCAGTTGCTGACCATGAACATGCGTGTTCCGCTGTCGTGCAGACGCTGCAAGGTGGGGCGGACGCCTTCGTAGAGCCTGCCGCCGAGTTCGGGCATCATGCGGCATTCGTTGTCTAGAAGCCGGCGCAGGAAATTGTCAGGATCCACATCGCTGCCGTCGAGCAGATTGTGCAATATGGACTCGAGTGGAGTGCCCATAAGCTCGCAGAGCTGACGGCGCGTCACCTCCGGCACGTCGAGCTTCGTTTCGGCTATGGTGGCGTTCCACACCCGGCAGTATGAGTCGACGGCATCCCACAGGGTGCCGTCCATGTCGAATATGACGCTGTCGTAGTTCTTTGTCATCGGTCGATGGTGTTTTTTTCAGGAATAAAGATCATGCCTATCTGTTCGATGGCGTCGAGAGTGTCGGTGCGCATGATGTGGCGCAGGGTCAGTGTGGCTTCCGCGCTGTCGGCGAGGACTATTCCGCGGGCCACGGTGTCGGCGCGCTGGAAATCGGTTCCGAGTCCGTGGCCGAGCCGGCGGCCGTAGACGTCGGCGAGGAGTATGTTGAGAGTGTCGCGGCGCATGCCGGTGGCGTCGCCCAGTTCAAGCCAGATGTTGCTGTAGGGATATGAACGGCTGTGCCTTACTACGATAAGCAGATCGCCGGCGACGGGTGTCGCCGTACTGTCGGCTCCTGCGGCTTCCGAGAAATCGAAGCGCAGGGTGTCGCCGTAGATCCAGCGGGCGTCGGCCATGGTGTGGAAGCGGCTGTAGCGCTCGCCCTCCCTCAGGCACGAAGCCGGCAGGAGGGCGAGGACTATGACGCTAAGTATGGCACCGAGGATTTTTTTCATTTTCAGAATTTGCCTCTAAACTTTAAACCCTAAACTTTCAACTCTAAACCCTCAGCTTCCTTCCGGCGGTTTCTTTCCTTGTCCGTCGGGGCGGCGGCGTTTTTTCTGGCCTTGTCCCTGCTCGCGGTTCTGCTCCTTGCTGTCGGAATTTTTCTTTCCGTTGTTGCGGCGTTTTTTCTTCTTTTTGTCGAAGCGCGAGATATCGTCCTCGCCGCCGAGGATGTCGCCGAAATCGGCGCGGGGTTTGGACTTTGCCGATTCGCTTTCGGGTGCCAGGGTCAGCGGTTTTTCGCCGGCTTTGTTGAGCGATATGATTTCGAAAGCGCGGTCGGCGCTGATTGTCACCAGATTGGCGGCTATGGCCTTGTCGGTGGAATAGGTCACCAGTCGGCTGAATATATCCGATTTGAAGTGGAAGTAGGTGGCGTCGGCTGTTTCGAGGCGTGTGTCGCGCGGCGGCATGCGTTTTGATGCCTCGACATAGGCGTCGACCTCGAAATTGAGGCAGCATTTGAGCTTGGCGCACTGGCCGGCGAGTTTCTGCGGATTGAGCGATATGTCCTGGAAGCGGGCGGCGCTGGTGGCGACCGACACGAAGTTGGTCATCCACTGCGAGCAGCATAGCGGCCGTCCGCAGGGACCTATGCCGCCTATTCGGCCGGCTTCCTGGCGTGCGCCGATCTGCTTCATTTCTATACGCACCTTGAAGGTGTCGGCCAGCACTTTGATAAGCTGGCGGAAGTCGACGCGCTCGTCGGCTATGTAGTAGAATATGGCCTTGTTGCCGTCGCCCTGAAATTCGACATCGCCGATTTTCATGTTCAGCTTCAGCTCTTCGGCGATTTTGCGGGCGCGTATCATTGTGTCCTCTTCGCGGGCGCGCGCCTCTTCGAACTTTTCCAGATCGGAGGGCTTTGCCTTGCGGAACACGCGTTTGATTTCGGCATTCTGTCCTTGCTGCTGGCTACGGTGCGCCGAATTGCGTTTCATGCGCAGTTTCACCAGTTCGCCTGTCAACGACACCATTCCGATGTCGTGGCCGGGCGATGCCTCGACAGCCACCATGTCGCCTGTTTCAAGCGGCAGGCCGGTGCTGTTGCGGTAGTAGCCTTTGCGGGTGTTCTTGAACTGCACCTCCACGATGTCGAAGTCGGCGCATCCGCCGGGAATGTCCGCCAGCCAGTTGAAGCTGTGGAGCTTGCGGCGCGAGCAGTCGATGCCGTCGGGGAGTTTCTTTTCGTTGTCTGCCATGTGTCGTGGGCCTCTTTGGCTTTATTTGGCGAAGCTGACAGAACGTGTTTCGCGGATTACGGTGATTTTCACCTGTCCAGGGTAGGTCATCTCGTCCTGGATGCGACGTGCGATTTCGGCTGACAGTTTTTCTGTTTCCGTGTCGTCGATCTTGTCGGCGCCAACAATCACGCGCAGCTCGCGGCCGGCCTGAATGGCATAGGTCTTGATAACTCCGGGGTAGGACATGGCGAGCTGTTCGAGGTCGTTGAGGCGTTTGATGTAGGCTTCTACGATTTCGCGGCGTGCGCCGGGGCGTGCGCCTGAGATGGCGTCGCAGACCTGCACTATGGGAGCCAGCAGCGAGGTCTGTTCGATTTCGTCGTGGTGGGCGCCTATGGCGTTGCAGATTTCGGGCTTTTCTTTGTACTTCTCGGCCAGCTTCATGCCAAGCAGTGCGTGTGGCAGTTCGGGTTCCTCGTCAGGCACCTTGCCTATGTCGTGGAGCAGGCCTGCGCGGCGTGCTTTCTTGGGGTTCAGACCCAGTTCGGAGGCCATGACGGCGCAAAGGTTGGCTGTTTCGCGCGAGTGCTGTAGGAGGTTCTGGCCATAGCTCGAGCGGTATTTCATTTTGCCGACAAGGCGTATCAGTTCAGGATGCAGGCCGTGGATACCGAGGTCGATGGCCGTGCGCTGGCCGGTTTCGATGATTTCCTGCTCGATCTGCTTGCGCACTTTGGCAACTACTTCCTCGATGCGTGCGGGGTGGATACGGCCGTCGGCCACGAGCTGATGCAGGGCCAGACGGGCGATTTCGCGGCGCACGGGGTCGAAGCCCGACAGCACGATGGCTTCGGGGGTGTCGTCGACTATGATCTCGATGCCGGTGGCAGCTTCGAGGGCGCGTATGTTGCGGCCTTCGCGGCCTATGATGCGGCCTTTGATTTCATCGGAATCGATGTGGAACACTGTCACGGAGTTCTCGATGGCAGTTTCGGTGGCTACACGCTGTATGGACTGCACCACGATGCGGCGGGCTTCTTTGTTGGCCGTCAGTTTGGCGTCGTCCATGATGTCGTTGATATATGATGCCGCGGCGGTCTTGGCCTCGTCCTTGAGAGATTCGATAAGTTTCTCCTTGGCTTCCTGCGACGACAGTCCGGAGATGTGCTCGAGCATTTCCTGTGCCTGATGGTGCAGGTGTTCGAGCTGGGTCTGGCGGGAAGCTACTACGGCCTGCTGGGCTTCGAGGTTCTGACGAGTGTTTTCAAGTTCGTTGCGTGTGCGCTGGTTCTCGCTCTGCTGCTGGTTGAGCTGCAGCTCGCGCTGCTTCTGTTTGGCTTCTATGCTCTGTGCTTTCGCGATTTTCTGTGAAGCCTGTTTTTCTGCTTCGGTGGTGATTTTCAAGGCTTCTTCACGTCCTTCGAGCACACGGTTGCGCTTGAGGTCCTCGGCTTCGCGTTCGGCGTCGGCAAGGATTTGTTTGGCACGGGTGGCGGCCATTTTACGCTGCACGATAAGGGTCACGCTCACACCGATTGCGGCGGCGATGACAGCGGCGGCGACAAGATACAAAATAATCATTTATCTAAAAACGCTTTAGAATAAGGTACAAAAAAAGCACTTCGGGTCGCATCGCCGCCGGTCGAGGTGCAGGCGCCGGTCGAGGCGCGTGCGTCCCTCCTTGTGGCGGGGCAATCAAAAGTGCGGATAACAACTCTCCGTGGGGGGAGCGTCGCCGTTGCTGTGGCCTATGAGGCTTGTGTGCGTGGCCGTCGGCGGTTCAGCCGAGGTCGCGGAGCAGATTGTCCAGTTCCTGCTCGAAGTTTTCGAGCTGGCGGCTCTGTTCGTTGGCCAGCGCCGATTTGCGGTAGAACATTTCGGCGTAGTATAGGGCTGTCTTTGCCAGAGCCACTTGCGAGGACTCGCCGACAGCGCCGTAGTGCATCTTGGCCCAGATGCGGTTCAGCTTTTCGATAATGTGGCGGTAGAATGCTTCCTCCGTTTCGGCCACTTTCAGTTTGAATGGCTCGACGTCGGCTATCTTTACCGTCAGGTTATGTTTCGTTTGCTCGTTCATAAGTCATAGCACCGGGATGCCGTTCGACTCTGCCCGGCCCTCACTCCATGAGGTCGGTGATGCAGCGGTCGATTTCCCGCACTAAATCCGAAATAGTGGCATAGACCGCTTCTTTGCTTTTGCTGTCGGGCGCTATGTTGGTCGCTATCCTGAGGTATTCAAGCTCCAGACGTAATTTCTCTATCTCGGCGTCGCGGGCCACCAGTGTGGCGCGCATGTCCTGAAGCTCGGATGTCAGGGCGGCGTTGCGCTTCTGCAACTCCCCGAAGCGGATGAGCAGCAACCTGGATTTGTCGCTTATTCGTTCGAGTTGCTCCGCGAGGTCCGATGCCATATTATTCCAAATTTTCGCAAAAATAACACTTTTTTTGGAAATCCCAAAGCCCCAGGCGGGAAATCTGAGCCACTGGCTCTAATTCCCATTCCGGCCAAATCCTGCATGGGTAAAAAGAAATCCGCCGGCGCTATGGACGGAGCGGCCTCTGTCCATGGCGCCGGCGGCAATTTATTCGCTGATTCCGGAGGCTTACCTGATGATTTCTTTGTTGACGGTGCGGGTGCCGTCGTCATAGCGGGTGGTTTTCAGTAGGATAGCTCCGTGTGACGGATGCTTGACAATACGGCCTGTGAGATCGGTGTATACCGTATCGACAACAGTCTTTTCGGTAATTCCTGCGGCGACAGAGGCAAGTTCTGCCGGAGCGGAAGTGCGTGTTTCGCCGTCTACAGTGTAGACTGATTCCACCTTGACCTGCCGGGCTTCGTCGGCATGAAGATAGATGCTTTTTGTGTTGCCGTTGGAGTAGATGTCATAGTATTCGGTGAAATTGTAAGGGATATCGGTCATAGGTTCCTGCAGCATAGTGTAAGATTCCGGTGTGAACGTGTGGAGTTCACCGTCGAGGTATATGCGGTAAGCCAGTTTTTCTGGATTTATATAATTCCCGTCGACATCCTCGCAAGGCACATTTACTTGGAGCATCATGTCGCCGGCCGACCAGAATGTGATTTCCGGAGTGGCGGGAGTGGCAGCCACGTCGCCGGCATAAGGGAACATTCTGACTCCGGTGAATCCGCTCTGGAGGCCCTGTAGGAAGTAGTCGCAGGTCACAATCCAGCTGTCGGAGGGGCTAAGAGTGAATGAACCGTCAGCGTTGACGTCGAATGAGAAGTTCGGCGTCATCTCCAGCATTGTGTTGCCGAATTCGTCGGGTTCGCTTTCAACCGCTCCTGCCAGTCGTTGGTAGCAGTTGGGGTTCGAGCTGAGGATGTAATATGATTTGAAAGTCAGCTTGCCGTCTTCGATGGTGCCAGGGACGAAGTCATCTGGTGCCTGGTCGCTTAAGCCTGCTATGTATACGGTGTTGCCGTCGCGAGCGACAGTAACAGATTGTTGCCCGTTTGCATGGCTCATTACCCATGATTCGGTCTTGGCATCGGCGGGAGGCGTGAATGTAGGGATTTCTCCTATGGGCATTATGGAGAAATTGTTCATGAAATTGAAAAATCCGGCTTCGTCCATTGTTTCGCCGTCTTTATACGGGCTTAGGTAGATGCTGTTGTCGGGCTGTGATATTACATCGTCGTTTATGGTGAAGTGTATTTCGGGAAGGAAGGCCTTGAACTGCCCGAACTCGTCCATAGTCACGGCTTCGAGGTAGAGCGTTTGTCCGAAATCAGGGTTGTCATATAGTATCTGTCCTGACTTGATGCTGATGTCGTTGCCGTTGATTGTGCCTTCAACCCATCCGTAGAGGCCTGTGGTTTCGTCTATGTTGTATCCGGGGGTAAGGTCGCGGAAATAGATTTTCTTTCCGTCGGCAGAACGGCGTACGGTCATTTTGTAACCGTAGCATGCCATTTCACCCATCCAGCTGTTTTCAACAACGTTCATCACATAGTTCTCGTCAGAGCCTTCCGGGTCGTAGAGCGGAGCTTCGCCAAGGAAAGCGCCGGGCAGTTTCGCCGGAACCTTGACCGGCGCGTGCACATGTACTTGTTCTCGGGCGGTGAAAGCGGGTAGGGAACCTGCGGTCCCGGCTATAGCGTTCAAGCCGAGCGTCAAGGCAGCTGTAAGCGTAAATAGATTTCTCATAATGTAAGGAAATGATATTAATTTAGAGTAATGTGTTTTGTATTCAGCTGCAAAGGTCGATATATTTTCTTGAAATGTCAACGTTCGGTTAAAAAAAACTGCTGTGTTAATCCTGGGGATGTGTGAAAATATTCGGATGCGCTTCACTGCCTCATCCGCTGCCGCCATACCGGAAAGCAAGGACCTGAAATAACGGCCTGTCGTCCGCCAACCCTGCGAAGCCGTGTTGCCGGACTATCTGAAATCTTAAGGCCGGGCATCTCCGTCGGGGGAAGCGCCGGCGTTGCGGTGGAGGCCTGCGAGGCGGGCGCGTCGGACGGCGCTGCCGCGGAAGATGGCGGCGAAGCTGTCGGGTGTCAGCGCGGCTATGTCGGCTGTCGATTTCAGGCTTTCAACGGCTGGACGCATGGCGAATTCGGGCAGGGTGGCTGCTGTCGCTGCCGCAAGTGCCTCAGGGCTGTTGTATGGGCAGACGTCGGCGCAGATGTCGCAGCCGTAGATGCGCTGTCCGGCGGCAGGACGGGGGGCGCCGTCGGGGAAGTCGCCGCGGTGTTCGATGGTGAGGTAGGAGAGGCAGCGGCGGGCGTCGAGGGCGGAGCCGTCGGCGTCGAGAGCTTTTCCTGGGCAGGCGCGCAGGCAGGCTCCGCAACGGAGGCATGATGCGGTGCAGGGGGCATCGGGCGGCACGCCGACGGTCCACAGGATTTCGGTAAGGAATATTTTTGAGCCGAAGCCCGGTATGATGAGCTGGTTGTTGAGTCCGGTGAATCCCAGTCCGGCACGTACGGCCCAGTGGCGTTCGCGCAGCGGCGCGGTGTCGACGCACACGCGTGTTTCGCCTCCATGGCGCGAGCGCATGGCGGCGGCGATGCTGTCGGCGCGGGCGCGCAGCGCGTCGTGGTAGTCGGTGCCTAGGGCGTAGTCGGCGAACAGCGGATGGCGCTGTCGGGCGGCGTAGGAGAATGCCATGACCATGACGGTGCGGGCGCCCTCGAGGAGCGTTCGCGGGTCGCGCCGCAGATCGGCGTGGCGCTCCATGTAGGCCATGCCGGCGTGGCGGCCGGCGTCAATCCATCTGTCGTAGCGTGCCGTGGCCTCGGCGGGCAGCGTGTCGGCTTCGGCGAAGCCGCAGGCTACGGCTCCGGCTTCGAGGGCAAGTGCGCGCAGCTCTTCGCGGCAGGAGTCGGTCAGCACCGGGCTACATGGGCAGAGCATGGAACTCATATCCTTCCGACAGTAGCCATTCTATGGCGCGCGGCAGGGCATAACGCATGTTTGCCGACGCTTTCAGCGAGTCGTGGAAAACGATGATGGAGCCGTTGCGCGCATAGCGCCGGACGTTGTCGAGCACCTGTTCGCCATCGAGTTTGCGGGAGTAGTCGCGCGTCACCAGATCGTACATCACTATGTTGTAGTCGCGTTTCAGCCGATGGGCCTGTTTCCAGCGGAGCAGTCCGTGAGGCGGCCGGAAGAGGTGGCTTCCTATAAGTGCGTCGGCTTCCTCGATGTCGGCCAGATAACGCGAGGTGCGGGTTTTCATGCCCTGCAGATGGTGCATGGTATGGTTGCCGTAGCTATGGCCGCGGCGGCGTACTTCTTCGAGCAGTTCGGGATGCCGGCGTACGTTGTCGCCTACCATGAAGAAGGTGGCGCGTATGCCGTAGCGGTCAAGCAGATCGAGCACCCAGGGGGTCTGTTCGGGAATGGGTCCGTCGTCGAATGTCAGGTAGACCACGCGGCGGCCGCGGCGGTGTTTTATGCGCCACCATGCTTCGGGAAAAAGCAGTCGGTAGAACAGCGGCGGTTGCTCGATCAGCATTCGGGGAAGTGGTTTAGGGCTTAAAGTTTAGAGTCTAAAGTTTAGAGTCTAAAGTTTAAAGTCTAAAGTTTAGGGTTTAGGGAGGGTTTAGTAATTCAGTACGCTGAGCCATTGCTCGGAGCCGAAGCTGTGGCGGCGCTGGATTTCGCGTGACCATGCCATGGGGTCGATGCCGAGGGTGGCGTTGAGGTTCAGCAGGGCTATGGCTTCGGCTACGACGGAACCTTCGCCTCCGTTGTCGTCCTTGGCATATTCGGCAAGGTCGTCGGCGCTGTAGCCGCCGATGTAGACCAACGGAGCCACGCGCAGGGCGCTTTCGAGGCTGAATGGTTTCAGGCTGTCGAGCAGTGCGGCTGCTTTTTCGCGGTCGGGTAAGCTGTCGATAGCACTGAGTATGTCGATGCGGTTGCGCAGTGCGGACACGGCGCCGAGGTACTGAAGGGCGTAGGTTTCGGAGCGTCCGAGGCGGTCGAGTTCGAGGGCGTCGAGTGTCGAGGCGTACTTCACGAGTTGGGCGTAGCGCTCGCCTTCGGAGTCGAGGAGGGCGCTTATGCGCGCAAGCTCTTCGGGCGTGCCGCCTTCCTGCTCGTAGATGTCGGTGAGGGTTGTGGCGATGTAAACTCCAAGCATTCCGTCGAATGGCTGTACTGACGGCGGTGTCTTTGTCAGCAGGGTTTCGACGAGGATACGTGCCATGTCGCGTTGGGTTTCGGGGGCTTCGTATCCGGCTTCCACGGCCACGCTGCGGGCATGGTCGCCGGCGGGCAGGTCGGGGTAGGCCATGAGATCCTCGACGGTGGTGTAGACGGCGGAGCGCACCGACGATACCATGCGGCGTACTGTTTCGTCGAGGTAGAGTTTGTCGGCGTCGGGTCCTTCGAGTCCGCCCCAGCGGAAGTCGCCGACTATGTTGGCGAATGCTTTCTGGGCAGTCGGGCTGTAGGATGATTTGCGGAATGGTGTCACTTCGTAGGCCATGCCTGTGGATGCCAGATACGGCGACAGTCCGAGGTAGTAGGATGTGGGTACGGTTGTGGCGAAGTAGACGGGGCGTTTCCATCCGCCGGTGACTGAGCGGTTGATGATGTCGAGCGAGAGAGTCTTGCTCTGGTTCAGTCCGGCCGTGCCTGCGCCGGCGAGGTCGGTGGTGATGTCGGCGAGGGCAGGTGCGAGCAGGGTGCTGTCGACGGCTTCGTAGCCCGAGCTGTAGCGGCGCATGGCTGTGGCGGTGTCGACGGGTATCACGATGTTGTTGGAGAACAGTACGGGCACGCCGTAGGCTTTTGTGTCGCAGCTGTAGAGCGAATCGAGGGCTTTGGATGCCTCGACGGGCAGGCGGTTGCGCGGCACGACATAGCTGTAGGCCATGCGCTCGTAGGTATAGTCGGAAGGAGTGGCCTGCATGTCGACGGCGGGAGCTTCGTAGGAAGGATAACGGAGCTGGTTTGCGTACCAGTCGGTGGTGAGGTATGATAGGTTTACCACGCGCACGTCGGTGCGGAATCCGTCGACTTCCTGTGCGTACCACAGCGGGAATGTGTCGTTGTCGCCGTTTGTGAATATGATGGCGTCGGGGTCGAGTGAGCTGAGGTAGTTGCGTCCGAGGTCGCGGGTGGTGTAGCGTCCGGAGCGGTCGTGGTCGTCCCATGTCTGCGACACCATCTGCAGGGGCACGGCAAGGCCGATCAGGCATGCTATGCCGACGGCTGCGCCTGTGGCGGCGGCCGATGTTTCGCGGCTGTCGGCGCTGTCATTTCCGGTGTCCTTTTTCGAGAGCAGGTCGCGCAGCATTATGCCGATGGCGGGAACTCCCATGCCTATCCAGATGGCAAATGCGTAGAAAGAGCCGGCGAAGGCATAGTCGCGTTCGCGAGGTTGTCCGGGTGTCTGGTTGAGGTAGAGCACGATAGCAACGCCTGTCATGAAGAAGAGGAAGAATACGACCCAGAACTGTTCGATGCCGCGGCGCGGGTTGTCGCGGTGCTTGTAGAGAGCCTGATAGAGCAGGCCGATGAGTCCGAGCAGAAGAGGCAGCATGTAGTAGACGTTGTGGCCTTTGTTGCCTTTGCCGAATTCGTCGGGCAGGGCCGACTGGTCGCCGAGGCGTGCGCTGTCGATGGCGTTGATGCCTGTGATCCAGTTGCCGAGGTGCGGTTCGCCGTTGCCCTGGAAGTCGTTTTGGCGTCCTGCGAAGTTCCATAGGAAGTATCGCCAGTACATGTGGTTCAGCTGGTAGTTGACGAAGTAGCGCAGGTTGACGTCGAATCCGGGTTTCCAGGCCCATGTCTGCTGGGCGGGATTTCCGGCAGCGTCGACATGAGTCGTTACTTCTTTCAGCGACGGGAGATAGGGCATGACTTCGTAAAGCGAGGCGTAGCCTTGCTGTGCCCAGCGCTGGCGTGTTTCGTAGGGTATGCTGTTGATGTCGGGTGTGCCGTAGCCGGCCCATCCTTTGTAGCCGGCCACGTGTTCGGGCTGAGTGCTGTAGATTCGCGGCAGCAGCGTGTTGAGGTCGGATACGTTGCGGTAGTCGGGTCGCATGATCTCGCGGACGTAGCGGTCGGGCTGGTCAGGCGAAGTCTTGACTACTTTGGTCATAGAGTATTCCGGAGTGTTGTAGGCATTGCCGAGGTCGTCGCGCAGGATTCCGTCCATCACGCGTGTGGCCGGGCGGCCGTATTCGTCGACAGGCACAAAGTAGTTGCCTGATCCGGAGGGATATTCCTGCATTTCAAGTTCTTCGGCGAAGCTGGGACCATAGAAGAGCGGGCGTTCGCCGTATTGTTCGCGGTTCAGGTATGAAGCGAGTGCGAATACGTTGTCGGGCGCGTTCTGGTTCATCGGGGTGTTGGCCGATGCGCGGATCAGCAGTAGGGCGTAGGACGAGTAGCCGGTGAAGATTACCAGCACGCTCAGCAGGATTACGTTGAATATGCGCACTGGCACGCGCTTCAGTACTATAAGTCCGATGCCGAGGGCGAGAGCGAGCAGTATGCCTACCCATGTTGAATGGCCGATGAAGAGCATACCTGAAAGGAGGATGCTCAGACCGAAGCTGAGTTTTATGCGTGCGGTGTTCCGCTGGGCGTTCAGTTCGAAAGCGCCCCAGATGAAGCATGCCACGACAAGGACGGCATAGATCAGGACGCCCATGTTGTAGCTCATGCCGAGGGTGTTGACGCACAGCAGTTCGAACCATTGCGATACTTTGACGAAGCCGGGCACGAGTCCGTAGAGTATTGCTCCGACTATTACGCATGACAGCGCCAGCGCGATAAGCGAGCCGCGTGCTGTGGCCTCGCGGGTCTTTCGGTAGTAGAATATCAGCCCGAGTGCGGGTATGCAGAGGAGGTTGAGCAGGTGTACGGCTATGGATACGCCTATGACGTAGGCGATAAGCACCAGATAGCGGTCGCTGTGGGGGAGGTCGGCGCGGTTTTCCCATTTAAGCATCAGCCATACTACCAGGGCGGTACAGAATGAAGAGAATGCATAGACTTCTCCTTCGACTGCCGAGAACCAGAATGTGTCGCTCCATGTGTAGGCCAGTGCGCCGCAGACGCCTGCACCCATTATGAGCCACATTTTCCATGCGGGAATGCTGTCGGCGTCGTCGCGCACGATCAGGCGTCGTGTGAGGTGTGTCACGGTCCAGAACAGCAGGAGTATGGTGGCGGCGCTGAGCAGTGCCGACATTGTGTTGACGGCTATGGCTGCTGTCGACATGCCTCCTCCGAACAGGGTGACGAAAAAGCGTGCGGCGAGCATGAATATGGGGTTGCCCGGCGGATGTCCCACTTCGAGTTTTGCTCCTTGCGATATGAATTCCGGGCAGTCCCAGAAACTGGCTGTAGGTTCGATGGTGAGCAGGTAGGTGACTGCTGCCACTGCAAAGCACACCCAACCCAGCAGGTTGTTGACGAGGTTATATTTTTTCATTCGTGATGATGAATTTTATATACTGAGTTGCAAAGGTAAGCAAAGTAGCGCCAACCGCCGACCATTTAACGAAATTTTTGTCGGCGAGCGTCGAATACGGCATGTCGCAGAGGCTTATTTTTTTATTCCCAGCAGGAGCAGCGATGCCACGGTGCTGCGACGGATGAGGCGTATTGCCGCGACTGAGGCATACATGACGGCAAGGGCTATGGCGGGACTGACGATGAAGTCGAAGATCCATGCGGGAAACATGTCGAGGCGGACGAGGCGCGTAAGGATGTCTTCGAGAATAAGGGTCTGAATGAGGTATATGCCGAGAGTCATGCCTCCGAGTTTTGCTGCGGCTTCTACTGCGGGTCCGCTACGCGGATGCGAGAAAATCCATTCGGCGAGCGCCGTCAGGGCTATGGCTCCGGATAGCCCCATTGTGTATTTGTAAAGTCGCATGGCGATTATCTCGCCTGTAGCCTGCGGGCGCGACAGGAGCCATCGGTATGTTTCGCCGTCCATAAAGAGGTTGCCGGCGATGCACAACAGTGCGCCGATGGCGAATATGATCCGGCAGTGTGCCCTGAAGCTGTCGTGGTTGAGGTATATCAGTCCTCCGGCGAGAAATGCGGGGTACATGAATGCTGTCTGGTGTGTGCGGATGAACTGGCTTGCGGCAAGAGTGGCTATGGCTGCGACGGCAAGCCTGTTTTTCATTGCGGCGAAGGGTATGAAACCGAGCAGGCAGCAGATGAAGGCGCTTTTGAGGAACCAGATGTGGTGGGTGAGGCGGTAGATCAGGTGCTTGAATGTCAATTTGTCGCCGAATATGATTCCGTCGAAGAGCCATATAATGCAGAGGCATACGGCGCATGGCAGCAGGAGTTGACGGGCTTTGCGGCGCAGCATCCCGGTGAAGCTTGTGCGCACTGTCATTGCGAAGAAGAAGCCGGAGATCATCATGAACAGCGGCATGTGGAATGTGTAGATATGGTAGTAGACGGGACGGTCGAAGCAGTTGATGCTTGTGAGGTGCTGCGCGTGTCCCCACAGGACGAGGAATATGGCGACGGCTTTCAGTACGTCCATCGATTGCAGCCGTGTGGCGGTCTTTGCTTGCATAAGAGGTTGTAGGGAGGCGCTATGGGTTATACATTAATCTTGGCCTGTCGTTTCGGGGTGAGAAGAAATGATTCGCGTTGCCCATTCAGCAATGTTATCAACGTATTGTTTTACCAAGACACCATTGCTTAGCCTGTATTGGAGTTTTGCCGGAGAATTATCAACAGAATTGTCATAGACATATAGCCTGTCAACTAATTTCGATATAAGACAGCAATTTATAATGGATTTTTGATAACGGCTTATGATTTTGGGGATAGCTACATCGTGCCCTCCCTCCATAACTCGTCTGGCAATTCGGGATGCGTTTATAGCAGGTGACGATGTTCCGATAAAGAATAGTCGGATGAAAAATCCCGTTGCTTTGGCTCTAATGATGAAATCAATTTTATCTTGAGCGGAAAACACAGTTTCAAATACAAAAGAGCGCCTTTCTTTGAGGCATTGTTCTCTCAAGTCTTCACAATATATAGCAGCCTTAATAACGGATGTTTTTGAGTTCCAATCTCCGAATTTTTCCTGGGCAACTATATCCGGATTAATATATAAAGTACCTTCCGACCATTCATGGTGCAAGAATTGATTTGTAATGGTAGTTTTGCCGGAGCCGTTTGGCCCGGCTATGATTATCATTTCCGGAGATTTGTCAGAAAATTCCATTTTTTGCATTTTCAATGCGTTGAGCGACTTTTGAGTGTTCCCGGGCATATAGTCGCTCATATTGTTTATCATATCTTAATTTGGCCTCTTCAGCACGGCGTCGGACATCAGATAAAGCCTCTTCCATGATTGCGTGCAATTGGTCGTCGCTTGGCTCTTCTCCACTTAAAAATCTATAAGAATTTAATTCAGATTCACTCATATATTGTCCCGTTTGATTGTCTTGTTTATAATCGCAAATTTAATATATATAACACTGAAAGACAAATATATGTGCGATAAAATTGCAAAAGATACAAGAACGAGCTGTTCCGTTTTTGTTCCGGTAGATTTTTATAAAGGTTTTCAAGTTGTTGATAAAAAGTTTTTTAGCTCTTAAATATCCGAGGCGGTAAGACTCCAATTTCTGACATCGCCACTCGCTGTCGAGAACGCCCACAGCAATTTATTGGATATGCAATATGATGAATGGCAGGATTTTTTGCTAACTTTGCAGTGGATGACCTTCGGGCTGTCCACGACATTTTGTAAAATATGAAACGTTATTATGAAGAAGGTAGTTTTAGTTTCAGCGCTTATCATTCAGTTGTGTGTAGCGTTCGCGCAGAATTGTTGCGTGAACGATAGCACTATAAGGGAAATTCAGTTCCCTGTTGACTTATCTACAATGCCTTCGTCGGAGAGCCAAGGCAACACGCATAAACATACTCCTACGGCAGATAGCGATGGAGATGCGCCGTTAGTACTCGTTAACCCGTATCGAATCCCTTACTACTTGAATGGTGGTGACAAAGGTTTGCGGAATGACCTATATACTACATTGTCAAAGACTGCTCCTGTTGTTCAGGATTCTGTCAATGGTCGTGCCGCTGTCGAATTCGTTATTTCAAAGGACGGTCAAATAGATATCAACTCAATAAGGGTGATTAGAAACCGCTCTGTACCTGACGACTATCTAAAAGCCGCCATTGAGGCAATCAAAGGTTTAGGTAAATTCGAACCCGGAAAAATGAATGGTATTCCTGTAAAGGCAACATATACCATTCCTGTCATATATCCTGTTCCATCAGATTTTATCAATAGGAGCGAATAAGTATACTAAAAAAACAGCCTGCAAGCCACTGACTTGCAGGCTGTTTTTTTAGAGTCGGGGTGAGAAGACTCGAACTTCCGACCTCCACGTCCCGAACGTGGCGCGC
>CAJUKD010000030.1 GCA_910587235.1 uncultured Muribaculaceae bacterium
GAAAAGGGTCACATTTTCCCGCCGACAGGGGGCAATCTGCACCGACTTTTCCAACCTCTAAACTCTGTGATAATGTCTGTAGACAAAAAACGGAAGTTACTTCCAGTGACATATACGTCTGCGTTTTCTATCTTAAGAACAGCGGACATGACGAAAGCTACCAATGCCGACAATGTAAGAAATACCTTTTTCATATTTACGAAACTTTTGCGTGAAATTGTTTCGCAAGGCAAGCATAATAGGGTATATATACAAACTTTAGACACAAATCCCACGAAATTCATTGCATTGTGCAATGAATTTCGTGGGATTTGCACATCTAATACACTTCGGTTCACTCTGCGGCGAAAGGCAACACGGGGAGGCTGTTCGCACCGTACAGGTTGCCACCGGGATAGTCAGCCCAATTATATCGGGCGGCGACAGGCTTGTCAATCAACGATGAAGATAGTCTTACTACTCTGTCGCCTTGCATTTCGGCGTGTGCATAGGCCCAATTGCCGTCTTTGTCACCAATTATAAATCCGGTTACTGCACCACCGACAGGATAGACGGGCCCGTCGAATGAAAGCGTCATGACGTGGCCGTCAATGGCGACTTCCGTATAAACAGGAGCTTCGCACGTCTGATAGCGGCCATATGTCTTGTCGAGAGCAAGCAATGCAAGTCTTCGGGCGACTTCGGCTTTGTTTGTCGGGTGGATGTCGACAGGATTGCCGATGTCTATTGCAGTAGCCATGCCCGTATGTAGCAGTTCAAGCGCTTTTGCCTGAGCTTGTCGCAACGCCGCCCATTCGGACCGGGGCTGCACCGTTACGGGCTGTTGGAAGCCTGCAATCTGGACAAAATAGAACGGCATATCGGGATTGTCGAAGGCCTCTCGCCAACCGTTTATCATGTTCTTGAAACATATTTCATATTGTTCAGCACGCCCAACATTCGCACAGCCCTGATACCAAAAGACCCCGGCTACGGGCATAACGGTAAGCGGCTCAACCATGGCGTTATAGAGTACGGACGGATAATGCGGAGTGTCCGGCAACAGATATGACATATCTGTTTTGGAAAAATCAGAGAGCACCGCATAGTTCCATTGACCGTCGAGGCTGTACCTGACCCCGTCGACAATCGCGTACGAAGATTTCCAGATTCCGCCGCCACCGGCATTATCGATAACCTCGACAGTAATGACGTTTTTACCCGCCTTTACAAAACTTCCGTCAACCCTATAATCTCTGAGTTGGTCGAAAATCCGTCCGCCACCGACATACTTGCCGTTGAAATAAGTGATATCCCAGTCGTCGACAGCTCCGAGGCATAGCTGCAGAGGCTTGCCGGCAGCTGTAGCAGGAAGATCAAGTTCAAACTGCATGACAACAATTCCATCGAAGCCGGGCAGCACATTTTCTTCCCACAAGGACGGCACGGGCATCTTTCCCCAGGCTTTTTCGGTCTGCATCACGGCACGGTCGAAAGGATATGTCATTTTTCCGGGCTTGTCGTAATCGTCATATACCTTTGACATGGCGGCAGCTATCAACTGCTGTTCATCCTTTCCGGCGACCAGCAAATCATGATAGAACTCGAATCCGGGTACGCCGTCAAGATATTCGCAAGGAGTCCAAGCCTCGACGGGTGTGCCTCCCCACGTCGCATCGATAATACCGACAGGAACATTCAGGGAATCCTGAAGCATTTTGCCGCACAGGTAGCCTATTGCAGAAAATGATGCCGCGGCAGGTGACGACTCCACCCATCCGTACTCCAGCGACGCATCGTCGAGGGGAGTAACGGAGGTGGTGTTCCTTATCTGCAACAGACGCAGTGCCGGACGCTGCATTGTGGCAACGACTTCATCTGCATCCATAAGCTGTGCCCAGTCCCCCTTTATCGGGAATTCCATATTCGACTGTCCGGAGCATAGCCATACCTCGCCGACAAGCACGTTCTGCAAGGCTTTGCGGTCTTTACCGTCGCTGACAAGCAGTGTATACGGGCCTCCGGCCTGTGGCGTGGTAAAGGTCAGCATAAATTTTCCGTCGCTTCCGGCCTTGGCAGAGACCGGCTTGGCAAGCCAATCGGCCGAGAGTGTAACCTTTGAGCCGGGAGTCGCCGTACCCGGCATAGTGACTACGGATTTCTGCTGCAGCACCATATTGTCGGTATAGAACTGCGGCAGAGTAATTTCCGCCATCACACCAAACGAGCACACAGCCGCACAAACAATAGCTGCTATTTGCTTCATAGTCTACTTGCTGTGGTTTGAGATTATGCGTCGGTTCACTTCACGTATACGCGGTTCGTCGATTTTTATAACCTTGCGGTCGTAGGTCATAAGGCCGTTGACCTCAATTTCCACGTCGGTAGTCTGAGTATAGACAGCGCCGACAAACCAGTCGTCGGCAAGTCTGTCAAGGAAATTTGCGTAGCCGATATATTGGTCAGTCAACTCGGCCGGTGTCTTGCAGTTGATATAGCTGAACTCACGATCAGGCGCCCAGATATGCCCGTCGACCACCATTCCTATGCCGCCATATTCTCCAAGCACGTTGGCACGCTTGGCGTCGTAGACATGCGTGACGGGAGGTGACGGATAGCTGTGGGCGTCGACCATGTCGCCGCACGGATAATGATTGCCGCCACTGGCAGGATTCACCAGACGCGAAGGGTCGTAGGCTTTGGTCCAGTCGGCGATTTCCTTGGTTTTGAACTGTCCCCAGGCTTCATTGAAGGGCACCCATACGGCTATACACGGATAGTTATAGAGCGCATCGATTATTTCCCGCCATTCCTTTCGGTAGGTAGCCTCGCTCTCTGGGGTACGCACGAGTTCCTCACCGTCGAAGTAATTGCGCCCCTGCCATTCAGGATCCTTGTCACCACTGGGCATGTCCTGCCATACGATGATTCCCTTGCGGTCGCAATAGCTGTACCATGTGGCCGGCTCGACCTTGATATGCTTGCGTATCATGTTGTAGCCCCAGTCGGCGGTCTTGTCGACGTCGTACACCATCGCCTCGTATGACGGGGCTGTATACAGTCCGTCGGGCCACCAGCCCTGGTCGAGCAGACCGAAATGAAACAGATCCTTGTTATTGAGCTGAATGCGCACCATTCCTTTTTCGCCCATCTTCGTGGAGAACTTACGCATAGCCGCATAACTGTCAACCTTGTCGAAAGTTTTTCCTCCTGCGGTCAGACGCACTTCAAGATCATAGAGGTGCGGGCTTTCCGGCGACCAAAGTTTCACGTCGTCCGGCATAGTGATAACTACCGGTTCGCCGGAAAGGGCTTTTCCTGTAGCAATGGTCTTGCCGCCGTCTTTTACAGTGACCTCAGCCATATATCCTTTCTCCGAAGCAGACGACTGCACGTCGACACTCAGTGTATTACGGTCTATGTCCGGCAATATTTTCAGATTTGAAATATGTGTTTTAGCCACAGGCTCGATCCACACGGTCTGCCAGATTCCGGTGACAGGAGTATACCATATAAGTTCCGGTTTTGCCACCTGTTTTCCGCGCGGCTGCGGGCCGAGGTCGGTAGGATCCCATACACGCACCACAAGTTCGTTGTCGCCCTTGGCATTGAGCGCCGGCGTGATATCGAGGCTGAATGGGGTGTAGCCACCTGTATGACTGCCTACTTTCGCACCGTTAACCCATACGTCGGCCTGCCAGTCGACAGCCCCGAAGTTGAGCATTATGTTTCGATCGCGCCACGATTTCGGCACGGTGAATGTGCGGCGATACCATAGCGCATTGTCGGATCCGACTTCTTTACCGACTCCCGACAGCGCCGATTCGGCACAGAAAGGAACAAGGATTTCACCCTGATATCCGATCGGATCGGAAGCATCGGCTCCTACTATCGCATAATCCCATAATCCGTTGAGATTCTGCCATTCGCTGCGTTGCATTATCGGGCGGGGATACTCCCGCCATACATCAGCGGGATCGATATTTTCGCCCCACGTCGTCATTATATTGTTTCCGGCCGGTTTATAAGCCGAGGCAAAATCAATCGCTCCGGCAAATAAAACCGCCGCTATGAGATATTTATTCATACCATTATTTATATTCAACAGTGATTTCACGGGCTTTGTCGCATTTTGCCGACGGCACATCGACGACGGTGCAACGAGTTTCCGCATCGTATTCGGCTTTTACGCTCTTGCCGTCGACCTTCGCCTTTCCGTCCACGGGTGCACCGGTGTTATAGATGCGAAGCCTGTAGGCACGCTTGGATGGCAGACGGTCAGCCATACCCTCGCGCGCGGCGATAGTATATGTAGCTTTCTGGCCTACTGTCTTATGGGCAAATCGCGTTGTAGCGAAGTTGGTATCGTAGTCGTTTGAGTCGCCTGAATCCTCGTAAAGGGTAGCCTCGCCGTCTTTTCCGGCAACAATATTGACTATCAACTTATTTGGGCGCTCTGTGGTGCTCTTGACTTCCGGCGGATTATTCACGATTATAGCACCTTCGCGGTAGAAATACGGAATCTGGTCGAGTGTAAAGTCGAGAGTCTGTATGGAATTTCCATTGACCATTCTGTTGTGGGCCACCGACCACCAGTTGCCTTCAGGGAACCATATTCTCTTTTTGCTGATGCCGTCGACAGAAGGTGCCACGACAGGAGCGACAAGGATGTCATCGCCGAAGAAATACTGGTCTTCGAATGTATATGCTTCATCGCTTTCGGGATACTCATAGTACATCGGACGGCAGATGCCTACACCCGTGTCGTAGCTCTTGCGAGCCATGGTGTAAAGATACGGGAACAAGGCATAACGCAGTTTGACCGTCGCATTGAGTTGCGGAAAGTTATCGTAGGTCCATATCTGGCGGTTAATCCAAGTGCCTATGGCGGCATGGCTGCGGAATATCGGGGTGAATACTCCGAACTGGAACCAGCGGAGCAAAAGCTCGGGATCGTTCACAGGGTAATTGCTGTCATACATGTGTCCTCCGATATCATGTCCCCAGTATCCGTAGCAGACATTTGACGCCGTGGCCGTGAAATATGGCTGGAAAGCAAGCGAGGCATAGTTGATGAAGGTGTCACCCGAAAAACCGATCTGATAGCGGTGGCTTCCAAGGCCGCCCCAACGATGGAAGATCATCGGTCGACGGTCGGGGCGCTTCGTCTTCATATCGTTAAAGAAAACGTGGTTGCACCAGAATGTTTCGCCAAGACCATCGGTATAAGGACTTGTAAGATGCTGCTGCCAGTCGAGCCACCAGAAGTCGACACCCTGTTTCTCGAACGGACGCAAGAAATTGTTTGCAAAAGCCTTATAGAAACCGGTATCTTCGAGTTTCCACGGAATAACATTCACACTGTCTGGGTCAAGACACATGTCGGCGGCCATGTCGCGAAACATATCTTCCGATGAATCCACGCCCAAGGCCGGATGGAGGTTGAGCGCAAGGTGCAGATTGCTGTCGTGGATATCCTTGAGCAGCTTAGTCGGTTCAGGAATCAGATTGGTGTTCCAGCTCCAGCCGGTCCATCCACCGCGTCCACCCGAGATAGCGGGGTTCGGATCGCCGTTCCAGTGCCAGTCCATGTCGAGAATAAGGACATCGGTATTGACGTCGTTCTCTTTAAGATTCCTGATGATATTGCGGTAATCGTCGGCTGTATAGTTTTCATATTTGCTGTACCAGTAGCCGAAAGCATAATCCGGAGGCAGGGGCATCTTGCCAGCGATAAGCGTGTAATCTTTCAGGGCGCGCTTGTAGTCGTGACCGTAGCCGAGGAAGTACAGGTCGAGAGCTTCTTTGTCGTCGCGGGGAGCCACCCATTCCACTCCCGTTTCATCAGGAACAAGAGCGAGGGAGCGGCTGCCGTCGGCACGCACGCACTGAGGCGAGTCGTCGATGACAGCCCAGCCCGAGCGTGAAATCAGCCCGTTTTCCAGTTGTGAACGGTAACCGTCGCCAAAGCATCGGTCGAGAGTGCGACATGTGCCCTTGAGATTGCGGCCGTCGCCCTGACCGGGGAACCATGTCACGGGCTGTCCGTTGAGATCCATCGTTATGTTGAGGTTTCCGGGAGGATTGGATTCAAAATATGGGTTTGTGCCTTTGCGGTATCTCAGCTTCAGCTTGTTGGTGGTGATATAGAGGAAATCGTTATCCTCCGACTTCGTAAACTCAGGTACGGGCAGATTACGGTTTACTACGGTGAATGTGGCCCGGTCTTCGAACTGTTTCGAAGGCGAGTACTCGATGCGTATCATCTCGGGGGTGAGCACAGTGAAGCGCACCGCACCCTCTGTCACCACCGCTTCGGGATTGGCGACAGGATTAAGTTCCGCCCCCCAAAGAGTCACGGAAGCGGAAAGAAATGTGATAATGTTTAATAGCTTTTTCATTAGTTTTTGATTATGAATTTCTGAACTTTTGTTACTGATTCGGCCACATAAATGCCATCCGGCAAAGTTACTGCATCACCTTCCGACACTACAGCCACTTTTACTCCGGCCATATTGTAAATAACTGCTTCATCGACCAGACAGACAACGGCACGACCTTCTTGTTTTATGATTTTGTCGGCATCCGTTCCGATATTCGCCACAGATGACACCTCAGAATAACAGTGGGTATATTGACCTCGCAGAACAGCCGTAACGTGAACCGTTTTGCCGTCAAAGTTTTTGGGTATACGCCATGTGTTGGCCCATGTGCTTGCCGGCTCGACACGCATCATATTGTAATATTCGGCCGACCCGTCAGGTTCCTTGTCGGCACCGAAGGTATATCCCCAGTTGACCTGTTCGCCACCGATAGTCATCATCAGGCGATAACGGTTCTCATCACCCCAGGGCATCTTTAGATTGACGTTCCAGTCGCCGCTCCATGTTCCCTCGCCGGCATAAGTAAGGTCTGCCATACTCTTCTTGGTGAAGCAGTTGAGCACGCACATCGAAGTCACCTCCTTGACCGAAGCCGTTTTTGTCAGGAAGTCGAGTGAAACACAATACACACCGTCATTGGCAACCTGCATAGACTGTCCGATTTCAGCTATCTGATTGCCGTTTATAAAATACGGAGTACCGTCTTCGTTTTTGATTTCCAAGCTACCACCGGCTTTCATCTCCACAAAAGCCTCGAAAGCACTGATTGACACCTTTGTACATACAACTGGATTTGCTTAGGCCAACGCCGTGCCCGACAACGTCACCTGTTCAGGTATGATTGCACCTTCGAATTTTATGCGTTCGCGGATTATTGGCAGTACAATCCCTTCCATGATGCGGTAGCCCTCGGCATTGGGATGTACCCCGTCGCCGGTCAGTGCGTAGTTGAGGTCGCGGTCGCCATAGACCAGGCTCGAATAATAGTCGATATACGGCATGTCGTGCGCTTCGGCATACTCCTTTATCCGCGCGTTGAGATGCTCGATTTTGTCTTTATGGTTGGTAATGCTCGGTTTCCAGCCGTAATTTGTCACCGGGAGCACCGAAGACAGGAACACCTGAATGCCGTTGGCATTGGCAATTTCGGCCATAGAAAGGATATTGCCGAGCGTACGTTCCTCATTATAAAGGATGTCGAGGTTCTCGGCAATATCGTTTGTGCCGGCCAAAATCACTACTCCCGCAGGGTTGAGGCGCACCACATCCTCACGGAAGCGCAAAATCATCTCGTATGTCGTCTGCCCGGAGATACCCCTGCCGATGAAATCGTTCAGTGCAAAAAATTCCGGACTGTTGGTAGGCCAGAAATCAGTAATCGAGTTGCCCATGAACACTACACGCGACCCCGTATTGGGCAAGCCCATTACACGCTTGTTGTCGTTTTCGTATCTGCCGAAATTGGCGATGTCGTTGGCGGCCATGGCATTCAGAGCAAATAGCGCGAATGCGAGTGCAGCTACCGATTTTAAGATTTTCATAAGTATTACGATTTATGATTATTTTTTTCAGTTAGGGTTGAAGCCCCATAGATGTGGGCCGCAAAGCCACCACCCGGAGCAAGATGCACTTTCAATGTATCCGAAGGAGCGACATCTGTCGTTTCGCTTCGGTAATCGTTGCCGTTGCGGTGGGCATTGACACCGTCGGTGAAAAGCTTCATTTTCGCGCCGTCTTTAAGATTAAGGGAGCTGAGGTCGACAGTCAGATCGCGCGGCGTCCAGTTGGTGATGCCTCCGATATACCAGTCGTTGCCTTTTCGGCGTGCAGTCACGATATATTCTCCCATTTTTCCGTCGAGCACTATCGTTTCATCCCAGACAGTGGGTATGCTCGAGATAAAGTCAGTACATTCCTGCTCTTTTCTATAGTTTGATGGCGAATCGCAAAGCATGTTGAGCGGAGAGTATAAAATCATATACAAAGCCAGCTGATGCGAGCGTGTGCCCGGCGCCATGGGCTGGTTGTTGACGGGTCGGAAGTTGTGCCGGGCGGCATTGACCATGGCCCCCTGGGTATAATCGACCGGGCCGGCCACCTGGCGCAGGAACGGAAGTTCGGTGTCGTACTGTATGATATCGAAGCTGTCGAGTTCTGACCACTTCATATTCTCGAGTCCGTTCACTCCTTCCACATTGAGCACATTGGGCCATGTACGGTTTATTCCGGCCGGTTTATAGGCACCGTGGAGGTCGAGCACAAGGTGGTATTTGGCAGCTGTTTCGGCGGCGCGGTGGTTGAAGGCGGTCATCAGCTGGTCGTCGCGGTCCTCGAAGTCGACTTTGAAACCTTTCACTCCCATCTCCGAATAGTGTCTGCACACTTTTTCGAGTTCACGCTCGAAAGCGCGGTAGCCAGCCCACAGGATAATGCCTACATTCTTTTTACCGGCATATCCGATTATTTCTTCGAGGTCGATTTCGGGATTGAGGACAAAGAGGTCTTCCCCCTTGCCTGCGGCCCATCCGTCGTCGAGAATCACATACTCGATGCCGTTGTCTGCTGCGAAATCGATATAATGTTTGTAGGTCGGAGTGTTGTGTCCGGCCTCAAAATCGACACCTATGATATTGTAGTCGTTCCACCAGTCCCATGCGACCTTGCCGGGCTTAATCCACGAGATGTCGGCAATGCGCGACGGCTCGGCAAGGAGTTCGCTCAGGTTGCTTGCCGCGATGTCCTTGTCTGCGCCCATGATAAGGATACGCCAAGGGAAAGTGCGCGGCCCCTCGACACGGGCGATATAATCGGCTGTTTCAGTCACTACCGACTGTATATTGTTATATCCGCCGTCGACGGTTTTTGTCGGGTATGGGGCGTGCTTGCCCTTGAGCGAGCTTGTGCCGTCGGGGTTATAGAGATAAAGGCCGGGGTAGTTGTTCAAATCGGTTTCGGTAATTGCCACAGTGACGCCGTCGGCATCTACCGCAAGAGGCAGGAAGGCGAGACGGCGCGGATTGAGCCGCGACAGCTTTTCAACGGTATAACGGTTTTCAAACGAGTTGAAGAACTGCGACTGCATGTCGTCGTCGGAGCCTGTGCGCACATAGGGCACTGTAGCCGTATAGTCGGCCGAGAAATTGAAGTCGGCCCGCTCCGCGACAATTTCAAAGGGCTTGGTCTGTATGCTCGCAAAACGGTAGGCAAGACCGTCGTCATAGGCACGGAATTCGACGCTCCATCCACCCTTCATGCGCAAGGTTAGGCCGTTGTAGCTGTCTATGATATGCGACGATTGTCCGAACGGGTTCTCGACAATATTTTCCACCGATTCACGCATCGCTTTGGAAACTTTGGCGTTCTTCCCCCACACCGTTCCGTCGGAAAGGCTTATAGAGATCGGGGATTCCGAAAGGATTTCCTTGCCATCGTAAGATACGGAATAAGTCATCTCGTAGCCGCAATCTATATTGGCTGTGATTTTGCCGGAAGGAGATTCCACTTGATATTGTTTAGCCGAAACACTGTTCAGGCACGGCAACAACAAAGCCACAAGAGCATAAAGCCGGATAATTCTCATTGGTTATTGATTGGTTTGTTTTGGGGTTAGTATATCGGATTTATTTAAGTATCAGAGTATTTCCGTCGTCTTCCAATTTAAAGATTTTCGCGCGTTCCGCACCGAGCGGACTGTTGGGCCGGTGCAGTACAAGACGTAACTCGCCGTCGAGAGTCTTGAAAATCATGCCGTGGCCGCCGTTTTTCTCAAACAGGAGCTTTTCCTGCTGACGCCACGGACCTTTCACGCTGCCTGTGACCGATTCGGCAATGCCAATAGCATAATCGCCGTTACTGAAACTCGACCAGATCATAAGCAGCTTTCCCGTCTTCGTACGGTAGAGGTAGCAGCCGTCAGTAATGTAGCCTTTTGGAGATCCAGGCGAAGGCTCTATGCCGGTCGACCATTCCGGAGCAGAGCCATAGAACAGAGTCTGCGGCTCCGCGGCCATCGCCGAAAGGTCGGGCTTCAGTTCCACGGCTTCCATGGTGCCGTCCTCAGTCTGCACCCATTCATGGCAGAATACCATATAAGGCGTTCCGTCTTCGACCCACAGCGTCCCGTCGAGCGCCATCCAGTCCATAGGAGTGGTGACGAATTTGCTGAAAGGACGGAAAGGACCTTCAGGACGATCGGCATGAAAAATCTGCGTACCTCTCCAGGTGTATTCACCCCACCCTTCTTTTCTCTTTTTCCATTCGATATCGCTGTTGATGGTGGCAAAGAGATAATAGCGGCCATTGTAGCGGTGAACTTCAGGCGCCCATACGGTGCCGGTAAGGGCATTGTCGCCGGGAATTCTCATCACCGGTTCCGGCCCTTCCCACGTTCTGAGGTCCTTGCTGCGGAACATCTCCACTCCGCCGAAAACCTGACCGTCGGCGGCAATCGAATCCGACGTACGGTACATGTAGTATTGACCGGTCTTATTGTCGGTGAGAATGAACGGATCTCTTATCCTGATGTTTTCCAACTCTGTAGTCGCGGCCGACGCTACGGCCGCCGTACTTGCGGCGAGTATAAAAGCCGCAACGGCTATATTTCCTGTTATTTTCATTTACTGATTATTTTGCAGTGAATTTAAGTGTATGAACGTGTTTGCTGTCGGGACCGACCATCACGTGGAATTCCCCCGGCTCGTAAACGTAGTCGAGATTGGCATTGTAATATTTCAACTTGTCAGGAGTTATGGTGAAACGCACCTTACGCGTTTCTCCTGCCGGGATGTGCACTCTTACAAAATCCTTAAGTTCTTTCAGCGGCCTTGCTATGTCAGCCACAGGATCACGAAGATACATCTGTACGATCTCTACTCCGTCGCGCTCTCCGATGTTTCTGACATCCACAGTCAAGGTCAGCTTCCCGTCTTTTTCCATAACATCGCCGCTAAGCGAAGGATGCCCGTATTCGAATTGCGTATAGCTCATTCCATAACCGAAGGGATAGAGCGGTTCGTTCGAGCAGTCGATATAATTGCTGCAGTAACGGTTGAACAGGCCTTCCTCCGGATCGGGATGGCTCGGCATCAGATGATTGTAATACAGGGGTATCTGACCGACACTACGCGGAAAAGTAGTTGTCAGCTTTCCTTCGGGACTACTGTCGCCGAATAGCACGTCGACAATCGCGTCGGCTGCTTCGCTTCCGCTGAACCATACATTCAGAATCGAAGGTATATTCACGCTCTCCCAGTCGAGGACAAGCGGACGGCCGGTAAACAGCACAAGTACAAGAGGCTTTCCGGTCTTTGCAAGTTTTTTAAGCAAATCCCTCTGTGTGTCGGGTATTGTGATTTCGGCACGCGAAGCCGACTCACCGCTCATGTCGGACGATTCTCCTATTGCGGCGACAATCACATCCGCTTTCTCCACTGCGGCCATAGCTGCCGCGTGCAATTCCTCATCGTTTCCCACATGCGGTATGTTCCGCAGACCCGTAGCTCTGTTCTGCGTTTCCGCATCATAATATATGTTGCTCCCTCTGGCATGTATTATTTCAGCCTTGTCGCCGACAGCATTACGGAACGCATCAAGCAATGAGGCGTGGTTTTCAGTTCTGGCGAACATACTCCAGCATCCGCACATATTGTTCGGTGCGTCGGCAAGCGGGCCGACAAGCGCTATCGTGCCCTGTTTCTTCAACGGGAGCAGATTTTTGTCATTTTTCAGAAGGACGAATGTTTCCGCCGCTATTTCGCGGGCGGCGTCCCTGTGTGATTTTGTAAAGAGTTCGTGTTCCGCTCTTTCAGGACGACAATACCTGTAAGGATCGTCGAATAAACCAAGGCTCTGTTTTGCCTCGAGGACTCGGCGACAGGCGTCGTCGATCATTTTTTCCGTCACCTCTCCGCGGTTCAACGCATCCTTGAGGTATTTGACATACAGACCCGACACCATGTCCATGTCTGTGCCGGCTTTCAGGCAAAGTCCGGCAGCCTCTTCAAGTGTGGACGTCCCCATTGACGCCACTTCCGGGATAGAATTGTAATCTGTGACTGTCAGACCGTCGAAGCCCCAGTCTTTTCTGAGCAGGTCGTCCAGAAGCCATCGTGCAGCTGTGGCGTGCCGGCCGTTGATAAGGTTGAAGGAGGTCATAAGGCTCCCCGATCCTGCGTCTATAGCCGCCTTGAAAGGCGGAAGATAATAGTTGAACATACGTTCGCGGCTCATGTCGACTATATTATAGTCGCGGCCGCCCTCGGCAGCTCCGTAAAGGGCGAAGTGCTTCACGCAAGCCATCAGAGTCGAGTCCGACTTCATGTCGTCGCCCTGATATCCCTTGATGTAGGCTTCGGCGAATACGCTTCCCAGCCATGGATCCTCTCCCGAACCTTCGGCTATGCGTCCCCAACGGGGGTCGCGGCATATATCCACCATAGGGCTGAAATTCCAGTTGACACCGTCGGCGGTCGCCTCTATGGCCGATATACGTGCCATGCGCTCGACCGATGCAGGATTCCATGTGCATGAAAGAGCCAATGGAATCGGAAAGACGGTTTCATAGCCATGTACAACATCGGCACCGACAAGCAAAGGAATGCCGTGAGGGCCTTTTTCCACGGCAATATGCTGAAGACGCGAGATTTCGTCGACGCCCTTGACATTAAAAAATCCTCCTATGTTACCCGTTGCAATAAGCTTATCGAGTTCAGGACCTAATACAACGCCCGTCTGTATGTCGCCTCCGACAGGAAGATTAAGCTGGCCTATTTTCTCCTCCAGGGTCATTTCCGACATAAGACTGTCGATGAAATTTTTTCCGGACTCAGGAACAGATGCGGCCGCAGCGAGCGATAGGCCGGACGTGACAGAAAGAAATATGATGGCTGATTTACGCATTAATATAAATATACGGAATTGCCTGAAGAAGAGAAGCTGTCACAGCTTATAATTCTTCTTCAGGCAAGGATTGTTATAGATTATTTGGCTACTTTCACAGCGGCACCTGCGGTCTTAACCACATAGACACCGCAGGGAAGACCGGGAACGGTCAGCATACCGGCAGCGGAATAAGCCACCTTACGGCCTGCGATATCATAGACGGCAACAGCTGCTCCGGCATTCTCGACTACGAGGTTGTCGCCTACGAACGAAGCTTTCAATGTGTTTCCGGCTTCAACACCTTCGACACCGGCACCCGGCTCGGAGAATTCGATGGTGTCGTCGCCAAGGTTCAGGGTCACACGCACTTTTTTCTCAGGTGTGCAGTCCTCGTCGGCAAAGCCCCAGAAATGGTCAAGGTTTCCGTCGTTCCATGCTCTGCGGATCTTGAGTTTGTCGCCTATTTTGACAAATTTCACGACTCCGTTGTCCACCGATTCCGGCAGATAGAACCATGTTTCCCAATAGTTGCTGGGATAAGAGATGAATTTGAGGTGCTTGCTGTCCGCTCCCGGTTTTACGGTACATTCATAGACAAAGACATCATCTGTTCCTTCCTTGGGGTAGATATTATAGGGGAAGGGAACGGATGCGCTGTCCCACTGCCCGGATATGGCGCCGAGGGGAACTACCATAGGAGCCATCTCGCCTACCCACTGTGCGGTTATCATCACAGACTCGCCGTTGTCACCGAAATAGACTTTCACTTCATAGGTGCCCGGTTCTGTAACCCAGAAACGGTTTTCATTGCCTATACCGCTGACAATATTCGCTTCATGGGCATTTATAAGCCAGGAACCGCTGACTTCAGGAACATAGCGCACACCTGTATCCCAGTTTCTGGCATCGATGAACTGGAGGTTCTGATTGTAGAGAGTACCGCGGTAGCTGAACACGCCTTCTCCTTCGTTGGTCATTTCCTGGGCGATGTCAATGTGCCACAGGCTGGGCGAAGCTTCGCCGACCATGTAGAGATGTTCGGGGATTGCGGCCGTTGCGGCAGCCGTGCCGAGCAGCATTGCCGCTCCGGCAAGCATGCTGTTGAGTAAATGTAAGTTCATAACATTTAAGGTTAATAAAAATTTATAATTGGTTTTATTTTTCCCGCACACCGGCTAAACGGCGTGCTTTACGGAATTATTTTTTTAAGATTTTTACTACTTTACAAGCGCTTTTCACCACGTATGCCCCGGCGGAAAGTCCGTCGATCGCTATCCGTCCGCTGTCGGAGCGACCCAGACAGCGTCCGTTCATGTCGTAGACTTCGACGTCCTTTTCTCCTGATTCCACGTAGAGCGTATCGCCAATAAAATATGTGTCAAGACAATCAGGACGGCTTGCAGGATCCGTGGCGAGTGCCGAAGAATTCCGTGGTGCAAAAGTCACCGTCTTATCAGCCTTGTTCAGAGTCACACGGTAAAAACCGCAGTCATTAGGCTCGAAACCCCAGAACCAATCGAGTCCGCCGCCGTAATCCTCCCGGTATTTATGCGTTTCACCGGGCTTGACCATTTTCACCTTATTATTGAAATCGACGTTTTCAGGTACATAGAATGTCGATTCCCACCATTCTCCGGGGCATGAGGCAAATTTGAAATGGCAACGTCCGGCATCAGGCCGCACCACACCTGTCCACTCGATAATATCGGGATTTTCTTCCGAACCATAGACTATGTGGCCGTTGACATTTTCCCAGCAGCCTGTCGCTACACCCAGAACGGTCATCATCGGGGGAAGGTCGCCCGTACGAGTTGCCGTAAGCGACGCAAAACTTCCCGTAGCGGAAATCTTCATTGTCACTTCATAGCTTCCAGGCTCGTTCACCCACCAGTTTTTTGCGAATTCATGAGGGTCGCCGTTGAACACCTCGACTACTCCCGGATCTACAAGCCATGTTCCGTTGTCACCCTTGGGAATATAGTTCACCGAATTCCAGTCGCGTGCGCTGACAAATCGGACTTCGCCCTTGAACAATGGGCCACGATAGACAAAGGCACCCTTCTCTACCGTCATCTCGCAGGCGTTTTCCATTTTCCAGAAAGCGGGAGTGGCCCGCCCTATCATATAGAGCGTGGAAGGCTTCGAGGCTGCTTCGGGGAGCAGTTTCACTACCTTGCAGCCGCGAGCCGGAACTGTCGCAGTGAATGCTCCCGATACGGAGGATTCATAGACATGCGTCCACATGTCGCGTACCCGGCAAGTGCCCTGCAGATTAAGTTGCGACAGCTCTACATTCATCTGACGCTCGTAGTCCTCGCGGTTGAAGAATGCCAGAACGACATCGCCGTTGCTCATCGTACCCCACCAGATGCAGCTGCCCTCGCTGTTCACTTCGTCCGACAGCGGTTTGCCCACGAATCCGTCCTTGTTGAGAGCCAGAAGTTCTTCATTGGTGTAGAAACGGTCAAGATCTCCAATCGTTTCGGGGGTATCGGCAATAGCTACAGGTCCGCCTGCTATCAGCTGCAGAGAAACCTGGGCGCGACGTTCGTCGTCGGACGAGCATCGGTTCAGACGAAGAAAGTCGCCGTCGAGTATTATTTTGCCGCGGCCGCCGATATGGCTCCAGTGCGTGAAGCCGTCCATCTGGTTGTCGGCGTAAGGCCAGCGGTCATAGATTGTGCCGCGGTTGAAGGAGGAGAAGTGGTGCCAGCCGCCTATGTTGGCGTCCTGGACTATGCGGGTCATGTTGCAGTATTTTCTCTCAAGCTCGGCGTCGTTGTAGAGTTCCGGCATAACGATGGATGTGAATATGCCGTATTTAGCTGCGGATTCGCAGATATAGGCCAGACCGCGCTCGTAGCGCTCGCGGCCGTAGCCGCAGGTAACGGGATAGTCGCGGCCGGGGTCGCCGTCCTCATACCAGCACATGAAGTCCATGCGCACGAAGTCGACACCCATGTCGTGGTAATGCTTGAACCAGCCGTCGATATATTCGCGAGCGCCGGGATGGTCGGTCACAAGCCAGGTGAAATCAGGTCGGTCGGTAACATCGGGGAACATAACCACATCCTGCGGATTGCGAGTCAGCGAACGCAGGGTGTAGTCAGTACCGGGAACCTTGCTGTCGGGATTACCTTTTATCCAAAGCGGATTGTCGTAGACACCCACTCTAAGCCCTTTTGCTTTTGCACGTCTGATAAGTTCCTTGAGCGGCATAGAGCCGTAGTGCGTCATGTACACACTACCGTCGCGGGCGGTCTGAGGCAAGAAGCCGTCGGTGCATATCATGTCGTAGCCGTAGGGCTTGAAACGGGTGGCCATCATGTCGATGACAGCATCCCACTGTTCGGAGCTAAGATCCATCTGATCATAAGGCACTCCGGCAATCTCCCATTCGCGGGCATATTCATAGATTGTCCAGTAGAGAGGAGCCTTGTAGTTATGGGTCGCAGCTGTATGCGGAATAGCGTCATTAGCGGACAAAGAAGCCGCACGGGCAGGCTCTCCGCCCCGACACAGAATAGCCGGGGCAAAGAGTGTGCACAGTAGTCCAAAAACAAGCTTGTTCATAATTTTTATTTGCAAGGAAATTTGTTTTGGCCTGATTGTTTTTTTATAGTATTATTTGGCAAGTTTGATTGCAGAATCGGCGGTCTTTACCACATAGACACCCTTGGGAAGAGCGGGCACGGTCAGCGTACCGGCGGCTGAATAAGCAATCCGGCGGCCTGCGATGTCGTAGACGGCAACGGCTGAAACAGCACCTTCCACCACAAGGTTATCACCTACAAAAGATGCTTTCAACTCGCTTGCGGCAACTTCGGAAACGCCTGTTTCAGTAAGCTCTTCGAACTTGATGGTGTTGTCGCCGGTATTCAATGTAACCCGGTAGGTTTTGTCAGGAGTGCTGTCCTCGGCGGAAAATCCCCAGTAGTGATCGAGGTTGTCACCGTTTGCCGAATTGCCTCTCTTCACCGGAAGAACATCGCCTGACTTAACAGTCTTGTAGCTTTGGCCTTCGTCCACTTCCGTAGGAAGATAGAACTCAGCTTCCCACCAGTTGGTAGGATATGCGATGAATTTAAATTGATTACGTTCGCCGGCCGGCACTGATCCTTCCCAAACAAAAACATCGGTAGTTCCTTCTTCGGGATAAATATTGTGAACAGGCGGAACAGATGCGGTGTCCCACTGGCCTGTGGCAGCACCAAGGGGTATTACCATAGGATCCATCTCTCCGGTGCGTTCTGCCGATACGCTGATGGCGCCGTCGGCTGCGAGAGTCACTTTTAAGTCGTACGTACCGTTCTCCGGAATCCACCAGTTGTTGTTGGAATAGGCCGGATTCAGTTTGTTCTCAATCGAGCGGAACACGTAAGCATTTTCCGCAACGGCATTTGTGAGCCACGAACCGTCGTGTTGGGGGATATAGCGCACGCAGTCGCTCCAGTTCCTGGTGTCTACAAAGCGGAACTGTCCTTTGTAAAGAGTGCCGTGATAAGTGAAAGTACCGTTGCCTTCAGCTGTCATTTCGTATGCGTTGTTGATATCCCAGAGTGTCGGAGAGGCCAAGCCAACCATGTAGAGATGTTCCGGAACGGGCACTTCAATCGTGGAGAATTCTACGGTCTGTTCGTCAAGGTTCAATGTCACGCGGTACATTTTGTCGGCGGTGCAGTCTTCCGCCCTGAAGCCCCAGAAATTGTCGAGAGGGCCGTTGCCGTTCCAAGTTGTCTGAAACTTGAGCTTGTCGCCGGCTCTTACCAGTTTCACGTTGCCGTTGAAATCCACATCTTCGGGAACATAGAAAATACATCCTTGGTCCCATGCTTTCGGATATGAGATAAATTTGATATGGGCGCAATTGTCGGCCGGCGTCAGAGAGCCTTCCCACACAAAAATATTGGCATCGCCTTCAAGGCGTTTCAGGTAGTCTGTGGGCGTCGGCCACTGGCAATCCCAATGCCCGGTTGCAGCTCCCAAAGCAATTGCCTGCGGAGCCATGTCGCCGGCACGTTCGGCCGTTATCATTACAGAATTGCCTTCATCACCGAAATATACTTTTATATTCCATGTGCCGTAATCGGGAACCCACCATTTCCTGTCGCTATTCACCTCCTGAATGATTGTGGCTGTCGCAGCATCTATAATATGCCACCCTCCGACTTCAGGGACATAGCGCACGGCATTTTCCCAATTTTTTTCATTCATGAATTGTAATTCTCCGCAATAGAGATTGCCCGTATAGCTGAACACTCCCTCACCTTCGTTTACCATTTCCTGCGCAGGTTCAAGATTCCACAGGCTCGGCGAAGCCGTACCTACCATGTAAAGATGTTCGGGCATGGCAGCCGAAAGAGAGGCTGCGCACAACATCATAGCGGCACCGGCAGCCACACTTCTTAGTAAATGTTTTTTCATGACGTTTAAGGTTAATTATTATTGAAAAGTTATTATTCGGCAGCGACCCTTGCGGATCGCTGCCAGATGGTCTATTATTTCGTAAGTTTCACCACTTTGCAGTCATGACGGGGAACGGGAGCCGTGAATGTCGTTTCAACAGTTCCTTCATCGACATGCCTCCAAAGGTCGCGTACATTATACGTACCTTCCAGACCAAGATCCGCAAGGTTCACACTCATATTCCGGGAATTTTCCTCGCGGTTGAACAAGGCAAGCACAACATCGCCGTTACTCATAGTTCCGTACCAGATGCAGCTGCCCTCGCTGTTCACTTCGTCCGACAGCGGCTTGCCCACGAAACGGTCGGCATTCAATGCCAGAAGTTCTTCGTTGGTATAGAACTTGTCAAAATTTCCAATTGTTTCAGGGGTATCGGCAATGGCTACAGGTCCGCCGGCTATCAGCTGCAGAGAAACCTGGGCGCGACGTTCGCCATCGGACGAGCATCGGTTCAGACGAAGAAAGTCGCCGTCAAGAAGAATTTTTCCTTCTCCTCCGATATGGCTCCAGTACGTGAAGCCGTCCATCTGGTTGTCGGCGTAAGGCCAGCGGTCATAGATTGTGCCGCGGTTGAAGGAGGAGAAGTGGTGCCAGCCGCCTATGTTGGCGTCCTGGACTATGCGGGTCATGTTGCAGTATTTTCTCTCAAGCTCGGCGTCGTTGTAGAGTTCCGGCATAACGATGGATGTGAATATGCCGTATTTAGCTGCGGATTCGCAGATATAGGCCAGACCGCGCTCGTAGCGCTCGCGGCCGTAGCCGCAGGTAACGGGATAGTCGCGGCCGGGGTCGCCGTCCTCATACCAGCACATGAAGTCCATGCGCACGAAGTCGACACCCATGTCGTGGTAATGCTTGAACCAGCCGTCGATATATTCGCGAGCGCCGGGATGGTCGGTCACAAGCCACGTGAAATCAGGACGATCGGTAACATCGGGGAACATAACCTTGTCCTGCGGATTGCGCGTCAGCGAGCGCAGGGAGTAGTTCGTACCCGGAACCTTGCTGTCGAGTTTTCCTTTAATCCACAGAGGATTGTCGTAGACACCCACTCTAAGTCCCTTTGCTTTCGCACGCTTTACAAGCTCTTTGAGAGGCATCGAGCCATAGTGTGACATGTAGATGCCGCCGTCGCGGGCTAGCTGAGGCAGGAAGCCGTCGGTGCATATCATGTCGTAGCCGTAGGGCTTGAAACGGGTGGCCATCATGTCGATGACAGCGTCCCACTGGTCAGATGTCAGATCCATCTGGTCGTAAGGCACTCCGGCAAGCTCCCATTCGCGGGCATATTCATAGATTGTCCAGTAAAGAGGAGATTTGTAATTATGGGTTGCGGCGGTAACGGGCAATTCGGGAAGTTCCGGAGTCGGCGGTTCAGGGATAATAGGCTCGTCCTGTTTTTTTTCCTTACATGCCATTACAGATAAAAAAACAGTCAAGCAGAGCGTCGCTATCAAAAGTATCTTGCTTATATTCGAATATCTTATCATATTTTCTTTGTTTAGTCTGATTAATCTCCCTCGCCCCGGCATATCAAGCCGGGGCCGGGAAACTGCATGGGCAACCTAAAACTATCTTTATACTATATTGTACCTTAAATATCAATAACCGAGAAAAGTGGTGCTGAAGGTCCAGTTGCGCAGGTCGAACACCAGACGATAATGACCGGCATCTTTTACGCTCCATTTGAGATCATCACCTCCTGAGTAGAGCTGGAAGGGTTCGTTTTCGATATCGGCCTTGCTTATGGGCGAACCGGCCGTCATCGGGTGTATGCACGGCCCGTCGAAATTACCTGGGGCGAGGTAAGCTTTCATCTCACCTTTGGCGAGGATACCGTCGTATATGAACACGAGCGGGTCTTCATCGCTCATGTCCAGGAGAAACGGGTTGTTGATGTCCCATACCACCGGAGTGGCGTCGCCCACGATATAAAGCGTGGAAGTTTTGATGGGTATGTTTCCTTCGATGACTATGAGTTCTTTCTCATCCTCGCAACTTGTCGCTGCCAGCCCCAGAAGCATGATTGCGGCAATAGCTATAAATTTATATGTCTTCATGTCTTTGAATTATTTTTTATCGGGATCAATTATAACCGGGATTCTGCTTGAGTTGGGCGTTGGTCGTCATCTGCACACGCGGGACAGGCCATATTTTGGCATGCTCGTCGGTATCGGGAGTTTTGTCCCACCACTTGCCTTTACAGAATTTATCGAAGCGGATAAGGTCGATACGGCGGCGTCCTTCAGCCAGGAATTCGCGACCCCATTCGTCAAGCATCTCGTCCATGTCGAGGGTGACGTTACCATCAGGCGCATAAAGCACATGGCGGTGTACGGCAGAGGGATAATAGCGGCGGCGCACGCTGTTGAGAAGCTTACCTGCGGTTTCGGCATCGCCCTTGCGCAGTTTGCATTCGGCAAGCGTGTATATGATTTCGGGCAGACGAATCTCGGCAAAATCGCTTTCTCCGGCTCCCGGATCATTGTTGCTGTACATGGGATACTTCACGGTGTACCATCCGGAATTATAGTCGCCGGTAGTCATGTTGCTTTCGGCCGATTCAAGCCATTTGTCTTCTTTCATATAGTGGAACTGACCCACGGCGTCGCGGATACACAGGTCGTAAGGCATTTCAGGTGCTTTCAGTTTACGCGGAATGCCGTTCTGCTGATATTCGAGATAGCCGTAGAGGAACATACCCTCACGCTTTCCGCCTCCGAGATTCTTGTATTTTTTCAGACGCACGTCGCCGGGGTATTTACGGAATTTCTGCACCGTCATGCCCAGCTCGAAATCGTAAAGCTTGCCGGTGGGATCATAGCTCGGCGAGCACACGAATTCGCCGTTATGACCGCCATGTTTCACTTTGGCGTCGTCGAAGAACAGCTCCGAGTAGGACGGTACGCCCCAGTTGTACAACTGATTGTAGTGCCAGCTGGTGTAGTTGCAAGAACCGGAGAAGAAGTATATCAGTTCGTCGCACTTGTCATTCTCCGAATCGAACGGAGCGTCCCAGCGGTCGTCGACCTTATAGGCACCGTAAACACCGTCGACAATGTCCTGTGCCACTTTTTCGCAATCGGCCAGACGGTCGACACCTATATATTCTTTCGCATTCAGATATAAGCGCACCAGCAATGCGGCAGCGCCGCCCTGGGTCCACAAGTTCGCATACTGCGAGCCGCTGCCGAGGCTTTCTTTTTTATACAGAAGCGGAATCGACTCTTTCAGTTCACTCTCTATGAAATTGAAAACAAACTGCGGCTCAACCTGCGCCATGCTGTTCTGCGACGGATCGTCGTAGCTTACCGAGAAGGGTATGTTGCGGAAGCCGTCGAGCAGACGAAGATAATACCAGCAGCGCAATACACGGTTCTGCGTCCTGAGCGAATTCCATTCCTCTTCCCCGAAGCCGAACTTGTCCGGACTAAGCTCGTTGAAGCGGTCCATGGCAAAGTTGGCCTGTGCGATACCGGCGAAACATGCGTCCCATTCGTCGTGCACATGGCGGGTGATATCGGGAGTCCATGTGTGGTAGTGGAACTGACGCCATACACCGCCGTCGTCCCAGCTTCCATCGCGACGCGGAATGATAAGCTGGTCGCCGGAAAGTTCATTCATTCTGAAACGCGGAACTATGGTCCAGTATCCGTGCTCGAAAGAGCGGAATGCCATTGCCACGACGTCCTCTCTTGTATTGAAATAGTTATTGGAACTTACCTCGCTGTAGACAGTTTCATCAAGATCGGTGCATGCCGACAGTGAAAGAGATGCCAAGGCAAGGCAGGTCAGATATTTATATGCTTTCATTGTGAATTGATTCTTGTTTTGTCTGGATTAGAAATCAAGCTGTACGCCGACTATGAACTGGCGCGTGGTGGGATAGTAGCCACGGCCGCTGTGCGCACCGGGTGTAAGGCCGTTCACCTGGAAATTGGACGGATCCATACCGCTGTATTTGGTGATGGTGAAGACGTTGCGCACTGTTCCGTAGATACGCAGGGAGTCCATGAAACGTGCTTTTGGCGTGGGCAATGTATAACCGAGCGACACCTGGTCGAGCTTGAAATAATCGCCGCGTTCAAGGAAGTAGTCGCTGACTATCGGGTTCTGGCTCTGTGCCACCAGACTGTTCTTTCCGTAGGCCTTGCGAAGCATGTTGCCGGAGAAATTACGTGTGCCGTAATAGAAGTCATGGATATTGAATATATGGAACCCGAATGCACCGCGGAAGAAAAGGGAAAGATCGAAATTCTTATAGCGGAAGACATGATTTGTCGAAAGGGTGAACTTAGGCAGACCGTTGCCGACATACTGGCGGTCGGCTTCTGTGCCCTGAATGCCCTTGATGATGTCGCCGTCCTTGTCGTAGATCAGCCATTCACCGTCGGTAGTTATGCCGGCGTACTTGAACATGTAGAAGCTGCCGATCGAACGACCTTCCTCAATACGCTGCAATGGAATATTGGGATAAGGGTTCTCGGTATATGCTACATCATAATAGTTGTTACCGACGAATTCCGAATTGCTGAAATCAATGAACTTGTTGGACTGGGCCGTACCGATGAAGTTCATGGTGTAAGAGAAATCGCGTGTCTTGACAGCATCGAAAGTGATGTCAAACTCGAAGCCCTCGTTTTTCATTGTGCCAACGTTGACGAATGTGTGCGTGAAGAGATAGGGAGGCATCGGCACACGGTAGTCGCCAAGCAGATCCTGCTGGTGACGGTTGAAGTAGTTGAACGAACCGTAGAGGCGGTTGTTGAACATAGAAAAGTCAAGACCTACGTTCCAGTTCTTGCCTTGCTCCCAGTGAAGGTCGGGGTTGACATTCTTGCCGGGTCCCCACACTTTCACCCACTGGCCGTTGTAATAACTGTAGCCGAACGGGCCCATCGTGTCAAGCGACAGATAGTTTCCGAATTCCTGGTTACCTGTGACACCGAAGTCGGCACGGATTTTCAATTCGTTCAGCCATGAAGAAGCGTCCCTCATGAAATTTTCTTCAGATATACGCCAACCGGCGGAAACAGCGGGGAAGTTACCCCATTTGCGATTCTTGCCGAATCTCGACGAACCTTCATGACGCAATGAAGCCGTCAGAAGATAGCGGCCGTGGTAGTCGTAGCTCACACGACCGAAGAATGCGATCAGCTTGCTGTCGTTCTTATAACTGCTCATGCCGATTTCGCCTTCTTCTTTCATTCCGTCGCCTGAGCCAAGGTTATCGGCGCCTATACCGTCGTTGGCGAAATCATAGTTTTCGGCTTTGAAACCGGAGTTTTGCCAATACTGGTATGAATAACCGACCATCGCACGGATGTTGTGGTTCTTCACACTGATGCTGTAGTTGCCGAGCCATTCAAAGCTGAGGCTGCGGGCATTGTTTGATGTACGCGCGCCATAGCCTTTCTTGCTGAAGCGGATATGCTTGTTCATAGTGGACGGCTCGGAGAAATTGTTGTCGTCGCTGTACTGGTGGTCGGCAAAAGTGACCTGAGTGTTAAGAGTCTGGTTGTATTTTGCGTCAGGCAGGAAAAGCGGAAGAATATTCAGCTTGACTGTGCCGTCCCAGTCGAGAATTTTCTCATGGCTTTTGTTCTTTACCAATGCCATGGATTCGAACGGGTTTTCGAAACCGTTGTGGTCGGTATAGTCATAATAGCGGCCGGACACGTCGGAATGCCATATCGGAGAGGTCGGGTTTGCCTCTATCGCGCGGCGGAACACATCGTTGTCGGCAAGGTTACGGTACACCACACGGGGTGCTACATTGACGTTCATCGAAAGCAGTCCACCCTTTGTTGTATGGTTCACTGTCGCACGCGCGCCGTACTCCTCGCGGTTGCCGCGCTTCTCGATGCCGTCGGCGTTGCGGTAGTCGGCCGTCACACGATAGTTGGTGTTGGCACCGCCGCCGCTCACCGTCAGGGTGTGCTGCTGCTTGAAGCCTACCTGCTGCACAAGGTCGAACAAATCGAAGCTCGAACCGAGGTCGACGGCAGGATCTCCCGAAGGAATACGCTGGTTACGATAGTCATCGGCAGTCATCATGTCGAGGTCGCGGTTGGCCTTGTCCCAGGAGAGAGTTGCGGAATATGTGGTGTGCGCACGGCCGTCCTGCGCTCCTTTCTTGGTGGTGATGACGATCACACCATTAGAACCGCGCGTACCGTAAATAGCGGATGCGGCACCGTCTTTGAGCACATCGAACGAGGCAATGTCGTTGGGGTTTATATTTGTCAGGCTCGCACCGGGAACGCCGTCGAGCACAATCAGCGGGGCAAGACCGGCAGAACGCGACGATACACCGCGGATCTGAAGGCTTGCCGCAGAGTTAGGGTCGGCTGAAGCCGTGTTTGTAACCGACAGACCCGGAACCTTTCCCTGAATAAGCATCGACACGTCGGTGGAAGCAACCGACTGGAAATCTTTCGCACTCACATGCGAAACAGCCGATGTCAGCTCTCTCTTATCTATAGTACCGTAACCGATCACCACTACTTCGTTGAGAAGGCTGGTATTCTCTTCCATAACAATGTCGAGCTTGCCTGCGGCTGTAACCTTTTTGCTTGCAGGGTTATATCCGATATAAGAGAAGTTCAGCTGTGTCCCGGCAGGAACCTCGACAACATAATTGCCGTCGACATCCGTCGTGACACCTACAGAACCCTTACCTCCTACGACCGAAACTCCTATCAGAGGCTCACCGTTCTTATCGGTGACCGTGCCGTAAACTTTCAGTTTTGCTTTTTTTGATGCCTGTACTGTAGCGTTGCCGTTGGCATTTTTTTTGTTGAGGGCAATCTGTTTGTTGTTGATTGTATAGCTTATGCCATATTTGGGCAGCAGCTTGTCGAGCACCGCCGTCACCGCTTCGTTTTTGACTTTGATGCTGACCGGAACATTTACGTCGATTACTTCTTTGCTGTAAAAGAAACCGTAGTCGGTCTGTTTTTCGATTGCCCTCAGGACACTTCCCAAGGCTACATTTTTCACATCAAGCGTCACCTTGTTGTCTGACGCCTGCGCCGAAACTCCGACGCACAGCATCATCAGTATCAGAACCGGTCTGAGTGCGCTGCGCCATAGCTCACGGCATGGTTTAGGTGTTTTTGTATTCATAAATATAAAAATGATTGGTATTTCGCTATGCTATAGTTTAAGGTGTTTTAATGCTGTTTTACGCATATTCACTTAAATGACGTTTAACCACAAAAAAACCACATAGGAACTCTGAAAAATTTTTCATCGAAGAAAATTTTTCGCAAAAGCCTTGGAAGCGAGTGATTTTTCTTTTAATTTCGTCGCAAATTTCATCACATGGCTAACGAAGAATTGAAAAACGACACATTGCTGGTGGCTGCCCTGAAATATGACAGCCATGAGGCTTTCGTTAAAATTTTTCGCCAATACTATGCCAATCTCGTCCTGTTCACTGCACGTTTTATCCCCGATAAAAGTGTATGTGAAGACATCGTGCAGGAAGCTTTCATCAAAATCTGGTCCAATCGAAAAAATCTTGAGATAAAAACGTCGATACGCTCCTATCTGACCACTTCGGTGCAAAACCTCGCACTCGACGAACTACGCCACCGCAAAGTAAAAAACAATTACCTAGAGATGAACCGCGAGATTATCCTGTCGCTGTCGCCTGACGAACATATGTTTTTTACCGAGCTCTCCGACGCCATCGACAACGCACTTGAAAAACTTTCGCCGGAACTGCGCGAGACACTGATGCTAAGCCGTAGCGAAAAACTTAAATATCACGAAATCGCCCAACGGCTAAATGTGTCTGTCCGCACGGTCGAAGTACGCATAAGCAAAGCCCTTAAATACCTCAGGTCTGTTCTCGGCGAATATACATGTCTATTGTTCTTCCTCCTACCCCCCCCCATTATAATACCATAATACTCAATGAATTACAGCACCGACGATAAAACCGGCATAGACATGGTCATAGCACATTATCTGACAGATAATGCCACACACGACGAAATCGATGCGCTTCTCCGATGGATTCAGCAATCAGAGGAGAACAGAAAATATTTTTTTGAGCAACAAGACATATGGGAAAACCTGCATCCGTCTTTCCACCTCAAAGACATTGACACCGAAAAGGCTGAACGAAAACTATTGTTCAGAACAGGAATAACATCGCGCGGTTCCGCGATGATGAAGAAAATCCTTATGTTATGGTCGAGGTTCGCCGCAGTGGCCCTGCTGCCCTTGCTTGCCATACTGCTATATTTTACCCTCAAACCCGGCGAAAGTTCTCCCCGATATGACTATGTGACATTATATGCCGCCTATGGATGCACGAGCATGGCTACCCTGCCCGACAGCACGGTCGTATGGCTCAACGCCAACAGCACACTCCGCTATTCGCCAGATATGGACGGAAACAGCCGCGACGTAGACCTCCACGGAGAAGCCTATTTCGACGTGCAGGCCGATGCGGCACATCCTTTCAACGTGCACACACCTTATATTACAGTCACAGCCACCGGCACCGAATTCAACGTCAACGTATACGACTCCGACGCTTCTGTGACACTGGTCAAAGGCAAAGTGAACGTAGAGGCCGACGGAAAAGAACAACCTCTGCTGCCGGGCGAGCGCTTGTCAGTGCGCGACGGCCGCACTTCCATATCAAACAACATCGACCTTGACAAATACTGCGCGTGGCGCGACGGCATACTGATTTTCGATGATGACCCACTGACCGACATATGCCGCCGTCTGCAGCAAATCTACGACGTCGAGTTCGACATAGCACCCGAATTGAACGATCAGACATTCCATATGATACTCAAAGGTGAGAACATCAGCGAAATCATCCATCTATTCGAGCTTTCGGCTCCAGTCAAGTGCATCGCCGAAGACAAAAATGCGGGACGGACAAAATCGCATCAGAAAATCCACATCATCCCCTCATGACAATACCGGAGAGAAATTAAGTGCCCTTGTAAATCTCGGTTTACAAGGGCACTTAATAATCATAGCGGAAAGACAGGGTGCGTGGCCATCCTGCCTAAATGCGGTTATATCAATTAGTTGATAGATTTAGAATTTAATTTGTGCCGAATTAGTGCCAAATGTCGAATGACAGACTTTTGACCTTGAAAGCCTGCCTCTGCAAGCCCTATCCAATCACTAATGTGAAATTAGTCATTTTTCTCCGTTCTCACAAGTCCGCGAGTTCATTTTAGCACGGCTGACGCATCTTAATTTTTTACAAGATCAAAACTTTTTAAGGCATATAA
>CAJUKD010000031.1 GCA_910587235.1 uncultured Muribaculaceae bacterium
AAAGCGTTAGCGTCAGCTACGAAGACCTCAGCGGCAACAACGAGAACCGCGACGCTTTCTTCCAGACAGTCAAAGACCTCGAGATCAGCGGCCCGATGCAGCAGCCCGTCGAGCTTCGCCGACCCTTCGCCCAGTTCAACATCCTGACCTCCGACCTTGCCGCCCTCGAGGCCGCCGGCACAAGCGTCGCCAAAGTCGATGTGGCAGTCAAAGGCGTACGCAACAGCCTCAACCTCTACAGCGGTATCGCCGACGGAGCCGAAGACGTGACCTTCACATCCGAGGAACTTCCCGGCCAGAAATACAGCATTGACGGCAAGGAATACGACTTCCTTGCGATGAACTATCTGTTGACAGGTATCGAGCTTGAAGGCAGCGACGTACAGGCCGCCAAGCGCGAGCTGATGGACGCCTCGGCCGTGATCACTTTCGACGCCGCCGATGGCGCCGCCACCACAGTGGAAGTACCCTCTATGCCCGTACAGCGCAACTACCGCACCAATATCTACGGCGCACTTCTGACTTCGCCCCTCGATCTGACAATTGATGTAATGCCCGAATTTTTCGATGAGAACTTAATGCAACTCGGACCTTGGGATGGCGTGACACTCAAAGAGGTTACGCCTGTCCTTGTCGACGGAATAAATACCTACACGGCGACATCAGCGTCGGAATATGCCTGGATATGCCAGAATGTTAAATCGACAGAGAATATAATTCTCGCCGCCGACATAGACCTCGGCAATCATCCTGCACCGAAAGTATGCAAAGGCATGACATATAGCGCTACATTCGATGGTCGTAACCATACGATCAGCAATCTGTTTATGTCCAATACGTCTTCGTTAGGCGGGGCAGGCCTGATTGTGCTTGCCAAAAATGCCACGGTGAAGAATGTGACCGTATCGGGCGGTACGCTTAGCGCCGGTGACTATGCCGGAGCTATAGTAGGCAAGACCAACGGCGGCACTACTATCGAAAACTGTCATGTGAAGGATATGAATATCTCCGCCAAAAAAGCGGCAGCCGGCATAGTAGGCCGTCTGTATTCTAACGATGACAAAGTGATCGCCTGTACGAACAGCGCTACAATCAGCGGTGACCAGAAAGTGGGCGGCATAGTCGCTATCACCAATGGCACCAACGTTTCTATCGAAAACTGTACCAACGACGGAGCCGTCAGCGGCGGTTCTGACGGTGTTGGCGGCATACTCGGCTATGGTAATGCCGTGAATGTGACAGGGTGTACCAACAACGGAAAAATAGGAACAGGTGTTGAAAATCGTGCCGCAGGTATCGTCGGTTACATCCAGAAGGATCTTACTGTCGAAAACTGTACCAACAACGGCGACATCAATGCTGTTCAGGCCGGCGGCATAAGCGGTCAGGTCGGATCATATCAGGTAGTGACATTGACTGATGTAACCAATAACGGAACTATAACAGGCAAGACAATAGCCGGTGGTATAGCCGCAAGCGACGGTACCGGTGAACTTACCCGTTGTGTGAACAACGGAGCGGTATCGGCAAGCATGGAAAACGGTTTTGCCGGCGGTGTTGTCGGTCAGAAGGTAGGCGGTGCGCTCAATGACTGCAATGGTGGTTCGGCAGCAGTCAGCGCTTTCGGTGCCGCCCGTCTTGTAAGCGCCGTACTTACCGGACCAGACCGCACGCTTACACTCAACCTTGATGACAATCTGTATGATGAAAACGACATACAGGCTGTCTTTGTAATGGGGCCTTACACAGCATGGGGCGTGGTAACAGTGGCGAAAGGTACTCTACATGGCGATCCTTGCGCCGATCTCGGATTGGGAAACACAGTGCTTACAATAAACGACGGAGCATCATGGGATCTTATGGAAGATCCTGTAGGAACCTGGAGCAAAAACAAGACTACAGGACTCTGGGTTAAGAAGTAAATAAAATTATCGCTTGCGCTGAAAAGCAAGTCTGATTATAAAAAAGCTCTGCCGAAGCGTCGGACCGTTTAAGCCTTGTCTTACGGTCGGCTCAGGCAGAGCTTTTTTATTGTGCGGCGTGTGTCAGTTGTCGTTGCTGTCGCGGTATTTGGGTAGGACAGGAACCGGGAATTTTGAGAAAAGGGTCTGTACGGCTTCGGCTATGCCTTTGAGGTCGCGGAACTGGGCGTTGCCGTTTTCGAGTATTGTCGCCACGGAAGCGGAATACAATGGCAGCTTTTCGCTCATGTTTACGAAGTCCATGGTCAGGACACCTTCTTTGTATATGCCGGTTATGATTTTGGCATTGGCATAATAATTGGACCAATAGTATGGCCGCGGGTACATGAAATAGGGGTAATAACCGTTGTAATACGGTCCGCTATAAGGGAAATATCCGGGAGGGAGAGCCGGTTCGGTTTCAATCTCGCGGTGCACGGTCAGGCCGATATTGACAAGCAGAGGCGAATTCGGATCTTCGACAAAGCCGCGTTCTGTCATCTGCTCGCGTATTGCGGCCGTGATATTGTAATATGTCACCATCTCCATGCCCGGAGGCAGATGACCGTCGGCGGGAGTGACTATGCGGTAGCTGTGGTATGAAGCCAGGTCGGCATTGTTGTAGACTTCGCTGTTGATAAGCGAAAAGGGGCTGCATGATCCGAGAGCCAGCGCTCCGATGCCGATTAGTAGTGAACGGATCTTTTTCATAGTGGGAGAGTCGTTATGGTTGAAACATTTGTTTTATATAGGCTGTGCCCTTAGTTTTCAAGATAGAAACACGCGGCCGCAGGCAATTGTTTTATCCGTTTTAAATGGACTTTCAGCCTATGTGCCGGAGAAACGCCGATAGGGAACGGTTGCAGAAATTGTTGAAAAAATTTTCTTAAAATTACATAAACCTTTTTCGAGGATGTGTTGTTTCTATTTCAAATGAAACAAAAAATTTTTTCGGACAACTGAAAATAAAAACAACAAACTTCAACTATTATAAGCTACTGTTATGAAAAAAATCGCATTATTCTTAGCCCTTGCTCTCAGCAGCATGGCTGTTTTCGCTCAGAACCTTAATCGCAGCGAACTCAAGCAGCTCCAGAACTTCCTGGCACAACCCGCCGAAAAGCATGCCACAAATGCCGAAGCGCTAAAAATCACAGACGTAAAGACTCCCGCAAGCTGGGAGGGTGTGACTATAACCGACGGCTGTGTGACGGCTATCGACTGGAAAGGAAAAGGCCTTGCCGGAACCCTTGACCTGAGCGGTTTCAAATCGCTTGCCAAAGTCGATGTTTCCCGAAATCGCCTTACCGGAATCACACTTGCCGGTGACGCCGCTCTTACCGAACTCAACGCATCGCGCAACAGATTGAGCGAGATCAATCTCGACGGTTGCGGACAGCTTGTCAAAGTGTCGCTCAACAATAACCGCATCACCGAGTTCACGCTTCAGGATGTTCCCTTCGTAAAAAACATCAATATCGCGTCGAACCTTCTGGCCGCTCTCGACCTGCAGGCTTCGTCGACTCTCGAAACTCTCAACTGCCAGTCAAACCACCTCGAATCTCTGACCGTGGCCGACTGTACGGCACTTAAGAACCTCTATTGCGGCTATAACAAGCTGACTTCGCTGACCCTTACAGGTCTGACGAGCCTCCAGAACCTCAATATCGACGACAATGAGATCGCAAACCTGATTGTTTCCGGCCTGCCTTCGCTGAGCACATTCATCTGCTCCGACAACAACATGAAGAGCCTCGGAATGCGCGACTGCAAGAACCTGATCGACCTTGTATGTTCCTATAACGATCTGACATCGCTCGAAGTCAGCCAGTGCCCGCAGCTTCTCTTTGTCGACTGCTCTTACAACGACCTGACGCAGCTCACTCTGAGCAACCAGACTTTCCTGCAGCGTCTGCTTTGCAACAACAACGAACTGACCATGCTCGACGTGTCATTCGACCAGGCGCTTACCTATATCAACTGCCGCTACAACATGATTACAGATCTGCGTACGGTAGCCTGCGACAATCTCCGTATGGTCGCCTGCCAGTGGAATTACTGATAATACAAGCCTCTAAGGCCATTACGTCGCCCCGCCCCTGCACGGCGGGGCGACGCTTTTTGGCGGATAGGCGAAAGTTTTGTATTTTTGCAATCTGATTCGTAAACACAGACGATGAAAAATATTAGGAACTTCTGCATAATAGCGCATATCGACCACGGCAAATCGACTCTTGCCGACCGCCTTCTTGAATATACCGCAACGATCGCCCCCAAGGACATGGAGGCCCAGGTGCTCGACGACATGGATCTGGAACGGGAACGCGGCATAACAATCAAAAGCCATGCCATACAGATGGATTATGAACTGGATGGCCAAAAGTATGTGCTTAACCTGATCGACACTCCGGGACACGTAGACTTTTCCTACGAAGTGTCGCGTTCCATTGCCGCGTGCGAGGGTGCACTGCTGATTGTCGATGCCTCGCAGGGTATACAGGCGCAGACGATCTCCAATCTTTATATGGCCATAGACAATGACCTGGAAATTATTCCGGTAATCAACAAATGCGACCTTGATTCGGCCAAGCCCGAAGAGGTTGAGGATCAGATTGTGGATCTGCTTGGTTGCGACCGGGAGGAGATCATCAGGGCGAGCGGAAAGACCGGACTCGGTGTGGAGGATATATTGAGAGCCATCATCGAGCGGGTTCCCTCGCCTAAAGGCGATCCTGAAGCGCCGTTGCAGGCTTTGATTTTCGACTCTGTTTTCAATCCTTTCCGAGGTATAATAGCGTATTTCAAAATTGTCAACGGCACGATACGCAAAGGCGATTTTGTGAAATTCGTGGCTACCGGCAAGGAATATAATGCCGACGAAATCGGAGTGCTCAAACTGGAGATGTCGCCGCGTACCGAGCTTTCTGCCGGCAATGTGGGTTATATAATCTCAGGCATAAAGAGTTCGCGCGAAGTGAAAGTCGGCGACACAATCACGCATGTCAATGCTCCGTGCAAAGCCGCCATCGAAGGCTTTGAAGAAGTCAAGCCGATGGTGTTCGCCGGCGTCTATCCCATCGAAACCGAGGATTTCGAGAATCTTCGTGCCTCATTGGAAAAACTTCAGCTCAACGATGCCTCGCTCACCTTCTCGCCTGAATCCTCGGCGGCACTCGGCTTCGGTTTCCGCTGCGGCTTCCTCGGCCTGCTCCACATGGAGATAATACAGGAACGCCTCGGACGTGAATTCGATATGGATGTAATCACCACGGTGCCTAACGTAAGCTATCGCGTCTACGACAAGAAAGGTTCCATGACCGAGGTGCACAATCCCTCCGGCCTGCCCGAAGCGACGCTTATCGATTATATCGAGGAACCGTATATCAGTGCTTCGATAATCACCACCGCCGACTTTATCGGGCCTATAATGACGCTCTGCCTCGGCAAGCGCGGAGAACTGGTCAAGCAGGAATACATATCGGGCAACCGCATGGAGATGACATTCGATATGCCGCTTGGCGAGATTGTGATCGACTTCTACGACAAGTTGAAGAGTATATCGAAAGGATACGCCTCGTTCGACTACCATATTCACGATTTCCGCGAATCGAAACTCGTAAGGCTCGACATATTGCTCAACGGGGAGAGTGTCGATGCCTTGTCGACGCTTACCCATGTAGATAATGCCGTTACGTTCGGCCGTCGCATGTGCGAGAAACTGAAGGAACTTATACCGAGGCAGCAGTTCGACATTGCCATTCAGGCCGCTATCGGCGCTAAGATCATAGCACGAGAAACAATAAAGGCTGTCCGCAAGGATGTGACTGCGAAATGTTATGGCGGTGACATATCCCGAAAGCGCAAACTGCTTGAAAAGCAGAAAAAAGGCAAGAAGCGCATGAAGCAGATCGGTTCGGTGGAAGTGCCGCAGAAGGCGTTTTTAGCAGTATTGAAACTCGACTGAAAAGTCATGCCGTCGTTTGACGGGGGCGCAAATGTTTGTGCTCCCGTATCTTATGTGCGCCGTTGGCGCATGTTGTCCCAAACTAATGCCATGGAGAGATTGTTGTAATATCATAAATTTTTCCATATCATCACAATGAAAACAAAACAAGCCCCCTCGCGTCCGGACGTAGCGGCACTCCCGCTGCGGGTGTTTTTCTCTGCCAGCCAGGCTCTGCGACGTCACGCCAGCGGTGGCAATATCCTTATCGCGGCCACGGTTCTGGCTCTTGTCGTTGCCAATATTCCGGGATTGAACGGATATTATTTCGATTTCTGGCAACAGGAAGTCCGGCTGCAGCTCGGCGACTTCAACTTATTCAGCCATGACGGACATCCCATGTCCTTGCTGTCGTTCATCAACGACGCCCTGATGGCTATATTCTTTTTCTCTATAGGTCTTGAAATCAAGCGTGAGATACTTGTCGGCGAACTGTCGTCGTTCAAACAGGCTCTATTGCCTATCGTAGCCGCCATAGGCGGTATGATATGTCCGGTGCTTGTATATTATTTCATGAGTCGCGGCAGCGATTTCTCCGGAGGTATGGCTATACCTATGGCTACGGACATAGCCTTTTCCCTCGGCGTGCTTGCCATGCTCGGCAAACGCGTGCCCGTGTCACTGAAGATATTCCTGACCACACTTGCCGTTGTCGACGACATAGGCGGCATCATAGTCATAGCCGTATGTTACTCAGGCCATATAGAGTGGATGCTGCTGGTCTATGCCGCAGTGCTTCTGGGAGTGTTGCTGCTTGGTTCGGTGGCTCATATAAAGAGCAAGATTTTCTATCTGACAATAGGCGGGGTAGTGTGGTTCCTGTTCCTCAATTCCGGCATACATCCTACGATTGCAGGTGTGCTTGTGGCTTTCTGCGTGCCTGCCACTCCGGTGTTCGCTCCTAAGAAATATGTGAGGATAATACGCGAGAATATCGCCAACTTTCGTCGCGAGGATGATGAAACGCTTGTGCGGAGAACCATATTGAACCACGATCAGCTCGACTGGCTTAAGCGCATCGAATCGGCATCGGATAAGGTGATTTCACCGCTTCAGGAACTTGAAGACTCGCTTCATCCGATTGTCAACTTCTTTATAATACCTCTTTTTGCTTTTGCCAACGCGGGCATCCTCTTGCTTGGCATGGATCCGGCCTCGACTTTCGAAGGCGTTTCGCTGGCAATTATCCTCGGCCTTTTTGCCGGCAAATTCGCGGGTATACTCTCGTTCTCGTGGCTGACGGTGAAACTGCGTCTGGCTCCCATGCCTGCACATGCCGACTGGCACATGATGTCGTCGGTGGCGATGCTTGGCGGCATAGGATTCACGGTGTCGCTGTTTATAGCCACATTGTCGTTCAATGCCGCTGTTCCCGAAGAACTCGCGTTGCTTGAACATGCCAAACTCGGTATCGTTACAGGTTCTTTGCTTTCGGGAATCGTAGGATTCGTCTGGCTGCATTTCACCTTGCCTAAAGGCGAGGCGCCCGACGCCGTGTCGGAAGACTGAGAAGCGGGACGGTTGAAATATATTATGGATTGGCTGTATAGGCATTATACAGCCAATTTGTTTTTTTTAACGGTCTGTGCTTTTGGTGATTCACATTTGTTTGTTAATTTTGGCTCGAATTGTTAACGAAGTCGGGCGCTCTCGATTTTTTCACAAACAATCATTCATTTTAATTGTTAACAAAACAAAGGTTAATTCGTAAACATCCCGCAACAGATGAAGAAACAGACTATATGGTTACTGTCCATCCTGATGGCTCTTGCATTCACCGGACTGTTGTGCATACAGATATTTTATATGCGCAACATAGTCAGGATTCGCTATGAGCAGTTCTCGCAGGGTGTGCGCCAGAGCCTTGTAGGGGTGGCGATGCACCTTGAACAGGACGAGGTACGCCATTTTCTCGAGGACGAGGTAAGTCGGGTCGAATCGTCGTCGGCCTATTCACAGTATATGGGTGATGCCGTTCCCCGTCAGAGCGGTATAAAATATTCATTCACCACATCATCGGGTCTTGAGGCCGACCTGACTATCAAAGGTAAGGTCAACGAGCTTTCACGGCTTCAGGGTGAGGACAGGATAGGAGTGGGTGCTCATTTCCGCTCGATGCAGGATGTCTACCGCAATCACTATCTTTATCAGAAAGGAGTGCTTGACGATGTCATACTGAGTATAATATCAAGAGCCTCTAACCGCCCCATCACCGAGCGTGCCGATTCGGTGCTTGTGCGTACTTATCTGAGGCAGGAGCTTGACACACTCGGCCTTCATGTTCCGTTTGAGTACGCGGTCGTGAACCATGCCGGTACCGTCCTTTATAAATCGGCGGGATATACAGTGGGCGACAACAGCCGCGACGGCATGTTTGTCCAGACTCTGTTCCCCAACGATGTCACCGGCCCGCAGAATTATCTGAAAGTGTACTTTCCCACAAAGAAGGACTATATATTTTCGTCTATCTCGTTCATGGTGCCTGCATTTGCTTTCACGTTCATATTGCTGATAATATTCGTGTTCACCATCATCGTGGCTTTCAGGCAAAAGAAAATCACGGAGATGAAGAACGATTTCATCAACAACATGACCCACGAGTTCAAGACGCCCATATCCTCGATATCGCTTGCGGCGCAGATGTTGCGCGATCCGAGTGTACGCAAGTCGCCGACTATGCTCGGCCAGATTTCCGATGTGATCAACGACGAAACAAAGCGGCTTCGTTTTCAGGTGGAGAAAGTGCTTCAGATGTCGATGTTCGACCGCCAGAAGGCCACCCTGAAGATAGAACAGATCGATGCTAACTCGGCTATATTCAATATAGTCAACACATTCAAGCTGAAAGTGGAGAAGTACGGCGGTAAAATCACCGCGAGGCTCGATGCCATGGACGCGATCGTGGATGTGGATGAGATGCACTTCACAAACGTGATTTTCAATCTGCTCGACAATGCGGTCAAGTACCGCAGCGAGGAGCGGCCGCTGAACCTGACAGTCGGTTCACGCAATATCGACAACGACACGGCGCTTGAAGTCACGGTGGCCGACAACGGAATAGGCATACGCCGCGACGACCTTAAGAAGGTTTTCGACAAGTTCTACCGTGTATCGACAGGCAACCGTCACGATGTCAAAGGCTTCGGACTCGGTCTGGCTTACGTCCGCAAGATGGTGGACGAACTTGGCGGCACTATCAGTGTCGAAAGTGAATTCGGACAAGGAACAAAATTTATAATTATATTACCACTCTCAAAAAACTGACAATTATGGAAGACCGTATGAGAATTCTGCTATGCGAGGACGACGAGAATCTCGGCATGCTCCTGCGCGAATACCTCCAGGCCAAAGGCTATAACGCCGACCTTTTCGTCGACGGAGAAAGCGGCTACAAGGCATTCCTCAAAGGCAAGTACGATATCTGCGTGCTGGACGTGATGATGCCCAAGAAAGACGGATTCACTCTTGCTCAGGAAATCCGCACCGTCAATTCCGATGTGCCCATCATTTTCCTTACAGCCAAGTCGATGAAGGACGACATTCTCGAAGGTTTCAAAATCGGAGCCGACGACTATATCACCAAACCTTTCTCGATGGAAGAACTGGTGTTCCGTATCGAGGCCATCCTGCGCCGCGTAAAAGGCAAGAAGGGCAAGGAAATCACGATGTACAAGATAGGCAAATTCACTTTCGACACCCAGAAACAGGTGCTTATGATCGGCGATAAGATCACCAAGCTCACTACCAAGGAATCGGAACTGCTGAGCCTGCTATGTGCCCATGTCAATGAAATCCTCGAGCGCAACTATGCTCTCAAGACCATCTGGATCGACGACAATTACTTTAACGCCCGTTCGATGGATGTCTACATCACCAAACTGCGCAAGCACCTGAAGGACGATCCGTCTATTGAAATCATCAATATCCACGGCAAAGGCTATAAGCTTATCGCTCCCGAAAGCGAGGCTCACAAGTAAGCCGGAGTTCCGATTGTACACATATAAATCCGCCATGGGGTAGCATATCGCTCTGCCCTATGGCGGATTTGCATTATTATATAAAAAAACGGCATAAGTGTATGGTGTTGTAATATGCTGTTATATAGAGGCGTGTGGTGCTGTGTCAGGGGATGCGGTGCAAATGTTAAATCGAATGAGGTGTGGAAATAAGGTTGGATTGGTCTGCGGGTGTATTAATTTTGTATCGCCGGGCAAAAAATGTTGTGCCGGACACGGCCTTCCAAGTAAAACCTTTTAAACTTAAGATATTATGAAAAAAGCAATTTCACTGAACATCAACACCGAATTTCTCGAATCAGAAGCTGTCCGCAGGCTTATCGCCGCCGGACACGGGAATGCCTTGCTTACCTACATCGGTCTTATGACCATAATACGCCGCAACGGCTATTTCGCGAAGTACGATGACGCTTTGATGTCGGAATTGGAAAGACTTACATGCCGCCATCCCGACGATCTGGACAGCGATATATGGCACCTTGTGCAGGCGGGGCTGTTCGACGAGGAAATGTTCGGGAAGGAGGAGATTCTGACCACACGCCGCCTGCAGATGGGCTATATGCGTCGCAAGGATGCCGAAGCTATTCCTGACGAGTACCGCATCCGTAGCGCGAAAGAGCGGCGTGTTGTCGGACGTAGCGCCCGTGTTGCGAAGACTGTGGAAAAGCCTGCACCGCAGCAGGGGCAGGCGGTGGAGCGTCAGGCCGAAAAACTGTCCTACGGGCTTCAGTGGCCGACGGCACAGGTGTCGGATAGCGACATGATGCCGGGATCTTCCGGCAGAAATATGGAAAAGCTGAAACTTTAGCGTGGCAGCCTTGTAGTTGTCAGGAGTCCGGTTTCATCCCGCATATTTTATGTTTTTTTCCAAAATTCCATGCGCTTGCTTTTATATGCAGAAAAAAATTTTTGTAATTTTGCACCCAAATTTGATCCGGCGCTTTCCTTAATGGAACCGGGTTGCTATGAATCACTTATTAAAAACAATAGTATATATGTGTGGTATTGTAGGTTATATCGGAAACTCCGATAGCTATCCTGTGCTTGTAAAAGGTTTACATCGTCTTGAATATCGCGGCTATGACAGTGCCGGTGTTGCTATCCTTAATGCCTGCGGGGAGCTTCATACATATAAGGCAAAGGGAAAAGTCGAAGATCTTGAGCGTTTCTGCTGTGACAAGGACACAGCCGGCAGTATAGGAATAGCGCATACACGATGGGCTACGCATGGCGAGCCGAATGATGTAAACGCCCATCCGCATGTGAGTGAAAACGGTGAAATCGCCCTGGTGCATAACGGAACCATCGAGAACTATAATGTCCTGAAACAGGCTCTCGAAGAGCATGGTTGTACGTTCAGGAGCGAAACCGACACGGAAGTTCTGGTACAGCTTATCCAGTATATCAAGGAGTCAACGAAGTGTCCGCTACTGACTGCGGTCCGGGAAGCCCTGTCGCAGGTTGTAGGAGCTTATGCCATAGCTGTGATAGACAAACGTACGCCTGATACGATCATTGCGGCGCGCAAAAGCTCCCCATTGGTTATAGGACTCGGGGATGATGCTACATATATAGCGTCGGATGCCACGCCTATAGTGGATTATACCGACAGGGTGGTATATCTCAACGACGGAGAGATAGCCATAATTGAAAAAGGGAAGGATCTGCGTGTCATAACATTCGATAACGAGCCGTCGGATATCGATATCCGTACATTGAAGATGTCTGTGTCGCAGCTTGAGAAAGGCGGCTATCCGCATTTTATGCTTAAAGAGATATTCGAGCAGCCTGAAACGATACAGGATTGTATCCGCGGACGTATTGTAGGCGACAAGGTGCGGCTGTCGGGTGTGTCTGAGAACGAGGATGTGTTTCTTGGCACAGGCCGGATTATTATAGTGGCATGTGGCACGTCATGGCATGCAGGACTTATAGGAAAACGGCTTATACAGGAAATAGCGCATATTCCTGTTGTGGTCGAATATGCCAGCGAGTTCCGGTATTCCACTCCGATTATCAACCCTGATGATGTGGTGATTGCCATATCGCAGTCGGGCGAAACAGCCGATACTCTTGCCGCTATACGGCTTGCTAAAGAGCATGGAGCATTTGTTTATGGGGTATGCAATGTGGTAGGTTCTTCAATCGCACGGGCAACGGATTCGGGAACTTATATACATGTGGGTCCTGAAATAGGTGTAGCCTCCACCAAGGCGTTCACCGGCCAGGTGACAGTACTTGCCATGCTTGCTCTGGCCATAGGGCAGCTGCGTGGCACAGTGGACAGCACTTCAGTCAGAGAGCTGGCCTCCGCGATTAAAGCTTTGCCGGTACTTATCAGTGACGCGCTCAAACTCAACGACGAGATCGAACGACTGTCGGGCATATATACCTATGTGCATAATTTCCTTTATCTCGGCCGTGGATATAATTATCCCAGTGCACTGGAGGGCGCGCTCAAACTAAAGGAGATAAGCTATATACATGCCGAGGGTTATCCGGCCGCGGAAATGAAACACGGGCCTATAGCGCTTATAGACCATGAGTTGCCGACTGTAATAATAGCCCCGAATGATGAGATGCATGAAAAGATAATATCGAACATCCAGCAGGTGAAAGCCCGCGGAGGTTCTGTGATAGCGGTTGTCACAAAGGGCGACAGCGTGATCGCAGGGCTTGCCGATCATATACTCGAAATAAGTGAAGTGCCTGAATGCTTGTCGCCTGTGATAGTTTCTATTCCATTACAATTGCTTGCATACCACATCGCGATAAAGAAAGGATGTAATGTCGATATGCCGCGAAATCTGGCAAAGTCCGTGACGGTCGAGTAGTGTGTCGCGGCCGGCTATTGCATGATATCTCGGATTATGGAGTCCGACACAAGCCAGTGTTTTTCGGGTATGCTCAGCCGGCCGTCGGCAAGTCGCAGCATGTCGCGGCTCAGATAAGGTGCCGCATCACGCAGCAGGATGTCGAGCCTGTCGTTGCCGACTCTGTCGAGCCTGATTCCGTCGGCGGTACGCAGTCCGGTTATTACAAGGTCGTTGAAGCGGTCGGTTTCGTTCTCTTCGTCGATGCGGCATACGGGTTGCGTCGAGTCTGTGTAATTGCGTATGTCCGGAGGATTGAAGCGTCTTATGCCGTGTGTGTCGCAGCTGTGTGCTCCGGGACCCAGTCCGAGATACGGGGTGGCATTCCAATAGTTTGAATTGTGGACCGACCGTTTTCCCTTGCGGGCGAAATTGGCTATCTCGTAGTGCTCGAATCCGGCATCGGCGGCTGCCTCGCACAGGTAATCGTACATTGCGGCTATAACTTCGTCGGAAGCGGCATTTATCAGCCCTTGCTGCAGGCGCCGGAAGAGTAGTGTTCCCTCTTCGTAGCTAAGGCAATAAGCTGAAAAATGGGGTATGCCGAGCGACAGCAGCTTGTCGAGAGTGTGCCGCCATGATGCGGTACTTTGACCCGGCAGACCGTAGATAATGTCGCAGCTTATGTTTTCTATTCCTCCATCGCGTATTGTTTCTACTGCCCGAAGTGCGTCGTCGGGGTTGTGCCGCCGGTTGATGGCTTTAAGCTCCGAATCGTCGAAGCTTTGTATGCCCATGCTTATGCGGTTCACTCCATGGCCGCGCCATAGTTTCACGGATTGCGGCGTGACGTCCTCGGGATTGACCTCGATGGTATATTCCTCAATTTGGCGGGAGTAGGGCAAGGCATCGGCAAGGCAGGCGAACTGCGAAGCGGACAGGCATGACGGTGTTCCTCCGCCTATGTATATGGTGCGTACGGCTTCGTGTCCTCCTATTTCCGGCGCGCGTGCTTCCCATTCCGATTTTATGGCGCTGACGAGCGCATCGGCGCGGCGACGGTCGGCGACGGAGTAAAAGTTGCAATAAGCGCACTTGGAGTGGCAGAAGGGGATATGTATATATAGTCCGGCCATTTGCTGGTGTCAGAATGCAGTCGGGGCGGAACGCCCGCACAGGCTTATGAAGGGGCAGAATGTGCATGATTCGGGTTTCTCGGCCTGAGAAAATGGCACATCGGGATCGAATATCTCGGAGATCATATCTTTAAGCAGCGGGAGAAAAACAGGCGACACGCTGCGGAATGAGCGCAGTTCTTCTTTTCCGGCTTTTATAGGCAATATGCCTCCGTTTGCTTTCAGCTTGCGCAAGGGGTAGATCAGCGGGACTATATCGACTTCGGAATCTTCGATGGCCGAGTATGCCTCGCAATAGGTCAGGACCTGAAAGATTGCGTCGTAGCGTTCTTCGCCGCGGACAAACAGATCCGTGATGTCGGGTACGGCGATTTCGTCGCCTCCGGTCTTGAAATCGATGAATCTCAGGGTCGCAGCGTCCAGACGGTCGACGCGGTCGACCGACATTTTGAAGTTGACGTCGAGTCCGGGTGCTATGTGCCACACTTTGTTTACCTCTTTCTCGGCGTCGATGAATGTGAATCCGTCGCGTCCTGCCGCATCGCGTTCGCAGGCGAGCATGGTCCGGATCATGTTCTCGGATATGTCGCAGGCTACTTTTCCTTCGGTGGGAAGTTCGTGTGTATGTCCGTCGCGGATATATCCGGGATAGCATTTGAGGTACATCTGCTCGCGCACATGGCGGCCGATAATGCCGCCGCTATCGTTGAGCCAGCTGTCTATGGTGTCGCCCGTGATAAGGCAGTTTCGGTAGGGCTTATATAAGAGTTCTATAACTTTGTGTACGACAGAACCGTAGTCGGCAGATGTTACGAAACCGGGCAATTCTTCGTCGGGACGCATCGAACATACGTAGGTCAGGTAGAATTGCAGCGGGCATTTCTTGTAGGTCTTTAGCGCTGAGGCCGAGAGCCTGAGATTGCCTCCAGGGCGCATGCGGTCGAGGCGTCGGCGCACGTCGTGAGCGTTCTTGCCGATACTTATTTCGTGCGGGTCGCTTATGATAGCGGGCAGTTCACCGGTGGTGAAACGTGTCCGGTATTGCGGCATCAGATAGCGTAGCTGCAGGAGATAACGCGACGCTTCACCGGCTCCGAACGATGTGGTGCGGGAGTCGTACATCAGCCGTACACGACGTGCCCGGCCGAGTAGGCGATAGAAGCAGTAGGCAAAGACACCTTCCTGGATGTCGGCTCCCGGCAGGCCGTAGCCTACGCGCAGGCGGTTGGGTATCATGGTCCGGCTGTACTGCCTGCGGGGAAATACGCGCTCGTTCATCGACAGGATTATGACGTTGTTGAAATCGAGTGCGCGGGTTTCGAGTACTCCCATGATCTGGAGTCCTTGCAGCGGTTTGCCTTTGACGAAAATCTGGGCTATGCTGAAAAGGCGTTCGAAGAGTACGAAAAACGTATTTTCCGACATTATGACCTCATGGCGCATGGCAAGTGTGCGTATGCTTTGGGCTTCGTTGCGGAAGCGTTCGAGCATACGGATTTCGAATGATTGTGCCGTTCGGTCCGGGTCTGATGATGCTGCGTTTATTGAATCGTGCAGCCAGTCGATAAGTTTCAGCATGTAGCTTCCGACTTCGTCTGCGCTGCGGGAGTCGATGACGGGAGTGAATACGGGAGCGAGTAGAGGAAACGACTCTTTTATATCGTCGGCAGCGATGTTATAGATATGCTTGTCGGCAATGTGTTTTTTCAGCTGCTCGCATTCGTCGGGCGCAATAAGGCGTATGTGGGGATGGGATAGTATTTCGTCGACGTCTTCGTAGTAGAAGTGTACTATACCATGGATCTTGCGTGCGCGTTTCTGCATCGATACCACAGCCCGGAACAGCGATGCGAACGTTGTCCGGGCATAGGGCAGGCCCATGGTGATGTTGATTGTCTTTATCGCTTCCGGAATCGAGTAGAGTACGGGCAGGAGCAGGCTCTCGTCGGGGAGTACGACGGCGGTGTCTATAGGATTGGCGGGGTCGATGGTTCCGTCCGCCACCCAGCGGCTGAGAATGTCGTGCAGTTGTTTTGCCTGTTCTATTTTGGAGGGGACGGCTTTTACTTCGATATCCGGACTGCTGTTGTCCGGGGCAGGGTAGTGGTAATCGGAAGGCGCCGGCAGCTTGCGTGTAAGTGCCGACAGGCGTCGGAGCATGCGGTTTCCGTCGTTTCCGTCGCGGCTGTCGTTGTCGCCTGTCGCCGAAGTGAGCATAGGTGCTCCGCAGTCCCAGAAAAAGTCGGCGGCGCCTATGTCGCGCAGCCGGTTCATGATCAATAGCTCCGACGGATAAAGTTTGTCAAAACCTGTGAATGCGAAGTGTTTTGAATCGTCGGGGAGTTCGTCGGGTACGATTTTTCCCAGAATGGCTGCCGCGCTGCGGTGCTGGCATCCTGAGGAGGCTATTCCCCGGGCCGTTAGTTCGCGGTGGAAAACGGAGTACAGTTCGCCGAGAATTTCCCAGAGATATATGAAGCGTGACTTGATGTCGCCTTTTCCGTCGGCTTCGATGCCCGGATGGAAATGTAGCCAGAAGTCTTCACCGGCGGCTGTCAGGCGGCTGTCGCCCCAAAGCCGGCGTACAATTTCTTTCTGGCTGTCGTCGAGGAAGTCTGATTGCAGTTCGCGTATGTCGCGCAGGTTCTTGAATAGCTGGGAGGCGTCGGCAAGCGAGCGGTCGATGTCGTCGAAGTCGTTGAGAATCATGTCGCCCCAGAATATGAAACTGTCGAAGTCGCGCATGCTGTCGGTCGCGCCTCGGAGGTTCATTACATTGCGGTAGGACGTATAGAGAATGAAGAGCAGTTCTTTACGCGGAGCCTGCGGTAATTGTGCGAAATTGCTCACAAGGCGTTCCATGGTGATGAATCCGGGCATGAATGTGACACCGCTCATGCGTTCGCGTATCATTTTCTTGAGGAACATGGCGCTGCGCTTGTTGGGGGTGACAAATGTGAGCGAACTCCAGTCGACTCCGTCCGGACGAGAGGCATAGTAGTCGGCTATGCTTGCGAGGAAAGAAACCGGTGTGGTGTTGCTCATCGGCGCAGGTACATTATGATTTTTACGGCCATGTCGAACAGGACTATGCGGGCGTTGGCGTTGCCGGCAATGTCGCGTCGTGAATCGTTGAAGGCTTCGAAGAGGTCAAGCACGTTGCGTTCGTTGACGAAAGGAAAGAAACGGGAGCAGAATTTGCGTTCTTCGGGGTCGAGGGTTATAAGTCGTTCGTCGGAGAGGTGCAGGATGAAGTTTTCTCGAAGCATTCTGGCGGAGTAGTCCAGAAATTGCATTGCGGGTTCGCGCCCGAGTGCTGCGATGTCGATGCTCCACTGTCGCAGTTCGGCTACTTTACGGCTGTAGGCCAGACGCATCAGTGAGGCGAAGCGGTCGAGGTTGACAAGGCGGTCGCCGGCGATTCCGGCCAGACGGAGTGCTGTGTTGACATTTCCTTCGGCTATGGTAGCCAGAGATGCGGCGGATGCCGGTTCTATTCCATGTTCGGACAGGATAGCCGTGATTTCGGTGTCGTCGTAGCGCCGTACCGCTATGCGTTGGGTGCGGGAATATATTGTCGGCAGTATGGCGCGGGAGTTGTTGCTGACCATTATGAATATGGTATCGGCAAAGGGTTCCTCGACGAGCTTGAGCAGTTTGTTGGCGGTTTCTTCTTTAAGACGTTCCGGAAGCCACAGCAGGATTACTTTGTAAGCTGACCGGCGGGTCATGTAGTTTAACCGGCGTAACAGCTCGTTGCCTTCTTCGACATAAATCTGGGGCTGCGCGTTGATGTTGTCGAGAGTTTCGAGCCACAGGTCGAGGTCCATGAATGGATGTTCGCTGATGAATTCGCGGAACGCCGGCAGATAGTCGTCGGAGATCGTGGGACGGCTGTTTTTCTTGACAACCGGAAAAGAGAATATTGTGTCGATGTGGTTGAATGTGTCGTGCTGGCGGCATGCGGGACAATTTCCGCAGCTGTCGTGGCCGGTGATGCGGTTCTCGCAGTGGATGTAGCGGGCCAATGCGCGAGCGAGGCTGAACTTTGCGGTTCCTGCGGGGCCTTCAAGAAGCAGGGCGTGGGGCATGTGCCCTTCGTCGACCATAGCGGTCAGACGGCGTTTTATGTCGTCGTGGCCGGGAATATCGGCGAATTTCATTTCAGAATCCCTCCTTTGCCGCCGTCAAGTGGAACGGCGTTGGCTGCCACATAATCTTTTACCTGTTGGAAAAGACGTGTTGCGAATACGAAATCCGACAGCGCTTCGTTGGCGGTCGTGTAGATCTGGCTCATGTCGCCGACCCATTCGCGATGCCCTTTGTTGATGAATATTATGTTTTCACCTATTCCGAGTACGGAGTTCATGTCGTGGGTGTTGATGACAGTCGTTATATTGTACTCGTGGGTTATGTCGCTCAGCAGTTCGTCGATAAGTATCGAAGTCTTCGGGTCGAGTCCGGAGTTCGGTTCGTCGCAGAACAGGTATTTCGGATTGAGCGCTATGGCGCGGGCTATGGCTACGCGTTTCTGCATGCCTCCGGATATTTCGGCGGGGTATTTGTTCTCGGCTCCTTTTAGGTTCACACGTTCGAGGCAGAACATGGCGCGGTCGCGCATCTGGCGTCGTGTCATGTCGGTGAACATGGAAAGGGGGAACATGACATTTCCCAGCACTGTTTCGGAGTCGAACAGGGCAGAACCCTGGAATAGCATTCCTATTTCTTTGCGGAGTTCGTGGATTTCGGCGCGCGACATCGACAGTAGGTTTCGGCCGTCAAAAAGAATTTCTCCTTTTTCAGGTTGCAGCAGGCCTACGAGCGATTTCATCAGGACTGTTTTTCCCGAACCGCTCTGACCGATTATAAGGTTTGTCTTTCCGGTTTCGAATGTGGCGCTGACGCCATGGAGGACGGTGCGTCCGTCGAACGATTTGGTGATGTTGCGGACTTCAATCATTGCAGCAGGAGTTTTGTCAGGATAACGTCGAACAGGAGTATGAATATGCTGGATGCGACTACGGCGTTTGTGCTCGAGCGGCCGACTTCAAGTGCCCCTCCTTTGACATAATAGCCGAAGAAGGAGGCTACAGACGTTATAATGAATGCGAATATCAATGACTTTATAAGTCCGTACCATACGTACCATTCGATGAACATTGCCTGAAGTCCGTAGACATAGCGCGACACTGGTATAAGGTCGGTGAAGAGTGCTACGAGGTAACCGCCTACGAATGCGGTTCCTATGCACATTATGCTCAGCACCGGCATGAAGCATACGAAACCGAGTATCTTTGGCAATACAAGGTGGTTTGCCGAGTTGACACCCATGATTTCGAGAGCGTCGATCTGTTCGGTGACACGCATGGTGCCTATTTCGGAAGCGATGTTTGAACCGACCTTGCCTGCAAGAATAAGGCAAAGGATAGAGTTGGAGAATTCGAGTAGTACGATGTCGCGGGTAGCCAGCCCGACAGCATAAGCGGGCATTATGGGCGAGGTGACATTAAGTTGCATCTGTATCGTGCATACTGCGCCGATGAACATGGATATGACTATGACCAGCGGAATGGAATCGACTCCGAGTTTTGATATTTCCACCAATGTGCGCCGCAGGAAAATGGACATACGGTCGGGAATGCTGAAGACGCGGCGCATGAACATGCAGAAGCGCCCGAATGTGGCTATGGAATTGGAGATAATCATAAATTCAATGAAAGAATATAGGCGTAAAGGTACGCAAAAATCGGCTTATGGCATGGAGTTATGCTCATTCATTCTCCTAAATTGCCACAATTGGGGTGAAATGGGCTTATGTATCTTGCCCGGTCAAAGGTTAAGACCGGTGCGTTCATGCAGGCCGAAAAGAAGGTTCATACAATGGACGGCATTTCCGGCTGAGCCTTTGAAGCGGGGATCGATGACGGACGTCAATGTGAGTGTGTCGTCGTTTTTCTGAATGTGGATGAAGCATTTGTTTGTGCCTTTGACATGTGAAGCCTCGGGCATGACGGGTAACAGATATGTGAAGTTATGGTCGGAATATGCTTCCTGATAAATGCGCTCAAGCTCCGGAAGGCATACCCGGCACTGAAGCCGGGCGGTGACACGGATTCCTGTCGGACATTTGGTGGCATGAACTGTGACCGGGGAACTGAAACTTGTCTGAACCGAGGATAGTGCTGCCGAAATCTCGTCGGATACGAGTGAGAGTGGCAGCTCTCCGGCTTCAGTCATTTCGGCTTCTACCGTTATCGGGGAATTGAGCATCAGATGTTTGGCAAGAGGGAAGAGAGCGAGTTCGGCTGACATGGCTACAGGAGCCGGACAGCATACGGCCCGGGCGCCGCGTACCATTGCCTTACGGTTGAGTTCGGGAACGCCGTAAACCATGTTGTCGCCGGCGAATCCGCCGAGTACGATAAGACGGAATTCAGGTTTTGAATCAAGAGTCAGAAGTGCTTCGGCAGGAACATCGGCGGGATTGGTGCAGAAAAGGACATCAAGATCCTGCAGATTGTCGATGCTTCGTCCGACACGCAGGTCGTCGCAGTCGCCGAAGAGGGAGGGGAAAATTTGGTCGAGGCGTTGCGACCCGAGTATGTTAGGATCGGCTATGGCGGTCAGCTGAACGTCAGGATGAAATATGAGCAGACGCACCAGATCGGATGTGACAGTGCTTAGAGTTCCGTGGATTCCGGCTTTTATCATTGATAGGGGAGGGAGTTTTGTATTGTTATTTCTTTATATCAAAAAGATCGGCAAGGATGCGTGGTGTGGCTCCGATATTGTCGAGGATGTATTTTTTTGCTGCTTTTCCGGCGGTGAGGCGTGTGTCGGTGTCGCCGAGCATACGGTCTGCGACAGTACGGAAGGTGACCGCATCTATTGCAAAGCCGCCTCCGCAGGCTTTCAGGTCGAGGGCCTCGTTGAATTTCTGATGTCGCGGGCCGAAGAGGACGGGAATGCCGTAGACTGCGGCTTCGTTGATGTTGTGTATGCCGGCGCCGAAGCCTCCGCCGACGTATGCCATGTCAGCGAAGCGGTAGAGGGTGCTCAGCAGGCCGAAACAGTCGACAATAAGGTGACGTGATTCGCGGGCGAGTTTCAACGCTCCGTCAGGGTCGGTGGCGAACAGACGCCGGAAGTCGGACAGAAGGACGGCTTTGTCCGATCCGAGGCAACTGCGCAGGTGATAAAGCCTGTCGGCATCGAATTCGTGCGGGGCAATTATGGCGCGGACGTCGCTGTTTGCTTTCAGCCACGGAATGTATATGTCTTCGTCGCGTTCCCAACTGCTGCCTGCTACGAGCATGAAGGGCTTGGACGATTTTTTGTCGGGATTTGCAAAGAGTTCTATCTCGGGGAGCGATATTTCGCGTCGGCAGATTTCGAGTACACGATCGAAACGGGTGTCGCCGACGACGTCGACCGATGTTATGCCTATCGATGCGAGCAGACGGGCTGAGCGGCTGTCCTGTACGTAGAAATGGTCGAAGTTGCGCAATATGTCGCGGAATATTCCACCCCAAGGTCGGAAAAAGCGTTGTTTTGGCCGGAATATGGTCGATATGATGTAAGTGGGAATTTTTCGTGCATGCAGTTCTGAAAGATAGTTCCCCCAGAATTCATATTTTACGAAAATCGCCATGCGTGGAGCCGCGGCATCAATGAATTCCCTGACTTTTCCGGGCAGATCGAATGGCATATAGACTACGGCCACGCGAGGATCGTAGTGGCAGCGTACGTCGTAGCCTGAGGGCGAAAAGAAACTTACAAGTATCTTTATACCCGGGCGTTCGGCGAGAAGTCGTTCGATCAAGGGACGAGCCTGCTCGAATTCGCCGAGTGATGCTGCGTGGAACCATACGTCGAATCCGTCCGGAGCCATGCGCTGACGGAATACACGAAGCCGTGTGATCGTACGGTGCTGGCCGGCGAGCATGCGTTTGACTTTGTCGCTTCGTAGCGCGACAAGATGGGCGGCGGCACTGTAGAGGCGTATGCCGGCGTTATAGAATGGTGTCATTCAACAGGCCGGATGCGTTCTACACCTGCGCGCAGACGAGCTATCGTTTCGTCGCGGCCGATAAGATCGGTAATGTCGAACATATGAGGGCCTTTGCATTCGCCGACAACAGTCAGGCGGAAAGCGTTCATCACGTTGCCGAGGTGATAGCCGTTCTGTTCGATCCAGGCGAGTACTTTCGGTTCGAGTTCTGTACCGGTGAAGTCGGGTTCGGATGCAAGCATGTCGGCCAAAGCGGTCATGATGGACGGCATTTCGGCAGACCAGCGTTTTTTGACAGCTTTAGGTTCGTATTCTGTCGGTGCAGTGAAGAAGAAGCGAGCATTGTCCCAAAGGTCGCTGACAAAGTTTATGCGGCCTTTGACCATTCCTACGGCACGGGTTATGTATTGGTCGGAGAAGTCAGCCGGTTCGACGCCGTGGGCAATGAGGACGGTCTTGAACATTTCAGCCAAGTCGGCGTCGGGCATAGCCTGAAGATAGGTGTGGTTGAACCATTTGCCTTTTTCAAAAGCGAATTTTGCTCCGGATTTTGAGCAGTGGTCAAGGGAGAATTTGCGAATAAGTTCGTCCATGCTCATTACTTCGGTGTCGTCGCCGGGATTCCATCCCAGCAGAGCCAGGAAGTTGACAACGGCCTGAGGCAGGTAGCCGCTTTCGCGGTAGCCTGAGGATATGTCGCCGCTTTTGGGGTCGTGCCATTCCAGAGGAAATACCGGAAATCCAAGGCGGTCGCCGTCGCGTTTGCTGAGTTTGCCTTTTCCGTCAGGCTTCAGCAACAGAGGCAGGTGGACAAATTCGGGAGCGGTATCCGCCCATCCGAACGCTTCATACAGCAACACGTGGAGCGGAGCCGAAGGCAGCCATTCTTCGCCGCGGATGACGTGGGACACGCGCATGAGGTGGTCGTCGACTATGTTGGCCAGATGATATGTGGGCAGGTCATCGGCGCTTTTATATAGCACTTTGTCGTCGAGGATGTCGCTTTTGATGGTGACAGTGCCGCGGATAAGGTCGTGTACGGCTACGTCGCGTCCGGGTTCGATGCGGAAACGGACTACGTACTGATTGCCGGCATCGATAAGGCTCTTGACTTCGTCGGCCGGCATTGTCAATGAGTTGCGCATCTGCATACGCGTCGAGGCATCGTATTGGAAATTGGGTGTTGCGGCACGGCATGCGTCGAGCTCGGCGGGAGTGTCGAAAGCAATATATGCTTTGCCTGCGTCGAGGAGCATCTTCACGTGATCGCGGTAGATGTCGCGGCGTTCGCTCTGTTTGTAGGGTCCGTAAGGTCCACCTTCGCGTACGCCTTCGTCGATTTTAATGCCGAGCCATGCGAGTGACTCATTGATATAATCTTCGGCTCCCGGCACAAAGCGCTGGGAGTCGGTGTCCTCAATGCGTAGAATCATCTTGCCGCCATGCTGGCGTGCGAACAGATAATTATATAAAGCGGTGCGTACGCCGCCAATATGAAGAGGTCCCGTGGGCGACGGGGCAAAACGTACTCTTACTTCGCGTTCCATTGCGTTATTTGTTTTGTTTTTTCAGCAGGCAAAGATACGGATAATTTTTGAGTTAAAGGTTAATAGTTTAAAGTTTGGTGAAAAAGAAAGCCGCAATCGGCTGATTGCGGCTTTGTCGGTAGTGTAGTCTTACCAGGATTCGAACCTAGACAGACAGAACCAAAAACTGTAGTGCTACCATTACACCATAAGACTATCCTTTTGCCCAGACTTGACTGTCGTGAAGCCTAAAGCGCTGCAAAGGTACGGAAAAGATTTTATATACCAAAAAAAATGTTATACAAAAACGGCGTCGTCGAATCGTAGCATTTTCAGGTTGTCGGTCCAGTTGCCAGAGTAGTCAGGATTTTGATCAAGGAGATATTCCCGGATCAGAAGTTCGGGATAATCGGCTCCTGCGGCGTAGCTCAGAGGGTAACCGCCTCCGAAGCGCGGGTTGATTTCTATTGCGACGGTGTCGGCGGTGACCGGCTCGTGGAAGAGCTGTACGCAGATACATCCCCTGCAGCCATCGATGTGGCCGAGGTGTTGCCTTATGTAAGGTTCGAGGGCCTTGACAGTTCGACCTTTGTTGATTTCGCCAGCTCGGATCTCAATCCGTTCGCGCGGAACTGCCATTTTCAGGTTGTGGTCGCGTCCGTAGTATATGTCGACAGTATATTCCTTGTATATGCTACGGTCGATGTATTCCATGAATATTAGGCGAGGGTTGGCAAGGATGTCGGGGGTTAGTTCTTCTGCACAGCGGATGTGGTGCAGGTCGGCGCTCAGGGAGCCGTCGTAGGGTTTTGCGAAAAGAGGAAAGCGTGGCTTGTTCTTGTCGACTGGTGCAGGGATACGTATGCCTTTGCTTTCAAAGAATGCACCGGTGAGGCGTTTGTCGCGGCAGAGACGTATGAATTCCGGTGATGACACACACAGATGCGTGCCTCGGGCCTCGAAGCGTTCTTTTTCTGCGGCAAGGACAGCGAGTTCGGTATCGATGGTCGGTATGACCAGTCCGATACGTTTTTCAGCGCATATACGTGCCAGAATATCGGGATATTCCGGGGCGGTGACGCGCGGAACGGCAGTGCATCCGTCGGAAACATATGCTGCCGGCGCCATCTCAGGGCACATGTCGGTGGTGTATACCCGTGCCTGCGGGAAGTGTCGCTGCAGGGATTCCTTGAATGCACGCACCAGTGCCACGCGCTTGCCGGCCGAGGTGATAAGGATGTTGGTGTTCACTTTAATATAAAATAATAAGGTGTAGTTTACATTTATTGAATAGGTATCTGAAAGTAACGGTTACGACGAAAATGGGTCTTTCAGCTTTGTATTGTTTTGCGGTAGACAGCGATTGTGTTTTCAGCCATGACATCGGCGGTGAAATGTTTCATGGCGTATTTTTGTCCGGCGGCGCTTATGTCAATGCGCAGGCGGTCGTCGCATATCACTTTTTCGAGGATGCGCGACAAGCTACGGCTGTCGCCCTTGGGGAAGATGAAGCCTGTCGCGCCGTCGGTTATCTGCTCGCGGGCGCCTTCGGCATCGCTTCTGATACACAGGTTACCGGAGAGCATCGCCTCGATGGTGACTACGGGAAAGCCTTCCAGCCACGACGGGAGGACAAATATGTCGCACAGCTTATAGAACAGCTCGGAGCTCTGGTACTCGAAGTGTGTCACGCTGTCGTGCAGGCCGGATTTTTCGATTTCGTAGTCGAGCCAGCGCTGGTTGCTGCGGTCTTCGTTCTTGTCGCTGCCCAGGAATACGATGTGCACTTTTTCACGCAGGCTGTCGGGCAGAAGGCTGACGGCCTGCAGCAGTATGTCGTGGCCTTTGCGGGGTTCGATGCTTCCGACGAGCAGCAGCAGGAGCTTGCCGGCGGGCAGTCCGAGTTCTTTTCTGCGGGAAATGCGGTCGGTGGCAGAAAGTGTCTGTACAAAGCGGCCGGATACACCGTGGTTCACTATTGTTATCTCCTCGTCGCCATAACCGAATTGCCGCTTTGCGTAATCGCGTGTTTCATTGCTTATGGCTATGAGGTGCGTAGCATTTTTATAGTAGAAACATGGGTGCAGTTCGTTGACATGGAATGTTGAAACGAACTTACGCCGGATCAGCCAGGGAATCCATGACAGATAAGGGGACTGTACGTGTATAAGCCCCCCCTAATCAGAGTGTTAGCAACGAAGGAGGCCGCACTGTACAGTTTTGATCGCGAATTGCGCTCCGGAGGCTTTACGGCGACAATCTTTGCTCCTGTGTTGAGGAAGCGTCTGTAGAGCCTGTCGGCAATCTCGCTTTCACTTTTGCGATAACCGATAAGTATGGTCAGATCAACGCCTTTGCGCACAAGTGCTTCGGCTAGATCAAGGCTGTGGGTAGTCATGCCGGTCTGGTCGCAGCGTGACAGTAACATCAGGATTTTCATAGAATTATAATTATATTCAAGGAGCGGTCAGTTGTTTCCATTGAATGGTTCCATTGTGGCCGAGGTGGCCGAGTTGATGTC
>CAJUKD010000032.1 GCA_910587235.1 uncultured Muribaculaceae bacterium
TTAGCGGCTTAGCCTAGGATGAACAACCTCAAATTTTACCGAATCATTGTATATGGATTTCAAACTCAGTTCGCAGTATAGCCCGACAGGAGATCAGCCGGAAGCTATACGTCAACTCGTAGCCGGAGTCAACGACGGTCTGGAAGCTCAGACTCTTCTCGGAGTCACAGGTTCCGGTAAAACTTTCACAATGGCCAATGTCATAGCAGAGGTCAACCGCCCTACCCTTATACTCAGCCACAACAAGACGCTGGCAGCCCAGCTCTACAGCGAATTCAAGCAGTTTTTTCCTGACAACGCCGTTCAGTACTTCGTGTCTTATTACGATTATTATCAGCCTGAAGCATACATACCGTCAGTCGACAAGTACATCGAAAAGGATCTTATGATCAATGATGAGATCGACCGTCTGCGTCTGGCCACGACATCGGCTCTTCTGTCGGGTCGCCGCGATGTGGTGGTAGTATCGTCCGTATCCTGTCTTTATGGCATGGGCAACCCTGCCGACTTCAATGAAAACGTGATTGAAGTACGCGTAGGACAGAACATATCCCGCAACGCATTTCTCCGACAGCTTGTGTCATCGCTGTACAGCCGCAACGAAGTCGAACTGGCCCGTGGTAATTTCCGTGTCAAGGGCGATACTGTAGATATTCGTTTGGCTTACGAAGAAATCATCGTCCGGGTGGTATTCTGGGGCGATGAAATAGAATCGATCACGACCATACACCCCGATGACAACGTAAGCCTTGGCTCCCATGACCGCTTTAATATATTTCCGGCAAATCTGTTCGTGACATCTCCGGCACGCAGGTCATCGGCAATATCAAGCATACATCTTGATTTGGGCGCGCAGATCCGTCACTTCAAGGACATTGGCGAGGAACTCAAAGCCCAGCGACTGGAAGAACGGGTGACCTACGATCTTGAAATGATCAAGGAGATAGGATATTGTCAGGGCATAGAGAACTACTCCCGCTATTTCGACGGCCGGACGGCCGGACAACGTCCTTTCTGCCTGCTCGATTATTTTCCCAAAGATTTCCTTACAATAATCGATGAGAGCCATGTGACCATACCGCAGATACGTGCGATGTACGGCGGCGACGTTTCGCGCAAGATGAACCTTGTCGAATACGGCTTCCGTCTGCCGGCCGCTCTCGACAACCGTCCGTTGCGTTTTGAAGAATTCGAGAGCATGACACGCCAGATGATATATGTCAGTGCCACGCCTGCCGACTATGAACTTGAGCGTTGCGAGGGTGTGGTCGTGGAACAGGTAATCCGTCCGACGGGATTGCTTGACCCCCTTATCCGCGTGCGGCCGTCGATGAATCAGATCGACGATCTCCTCGAAGAGATACAGACACGCATAGAACGAGGGGAACGCACACTGGTGACTACCCTTACCAAGCGTATGGCTGAGGAATTGAATGAATATTTCCTCAAACTCCGTATCAAAACAGCCTATATACACAGCGACGTCGACACCCTCGACCGTATCAAGATTCTCGACGGATTGCGTGCGGGAACCTACGACGTACTTATCGGTGTAAACCTTCTCCGCGAGGGCCTCGACCTGCCGGAAGTTTCGCTTGTAGCCATTCTCGATGCCGACAAGGAAGGATTCCTTCGCAGCCGCCGCTCGCTTACGCAGACAGTCGGCCGTGCCGCTCGAAACCTCAACGGCGAAGTAATCATGTATGCCGACAAGATCACAGACTCCATGCGGCAGACCATAGACGAAACCGAGCGTCGCCGCTCGATACAGCTTGCCTACAACGAAGCACACGGCATAACTCCAAAAGCAATTGTCAAGGCTCGCACTTCTATCGTCGGACTGGAAGCCGAGGTGATCGACGACAGCACATCGGACACAATGCGCCGACCGAAGCAGCTCAACGCCCGCGACAAACGCGACAATACCCGCAAGAGCGTGCCAAAGCCTTACATAGAACCGGAAAACACATCGGTAGACATAGCCGCGGATCCGGTTGTGGCCTATATGAATGCCGACGAGTTGCAGCGTTCCATCAACCGCCTGCGCGGAGAGATGCTACAAGCCGCCAAAGACATGGAATTCATTACGGCCGCACGCCTGCGCGACGAAATCATCAAACTTGAGGCTCGCCTCGAAAAAATGGACAAATGAGCGACATCATACGACCAACAGTAAATTATCATGATCTAAAACCATCCGACTGGCTTCCGACCTCGGTCAAGGAAATGCAGGCTCTCGGGTGGGACTATGTCGACGTAGTGCTTTTCTCCGGTGATGCTTACGTAGACCATCCCTCTTTTGCCGCCGCCGTAATCGGACGCACATTGCAGGCCGCGGGCTATCGCGTAGCCATAGTACCCCAGCCTAACTGGCGCGACGATTTGCGCGATTTTCGGAAATTCGGCGCTCCGCGGCTTTTTTTCGGAATTTCGGCCGGAGCAATGGACTCTATGGTCAATCACTACACAGCCAACCGCCGACTGCGTTCCGACGACGCATACACTCCCGGCGGCCGCCACGGAATGCGTCCCGACTACCCTACAATCGTATATTCAAAGATACTTAAAGAACTGTTTCCAGATGTTCCTCTGGTGGCCGGCGGAATCGAAGCGTCGTTGCGCCGGCTTTCGCATTACGACTACTGGCAGGATCGTCTTCGCCCGTCAATAATCGCCGATGCCCCTGTCGACCTGATTATCTATGGCATGGGTGAAAAAGCGATTGTAGAATTTGCGCGCCGTCTTGATTCCGGAGAAAAGACACATGAAATCACGGATTTACGGCAGACAGTCATGCTTCGTCCGGCAAGCGAACAGCCTGAGGCTGATGATGCTAACATAGTTCTGTCGTCGTATGCCGACTGTCTGCGCGACAAGCGCCTTCAGGCCGCAAACTTCAGGCACATAGAGCAACAAAGCAACCGCAAGGACGGCGGAGCTACCCTATGGCAGCGGACATCACGCAATCAGACCGTCAAAGTCAATCCCATGTATCCGGCTATGAGCACCGGTGAAATCGACGCCTCTTTTGACCTGCCATATACACGCCTCCCACATCCGCGTTACCGCGGCAAAGTCATTCCTGCATATGAAATGATACGGCATTCAGTGAACCTTCATCGCGGATGCTTCGGCGGCTGCGCTTTTTGTACCATTTCCGCCCATCAGGGAAAATTCATTGCATCACGTTCAAAGGAATCAATTCTTCACGAAGTGCGGCAGATTACCCGTATGCCTGATTTCAAGGGCTATATCAGCGATCTCGGCGGACCCTCAGCCAATATGTACGCCATGGGCGGACGCGACAAACATCTATGCGAGAAATGCCTGCGGCCGTCGTGCCTCCATCCGTCGCCATGCGGCAACCTCAACACCGACCACGGTCCATTGCTCGAGATCTATCATGCAGCCGATAATGTACCGGGCGTAAAAAAATCATTTGTAGGCAGCGGAGTACGATATGACCTGTCAATGCACACTACCGGCGACACGCATATTGACACCATAAACCGCAGATACAACCGGGAGCTTATTCTCAATCATGTTTCGGGACGACTCAAAGTCGCACCGGAGCACACATCCGACTCCGTCTTGAAAATCATGCGAAAACCGTCGTTCAGACTGTTCCACCGCTTCAAGGAGTTGTTTGACCAGGTGAACAAAACAGGAGGCCTGAAACAGCAGCTTATACCCTACTTCATTTCAAGCCATCCGGGATGCAGACCCGAAGATATGGCGGAACTGGCAGTGGAAACCAAAAACCTCAATTTTCACCTTGAACAGGTGCAGGATTTCACTCCCACCCCAATGACTCTTGCCACCGAAATCTATTACACCGGTTACCATCCCTACACCGGCGAGGCAATACCCACTGCCACCGATTCCCGCGACAAGCTCGCGCAGCGACAATTTTTCTTCTGGTATGACCCGACATACCGCAGCGAGATCATGCGTTCGTTGCGACATATGGGCCGACCGGACCTGATTGAAAAATTATTCGGGAAACACCCGCCGCACCGCAGACGTTAGTTTTCCGAAAAGGCCTATTTTATACGGAAGTTATAGCCTATCGTGGCCTCTATATCGGTAGGACGTGATGCACCGAATGTATCGGCCTTACTTGCTGGAAATATATTTCCAAGTCCATAATAATAGCGACATTCGAGTGTTATCGAATGCCGTGGCTGTACATAGAATTCAAAGCCTATTCCGGCAGTGATGCCATAGTCGAATTTATTATGTATGTCGGTCCACATCTGTTCGACCTGGCGGTTGCGCGAAGGAAAATCCGGATTATCGAAAGGATTGCGGTAGTCGAAATCAGACCTTATCTTTTCGCCGATCATCATTGAGAACTCGGGACCAAGATTCACAAAGCACTTGAAACGGCGCGAACCGAAGTAAATATGCGTCAGCAAAGGCAGTTTGAGATAGGTAAGCTGACGTGAGTAACTTATAGGCGCGCCCTCGAAATTTTCTTCCCATCCGCGCTGCGACCATCCGAACTCCGCAATGACTCCGAAAATCTTTTCCTCGCTGTAGCGGAACGTCACAGCTCCGGCACTACCCATAAGAAAGGACTGTTTGACATTTGGAGAAAATGCCATTTCAGAAAAAGTTACACCTCCGCGCACACCAAGCGAAATATGAGGTTTATAATGTGTTTCAGCCGACATACCTGTCGGAAGCGACATCAAAGCGACAAGCACGGCAAGTGCGTAACACAATGGACTGCGCATCGGCTCAGATTGTTTTAGCGGATGTAATGCCTCCGGGGCGATATGTTATGATATAAAGAGCATCATTGACATATCCGCCGGCAGAGTTCCGTGCCCTCTTCAGTCTGACAACCGACTGAATACCTTCGTATGGCGTAAGAGGATTGAAATATCCGTCGTTTGCACGCAGGTTGCGAAGCAGGTAATAACCGAGATCATACCCAAGCAAACCATGATTAGGAACACTTTCTATCATCGAGGAACCGTACCAGCGCCGGAAATCAGAATCTATATTGCGGCTGTCGAAAGATGTGACATCATCGTAGAAACGCGAATATATTGTGGCTTCGAGCGCGTGCAACATGTCGAGAGCATCACCTCTAAATGCAGCCCAGTCCGGATATCCGAACACGGCGATATGGCTGCGCGCGTCACCGTTATCCGTATCGGCACTCTCTTTCAGAACCTTGAGCACATGGGCGAATTTATTGAATTCGGCAGTGGAACCCGACGACGGAATAAATACATGGTGTCCCGTCGTAAGATCGGCTATACTGTCGAGAGCGTCGCGATGTAGAGCATTCTGGTATGTGATCTGCTTTACATCCAGATTCCTTTCGGCATAGCGGTCGCGAAGGTAATCGATGAATCCTTCTTTTTCGTTACGACCGCCTTCCGAGCGCAGGATTACAGGAGTATATCCCTCGAAGTCAGACATCAGCGCATCCACAGCTTTGGCGTACATTGTCTGTTGTGGTATATTTGTCTGAAGAAGAACCGGATTTACCGTATATAACGTATCTCGGAAATCGAATGCGTTCATCAGATAGCTGCCGTTGGCATGTGCCTGACCGGCAATCAGACTGAAATCCTCGCTATCGTCGGGAGCGACTATCACGACAGTCGCACGACGGATATTTTCATCATGGCTCAGTAAATCAAGCGTCCGCCTGTTATCTCCACGGGTATCTACAACCGTAACCGTTGTTATACGTCCGGATGGATTATCACGCCTGCAAAGAGTGTCGGCGGCAATAAGAAAACCTTTGTAGAAGTCGGTATAAAGACGACTCTGCCTTGTCGGTGTTTCCTGCTGAAGCATAAACGGCAACAGAAGGACTATACTTGAACGATTGGCTGTGGTGTCGACCGGCACGACAGCCGGAGAAGGAATTTCACGCAAAGAAGCCTCAATCTCATCGTTTTCGAACTCTGTGCGTTTTTCAGATGAGCCATAAGCATCATCTATTTTCTCAGGCTCAGGAATCCTGACCGGCATTGTGCTGACCTGTTGCGGATTCGCATCCATTTCTTTAAGGTCTGCTTCAAGCTCCTCATATCCGGGTTCATTCCTGTCGGCAAATTCATCAACAGGAAAATAAAGCGTAGAGCCGCGTTTTATTCCGTCGACGGCCGATGGATTGTGTTCTACGATTTCCTGTCGTGTCAGCCCGAGGCGTTTGGAAAGGCCGTAGACCGTTATTTTTTCTTTCGACTTGAAATAATAGTATTGGCGTCCGTTTATAGTCGTTGTCGGAAGATGCAGAGCCGTTGCTCCCGTGGCAAGCATCAGAAGCATGGCAGACAAAAATATCCGACCTTTATTTTTTTTCATCTTTTAGCGTATTGACAGTTTTTCAGTCTTTCAGTAGATAGCGGAGCAGTAAGTAGCTTCCGAATATCTGCAAAGCTATGCCCGGAAATCCTACGGTAATATCCTGTACTGCGGCAGCGAACGATTGCGTGAGCCATTCGTAAACCCCTCCCGCCAACTGGCAGAAAAGCACTGCAAGTGCGATCGCGGCAAGGCTTACATCTCCGGCCCGACGGGCAGCGTACGCCCCTCCGAAAGCAAGAACGGAGGATTTTAGAACGATTGCGGGAAGAGCTGCAAGAGCCGGCATGCCGAAAAGAATGCAGTTGACAAGCGGCGACATGACAGCGGTCATAATACCTACACGCCAACCATACTTATAAGCTCCCACAAGAGTAAAGAAATAAATCGGGAGCCAGATATGACCGCCGTTCGGAATAAGGTGGACAGCCTGAGGAAGAATAATATTTCCGGCTACGAAAACAAGAGCGACAAGCACAGAGCGCATGCTGCGCATATCGAGAGAATAGAGAGCGGTTGTATTGTTCGACATAATCTATGATATCTTATTTGCATTAATTATCAGGACAGACTTTCCATCTTAACCTTTATGAATGCAAAAATACAATTTTTTTTCGATACGGCATCCCGTAAATGCTAAAAACTCCGACAGACTTCGATGCTACAATCGGAATTGGTAACTTTGCAGGCAAATTATACTGATTTATGAGAATCGACATACATGGAATAACAGATGCAGCCTCACGGAGCATAGCACAGGTGATGCTGCAAAACCGCTTAACGACAGGAGTTCTGTTCTTTATCGGAATCGCCGCCGCTTGTCTGAGCATAGGAGGTGAAGGACGTCTGTCAGTCCTTGCCGGCGCCGTAGCCTCTCTACTGTCGGCTTTGATTGCCGGGCGACGCATGAAAGGCTGGAACGACGGACTTGCCGGCTTCAACGCTGTGCTTGTAGGATGTGCGGCATTCACGTTTCTGAATTGCGGAGCAGCGGTGTGGGTTACGCTCTTAGCCGCAAGTTTGCTCACCCTGCCATTGAAACTCCTGTGCGACCGGATGTTTCGTACCGTAGGAATCTCATCTCTGACACTACCTTTCATCCTTGCCACATGGGGACTCCTGATCATTTCGGAAACATGGAATCCGGCCACACTTTATATACCGGAAAATATTTCCGAAGCTCCCGTGGTGACTCTTCCGTCTTTACTCGCCGCTTGGATGAAAGGCCTTTCACAAGTATTTCTTACAGACTCGTGGGTGACGGGCTGTATTTTTGCCGTCGGACTGTTCGCGGCAAGTCGTCGGGCTGCACTGTGGGCTTTGGCAGGCTCTGCCATAGGTATGGCTATAGCCACAGCTTTCAATATTCCGTGGTTGCAGATTTCGGAAGGTTTATGGGGTTTTTCTCCTGCACTGACAGCAATAGCCGTAGGTGATACATTTCGTACGGACACCCATAAGCCTCTGAAGTGGACCATTCTGACTGTTTTTGCCATAATCCTTGCCGTTGTCGTGCAGTTATTCATTCAGCCTATTTTTGAAAAGTCATCCCTTCCGATTCTTACACTGCCCTTCTGCATGGCGACATGGATTGTCGTCGCCTCTTTCAGACTTTACTCCGAACGAGAGCGGCAACGATAATTATCCCGACGATTTTTCCGCGACTAAATTGTCTGCATGTTAAATTTCCAAAATGTCGGAATGTCGCTGGATGCGCGCTTTGTCAGTATGCGGATTATCCGTACCTTTGTATGAATAGCTCAATGCGAACCAATGAAAATATATAAGATTACATTGATTGCTGCCACATCGGTTCTCGGAAGCATTTCCGTGTCGGCGGCATCACTTGATTTCACAGGCACCACTCTTGCCCCATTGTCTTATTCCGCCGAGGCATCGACAGGACTTGAAGCCGTATATGTACTCGACTCGACTGCCGGAGTAAGCCTGCACTACAGCAACACACAAGGAAACACGTCGAAAGTTTACCGCTTCAGCAATCTCGGAGGTGCGTATGCCGAAGAAATAGCATCGACGACATCAGCCGACGGTACCATCACCGCAAAACTCAGCGCCGGCGATATGGGATACATAATAGAAGTCGGCAACCGTCGTTACTGCTTCTGGGTGGTGGACTACAGCCTGCACCGTCTGAGCTTCAACTCTCTCGCAGTCGCTCCGACTCAGGACGACTGCGGCCGCACGGCACTCGTATTCGACGGCAACGCGTCCGAGATTCCCTATTATACCGTCAACGGGCGTCGGATGGAACTGAGCCGTGACATCGAAGCCAGCTACATGACCCTTGCTTTCGATGAAGACAATTTCGTGTATTCTACGGATATAGCACATGAAACATTTCCACACCTGACTACAACATTCTCTGTGCCGGCTCCCCTTTGCGATTCATCCATATCACTTACGGGCGACCGCTTCCTGAAAGCGTGGAACGAAGAGGAACAACTCATAAGCCCCGAGATAAAAGTCACAGCTGTGGAAGCGGAAACAAGAGCAACCCAGACGGAACGCGATGCCGACAACGAACAGAAAGATGAGAGTGCCGACGGTCAGCTTGGAGGTTCGGCTCCTTGCGAGATAACGTTCGAGGCTGCCGTGACCGATGGCGCCATATTCCGGGAATGGCAGATTTCACGCACACCCGATTTCGACATCGTCGACAACTCTTTCAATGAACTCGAGTTCACCTATACATTCCGCGAAAACGGGAGCACTTATGTCCGTTTTGTCGCCGCCGACGCTGACGGTAGGTGCCAATTCACGGGAACAGTGTACAATATCGGCATAGGCGAATCCCGCCTCGAAATTCCCAATGCATTCTCACCCGGTTCATCACCCGGTGTCAACGATGAATGGAAGGTAAGTTACCGTTCGCTTATCTCTTTCGAATGCCATATTTTCAACCGTTGGGGAACTCAGATGGCATCATTTACCGATCCTTCGCAAGGTTGGGACGGAAAATACGGAGGAAAACTTGTGCCTCCGGGTGTTTATTATTATGTAATCAAAGCCCGCGGCGCCGATGGTACGGACTATAAGCGCAGCGGCGACATAAACATCATAAATTTCAACTCCGGCAGCTCTTCTTCGGAAAATCCCCCTGCCGGCAATTAAGACAATAAAAAATGACTTTTAAAAATATCTTCACCGCAGCGGCAGTAGCCGCCCTTATATCTTCGACTTCATCGATAGCTACCGCACAGACACAATTCTCAGATGTTTATTCACCTCAAGTACCATCGAAAATTACATTCTGCGGCAAAACAGTCGATCTCGATCCTGTAGAAATGTACGAGCGTTTTGATCGGGAACTGACATCGCTGACATACACCCACGGAAATACAATGCTCACCATAAAACGTGCCAACAGATATTTTCCTGTCATGGCAACAATACTGAAGCGCAACGGCGTACCTCTCGACGTGCTGTACCTCGCCTGCGTCGAAAGCATGCTCAACCCGCGCGCCTATTCGCCGGCAAAAGCCGCCGGGATATGGCAATTCATAGCTTCGACTGCCAAACAGTACGGACTGGAAGTCAATGACGAAGTCGACGAGCGTTACAATCTTGAAAAAGCCACGGCTGCCGCATGTCGCTACTTGAAAAAGGCTTATGAAAAATATGGCGACTGGCCGACGGTATTCGCATCATACAACGGCGGAATGACCCGCATAAGCAAAGAACTCGAAGCTCAGGGAGTCGAAAATGCCTTCGACCTATATTTGACCGACGAAACCACACGCTACCCTCACCGGATCATGGCTATGAAAGCAATAATGGAGAATCCCTCTGCCTATGGTTTTCATCTTTCCGACCGTCAGCTTTACCAGCCGCGACGCTACCGCGAAGTAACAGTCGACTCGGCTGTCGCCGACTGGCCCGCATGGGCAAAAAGCCAAGGAATCAATTACCAGCAGCTACGCGAGGAAAATCCATGGATCAGGACAAAAAAACTGACAAACAAGGACGGCAAAAAATATATTGTGAAAATTCCGCTTGAAGAGTCGCGTTCTCGCCGCAAATCAGGCATAAAGACCTATAATCCGAACTGGACCGATATCAAGGAATGACAGACAAGCATCCAAATAATAAAGATATGGAAACCGGCATTCTCGGGACAGACAGCCCCGAGGACGCTATCGAAGTAATCGGGGCAAGAGTCAATAATCTGCGCAATGTCGACGTCACTATTCCGCACAACAAGCTCACCGTCATAACCGGCCTTAGCGGAAGCGGAAAGTCGTCGCTGGCATTCGATACTATCTATGCCGAAGGACAGCGGCGCTACATAGAAACATTCTCAAGCTATGCCCGCAACATGCTCGGCTCGCTCGAACGTCCTGATGTGGATAAAATCAGCGGCCTGTGCCCTGTCATAGCCATAGAGCAGAAAACCGTCAACAAAAATCCGCGTTCGACCATAGGCACCACCACGGAAATATACGATTTCCTGCGCCTGCTTTTCGCCCGTGCCGGACATGCCAGAAGCTATGTTTCCGGCGAAGAGATGGTGAAATATACCGACGAAAAAATAGTCGATCTGATACTCGAACGCTATCAGGGGCACAAAATCTACATAATGGCTCCTCTGGTCAAGAACCGAAAGGGCCACTATAAAGATTTATTTGAAACCCTTGCTAAAAAAGGATTTCTGAGAGTGCGTGTCGACAGCGAACTGATGGAAATCACACCGGGCATGAAACTTGACCGTTACCGCAACCACAGTGTGGAGCTTGTGGTAGACCGCCTCGCCGTATCCGACAAGGACCGCATACGTCTGCTTGATTCTGTCAGCAACGCACTTGCACAGGGCGACAAGGAAATGATGGTCTACGACGTCGAGGACGATTCTGCGGTATTCTTCAGTCAGGAACTCGTCGATCCCGTATCCGGCATCTCTTACCACGATCCGGCTCCGCATAATTTTTCTTTCAATTCTCCTCAGGGTGCATGCCCGTGCTGCAAAGGACTCGGATATGTCGACATCATCGACCGGGAAAAGATCATCCCCAAGCCTTCGCTTTCCATTCATGAAGGCGCCCTGACACCCATTGGGAAATATCGCGACACACTTATATTCCGCCAGCTCAAAGCCATCTGCGAACGGGCGGGCTATACCCTGCGTACGCCTGTGAAAGATCTGCCCGAAGATGTGGTCAACGAGATACTTCTCGGCACCACATCAACGCCTGTGCTGACAAGCGAAGCCGCTGTTTCCGGTCTTGATTTTTTCAGCACCTACGACGGTCTGGTGAAGTATATCGAGATGCAGCAGGACGACGAAGCGGGAGCATCGGCAAAAAAATGGAGCGGGCAGTTCGTGTCACGCAAGATATGTCCCGAATGCAACGGCGACCGCCTCAACCGTGAAGCCTTGCACTTTTTCGTCGATGGATATAATATCGCCGATCTTTGTCGTATGGACATCGACAAGCTTTACCAATGGTCGCAGGAAGTTCTCGGACGCCTCGACAAACGCGACCGTAAGATAGCATCCGAAATTATAAAAGAAATATCCACACGCCTCCAGTTTCTCGTGGCTGTAGGGTTGAATTACCTGCAACTCAACCGCATGTCGGCCACTCTGTCAGGCGGAGAAAGCCAGCGCATACGTCTGGCCACACAGCTCGGGTCGGAACTTGTAAATGTGCTCTACATCCTCGACGAACCAAGCATAGGCTTGCACCAGCGGGACAATCACAGGCTTATAGACTCGCTGAAACGTCTTCGCGACGCGTCAAACACCATAATCGTGGTGGAGCACGACAAGGATATAATGATGCAGGCCGACTATCTGGTCGATATCGGTCCTGGTGCAGGCCGCAAAGGAGGCAATGTAGTCTTTCAAGGCACACCGGAAGATATGCTCGCCGGCGACACTTTGACTGCACGCTATCTTAACGGAAAAGCAAAAGTAAGTATGCCCGATCACAGGAGGAATGGCAACGGACTGATACTTGAACTGAAAGGTTGCAGCGGCCATAATCTGAAGGACGTGGATATGACTATACCTCTGGGCACACTCACATGTGTGGCCGGAGTATCGGGCAGCGGCAAATCGTCGCTTGTCAACGGCACTTTGCAACCCATTCTTTCCCAGCATTTCTTCCGCTCAGGCACAGAACCTCTTCCCTATCGCGAAATCATAGGGCTGGAGAATATCGACAAGGTCGTAACCGTCGACCAGTCGCCTCTCGGACGATCGCCACGTTCGAATCCGGCAACATATACAGGCGTATTTACCGACATACGGACCCTGTTCGTCAACCTCCCCGAAGCTAAAATCCGCGGCTACAAACCCGGACGCTTTTCGTTCAACGTGGCCGGAGGCCGATGCGAGGCATGCAACGGAAACGGTTACAAGACCATAGAAATGAATTTCTTGCCTGATGTGCTGATTCCGTGCGAGGTATGCCACGGAAAACGCTATAATCGCGAAACCATCGAAGTACGCTTCAAAGGAAAATCGATAGCCGACGTCCTCGACATGACAATCAACCAGGCTTGTGATTTTTTTGCCGGAGTGCCACACATACTAAAAAAAATAAAGGTATTACAGGACATCGGACTCGGATACATAAAACTCGGACAGCCGTCGTCGACATTATCGGGCGGCGAGAACCAGCGTGTGAAACTGGCTACCGAACTGGCAAAACGCGATACCGGACGCACCTTATTCATTCTCGACGAACCTACCACCGGCTTGCATTTCGAGGATGTGAACACCTTGCTCGGCATTCTCAACCGCCTTGTCGACCGAGGAAACACCGTACTTGTCATCGAACACAATATCGATGTCATTCAGGCTGCCGACCATGTCATAGACATGGGTCCGGAAGGAGGTATAGGCGGCGGCAAAATAATGGCTGCTGGCACACCGGAAGAAATCGCCAAAGGGAACTCCCCGACAGCCAAGTACCTCTTCGACTGAATCAGCCGTTCAGCGCTTTTCCGCACATAGTTTCACCTCAACGGTAGCACTCGGCCACTCGCGGCTATAAAACTTCGAACGGCCACCGCCCGGAAAACGCGTTAAATCGATATAGACATAGCGGACGCCATTGAGGTCGGGCGCATAACGGGTTTGCAGCAATACATTACTACCACTTTGCCTGACATTCAGATATACATCTTAGAGTAGCCACCGGCAATGCGCCGCGTAGCCGTGCATTGCCGGTGATAATTGCAAAAGGAGAACATTGTTGCGCTTGAGATATTCGCGCATCAAAGCGCTAAAACGCAGCTACGAAGCACGATATGACATCACACAAGAAAACCGAGGCCGATTACCCCGTCGTGAGTAATCGGCCTTGGCCTATCTTTATGGCCGTCTACAGCGGCTTGCATGTTTTAACATAGCAAGAGTTTCGCTATACATCAATGTGCATGATGTATTCTGACACAGCCCTTTACTGTTTTATATGATTATCGGGGAAGCACGTCGACTGTCAGGGCGCGATAGGCACGCTCTGCTTTGTCGCGGGCAGCTTCGACAGTTTCAGCCGTCGCGAGTATGACACCCATGCGGCGATGACCTTTGACTTCGGGTTTGCCGAATATGCGCAACTGCGTTCCGGGTTCTGACAGCACGGCATCGAGATTTCCCATGACGACCTTATCGCTGTCGCCCTCAACCACAACGGCACGCGATGCCGATGGTCCGTAGAAACGTATAGCCGGAACAGGCAGCCCAAGAAGGGCACGCGCATGAAGTGCGAATTCGCTCTGATCCTGTGAAATCATAGTAACCATACCAGTATCGTGCGGACGCGGCGATACTTCGCTGAAAATCACCTCATCACCTTTAACGAACAGCTCGACTCCGAAAATACCGTATCCACCAAGAGCATCTGTGACCGCACGGGCAATTTCGCATGCACGTTCCTTAGCCTTGTCTGCCATCGGTTGCGGTTGCCAGGAGTAACGGTAATCGCCATTGACTTGTATGTGTCCGATGGGTTCACAGAATTTAGTTCCGCTGATACTGCGCACTGTAAGCAATGTTATCTCGTAGTCGAAATCGACAAATCCCTCGACAATCACACGACCGGCTCCGGCACGCCCGCCCTCCTGAGCTTCGCGCCAAGATTTTTCGATATCATCCGCACTCCGCAGCGTCGACTGTCCATGTCCCGACGAACTCATCACGGGTTTTACCACACACGGGAAACCGATTTCCGCCACCGCGGCAAGAAATTCATCATAATCCGAAGCAAAACGATATGGCGAAGTAGGCAGGCCGAGATCTTCAGCAGCCAGACGTCGTATGCCTTCACGATTCATTGTCAGGCGAGCCGCCTGAGCCGTCGGAGTTACATTGTATCCTTCTTTCTCCAGTTCGACGAGGGTGGGAGTGGCTATGGCCTCGACTTCGGGAATGATATGGTCCGGCTTTTCAAGTTCCACGACCCGGCGAAGCTCTTCGCCGTCGAGCATATTGAACACATGGCAACGATGTGCGACCTGCATAGCCGGAGCATCGGGATATTTGTCGCATGCCACGACTTCAACTCCATAACGCTGCAGCTCGATAGCCACTTCCTTGCCAAGTTCTCCGCTGCCGAGCAAAAGCGCCTTGCAGCCTACGGGGGTCATAACAGAACCGATCTTTGTCATTGATGTTTTTTTATTTTAGGGTTAGAGTGATTTCACTATGCAAAGTTAAGATTTTTTATACGGCTTTGCGAATTTTCCGGAAATTCTGTGTAATTCTCCGCGATATAAAACGGGAAAAACGGGGATAAAATTAAATGCAAGCAAATAAACGGATTAGCAAAAGGCTGTTTTTCCGCGATTTGCCTGCAAATGGGGCGATTTTCTCAAAAAGTACACCTTTTGTACCCCGTTTCAAGAACATTCGGGACAAGTGAATTGTTAAGGACTGTAAACGGCGATTTTCAAAATCTTATGACCCCGCTTATCTTTGCGGAAAATTCATAGTTTATGGCAAAAATAGAAAATCGCAAGAAACAGAATCCCAAGCTCCAACAGTCCGAACTGAGCGACGGACGCGCCAGCCTCTATCTGGAATACTACATAGGAAGAACCGAGACTCCCGTACTTGACGAGAACGGTGAGCAGGTGTTCTACACCGAAGGGGCAATGGCGGGCAAACCCAAATTCAAAATCAAACATACCCGTAAGAAGGAAAATCTGAATCTCTACATCTGGCTGCATCCAAGAACCCCGCAGGAGCGTTTGCAGAACAGGAACACACTCGCGCTTGCCGAGAAGATACGCTTCGAGCGTGAGCAGACATTCCTCGAAGACCGCGAAGGTTACCGTCTTCGCAAGGAGATGGACGATGATTTCATCGAGTTCTGCCGTGAGTTCTGCAAATCCCCGACCCTTACCAAACACATTCAGGATGTGCAGCTTCGCGGACTCAAAAAATTCATCAACTTCCTTTCCTCCACACCGAGATACGAGAAATTCAAGGACAGCCTGAAGATGAAACAGCTCACACCCGAAATGGTGGGTGCGTTTGTTGAATACCTGAAAGCCAACGGACGGGGCGACGGGCCGAAAGCCTATTTCCGGCTGTTCAAGCGTATGGTTACCGCAGCTGTTGACAAAGACCTTATCAAGAAGAACCCCTGTCGCGGATTCGTCATCAAGAACGACAACATGACGCTGCAAAAGGAGATTCTACTCCCTGAGGAGATAGACCGTCTCGTGGCGACACGATTCGAGGGCGAGAAAACCGAGGTACACCGCGCCTTTATCTTCGGTCTCTATACCGGGGCGCGCTGGTGCGACACCAGCAAGCTGACTTACCGCAATGTCGATTACACCACAAAGACCCTGCGTTTCCAGCAGCAGAAAACAAAGGGACACAGCAACTGCAGCTGGGTGATAGTTCCGCTGAACGACACACTGATCCGCCTTATCGGACAGCCGGAGGGGGATGACTATGACGAGCGCATATTTAAGTTGCCGCTTTATGATACCTGCAACCGCTATCTGGGCAAATGGGTTAAACTGGCGGGCATAAAGAAAAAAATATCATGGCACTGCGCGAGGCACAGTTTTGCAGTGAATGTCCTGAACCGGGGAGCCAACATCAAGACGGTATCAAGTCTTCTCGGCCACACATCGCTCAAAATGACAGAACGGTATCTCCATGTCGTTGACAGTCTGAAACAGGACGCAATAGATTCGCTGGGAGAAATCAAATTCAGTGCCGTAGGCAGCTGACGGAAAGTATCATCCAATAATATCAAAGAACCGATGAATCGTAATGATTTGTCGGTTCTTTTGCCATATATGCCTTACAGATGACAAAATAATGCCAATCTCCTGCCATAAGCATATTTATAAAATCAAAACAGTTGTTGACATTGTTGTTTTCAGTGTGCTGCGGGAACCCCGTGATTCGCGGGTATGCCAAACCCTGTAAACTATATAAGCATATCAGTCCTGACTGGACACATTCACCACATAGGAACGTGGGATTTTTATAAATACACACCGCAGCGTCCGCTTTTACGATAAATGGATAATACAAGTTTTGTGATTCTCCCTGTCGAAAAGGTCAGGGAGATGATAGAGATTGCCGTGTCCGGTTGCTTCGACAAGGCACTTGCCGCATTGCAACCCAGACAAGAGTCGGAATCGGTTGACATAGAGGGAGCTTTGGAGTTTCTCAATTCCAACGGCTACCGTATAGCCAAAGGGCAACTTTATAAGGAGACATCTGCGGGAAACATACCCTATCATAAATTCGGGCACCGGCTGCATTTCAAAATATCAGAACTGCGGGAATGGGCGGAGACACGGCTGGTAAACGGCAATTCCGTGGGGTACTACTGTAACGGAAAGTTCAACAAACGCCGATGACAGACGGATATTGCACGGTGGCAGAAAAATGGCAGGACAACGGCAGATACCTGTCAGGGAATATCACACATATACAGCGTTTTATCACTGAAAATCGTCATAAGAGATAATTAAATCCAGTACAGACAATGATAAATAATCAGAGACCCCCTCCCGGATGCAATGCCATCCTAAAAAGGCATAGATACTGTGCCACTCCGAAAAAACAATAAACATAATTGGAGCGAAATCGTCAGATAGGCTCCCTAACACCTAATCACTACTTCAAATGACTGAAACAGTAACAGTTTCAAGCAGCGAATTAAGTGCTATGAGAGCCGAACTGAGGGATCTCCGGGGCACTGTCGCATCGCTGGCGACAATCATTCATAAAATGATTCACTCGCCGGCTACCATCAGACATAACAAGGATGATGAACACCGTTCACTCACCGATGCGGAACGCGAATACCGGATCGACCGTCAGGAGCTTCAGGCACTCCTCGGCGTAAGCGAGAGGACCGCATACCGCAGGATAAAGGAGTACGACTTCCGTGTATTGCGCGATAAAGGCGATACAAAATTCATACTCGGAGAAGTCATTGACATTATAATTTACCACGGCCTCGGCTGGCACCGCTCCTCACTTGACAAGATACTGTCAAGACGCACCATAAAATCAAGGACACGACTGGCATGAACCGGACATTTGAGAAAACCGTCCTCGGCCTCCTTCAGACAGTTCTGGAAAGAATGGATTTCCTTGAACGGAAGATGACCTCCAAAGGGAATTGTCCGCAGGAGGAACCGAGAAGATGGACACCGAAAGATGTTGAGCGCAGGTTCGGCCTCGGTCTCCGCCAGCAATACAACCTGAGGGCCAAAGGAATCCTGCCGTACTTTCAGAAAACGCCAAACGGCCCGATTTCATATCTTCCGGCCGATGTCCTTGACTACTATTTCGGAGACGGCGGAACACCGCCGCAAGAATAACCCAAAGTAAAATTACACTATGGCACAAGACCAGACAAACGAGAAAGACCAGGTGCTTATCGCCCGCAACAACGAGACGGGAGAGACAGGCGCTGTGAAAGGTCTGAAACAGGACGGCACACCGGACATGACGCCGTCGAAGTCCGCCAGACTGAGCGATCTCGTGGTATTCAATATCCACAAGAGCCCGCTGGAGGCTTTTCTCTCCAACTTCGTGAGGCAGTGCAAGAACCCTTCGATGTTCAGTTTCTTCAAAGTAGATGCCGACAACGTGAACAGTGTCGGACAGGTCGTCGAAGACGCGCTTAAAGACCCGGAGGCGAACAAAGCCATGCTTTCGGAGGCTAAAGTGGAAGTCAAGGCGACGAACCGCAACAGCCATGCGATAGACGAATCCAGAATCGACTGGCAAGGTCTGAAAGACCGCTGGGGCATCGACCGCGAAATACTTGAAAAAAGCGGAGACCTCAAGGAGATGCTCTACAATCGCAAATCCCGGCTGGTAACCATTACCCCGACATTCGCCGGAGAGAAATATTCGCTGGAAGCGCGTCTGTCATTCCGCGAGGACGCCAACGGGAATATCAAGGTCGTACCCCATTTCATCCGCAAGGAGCCGAATCTCGATCAGGAGTTCAACGGGGTCAAGTTCACGGACGAGGACAAGCAGAACCTCCGTACCACCGGCAACCTCGGAAGGCTCGCCGATGTCGTTGACAAGGAGACCGGGGAGGTCATCCCCTCGTTCATCAGCATCGACCGCCAGACAAACGAGATACTCAGCGTACCCGCCAAGTCCGTGTTCGTCAAGGACACCATCGGGCAGACAAAACTTGACATGGGAGAGATCAACACCCTCAAAAGCGGCAAAGCCATTCCTGACAAGGAAATCGTTGACCGCAAGGGCAATAAATATACCGTAACGCTTCAGGTAAGCGCGGACAGGCGCGATGTGGAGTTTGTGCCTTCATACTCCTCTCAGAAACAGGCGCAGAGTGAAAGCAACGGTCAGAAAAAATCCACGTGGCTCACGCAGGACGGCAAAATCAAGCCTATCACAAAATGGTCTGGAGTGCCGATGACTGAAAAGCAGCAGGCGGACTATGTCGCCGGCAAGACCGTGGTTCTCGACAATATGGTTGACAAGGACGGGAAACCCTGCACCGTCTATCTGACATTCAACATGAACAAGCAGCGTCCCACCACCTCCTTCAAGGATCCGCGTCAAGCTGAGTCGATAACTCCTGCCAACGAAAGCCGCACCCAGATGGCTGTCAACAATGACGGAAAGACCGACGAGGCAACGAAGAAAATCAAGGAGCCTCTCGACAGAGGACAGACCGGTCCGAAGAACGAGAGCCAGCAGAAAAAATCAAAGGGGCGCAAGATGTGACCTCCCGCACAGCCCCGTCCACTTTATCCAACATCCAAAACTAAAAACAACCGTAAAATAATGAATAATATACTTATAATCACAGAAAGCCGCACCGTGGCAAAGACAATCGCACAGGCACTTGGCGCCAACGTACTCCACAAAGGATACTTCGGCAAAGGACAGATGGCCGTCACATGGACAGGCGGCGGCATCATCTCCTCGCGTCCCAAATGCAAATTCCAGTTCACCGTGTCCTCGGACATGACGGCTGACGAGACATTTGCCGCCAACTTCGACTTCTCTGTACGAAAGGACAGCAAGGGTAAAGGCAATCGCCGCGCCAGCGAGAAGGACGAGGCCCAGATAGGCGTGATACAGCGCCTGTGGCGCAACGCCTCCACAATCGTCAACGCCATGAAGCCCTCCGCTCCCGGAGAAGTGATATTCACTTCATTGAGCAACTATATCGGCATCGACCGTCCCGTCGTGCGGATGTGGCTGACATCCATAACCCGCAAGGAGATTGTGGCATCACTGGAGAACGGCGGCAACGCTCCCGAATATTATGCAGAGTTCCATGACAACGCGATTGCGGAACATACAATCGGGGCGCATCCGATAGAACCCGACTATGCCGGGCTGGAACCATCGCAGGGACTGTGGTGCATGGCGGACCTCAAAGCCGCCGCCCTGACACTATGGGGCTGGGCGCCGGCAAAAACAGCCGGGGTAGCGTATGCACTCTATAACAAGGGACTCATCAGTTATCCTTCCGACAACACATCCACGCTCCCCCTCTCGCTGACGGCAACCGTCGGGGACACATTCGCCAACCTGCGCCATCATCCCGTTCTGGGCAAGAAGGCGACTTCGGTGTCAGTGACAGGAGCCGAAAGCGTATGGTCCGACGACACTGACGCGCTCCATGCCGTAACGGTAACCGGACTCTATCCCGTTGACCTCTCACGGGAGGAAGAAATGCTCTATATTGTCGTCGCAGACCACATCCTCGATGTTTTCAGCCCCGGAAAGAGCGAATGAGAACTGAAAAACCCGGATTTATTTCGCGCTCTGCGGATAAATGACTAATTTAGCCACTGAATCACAGTCTTAAAACGGTTATTTTCGTTCTGGCTGTGGATAAAGTGGCAGTAGGCGGGAGGGAAACCCGCCTACTTTTTTACCGGCGCATAAGCCGGCCATTCCCTCCATAATCAAAAAGCAGGAGGGCAAAGCCATCGGAAAATCCACACTGAAATGGAAACACCGAAAAAATACGGTGAGCCGGATTTCTATATCGGCTATCTCCGTGAGCATCTTAAAGAACATCATTTCGATAAAGAGAACACACAGAAATTCATAGAGAACCGCGTCGATGACGCACTTGAGACCTACACCGGAGAGTTCGCATCTGGCAGACCGCCTTATATCTGCCATGAGCTTGCGATGCGGACACTGCTTGAAAAGCTGTATGTATCCCGCTTCGACATAATATATCATACCATAGAAGAAGACTGCTGGCTGCGTCTTGACCCGTCTGTATGGGAAGTGACGGCTGTGCATTTCGCATCGGACAGGGAGATAAACGCGATACTTGACAAGTATGGCGCGGACGGCGGTTTTCTTGAAAAGGAGGGTTACCCGGCGATGCGTCTGGAGCTTCTCGGCATCTTGAACGAGAAACTGGACGGCTATGAGTTATAACCGGCTTCAGACAATGCGAGACAACATCGAGGCGATACGGCTTGCCCTGCGCCTCGGTGTTGCAGGACGCTCGGCCCAGACTCCCGAAGAACGGGAGGTGCTGAGAAAGTACGCCGGATTCGGCGGTCTGAAATGTATCCTCAACGATGCAAACGAGCTGTCAGACGCTGCCAAGTGGAGCAAATCGGACATCGAGCTGTTCATGCCCACGGTTGAACTGCGCCGCCTTATCCACGACTATACAAAGGATGACAAGGAGTTCGCACGGTATATGGACTCGCTGAAAGCATCGGTGTTAACGGCGTTTTATACGCCGACACCCGTTGTGGACGCTCTTTCGGATGCTCTGAAATACTCCGGCGTTGAGGTAAAAAGTTTTCTGGAACCGTCCGCCGGACAGGGTGCCTTCATAGATTCCTTTCTGCGTAATGACCTGTATCCCGGTACGGAGGTACTGGCGTATGAGAAGGATTTGCTCACGGGCAAAATCCTGTCAGCCCTGCATCCGTCGATCCTGACCCGTATAGAGGGATTCGAGAAGATTGAGCGCGACTTCGACGGCTATTTCGATGTCGCCGCCTCCAATGTCCCTTTCGGTGATTTTGCGGTTCCGGACCCGGCGTATGCCGTGAGCAAGGAGATTGCCTACCGTCAGGCGACAAAGACGATTCATAATTATTTCTTCCTGAAGGCTCTCGACCAAGTGCGCGAGGGTGGTCTTGTGGCGTTCATAGCCTCACAGGGAGTAATGAACGCCGCCAGCTCTTTCGTGCGCATGGAGCTTGTGAAACGCGCAGACCTTGTGGCGGCTCTGCGACTGCCAAACAATACTTTCTCCGACAATGCCGGAACCGATGCGGGGTCTGACCTGATTATACTCCAGAAGCATACGGGAAAGAAAGCGTTATCGGCAGATGAGGAATTCTTCATTCAGTCGGTAGTTGACCGGGGTACGAAGGTGCCGGGCAACAAGTTTTTTCAGGCATTTCCGCAGAATGTGATATGCACGGATGCCAAAGTTGGCACAGACAAGTATGGCAAACCGGCAATCATCTATAAGCATGACGGGGGTGTTGACGGCATAGCCAATGATTTGCGGACTGCGCTCGATGACTCGTTGCATCTTCGTCTGAATCTCGAACTGTATAATTCCAACGGTATCAAACCGCCTACGCTCGACCCTGTAAAACCGACTCCGACACCGAAGCCGGAGGTAAAGCCGACACCCGAAGTCAAGCCGGAACCACCGAAACAGAAGCCGCTTGCTGATAAGATTGAGCAAAGAAATGAGCCGTTGCTCAAACAGTATCAGGAAATGAAGAAGAAACATCCTGATGCGATTTTATTGTTTCGTGTCGGGGATTTCTATGAGATTTTCGGCGAAGACGCGGTGCAAGCCTCGGATATACTCGGTATTACGCTGACCCGCAGACAAAGCGGAATAGACAGCCGTATTGAGTTGGCGGGATTTCCACATCATGCCCTCGATGTCTATCTACCCAAACTTGTTCGGGCAGGTAAGCGCGTGGCTATATGTGAGCAGCTGGAAGACCCTAAGCTGAAAAGGACTCCTGAGAAGAAAGCCGAAGCACCGAAACCCGCACCCACGACATCGAAAATGGCAGATACGCCTCTGATCGCGCAGTTCAAGGGAATAAAGAGAGAACATCCTGATGCGCTGGTCCTTTTCAGAATCGGTGACTTTTACGAGACTTTCGGCAAGGATGCGGTCGAAGCTTCCGAGATATTGGGAATTACCCTTACCAGAAGGCTGAACGGGAACGCCGGCTCCATTGAGTTGGCTGGATTTCCGCAACACGCGCTTGATGCCTATCTCCCGAAACTTATTGCCGCCGGCAAACAAGTGGCTCTCTGCGAGGAATCCAAAGAGAATCGACAGAAAATGAAGGTTGTCGAGGTAGTCACTCCGCAAGATAAGGCACAAAAGAAGGTTGAGCCGAAGCCGGAAGCACCACGTGCACCCGTTGACCCACCCGAAACAGAACCGGCCAAAGAGATAGAAACCGACGGTGGGCCGGATTATGCCGATAATCCTGACCCTCGTCTTTTTGCGTACAATCTTTTCGGAGAACTGGAGCCGATACAGAAAAAGAACAGCCGACGCCAGTATAAAGAGAAGCCGGAAGAAAAGACCGGACCTGCGCCACGCGCTGAAGCCAAGACTGTAAAGGCCCCGGCATTCCGCAAACTGAGCGAGAAGGAGCTGGAATTTTACGGTGCCTTGAACTGGGACGACAATCCGCCTATCAACGGTTTTTATGAGGCTATGATGTCGATTGCCCACCGCCAGATGAAGGAAATGCGTCTTGAAAAGGAGGCTCAGGAAGCGGCACAGGCAGCAGGCATCGCCGCCGGTGAGACTTACATCGAAAAGACAGAAGGAGATTTCATCCCCAGCGGTCTCAACCGTACCGAAAAGGTAACGGCTATACCTATTGAGCGCGATATGTCGCCCCGTCCTTTCTCGGAGGATATTCAGTTCTTTCACAAGAACGGCACTATGGTGGTACAGGACGGTATGGTCGGAGTCCTTTCGGATGTCCGCAAGATCGGCGCGACATTCAACCCGCTTGAAATGAAACCGGAACAGGAGAAACGCGCCATGCTTTACATTACCATATCGGAAACATACCAACAGCTTTATAATTATGAGGCGGAGACCCATGAGCCAAGCAAACATCTGCGCGAACACCTCAACCAGTATTATGATGAGTTTGTCGAAAGATACGGTAATCTGAACGACAAGCGTAATGTCCGGTTCATCATGGGCGATGCCAACGGGCGCGACGCGCTGGGTCTGGAGAGAAGCGAGAACGGCACGATTGTCAAGGCTGATATATTTGACCATCCCGTTTCCTTCTCCGTTGACGAAGTCGCATCCGTCGATACTCCGATGGAGGCGCTGACTGCATCGTTAAACAAATACGGAGGTGTCAATCTCGAATATATGTCATCTCTGGTGGATATGGACGAAGATACCATTATCCGGAATCTTGAAGGACACATATATTATAATCCCCTTGTGGAGAACTACGAGATAAAAGACCGATTCATCGCCGGCAATGTCGTTGCCAAAGCTGAACAAGTCAAAGCATGGATAGACCGCGAGGAAGAACGGATAAAGGACTTCCCCGGCTATGACGGCGTTGAGCCGTTTATAGCCATGTCGCGGGATTCTCTCAAAGCATTGGAGGAAGCACGGCCCCGCCGCATCGGGTTCGACGAGCTGGATTTCAACTTCGGAGAAAGGTGGATCCCGGCAGGAATATACTCGGCTTATATGTCCGATTTATATGAGACGGATGTGAGAATAGCCTATTCTTCCTCTATGGATGAATATTCGGCAGAAGCCTCCCGCAAGAACATGAAGATATGGGAGGAATTTTGTGTAAGGGGCTATTACCGTACTTACGACGGCATGAGCCTTCTCAGACACGCCCTGCACAATACCGTACCCGACATAAAGAAGTCAATCGGAAAGGATGATGACGGCCACGACATAAAGGTGCCGGACAGTGAGGCTATACAGCTTGCCAACACCAAGATAGATGAAATCCGCAACGGATTCTCGGAATGGCTGGAGGCTCAGTCGCCGGAGTTCAAGGACCGGCTGGTAGAACTGTATAACGACAAGTTCAACTGTTTCGTGCGTCCGCAGTATGACGGAAGCCATCAGACATTTCCTGATCTGAACATGAAGATGCTCGGAGACCGCTACGGAATCAGCTCCATATATCAAAGCCAGAAGGATTGCGTGTGGATGCTTTTGCAAAACGGCGGCGGAATATGTGATCATCAGGTGGGAACCGGCAAGACGCTGATAATGTGCATGGCGGCTCACGAAATGAAACGCCTCGGGCTCGCCCACAAGCCCATGATTATAGGAATGAAGGCGAATGTGGCGGAGATCGCCATGACATATCAGACCGCTTATCCCAATGCAAGGATTCTCTATGCCGATGAAAAGAGTTTCAAGGCTGACAATCGTGTCAATTTCTTCAACCGGATCAAGAACAACGACTATGACTGTATCATAATGTCGCATGACCAGTTCGGGAAGATACCTCAGTCGCCGGAAATGCAGCAGCAGATTCTTCAGGCTGAACTTGACACGGTGGAGGAAAATCTTGAAGTGGTTAAGCAGCAAGGGCATGATGTGTCGCGTGGTATGCTCAAAGGTCTTATAAAGCGGAAAGAGAACCTTACCGCCAAGATTGCAACCATTCAGTACCAGATGGAACAGAACAAGGACAGCGTTGTGGATTTCAGGCAGATGGGCATAGACCACATCTATATCGATGAATCACA
>CAJUKD010000033.1 GCA_910587235.1 uncultured Muribaculaceae bacterium
TAACCTACGCTCAGTTCCAATAAATTACACTCTTTTCGTAACTTCGACAGACAAAGATACGAATAAGTCGAGAGCAAAGCCAAATTTATTTGATTTTGCCGAGCGGGAGTATCAGTCACTCTCCTGAGAGCAGGCAGTGGACTTTTCCTACGGGGAGTTTTCCTTCAAGGCGCATTGGTATGCGGCGTCCGTCGGTGCTTATCCATGCTTCCATATCGTCGGAGGTCTTGCGTTTCCCGTCGGATGTGAAAGAAAAACTGATGTGGTAGCACCTGCGTACTTTATCGCCTACTTCAAGGTCTACTTCTCCGAGGTAGCTTATTTTCAGCAATTCTTTTTGTTTGCCGGAGAAAATGTTGACGGTTTCACTTTGCCCGTCTTTCCATTTTTCGAATGGCAGATGGCGCATGAAATAGAACGATGTCAGCATGTCGACTGTTGTGCCGAATGTTTTCAGCGTACGCTTTTCGTCGATTTTAAGTTTATTTTTCTTGTACACCTTACGTATGCAGTCGGCTGATATTTCAGGATGGCTTTCGTAACGGTATTTCACTACGTCGTATTTTCGCTCTCCGCCTTCGTTCGCGATTTTTTCATAAAAAAGCGGACGGAATCCGTCGCGGCCTATACGGCCGTTGAGGGTGTCGCGGACTTGATAGATACGGTCTGCCCAAGGCTCGGATGCGGCTGTAAGGCGGGTCACGTAGCTTTCCGGTTCGGCGCGAAGGGTAAGGGTTGCGGAACCGGCTTTTTTATTTATCAGTCCCCATTTGAACATCACATCGTAGGTCAGTGATTCATCTTTCCAGTCGAAAGATTCAGCTTTGCCTATGGATAATGCGGAAGCAGCTGCCGACAGTGTCAGCAGTAATGCGGATAAAAGGATGCGGATGTTCATGTCGGGTTGAATGAATTGTAAAATATGTGTTTGATGATGAATTGATTCAACAGCCGGAAAATTTTACGGGAATCTTTATGCATAGTTTGCGGTGGTTGCCAAGACCGATGTTGGGTGCGTGGGCGTCGTCCGGGAAAAATACGGCGATCTGTCCCGGTGCGACATGGAGCGCGGTCATGGCGGCGTCGCCGAAGAATTCTATATCCTTGTCGTCGTCATAGCCGCGGCTGTATTTCAGCTTCCCGCAATCGGCCCAGCCTATTGTTTCAGCTCCTTGCAGAGGCACATGAATGTCGATGTAGCGACGATGTGCTTCAAGGGAGGCTTTTTCTCGCGGCACCATTGCGACCTCCTCGCTTTTTACATAGATTCCCGCCAGGCTGTCAATGTCCTTCACTCCTTTAACAAATTCGTCGGCGTAATGTTCTTCGAGCCATTTTATGGCAGTCATCAATCCGGTACATATTTTGCCGTATGGAGCGGCGTTTTTAATATCGCATAATATCATAATGATAATAGATATAATCAGTCAGCTATTGTTGTTTTTGCTGCGTCGACAACCGGATTTTCGTTTTCGTCATCAAGTTCGAGCAGCGGAAGAGTGGCGCGTCGTGCCTGTTCGATGCATTTGTTGCGCCAGCATTTGCGGCATACGGCAACATAACGGTCGTCGCCGCCGATCTCCACCTGTGCCCCTTCTTCAACAAAGTTGCCGGCAGAGTCGATGCGGGCGTTCACGATTGTCTTGTGTCCGCAGTTGCAGGTCGATTTTATTTCGTCGATAGTGTCGGCGATTTCAAAAAGGCGTCGGGATCCTTCGAACAGGTGGGTCTGGAAATCGGTGCGCAGGCCGTAGCAGATGACATTCGAACCGAAGTCGTCGACTACGCGCGAGAGCTGATCGACCTGGGCTTCGGTGAGAAACTGCGCTTCGTCAATAAGAAACCAGTCGACCAGACGTTTTTTTTCTTTATAAAGGTTACGTACGAATTCGTAGAGGTTTGTCGTCTGGTAGATCCAGTGGCATTCCCGTTCGATTCCTATGCGCGAACGGATCACGCTGGCATTTTCGCGGGTGTCGATTATGGGTTTGAGGCACATGTAGTCCATGTTGCGCTCTTCGAAGTTGTAAGCCGTGGTAAGCAGAAGGGCTGTTTTGGCCGAACCCATGGTGCCGTAACGGAAATATAGTTTACCTTTTCTGTACATTGCTGGTTGTTACATGATTTCTTTCCGGTCGCCAGGATGGCCGGAATTTGTGATGTAAAGTTACATACAAAAAAGCGGTTTCTATAATTACGGATGTTTAATTTTATAAACAATAACAAAAAAAACGCTGTAGGACTACAGCGTTTTTTTGTTATATGCGGGTATAAGTTTCAGGCTATTTTTTATTCACTTCTTCTATAAGTGTCTTTTTGAAGAGGTCATGGTCGCGAAGGTCGGGACGGCCGGTGGCTTTGCCTTTGCGGTCTACCAGAATGTAGTAGGGTATGCCATCAACGCCGAAATGTGAGCGTATTGCGGAAATCTGTTCGGGGCTAACACGGTAGTGAATGCCTTTAATGTCGGGAATCATGCTCAGGTAGGTCTTGATTGGCGATGATTCGTCGGCGATATATATCCATACAATGTCTTCGGATGATAGATCGCCGCTTTTTTCAGGTTCGTTGACGGCGATGGATGCGCGGCACGGTCCGCACCATGTGTTCCAGAGATCCACCATTACGACTTTGCCTTTATATGGGGCGACAATGGCGTCGAGGAGTTTATCGTTGGCGACGTCAGGCGTGGCTGTGACAAGACCCATGTCGGCTTTCGACATGAACTCCTCTATTTCTTTCCGGCGGGCCTCGACGGCTTCGGCGTAGAACGGTGTGCTTAGTCCGCGCAGTTGTGCGAGCTGTTTGTCGGTCAGTTTACCTTTCGAGGCTGCATTATATGCTTCGATGTATTCGGCTAATTCTGCGGTCAGATGCCCGTCGAGTCCGGCCTCATCCCATATTTTGCCGTTTTTGGCGAGATTGAAGGGTGTATAGAACGGGAAATGATACATATAGGCGGGATTGTTCAGATCGACTTCTGATGCTATACGGCGCAGATTGTCGTCGCTCAGTGTTATGTTCAGGCTGTCGGCAGGTATCGGTTCGCCCCAGTTCCCGTAAGTCGAGTAGTAATTTCGTTTAAGTATATCCCGCGCCTGCTGTGCGGCTATCATAAGGCTTGCGTCGAGGTTGATCTTCCACATTTTTTCGGCCAACGGGCTGAGTCCTGCTGCAGCGAGTGAGTCTTTCAGAGCGCGGTGTTGTCCGATTATGTAGTCGGTATAACTGTCGCCGTCCATGTGGTAGTTGCCGTATTTTCCGGTATACAGTTCATGGCTGAAATTTTTTTCGGGGTTTTCCCGGATGGAGCGGACAATAGGTCCGTATGTTCCTGTGGAACAGAATATAGCTCCCGGGCTTATGGAATCGCCGCGTTCTATCATGTTTGCAATTCCGCTGAAGCCCAGATCCGTGTAGAGGTCTATGCTTTCGCCGGGGGCGACAACTGCGTAGCCACGCACGGGAATGTCGCCTATGTTTTTGGTGTGGATTATGGTTGGGCCGGCGAGAATTCCATGGAATGTGGCGTTGCCGTCGGCGTCGATATCGAGTGCGGGAAGGTCGTTAACTTGTCCGGACATGGTGTTCAGATAGAAACCGAGTTTGTTGCCCATTGACGTTTTATAGCCTGACAGATGAATCTTGACGGTTGCGGAGTCCACGGCCAGCACGGGTGCCGGAATTTCTGTTTCGCTGACTTTGGCGAGCAGTTCCGCCGGGATGCCTCCATAGCCGGCTGTAGGATCGGCTTTTCCGGTCAGGTCGATGTCCCATAGCATGAAACCGTCGGCGGTATTTTCGCTGAAATCTATTTTTTTCGCAGATGAGGGAATTGCCGGGAAGCGTAATTTGAAATGCGCGACTCCTGAATCCGGCATCCAGAACCGTTCGTCGGGGGTTATTCCTTCGGCCGATTCGAGGGCGAAAGTGTCGCCGTCGGCAATTATTACGCTGCACGATGTCAGGTTGATCCACCAGTTGGGGCGGAAGTGGGCCACTGCATGCAGGAGTGTCGACGAATCGGTCAGTTCAATTTTCTCGAAACTCAGAATTTGCGTGTTGGAGCTTCCTATGACAGGGTTTTCCACTGTTCCCCTGTTGGAAAAGCGGCTGCATCCTGCCAGAACGCTTAGTGTGATGATTGCAAAAAAGATTTTTCTCATTGCTGTGATATAATATTTGTGTTTTGGTTTTAATCATAAATACACTGACAGCTTTAAGGCCGTCGGTGTATTTGGCAGGGGGTATGTCGTATGATTTTATTTGTCGACCCTGATGAATGAACAGTCTGGGGCGAATTCAAGATCGATTCCGTTCAGCAGTTCGACTTCATATCCGCGGCGGTCGCGGGAAATTTCGTTGATACCTGAGTCGTGGTAGTTGGCAGCTACATATTGTGCTATTGCCTCCGGCGCTATTCCGGCCGGGATTGTGGCTCCGAAAGGAGCGTCGACGCTTTTCCATTCGCCGTCATAGTTGAACTCTATTTTCGAACCGTCGGCGAAATAGACATCGTAATCGGTATCCATGCCTTTGCCTTCGGATGTGACGGATGTAACGGACGCGGAAGGATAATAAGTGCTGATAAAAGAGGATGCCGTTGGCGGAATATCATCTATGCCTATTATCTTTTCGGAATCATCCGAACATGAAGACAAGGCAACGACAGAGAGCAGGGCAATACCCGTAACAAATTTTTTCATGATTGTAAATATTAAAATACTTCATTGATAACATTCCGACTACAGAAAATGTTCTGTAACGACTGTTAATCAAGTTTGTGGATTACAAGGCCTGAACGGAGTTTAGGCTCGAACCATGTGGTCTTTGGTGGCATGATGTTGCCTGTATCCGCTATGGCGATAAGCTGTTCCATCGACACCGGATAGAGTGCGAGAGCAAATGCCATTTCTCCGGAATCCACACGTTCTTTCAGTTCTCCCAGGCCGCGTATGCCGCCGACAAAGTCGATACGCTTGTCAGAGCGCAGATCGGTTATTCCTATGATGTCGCGCAGGATAAAGTCGGAGGAGATGGTTACATCGAGTACGCCGATAGGATCGGAGTCGTCGTAGGTTCCGGGGCGTGCTGTAAGCGAATACCAACGGCCTTCAAGATAGAGGGCGAAGTTGTGCAGAGCGGCCGGCCGGTAAATCTCGCTTCCTTTGTCTTCGATTATGAATTTGTATTCAAGCTTTTCGAGGAATTCGGCAGGTGAAAGGCCGTTGAGGTCGCGCACCACGCGGTTGTAGTCGATGATCTTGAGATGCGACGACGGGAATGCCACGGCCAGGAAGTAGTTGTACTCCTCGTCGCCGCGATGAGCCGGATTGTTGCGGGCTTTTTCTGCTCCTACGAGCGCGGCGGCCGCAGTGCGGTGGTGCCCGTCGGCGATATATAAGGCCGGCATTTTTCCGAATTCGTCGGTTATGCGTTCTATGGTGGCTTCGTCGTCGATTACCCAGAAATGGTGGCCGAAGCCGTCGGGAGCTGTGAAATCGTATTCGGCCGGGCCGGCGCTTACCTCGCGTATGATTGTTTCAAGAACTTCATTGTCGGGGAAGGCGAAGAAAACAGGCTCGATGTTGGCATTGTTGATGCGCACATGTTTCATGCGGTCTTCCTCCTTGTCGCGGCGAGTCAGCTCATGTTTTTTTATACAGCCGTTCATGTAGTCGTCGACATTTGCTGCGATGACTATGCCGTACTGGGTCCGGCCGTCCATGGTCTGTGCATATATATAATAATGTTCTTTTTCATCCTGCACGAGCCATCCGCGTTGCTGGAACGCATTGAAATTTTCCACGGCCCGGTCGTAGACCGCCGGGTCGTGTTCGTCGGTGCCTTCGGCGAAATCGATTTCCGGCTTGATGATGTGGTAAAGCGATTTCGGATTGCCTTCGGCTTCTGCGCGTGCTTCCGCGCTGTTCAGTACGTCGTAGGGGCGCGACGCTACTTCCGTCACCATCCGGCGAGGCGGACGGACGCCCTTGAAAGGTTTCACTTTTGCCATTTCTGTTTTTCAGGATTTAAGGGTTGGGTTGGTGCTTTATTTTTTGCGTATGATTGTCTGTTCGCGGTCCGGACCTACCGATAATATGACTACCGGCACGCCGAGTTGACGTTCGACAAAGGCTATATAGTCGGTGAAAGCTTCAGGCAGTTCCTCTTCGCTCTTTGCTTTTGAGAGGTCGGTCATCCATCCGGTTATGTTTTCATATACGGGTTCGATGCCGGCGCTTTCGGATATGTCGAATGGGAAATCGCGGGTAGTGGAGCCGTCGGGCAGACGGTAGGCTGTGCATGCTTTGATGGTGGGGAACGTGTCGAGCACGTCGCTCTTCATCATTATCAGTTTTGTCACGCCGTTGATCATCACTGCATAGCGCAGGGCTACCAGATCGATCCATCCGCAACGGCGTTCGCGGCCGGTCACGGCGCCATATTCATGACCGCGGTCACGCATGGTGTGGCCGTCGGCATCGAAAAGTTCGGTGGGGAACGGGCCGCTGCCGACGCGTGTGCAGTATGCTTTGAAAATACCGAACACGTCGCCTATTCGTCCGGGGGCGACACCCAGACCGGTGCAGGCTCCGGCTGTGATTGTGTTGCTGGAGGTTACGAACGGATAAGAGCCGAAGTCCACGTCGAGCATTGTTCCCTGCGCGCCTTCGCACAGCACGCGTGCGCCTTCGGTGATGCGTGCGTTGATATAGTGCTCGCTGTCGATGATGTCGAAAGTATGGAGATAAGCGATGGCGTCGAACCAGTCTTTTTCTGTTTTTTCGAGAGCCGCGGTATCGATGTCTGCTCCGAGAGAGCGTATCGTTTCGAGATGACGGTTGCGGGCTGCCGCATAGCGGTCGGCGAAGTCTGTGGCGAGAGTATCGCCTACACGCAGGCCGTTGCGCGAAATCTTATCTGTATATGTCGGACCTATGCCTTTTCCCGTGGTGCCTATTTTTGAATTGCCTTTGGCTCGCTCGCCGGCAGCGTCGAGCAGACGGTGCGTAGGCATGATAAGATGGGCTTTTTTTGATATTTTGAGGACTTTGGTGATGTCGTGGCCTGATGCGGCGAGTTCGACGGCCTCGCCTCGGAACAGGATGGGGTCGAGCACTACACCGTTGCCTATTATGTTGGTCTGTCCGCTTTGGAATATACCCGACGGGATGGAGCGGAGAACGTATTTCTTACCTTCGAATTCGAGAGTGTGGCCGGCGTTGGGTCCACCTTGGAAGCGGGCTACTATGTCGTAGGCCGGAGTGAGTACGTCAACGACTTTGCCTTTTCCTTCATCGCCCCACTGGAGGCCAAGAAGAACGTCTACTTTATTGTCCATTGGATAACTGATCTATGTGTTGTTTGGTGTTGATTCTGTTTTTTTTGATGGTGCTGCCGCAGACCGACGTTCTTTACGGGCGCATTCCGAGCAGAGTCCGTAGATTGATAGGGAATAGCATGTAGGGGTGAAAGACGGGTAGCGCTTGGTGCGCAGGTAGCCGGCAAGCGATGTGTCGCGTACTTCCTTTACTTTCCCGCATTGCGAGCATATCAGATGTTGGTGGCCGGATGCTTCATGAACGCATTCGTAGAGCGAAGTGCGGTCGCCGAAACGGTGACGAAGCACAATTCCGGCGTCGACAAGCAGCTGCAGGGTGTTATAGGCGGTGGCCAAAGCGACATGGATACCTGATGCGGCTATGCGTTCGCAAAGTTCCTCTATGGAGAAGTGTCCGCGCTCGGCCATAACCCGCTCCAGAATCATGAAGCGTTCCGGAGTACGCCGCCGGCCTGTGCGCGACAGGTAGTCGGAGAATGCCTGCGTGTAGTTGGCTGCCTTGCCTTTGTCTGTGGTCATAGCGAAAGCAAAAGTACGAATATTTTTCATAATTTCGACGCTGAATGCTGAAATAAAAAGATCCGCCCGGCAAAAGCTTAAATAAATTTTGCTTTGCTCTCGACTTATCGCTATATTTGGCTTACTCCCTATATACTTTCGCTCGGCAAAATCAAATAAATTTGCTTTTGCGCTCGACTTATTCGTATATTTGCCTTTGAATTTAAAAAAATGTTGGCGCCGATACAGACGCCGTTTATGATATGGCAGTAATTCTTAACATAGAAACGTCTACCAATGTCTGCTCGGTAGCTCTCACGGCTGAAGGCTGTATTCTTACTCATTTCGAGGATTATTCCGGACGCAACCATGCCGAACTGCTCAGCGGATACATAAAAGGATGCCTTGATTTTGCAGCCGAACGCGAGTTGAGTCTTGATGCCGTGGCCGTGTCCATAGGTCCGGGAAGCTACACCGGACTGCGCATAGGGTTGAGCGAGGCCAAGGGTCTGGCATACGGGCTTGATATTCCGCTTATAGGGGTCGATACCCTGCGGCTGCTTGCAACGCGTGTCATGTTTTCAACCGATGATATCGACACCGACAGTATATTCGTGCCTATGCTCGATGCCCGTCGCATGGAGGTCTATACGGCGGCTTACGATTTCGCACTCAACGAGATGTTGAAGCCATGCCCTATAATCCTTGACGAAAGCAGTTATTCGGAACTTTTTGCCTCGGGGCGTCCGCTTTTGTTTTTCGGCAACGGTGCGGCGAAAGCTCGTGAAATTATGGAGTGCCATCCGCAGGCGCGTTATGTCGACGGAGTAGAACCTCTGGCCGTCGACATGATAGCTCTCAGCGAACTTGCTTTCGCCCGACGCGATTTTATGGATGTGGCCTACGGCACTCCGGCTTATCTTAAAGAATTCCAGGCAACGACACCAAAGAAAAGAATATGATACCGGCAGAATATTTCGAGGATATACGCCTGGCAGTGGATTGCTTGCGCCGCGGCGGTGTGATTCTTTATCCAACGGATACAGTGTGGGGAATAGGATGCGATGCCACGTGTTCTGACGCCGTGCGTCGTGTGTTCGAGATAAAGCGCCGTGCCGATGCCAAGGCGCTGATAACTCTTGTAGGCTCTGTCGCCGCACTGGAAAGAGTTGTTGATCCTGACGCTATTCCTGATGTGGCTTATGAATTGATAGAGTTCAGCACACGTCCGACTACAATAGTATATGACCGGGCGTCGCGGGTCTCGGGTATTGCGCCCGAGTTGCTTGCTCCTGACGGAAGCATAGGTGTGCGTGTCACGTCCGAAGCTTTCTCCCGCGCTTTATGCGAGGCTTTCCGTCGGCCTTTGGTGTCGACGTCTGCCAATGTCAGTGGCGAGGCCGCTCCGGAAACATTCGCAGCGATAAGCCGGGAGATAAGCGGAGCCGTCGATTACGTATGCACAAGCCGTCGCGACGAGCCGACCGCCGACCGCCGGCCGTCGGTTGTCATGCGGCTCGATTCATCCGGAATGTTCAAGGTTCTGCGTTCCTGAATATACAGTAGTATTACCGGATGAGAAATACGACAAAAATAAAACTGCTCTACATTGTTTCGGACTATCTGACAATAAATGCCGGATGGTTGCTGTTCAATATATTCAGATTTATTTCCTTGCCGTCCGACATTTATCCGCGAGATGCCATTCTGGAATGGCTTTCGACAACCCCGCTTATTCTCGGTCAGGTGCTTGTGCCGCTGATAATGTTGGCTCTATATGGAATTTCAGGCTATTATAACAGCAGCAGCACACTTTATAAATCACGTCTGGACGAGTTTCTGAACACACTGATTATGTCGTTCATCGGTATGCTCGGGATTTTCTTTACGGCTCTTATCAACGATAACGTTCCCGAACGCTTGCGCAACTACGAGCTTATGGCAATCTTGTTCATGAGTCTGTTCGTGCCATGTTATATTTTGCGTCTTTGCATAACTACACGCATGGCGCATTTCATACGCTCGGGGCGCAACAGCATACGTACGCTTGTGGTAGGTACGGGAGCCGAGGCCGAGCGAACAACCGCACGGATGATGCGGACGGCCGGCCGTTCAGGTTTGAAAGTGGTCGGTTATGTAGGCGATAGCAGTTATGAGGCTTCTGACGGTTTGCCCGTATATTCTTTTGAAAATATTGACAAAACGGTGTCCGATGAAGCTATCGGAGCTTTGATCATAGTCGGTCAGCCGGGTGAACTTTCGCATACAGCATCGCTTATATCAAAGCTATATGCCTTGAATCTCCCGTTGTTCATAACTCCTGGACTTCATCAGCTTATGACATTGCGGCCGAGGCTTACGTCTGTTACAAACGAGCCTCTTGTCGACATAACCAATGCTAATATTCCGGCGGCAACTGTCAATCTCAAGCGTCTTGGCGACATTGTAGTGTCGTCGGTGGCTCTTATTCTGCTGATGCCGGTCTATGCCGTGCTTGCTCTTTCAGTCCGCCTTGATTCCCCCGGACCTGTGTTCTACCGTCAGTGTCGCATAGGCTATCACAAGCGGCCTTTCGACATAATAAAGTTTCGCACCATGCGCACTGATGCCGAGGAGGCCGGCCCGGCTCTTTCTGCCGACGAGGATCCGCGTATCACACGTCTGGGAAAGATTTTGCGTAAGTACAGGCTCGATGAGCTGCCGCAGTTCTGGAATGTGCTCAAGGGCGAGATGTCGCTCGTAGGGCCGCGCCCTGAACGTGAATTCTATATCCGTCAGATAATGGAGCGTCAGCCGGCCTACAGTCTTATTCACCAGGTGCGTCCGGGAATAACTTCGTGGGGCATGGTGAAGTTCGGCTATGCCACCAGTGTCGACGAGATGATAGAACGCCTTCGCTACGATTTGCTTTATCTCGAGAACGTTTCTTTCGGGGTAGATCTTAAGATATTATTCCATACCGTCAGCACCGTTCTGTGTGGTCGCGGTCTTTAATATCCCGTTTAGTTTTACGGCTGTGTGCCGGCGATGATTTTAAGGTAAAAGAAAAATGACAGAAGAAAAAAAGACGCTGAAACAGCGTGTCAAGGATTCTTTCATGGCCTTTCTGATATGGAGGGAACATCATATCAAGGAAAAGAACTTCGTTCTTCTCCTGGCTTTTCTTGTGGGAATCCTCGGCGGATTCGCCGCAATGGTTCTCAAATTCCTGATTCACTTCATTTCAAGCAACCTCACTTCACGGATAAATCTTGAAGCAGGGAACTATCTTTATATACTTCTTCCGGCTGTCGGTGTGATTATCACCGCTCTCTACGTGCGATATGTCGTCCGCGACAATATCTCCCACGGTGTCACCCGAGTGCTTTATGCAATATCTCAGAACAAGAGCCGGCTGAAGCGTCACAACATCTATACCTCGGTAATAGCCAGTTCTGTCACTATCGGGTTCGGCGGTTCAGTCGGAGCCGAAGGCCCTATCGTGTTCACCGGCGCCGCCATAGGTTCGAATCTCGGCGCACATTTCCGAATGTCGCCCCGCATCCTTATGATTCTTGTGGGCTGCGGTGCTGCCGCCGGTATTGCCGGCATATTTAAGGCTCCTATAGCAGGCATGCTGTTCACCATCGAGGTGCTGATGCTTGATCTTACCACCGTGTCGATAATGCCTTTGCTTATCGCGTCCATCACAAGCGCTACAATCGCGTATGCCTACACCGGCTATGAGTTCGAGTTCTTCTACGTGCAGACCGAGGATTTCTACACCAGCAGAATACCGTTTGTGATTCTTCTCGGTCTGGTCTGCGGTTTCGCATCGTTGTATTTCACGCGTGTGATGAACATGATGGAGAACTTTTTCGGACGCTTCAAACATCCGTGGGGACGTACTGCCATAGGCTGTGCCATACTTTCGCTGCTTGTGTTCATCTTCCCGCCGCTCTATGGCGAAGGCTACGGCTCCATAGTCGGCTTGCTCGCCGGGGATCCGTCGTCGATAGTCAACGGTTCAATATTCTATGCCGACCGCTATCAGGTGTGGTTTCTCGCGCTGTTCATCCTTTTTATCGTACTGACCAAGGCTTTTGCCACTTCCGCCACGAACGGGGCCGGTGGTGTCGGCGGTACATTCGCACCTTCGCTTTATGTCGGATGTATGACCGGATTCCTGTTTGCCTTTGTAGTGAATCAGTTTGATCTCGGAATTGAGCTTTCGACCAAAAATTTCGCGTTGATAGGCATGGCCGGCGTGATGAGCGGTGTCATGCACGCTCCTCTGATGGCTATCTTCCTTACCGCCGAGCTGACAGGCGGCTATGCGTTGTTCCTGCCGCTGCTTATTGTGTCTACGATAGCCTACGGTACAATAAAGGTGTTCGAACCTTACAGTATCTACACTATGCGTCTTGCCAAGCGCGGAGAGTTGCTTACTCATCATAAAGATAAAGCCGTGCTGACTTTGCTGAAGGTAAACAATGTGATTGAAACGGATTTCTTGCCTGTATATCCTGACATGACCCTAAAGGAGATGGTCGACACAATATCGAAGAGCAACCGCAATCTGTTTCCTGTCATAAATCAGGACCGTGATCTGGTCGGGGTCGTGCTTCTCGATGATATACGCAACATAATGTTCCGTCCCGATCTTTACAGGCGTATGCGCGTCAGCACATTCATGTCTATGCCTCCGGCAAAAATAGAAGTGGGCGACAGCATGGATTCGGTAATGAAGCTATTCGACGATACCGGTGCATGGAATCTGCCTGTGGTGGAGAAAGGCAAGTACGTGGGATTTGTGTCTAAAAGCAAGATATTCAATTCCTACCGGCGTGTGTTGCGCCACTACTGCGAGGACTGAGCCGCTCCTGTTCCGGATGTGTTGACTCCGTAGCCGAACAGTGCGAAATCATAGATTGTCGGATCGTCGGGACGCAGGCGCCGCAATGCGCATGTCAGCTCTTCTACGGCACGACGGTCGTTCTGTTTGCGGACGAGCAATCCCGCCGAGCGTGAAACATTGGCGACATGAACATCGAGAGGAATGAACAGTTGCGATGGTTCGAGTGCCGACCATACACCGAGATCCACAATGCCGTCGCGGCGTACGAGCCAGCGTAGGGCCATGTTGAAGCGTTTGAGAGCCGATGTGTCTACTGCCGACGGCAGACATCGGTCAGGGCCGTCGAGCCGGCATTGGGCTGCTGTGTTCGCGTCGGATAGAAGAGAGCGCAGAGATGATGCCAACTGCCAGGCAGGAGCTTCGGAGGCGGTGGCTCCGCAGGCTATGGCGAAATCCTCCAGAGAGCCGTAGCGCAGATAAAGTTCACGCAGACCGGTGAGATAATAGCGCAGATGGCGTCCGAAAAAAGTACGGTGTACGTTTTCTTCGCCAATGGAGGCTATGTCGCCTTCGCAGACAAATCGGTATGGTTCGTTGCCGAGTTTCGAGAGCATACGGTCTGCATCGCGCAGAATCATCGGACGCTGTCCCCATGCAATGGTGGATACAAGCAGTGAGGCTATTTCTATGTCGCGTTTGTCGGTGAAGCGCCGGGGAAAGCCGACAGGATCGTTATCGGCAAATTCAGGCACGTTGTATTTCATAACAAGAGCATCGAGTTGCTCTTTAAGCTCTATATCCGTCATTAATTTGTTTCATTGTATTTTGAATGCAAAAGTACGAAAATAAATATGAAAAATTGGAGAATATAAAAAGCGAGCCGCACAGTTGATAATGCGGCTCGCTTTTTCTGTGTTATCAGAATTATAGTTTTATTTCTATGCTCTGACCTGGTTTGTGGAGGCAGTAGAGGGTACTTCGCCGGGCGGCTGCATCGGATAGCTTATATTCCTCGAAGTCGCAGGCACGTCCGAAGTCGCCATTAAAGTGCATAGGAAAAAAGTTGTGGACTTCAAACTTGTCGAGGAACTGTTCGGCTCCGGAAGCACAGTTCTCACCCTGACGGGTGTCGACCGGAAAGAATGCTATATCAAACATGTGTCGGTCGTCGGCGATGCGGTTTATCACGTTTGTGAAATGCTCCTTGGCTTTCCGGGCTTCGCTTTCGGTATTCTCTTCATCCCAATGCCAGTTGTTGAGATCGCCGGCATGAAAGATCGTGAATCCGTCTTTGAACTGAACGACGTAGCTGACGCCGGCGTCGGTTGATCCGTATGCGTGTATTGTGATGTCGCCGGGAAGATTTTCTGCAATGTCGCCGGCACTCATCCATTCCACAGGCATGTCGCTGCGTATTTTATTCGACGCAATGTCGTTGGACAATACAAATACACGGCGGTGGTTCTGTCCGAGATTGAATATCTCGGGATTGAAGTGGTCGCGGTGATTGTGGCTGACAAGGAATATGACCGGCTTGTCTGGTTGATGTTCAAGCGATTTCACGACTTTATGCGCCGGATCGCGCCAGTAGTCGAATACAAGAAAAAGGCTGTCGGTTTCCACAATGAAACCGCTGTTGTCGAGATAAGTGACTTTTGTTGTCATGGACTTGTTTTTTTTAATTTCCACCGACGTCAGTCGCTTGATCTCTTCAGGTGTGCGCCGGTGCTAATCGGGAATTTCAACTGAGAGGCCGTCGTAAGCGACGGTTACTCCCGGCGGCAGGGTAGGTTCTACGTCGGCCTGTGGCCCCATGTCGTGGCTAAGGTGGGTGAGGTATGCCTGTCGCGGTGCCGCCAATTTAATAACGTCGAGAGCTTCACGCAGGTTCATGTGCGTAGGATGCTTTTCGTGGCGCAGGGCGTTAATCACCAGTGTGTCGATGCCTCTGATCAGCCCGTATGTCGTTTCCGGCATCATGCTGCAGTCTGTGATATAGGCAAGCTTGCCTATGCGGTATCCGACTATCGGCAGGCGTCCGTGAAAAACTGGAAGAGGCACAAGCTCCGTCCCGTCGTCAAGAAAAAACGCTCCGTCGCCATTGATTTCGTGTATGTCGAATGTAGGTACTCCCGGATATGGGTTTCTGGCAAAGCAGTAGGGTACGCGGCTGCGCAGGTCGGTTGCCACATCAGGTCGGCAATAGACGGGAAAATGTCCTTCGGGTGCTGTCGGGCAATATGGGCGCATGTCGTCAATGCCGCCTACGTGGTCGTAGTGGCTGTGGGTGATAAGAAGTGAATGCAGATCAGGAGAGTCAAGGCGCAATAACTGCTGCCTGAGATCGGGACCGCAGTCTATCAGTACGTTGTGCCCTGTCGGAAGTTCAACCATAGCCGATGCGCGCAATCGGCTGTCGCGCGGGTCGACGGAGCGGCATGCCGCACAGCGGCAACGCATCTGAGGCACTCCTGTCGATGTTCCGGTTCCGAGAAATGTCAGTTTCATCATAGTCTGAAATTTACAAGGTAGCCGTCGTCGAACACGAGATATACTCCGTCGGTGTATCGCCAACGTTCGGCCATGCCCGAAGAGGTCGGGAAACGTTCTATCTGTGATGGTGCGCCGAGTGCGAGGCGGCATTCATCGCGTGTCATATCTTTTCGTACACGTGAGCGTATGATAAGTTCCCATACATCGTCGGAAACCTGAGGATAGCGCTTCCGAGGATTGGTGAATGAGAATATCGTTTCAAAATTCCGTGTGGCTGTGCGGCTGTTGCCCAGAGTCATGTATATGGCTCGCGGCGATGTGATGGCGAGCCGGGGATCGGTTACATCGAATACGACTGCCAGAGGGTAGACGTCGGTGCCTGCAATGACAGTGTCGACACGGACTTCTATGTGTCTGAATCCTTCGCAAGCTTTCATGCTGTCGGCCGGATCGAGCCACATAGGGCTTATGATGTAGAGCGTGCGTCCGGTAAGCGCCGAGTCGGCACGGGCTACAAGGTCAAGGTCGACAGTAAACGGTATTACCAGTTCTTTCGCCTTGTCCATGGCTGATACGAGCATTGGCGTCCGGTAAAAGAATGTATCAGCCGGCTGCTTGCTGTCGGTAAATGTCGCTTCAAGGATCTTGGTGCCGGTTATGGATGAATATGGACGGAATCCGGCGAAAAGTATGTCGCGTCCGGCTATGTCGGTCGCGGATGCCGAAGCCGGTGTCAGAAGTATGGAGAAGCGTTTGTCGGTGACGCGGAACGGTTTGCCGTTGCGCCATGCCGATGGAGGCTCTGAGGCTATAGCCGACAGAAATGTCTGTTCGGGAGTAATGTCGGACGCATGCCGGCGGCGTACGTCCGAATCTGTGATACGTCCGGTGTTTTCTATTCCTGTAAAGCAGGAGCCGGCGAGTATGGCAAAAGCTATACCCGCGGCGGCTGCTGTTGTTTTACCGGATTTCATTCAGTTTCCTTTTCGGCTTTTGGACCGTCGGGAGTCAGGCCGAGGTTGTGGAAAATGAATGAATATATGTCGGCGTATTCATCGATGACTTTAGAAACGGGCTTGCCTGCGCCATGTCCGGCCTTGCTGTCGATGCGGATAAGTTTGGGGCGGTCACCTGTGTCGGAAGCCTGTAATGCTGCGGCATATTTGAACGAGTGTGCCGGAACGACACGATCGTCATGGTCGGCCGTTGTCACCATGATGGCGGGATATGGTGTGCCGTCGTTGCTGATGTTGTGGAGCGGCGAGTATTCGAGAAGATATTTTGCCATTTCGGGTGAATCGTCGGCTGTGCCGTAGTCGTGTGCCCAGTTCCATCCTATAGTGAAAAGGTGGTAGCGCATCATGTCCATAACGCCCACGCGGGGTATGGCCACACGGAATAGATCGGGACGCATGTTTACACATGCGCCTACGAGCAGGCCGCCGTTGCTGCCACCCTCGATGGTGAGCAGTTCCGGTTTTGTCCAGCCTTGCTCCACAAGGTACTCTGCTGCGGCGATGAAATCGTTGAACACGTTGAGCTTGTTCATCTTCGTTCCTGCTTCGTGCCATTCCTCACCGTATTCCGAGCCGCCGCGGAGGTTGGCCTGGGCGTAGATGCCGCCGTTTTCAAGCCATAGCAGACGGTTGGGGCTGAATGTCGGGTTGAGAGGCACGTTGAAGCCGCCGTAGCCGTAGAGATAAACCGGATTTGTACCGTCGGGTTCGACATCTTTATGTCTGGTTACGAACATCGGAATCTTCGTGCCGTCGGCTGATGGATAGAATACCTGTTCGGTAACATAGTCGGCGGAATTGAAATTTTTTATCGCACTGCTCTTGAACGGTGTGCTTTCGCCGGTGGCGAGATTGTAGCGGTATATGGCCGAGGGGTAGGTGAAAGAAGAGAACGAATAGAAAACGTCGTCGTTTCCGCGTTCAGCCGAGAAACCGGCTGTGCCGTAGGTCGGGAATTCTATTTCTCTTTCGCGTTTTCCGTCAAGCCCGTAGATCCAGGCGCGGTTCGATGCGTCTTTGTCGAAGCGCGCTATGATTTTATCGTCGGCAAAATCGGCTCCTGTGAATACGGCACTGTCGGGTTGCGCTACAACTTCGCGCCAGTGTGTGCGTCCCGGACGTTTCGGGTCTATTTCCACCAGACGGTAGCGGGGAGCGTCGACAGAGGTGTAGACGTACATCTTGCCGTCGAATGCCTTGACAGGCTCCATGGTCAGATCCTGTGATTCCTCGATTGTCGTCCATGGCGCTCCTGCTTTGCGCAGATCTTTTACATATAGAGAATTGCCATGGCCTTGACCGCCGCCCATAATCATCAGCAGCGATTCGTCGTCAGCCACTTCGGCAGTATGGAAATGCAGCGGTTCGTTACGGTTCTCGTAAGCGATTTTGTCGGCTGACTGCGGAGTGCCGAGTTTATGGTAATATACTTTATGGTATTCGTTGGCACTGGAGTATTCCTTGCCGGCTTCGGGACGGTCGTAAGCGCTATAGTAGAATCCGTCGCCCTGCCAAGCGGCACCGGTGAATTTGGCCCATTCGATATGGTCGTCGAGTAGCCGGCCTGTGGCGGTTTCGACAACGAAAATTTCTGTCCAGTCGCTGCCGCTTCGAGAGATTGTATATGCCATGTATCGTCCGTCGTGCGACTCGAACACGCCTGTCAGAGCCACGGTTCCGTCCTCCGAGAGTTTGTTAGGGTCGATGAACACTTCGGCGTCAGTACCTTCGGCATCGGAAGCACGGTAAAGCACAGACTGGTTACTTAGACCGTCGTTGCGGAAGAAATAGAAATGACCGTCCTTGCCTTTCCAGGGCAGTCCGTTCTTCTGATAGCGGTTGAGTTCGGTCAGGCGGTCGCGCAATGCGTTGCGGAACGGAATTTTCGAAAGGTAATCGGATGTGACACGGTTTTCGGCCTCCACCCATGCGGCTGTTGCTGCCGCTGTGTCATTTTCGAGAGGACGGTAGGTGTCGGCTACTTTCATGCCGAATACTTCGTAGACAGTGGAATCGGCCGGAGCCGTGGGATATTCTATTTTACCCGTCTTGTTGCATGCGCCGAGTGACAATAGTGACATAAGAGCGACTGTCGGGGTGATATGTTTCATATATTGTTCTAAATGTTTGGTTTTGTCCGTCAAAATTAGCCAAAAATCATGAAATCAGAGCTTACATGAGTAATAAGAAATCATAAATCGGCAGTAGTGGATTTATATTTCATATTTTGCGGGCAAGACGCCGTGCTTTGTCGAGATCTTTTTCTGTGACAGGCGAATTTCTTGTGCCACCTCGCTGCATTGTAGCTGCAATCCGGAAACCGCTCCATCCGATGATTTCTTTAAGGGCACGTATGGTGCCCGACGATTGGCGGAAGAGGCGGTTCCATGGCCAAGGTGTGTTGCATGTGGCAATTATAATCGCCTTTTTACCTTTATGCAGCCCTATGGGAAAACCTCGCGCCGGTTCCTCCATCAGACCGTAGACTATACGGTCGAAAAGCACTTTCAGCGTGCCCGGGATATTTCCCCAGTAACAAGGAGTTCCGATAACTACAGCGTCGGCTTTGCGGAAAAGGCTGAGAATGCGGTAGGCGTCGTCGATAGGCAAGACGCATTCTTTTTTTGTACGGCATACCATACAGCCAGTGCATGGAGCGACATGTGAGTGTGCGATATTGATACGGACTATATCAATATCATCATCAAGCCCGTCGATAAAAGCTTCAAGCAGCCTTTCTACACTTCCGCCTGTTCTTGGCGAAGCATTGACAATAAGCACACGCTTTGTAGAATCAGACTGTTTTATCATGAAATTATAGAGGTAGTAGTGTTAATGGCACGGCTGTGCGGATCGTGGAATTGGAATAAGCTGCTTTATTCCGGATTTGCCTGATTGCGCGGGCTTCGGAATATTGAGAAACACGTTCTGACGTTTTTTCCTTCATATTCGCTGTTTATATACAAATCGCCGTTTACCGCTTCTTTTTCGGAGATGAATTCGTTGAAATGGAAGCGGACGGTGTTATTGTCTACCTTGCTCAATGTAAAGGCCAGATTTTCGTCTGCATATTCGTTGGAAGCGGTCGTTGTGAAGTATAAATTTTCGTAGTTGGTGCACCGGACTGTCACATCTCCGCCTTTGCCTAAAGCATAAATATAGAATATTTTGGGGATGCCGCATCCGGGGTCGGGGCTTATATAGCTCACCTTGATTGATTCGGGAGAGGTGTTGGAAACGGCTACCCATTCCATTTCGGGGATTTTTTCGTTTTCAGGTTCGTCATTGCATGATGAAAGTGATATCAGCAATAAGGAACATAGAAATAAGGCGTTCTTTTTAATTGACATGGTGGGATATGGATAATTTATTTGACAAAAGCTGTTTTCTCAAAATTCGGAGGAGAAATGGAAACGGATCTTGGGAAAATCGTTTTGTGCCATCGAGAGCACGAACGCGGAGTCGGCCATGAATACGTCGCGGTCTTCGCGGTCGAGTGCCATGAACTGGTGTTTGCGTTTCTTGAAGGATGCGAGTGCCTCGGGGTCGTCGCTTTCGATCCAGCAGGCTTTGTACATCGACATGGGTTCCCAGCGGCACTGTGCACCGTATTCGTGAAGCAGACGGTACTGTATGACTTCGAACTGGAGCTGTCCCACGGTTCCTATGATCTTGCGGCCGTTGAACTGGTGTACGAATAGCTGTGCCACACCCTCGTCCATCAGTTGCTGTATGCCTTTCTCGAGCTGTTTGGACTTCATGGGATCGGCATTCTCAATGTACATGAACATTTCCGGCGAGAAACTCGGGAGTCCGCGGAAGTGTATTTCTTCGCCCGAAGTCAGGGTGTCGCCGATCTTGAAGTTGCCGGTATCGGGAATGCCGACTATGTCGCCGGGAAATGCCTCGTCGACGATATTCTTTTTCTGTGCCATGAATGCGGTCGGTGCGGCGAATCGCATTGTCTTGCCGCTGCGGATGTGGCGGTAGGGTGCGTTGCGCTCGAAGCGTCCGGAGCATATTTTCACGAATGCTATGCAGCTGCGGTGATTGGGATCCATATTGGCGTGGATCTTGAACACGAAACCGCTGAATGAGTCTTCTTCAGGACAGATGCGGCGTTCCAGAGCTTCAATCGGCTTGGGCGCCGGTGCTATCTTGACGAAACAATCAAGTAGCTCCTTTACGCCGAAAGTGTTCAGAGCGGAACCGAAGAACACAGGAGCCACTTTGGCATCGAGATAAGACTGTACATCGAATTCGGGATATACGCCTTCGATCAGTTCGAGGTCGTCGCGGAGTTTTGTGGCGTCGTCTTCGCCGACAGCGGCGTCGATGCGCGGATCGTTGATGTCGTCTATTTCCACGCGTTCCGACACTTTCTGCTTGTCGGGGGTGAAGAGGTCGAGAGAATGTTCATATATATTATATACGCCCTTGAACTTGGCGCCTATGTTTATAGGCCAGCTTAAGGGGCGCACGCCGATTTTCAGTTCGGATTCCAGTTCGTCGAGGATATCGAAAGGATCGCGGCCTTCACGGTCGAGTTTGTTGACGAAAATGATTACAGGAGTGTTGCGCATGCGACACACTTCCATCAGTTTCCGGGTCTGTTGTTCGACGCCTTTTGCTACGTCGACCACTATGATTACCGAATCGACCGCGGTCAGGGTGCGGTAGGTATCTTCGGCGAAATCCTGGTGGCCGGGAGTGTCGAGGATATTGATCTTATATTCGCCGTAGTTGAAGCCCATCACTGATGTGGCCACGGAAATACCGCGTTGTTTTTCGATTTCCATCCAGTCGCTGGTGGCCGTTTTCTTGATTTTGTTCGATTTTACGGCTCCGGCTATATGGATTGCACCGCCGAAAAGAAGGAGTTTTTCAGTAAGAGTGGTTTTGCCGGCGTCAGGGTGCGAAATGATGGCGAAAGTGCGTCGGCGGCTTATTTCATCGGTGAGGGTTGACACGTTGTTCCTATGTTTATCGTGATGATGAGTGATTATTTTTGACTTTTATTGCTTTCTTCGGCCAAAGCTGCAAGCATTTCTGGTATTGCACGCCGCAACGAGGCCTGCCAATGCGGAATCTCGATGTTGTAGGTGGCTTTGATGCGCGATTTGTCGAGGACGGAATAGTACGGACGTGTGGCTGCCGCAGGATAGTCGGTGCCCGGAATCGGACGTACGATGGTGTTGCTGAACCCCGCATAGTCGAGAGTGGCTATGGCGAAGTCATACCATGAAGCGACACCCTCGTCGGCATAGTGGTAGATCCCTCCGGCCCAGTTGCCCGACATAAGGATGGCGGTGATCGCACCGGCAAGGTCGTCGGCAAGGGTGGGGGTGCCTATGCGGTCGGCCACAACCCGTAGTTCGTTGTGGCCTTTGGAGGCAAGACGCAGCATCGTCATGGGAAAATTGCTGCCTGTCGACGAATACAGCCATCCCGTACGGATTATCATGCTGTCGGGAGCCAGCCCGAGAAGAGTCGTTTCGCTTTTCCGCTTCGTAGTCCCATAGTGGGATAGCGGCGCGGTTTTGTCGCTTTCGGAGTACGGGCGGTTGGAGTTGCCGTCAAAAACATAATCGGTCGAGATATGTATTATTCGCAGTCCGAGCTCCTCGGCATGGCGCGCGATGTTGGCTATCCCGTCGATGTTAGCCGCGGCACATTCGAGTTTCTCTTCCTCGGCGCGATCCACAGCCGTATAGGCGGCGCAGTTCACTACGTGTGAGAATTCGCCGTCGCGCAGGAATTGTTCGGTTGCCTTTGCGTCGGTCAGGTCGAGAGTATCAATGTCGACATACGTTGTCACACCGGCCTTGGCTGCCTCAAGCGAGCGGCGAAGTGCCCGTCCGAGCTGACCGTTGCATCCTGTTACTAATATCTTCATTGTGGTATTTCGTTTGTTCGCGGGCGCAAAGTTACTACAAAAAAGTGAAATGCGGAAAGATATAGCGATATAATTGAATTACAGGTGGTTCGGTCTGACTTTCGCAGGTTCGGCTGGCAAGTGCAAAATTAGCGATTTGTTTGAAGAGATCAGTCTTCGGTTTTGAAAAACCGTGTTTTTTCCGAGGTCTGAGGTTTAGTTTCTTTGCGACGTTCTTGATATGGATGTCAGTGAAATCATTGAAATTTGACTTTTTGGGGGATGTATTGGCGTATGAGCTTGTTGACGTTCTCGACAGCATCTTTCTGCCATGAACAGTAACTGTCGGCAAAATAAACAGTCACGTCATCAAGACCTTTCATGTGTAATCCGGCAGTTATGTTGAGGTGAGCCGCGAACTCGCTGCCGTTGTCTGTGGTGATTGTTCTCAGATATTTACGATAAGCGTACAGCATCCTTACGACAGCTTTGACAAGGGCTTGGCTCTCTTTCCGTAGGGTAGTTTCTCCATCATCACGAAATCTGTCATGCGTTCAGGCAGCACAAGAATGGCGTGTCTGTAGGCGTCGACAATAAAAATCCATCTCAAAATCACCGAAGCGTTTACCGTCGGCCTCGGCCGGCCTGTCGTGTATGCTTGTGCGGTTCGGTATGTTGGTGGCTTTGGTGGGTTTGCGTTCGCTTTTTGGCCGTCGTCTGAAGTCGGGATGTCCGTGGTGACGGCGCAGTTCTCCGCTTTCATCGGCGTTTATAATGTTGTAGACGGTATGTATTGATATGGAAACGCCTTGTTCGGGTGACCACTGGTGGTCAATAATCATCTGTTTTATATGCCATACCGGCATGCTGTCGAACTTCTTGTTGCTTGTGGTACGCTTTCTGCGCTTGAGAGCTTTGACATGAGCCTTTTCCCACAGATGGTTGCCTTTGGCTGTGGAATTACGCTCCGGCTCGCGGTAAATCGTTGATTGACTGTGCTCTACTATGAGGAAGATTTCTTTTCTTGAAGTTTTTCTTTGCAGTAAGGTGAAAATTTCTTGCTGCGCAAGCGATAAATCGATATGCGACCTTTGCTGCGAGGTTAATTGTCTGTACATTAGCAATACAAAGCTAATGTTAATCTCAGGGAAACTTCGGTTTCCATTTTTTATTTTGTATTACCAGTGTGTTATGCTGCAGTCCGCTCTTGGGGGCGGCCTAAACCGCCCCCGCCGCCGGGGCATCCCCCGCCAGAAGGAGGGAGAAGAATGAATAATTCTCATCTCAAAGTTTTGCACTTTGATTTGGAATCTTCAGTTTAACCGCATGGATGAAATTTTCATATTAGTGCGATGTAAAATAATATGGGGCCATATCCGTTTTCTATATGTTACGACATATTTGAGAGTTACAATATAGCAGGCCGAATAAATAAACATATTTCAAATCTCAATCTTAAGATATGAATTTTGAGCTGATAATGGTTGGTACCGGAAGCGCGTTTCCCAAACATTCATATAACAGTTGCTATGCCATTAAGACTCATGATGGCCTTATACTTGTGGATGCCGGCGGGGGTAATGGCATATTCAACGCTATTAATGATTCGGGTATCGAACTCGCTGATATACATCATATTTTCATTACCCATACACATACAGACCATATTCTTGGGGCTGTATGGCTGATTAGGGGTATTATCAACAGTATTAAGGATGGAGGAAACGATGGATGTCTACATATATATGGGAATAGTTCCGTCTGCAAGGCGTTGCGGATCATATGTCAATTGACATTTCTTGCTTCGGATTATGATATTTTTACGAAAACTGTTGAATTAATGGAAATTGCTGATGGATCCACATTGATTATAAATGACGCTATTATAGAATGTGTTGATGTGTGTTCAAAAAATGTTGTTCAGACTGGATTTATGATGACTTTTGATTGTGGAGAAAAATTGGCTTGTTTAGGGGACGAATCTTTGACCGAGGATAATATCCAAAAGGTTAAAGGTTGTGACACCCTAATCTGCGGTGCATTCTGCCGGTATGAGGATAAGGAAATATATAAGCCGTACGAAAAGCATCATCATACGGTGCGAGATGTGGCTATTTTAGCAGAAAAGGCGAATGTGAAGAATCTGGTTCTTGTACATTTTGAAGATGATGACTTAGAAAAACGGCAGGAACTTCACAGGGCTGAGGCTTCAAAATATTATAGCGGTAATATTTTCAGTCCTGTTGATGGCGAAAGATTGGTTTTCTGAAATTATTGTTTATTTCTTTTAGCAAGTGTGGCTCTTATCCGGCTCAGGCTTACTTGTGTTATTCCCAAATAGGACGCGATGCACCCAAGAGGCAGTCGCTGTAAGAGTTCCGATTGTGTATCTACAAAGTCTTGGTAGCGCTCTGTCGCAGTTGCAAGGAGTAGGGTTATGACTCGGAGTTCGGCATCGAGGAGTTCGGTTTCGGCAAATCTACGTCCCCAATTGGCAATGTTTATATCCTCCAGATAAAGTTGTGACAACACATCTCTTTTGATAACATAAAGGGTTGAGTCTTCCATCAGCTCCATAGTTTCATAGCCGGGTTCATTCCTCACATAGCCCATCATTGATACAATTGTTGCTCCCTCTTTGCCAACCCAAAATGTCACTTCCTTGCCATCGACAAGTGTGAATGCACGTACGATACCTTTGGCTATAAAGTAAACATCCCGCTCAATTTTACCAATTTCGAGGACATGATGGCCTTTTGGATAATGGGCCAATTCCATTGACCGACAAAGAAGAGCCAATGATTCGTCGGGTAGGGTATGTCTGCGGTCTATGATTTCTTTTATATCCATGCCAATTGCAAAATTAAGAATAATCTTTTAAGCAGGCATTATTTATCAAATGTAAAATATCAGATGATGCCGAGTTAGTAATTTCGCACTCAAAAT
>CAJUKD010000034.1 GCA_910587235.1 uncultured Muribaculaceae bacterium
GTGGTTTTCCGTGTCTTTCTATAGACCGGCTGCAAAATTAGCTTATTTTTGCCATAATTACAAATTATTTCATCAACACATCATAAATCAATATTTTAGCGCTTCGTTCCACATTTCATCCTGAAAAAAACATATTCCACTATACCACGCAGAAGAAGATATATATCGAATGCAAGCCAGAGCGCATTGTTCTTCAAAACAGCGGTAAGGCTGAAAAAGACAGCAAAAAACACAAGCGACGCAGCAATCATCGCCGTAAGCATGGCACGCGTACGTGTAAGACCTATAAAAACGCCATCGAACACAAATGCCATGAATCCGCACAACGGCACAGCCACAGCCCACGGCAGATATTCCAAAGCCACATCCACCACATCACGGCTGTCGGCAAGAAGCGAAAGAATGCTCTTGCCTCCGATTGCGAACACAAGCGAGAATGTCAAAGCGCAGAGCAGGCCGAGTCGCAACAATGAAGCTACAAGTGTCTGAAGACCGTCCACATCGCCCCGGCCCGAGTATTTACCGCCAAGAGCCTCTCCGGCAAATGCTATGCCGTCCATAAAAAAAGAGGTCAGCATGAAGAGCTGAAGGAGTAATGCGTTCGCTGCAAGAATTCCGGTTCCCTGAATGGCACCGGCATGCGTGAACCATAATGTGACTCCAACCAGACAGACCGTACGAAGAAAAATATCAGTATTGACACGAAAAAAACGAACCAAAGCCTCTGTATCGAAAACCTCCCGCCAATTGAATTTCACAAAAGTATAGCGCTTTAACATGATAAAGACGCCCAAAAGCAATCCCGACCACTGGCCTGCAAGCGTGGCTACGGCAATACCCTCTATTCCCATGCCGAAACGGAACACAAGCAATGGACTCAGAAGTATATTCACCACATTCGTAAGGACGGCCATCCACATAGGCGCACGGGAATTCTGCATCCCAATAAACCATCCGGACAGCACATAGCCAAACATAACGGCAGGTGCGCCGAATATACATACATCAAAATAAATCCTTGCCAGTGCGCCGACTGCAGAATCCGGTTTCAGGAATTCGAGCAAAACATCGGCAATGAAACGACCTGCAAGCATCAACACGGCTCCTGCTCCAGCGGCAAGCACGACCGAACGCAGAAGTGTCAGCGTGATCCTACGCCTGTCTGATGCCCCGAATGCCTGAGCCGTCAGACCGCCGGTGCCCATGCGCAGGAAATTGAACATCCAGTACAGCAGGTTGAACATGGTTCCGCCGACGGCTATGGCGGCAATAAAAACGGCCTCGCCGATGCGGCCTGCGACTGCAATGTCGACCAGACCAAGCACCGGCGTGGTAATATTTGAAACAATAGCCGGAATGGCTATCGCCGCTATCTCGCGACCATGTCGCATTATTCAGTCAGTCAGGATTTTTTCACACGACATGAATAAAGGTACATCCCGACAATCAGCGCAGCATACATAATCAGGCCACGGATCTGCGGACCGAATTCGCCACCGTTTGTGGGAACATCGACACCGCAAAGGATTGTTATTGCGGCAAATACTCCGAAAAGGGCACCTCCGGCAATCAGACCTGAGGCAATCAAAGTGCCGCGGTCGCTGCGTGCTTTTGCAAGCTCCTTGTCCTTTGTGCTACGTCCTACGAACCACGATACAAGGCCGCCTACAAGCATGGGCGTATTAAGCGACAGTGGCAGGAACATTCCCAGACAGAATGCCAGCGCAGGTACTCCGAGCCAGTTGAGGATCAATGCAAGTATCGCGCCTGTTATATATAACGTCCATGGAGTGGATCCGCCCATCATCATGGGTTCGATAACTTTGGCCATGGCATTGGCCTGGGGAGCGGCGAGCGCGGTATCTCCGGTGAAACCGTAGACATTGTTCAACATCAGGATCACGGCTCCGACAGTGGCGGCCGACACAAGAGTTCCGAGGAATTTCCAGCTTTCCTGTTTTTTAGGAGTGGATCCGAGCCAATAGCCGATTTTAAGGTCGGTCACAAATCCGCCGGCCATTGAAAGAGCCGTGCATACAACACCGCCAAGTACCATGGAGGCCACTATGCCTGAGGTGCCGTTAAGCCCGATGGCGACAAACACACCGGATGCAATTATAAGAGTCATAAGTGTCATGCCGCTCACCGGATTGCTGCCTACTATGGCAATGGCATTCGCTGCGACGGTCGTGAACAGGAATGCTATCACAGTCACTACGATCCAGGCCACAAGAGCCTGCCATAACGTATGTATCACTCCAAAATAGAAGAAAGCCAGCACGCTCAGCAGTGCGACAAATATGAAATAAATGACATATTTCATGGAAATATCAGTCTGCCAACGCACCTGAGCCTTGTTGCCTGCGGCTCCGCGCAGTTCTCGCGATGCCAGCCCGACAGCCTGAGCGATTATAGGCCATGACTTGACAATTCCTATGATACCTGCCATTGCTATACCGCCGATGCCAATCATACGGGCATAATCGCGAAAAATCGCTGCGGGTTCCATAGCAGCGATTTCAGCCGACCCATAGGTTCCCATCAGGGGAATTATGAACCACCATACAAAAATAGAACCGGCGAATATGACAAAAGCATATCGTAGTCCGACAATATATCCAAGACCCAGCACTGCGGCACCGGTGTTGCACGATGCCACGAATTTGGTTTTTGCTGCAAGAGTCTGGCCCCATGAATAGGCAGTGGTGCTTATCGTTTCCGTCCACCAACCGAAAGTCCCTATTATGTAATCGTAGATGCCTCCGAACAGCGAGGCCATGACCAGAGTTTTGGCCTGACTGCCTCCCGCGGATTTCTTTGCGGCGTTTCCGCTTATAAGCACCTGTGTGGTTGCCGTTGCTTCGGGGAAAGGATATTTCCCGTGCATGTCCTTCACGAAATATTTACGGAAAGGGATAAAGAACAATATGCCGAGTACTCCGCCAAAAAGCGAACTGAGGAATATTTCGAGGAAATTTACAGTTATCTCAGGATATGAAGCCTGCAGAATATAAAGTGCGGGAAGAGTGAATATGGCTCCGGCCACAATCACACCGGAACATGCGCCTATCGACTGTATTATGACGTTCTGTCCCAGCGGATTTTCTTTTTTCAGCGCATTGGAAAGCCCTACTGCTATGATAGCGATAGGTATGGCCGCTTCAAAAACCTGTCCGACCTTAAGCCCGAGGTAGGCTGCGGCGGCACTGAACACTATAGCCAGCAAAAGCCCCATGCCTACGGAATACGGAGTGACTTCAGAATACTCCCGCGCAGGGTGCATGACCGGACGATACTCTTCGTCCTTTCCGAGCTGCGTAAAGGCATTCGATGGAAGCTCGACGGGATCGACGTCCGACGCCGCGAGATTCATGTCTTTGTCTTGTTTCATTATATTATCGATTTATGATTATTTTGCGGGAATCTTAAGGCGCTGGCCGACTGTTATCTTATCATTTTTCAGACCGTTCGCCTTTTTTATAGCAGCAATGCTTACCCCGTAGCGTGCGGAAATCTTGCCGAGGTTATCTCCTTTCTTCACTTTATGCACCCGTGGCGAAGGTTTTGGCTTAGGTTGTTCCTTAGCCTTGGAGCTTTTAAGCTGAGCTTTTTCCACCACTTTTTCCTCAGGCATCTGTTTTGCGACCTCAGTCGAATCATTGGCGCGGGCAAAGGCCGATGCCACCTCAGCGTTGCGGCTTGCAGGCGCTACACTATCGACGCTCATAGAGTCGGATGGCACTGCCACACTATTAGCCGCAATCGAATCGGACGCTTGTATCTGCGTACGCTGTAAAGAGTCGGCTGAAACAGTATCGACGGTTTCAACCTGTTTCGGACGCTCTATGTAGCGGCGTTGATAAGTCTGTATCTTAAGACGGCGGCCTGCCTTGACGTTCTTGCCGATTTTATTTGTCTTGCGGATAGAAGCGACTGTCACTCCATATTTTTTAGCGATTTTCGACAGATTCTCACCTCGACGAACGGTGTGATATTTCGTAACAAGTTCATCGACATATTCGCCACGTGAATCCGAACCGTTGAGTGCTCCCGTAGCCGGTTCCACTACCCTGCGTCGCGCATATTGAGAGGCATTATAATTCAGGATAGAATCTTCGTTCGCAACATAGGCATAGGTCTGGAGCGATGGCAGAGTCAATGAGTAAGGACGTATATCGCCAGGTATTAAATCTTTACGATACTGAGGATTGAGAACACGCAATTCGCCCATCGGTATTCCGAGCACATCTGAAATCTGCTGGAAATGTACACGGCGGCTTACATGAACCGTATCGGTCAGTATGGGATTGCGTGCAATGACAGGACGGATATTGTGATGCTGGTAATAATTCATTATATAATTCGCCGCAATGAAAGCCGGCACATATCCGCGAGTTTCGGCCGGCAGATACGGGTATATATCCCAGAAATCATGTTTTCCTCCACCGGCACGGCGCAGAGCTTTGTTGACGTTGCCCGGACCGCAGTTGTAGGCCGCGATTGCAAGCGACCAGTCGCCGTACGTACCATAAAGTTGCTTGAGATAACGCGCTGCAGCGTCCGACGAAGCATAGGGGTCGCGTCGCTGGTCGACAAGGGAATTCACCTCAAGCCCCATGCCCTTGGCGGTCGGACTCATGAACTGCCATAGTCCTACGGCTCCGGCCCGTGACACCGCCTGCGGTTCAAGAGCGGATTCGATTACGGGAAGATAACGCAGTTCGCGAGGCATCTCATAGCGGTCGAGAGCCGCCTCGAAGATAGGCATATAGTAAAGGCCGAGAGCCAGCATATTTTCTACCAGCTGCTTTCGGCGGTTGGCATAAAACAGAATAGAGCTGCGCACGACAGAGTTGAGCGGCATTTCTATCTCGGTCGGGAGCGCCGCAAGACGTTCAAGCAGTTCTTCGTCGCTGACCTCCACACCATCGCGGCTGTCGGCCTCACGGTCAAGTTCGACATATTTCTGTATATACCAGTTCTCAAGCATTTTCTGAGTGTCGGCCTCAAAACTTTCCGGCAGAATCAACGCAGGCTGCGCCGATTCCTCCGACAACTGCAGCACGGTTGTCTGCGCCATTGTGCCGGGAGCGGCAATTGCCGATGCTCCCGCCAATAAAATCACAGCTATCCGACGATTTATATTTTTCATCACTGATATGTCACTCATCTGCGAAGTTCCTTAGATTTTCGTTGTCAAGTTAAAAATTTATTGCCCAGTTCAGTCCGACTGCCGGACGCATGCCGCGTGTTTCGTAGAATACTGCCGGCTGCACATCCATTGACAGTTCGGGAGTGATATCGAAATGCGAGAGCGACGCATCCACATAAGCGTCGACCATCGCCAGCAGATATACTCCCACCATCGCTATTATGCACAGGTCGCGGTTGCGCCTGAAATAATTCTTTCTCGATTGCATGATATTTGTCAGCCACGTGCGATCAAGGGTCGATTCATCGGTATTGGGCGGAAAAAAATTCATATAGGAGTTTGTAGTCGGATCCGTATCCATCAAATCGCGGTAGGCACGGGTATAGTCGTTTAGCATACCGTTGTTCCACGAAGTGGCATAACCCAGACCAAGGTATCCGCCGATGACTATTGGGAGTTTCCAGTATCGGCGGTTGTAGATCTGCCCGAGTCCCGGAAAAAGAGCCGAAAGCCACACAGCACGCGTAGGATCGGGGTTGAATGTAACTTCACGCTCTTCCCAGACGTCGTAGGCTGAAGGCTCCGGTTCATCCGTGGAAAAAAACACTGTATCTCCGACTATGGAATCGGACCGCATTATCATGTCGACATTAAGCGGAGCGGCGATACTGTCAAGAGCTGCCGCACCGAGTTTAACGGGCTTGCGGTCGCGGGCCAAGGATGCCACCGGGAACAGCACCGCCACCAATACGGCAATAGCCAGAGCAGTCATACCCCGGCTACGACATACATTATACGGCATTCCGAACCTCACTCGGCCGCCTCCTGCTGTTTAAGAGAATCGAACAGGGTTATAAGACGCTCAAGCTCACTTTCATCCTTAAACGGGAATGTGATACGTCCTTTTCCGCTGCGGTCGCAAGTAAACTGCACAGGGGTACGGAAAACAGCCGACAGATGGCGTTTCAGCACGTCGAAATCCGACGATGTGTTAGCGGCTTTCTGCTTTGCAGGTTTCGCGGCAGGCACTTCTCCGTTCTGATAGGCCTTTGCAAGCTCCTCGACACGTCGCACCGACAGTCCGTCGCGCAGAATCTCGTTATAAAGTCTGAGCTGTAGCGCAGGATCTGTAATCGAAAGCAAAGCACGCGCATGACCCATATCGACACGCTTGTCGCGCAAGCCGAGCTGGACTTCGGCCGGAAGTTTCAAAAGGCGCAGGAAGTTGGCCACAGTAGCGCGTTTTTTGCCTATGCGCTCGCTAAGGCGTTCCTGCGTAAGCTGATACTGATCTATAAGTTTCTTGAATGTCAAGGCTATCTCTATCGCATTCAAGTCCTCGCGCTGTATGTTCTCGATGAGAGCCATCTCGGTCAGTTCGGCATCGTTGGCCGTACGTATATAGGCCGGAACCGAATGCAACCCGGCCATAAACGCGGCACGGTAGCGACGCTCCCCGGCTATGATCTGATAGCTGTCGGGACCCGTTTTGCGCAACGACAGCGGCTGTATGATGCCGAGCTGTCGTATTGAGTCGGCCAGTTCACCGAGCGCCTCTTCGTCGAAAGTGCGACGAGGCTGATCGGGATTTACGTTTATATTCTCAAGTGCTATATCGTTTATAGCCGACGAACCGCGTGCAGGCACATCGTCCATCGAAATGAGCGAGTCAAGGCCACGGCCGAGGGCATTGCGTTTGGGTAGTGACATGTTTTCTGCTGAATAATGTTATGAAGCCGACGGCGCCGATACCTGACGGGATGTTCCCTGCACCCGGCGGTGTTTTTTTATTATTTCCTTGGCAAGAAGAGTATGGCTTGTGGCTCCCCGGCTCTCGGCGTCGTAGAGCAATGCCGGAAGGCCGTGACTCGGCGCTTCGCTGAGGCGTATGTTACGCGGAATGACAGTATTGAACACCATGTCGGCGAAATGCCCCTTGAGTTCTTCGTAAATCTGATTGGCCAGACGCAAGCGTGCGTCGTACATCGTCAGCAGGAACCCTTCGATTTCGAGCGTAGGATTAAGGCGAGATTTGATTATGCGGATCGTGTTCAGGAGCTTGCTTATGCCCTCAAGTGCGAAATATTCAGCCTGCACGGGAATTATGACGGAATTGGCGGCAGTCAGAGCATTGACCGTGATAAGCCCCAGCGACGGCGAACAATCGATGATGATATAGTCGTAGCGGTCGCGCAAAGGCTCCAGAAGCCGCGCAAGCACATGCTCGCGATCCGGCTTGGATATAAGCTCTATTTCGGCACCAGCGAGATCGATGCGGGAACCGACCAGATCAAGTCCGGGCATACATGTAGCCACCTGAGAACCGTCGAGAGGATAGCCGTCAACCATACATTCGTAAATCGACGATGTCATAGTGCGGGGGTCGATACCGTAGCCGGAAGTGGCGTTGGCCTGCGGATCGGCATCAATAATCAGGACTTTCTTGCCTTCGGCGGCAAGCGAAGCCGACAGGTTGATGGTGGTTGTCGTCTTGCCGACGCCCCCTTTCTGATTGGCTATTGCGATTATTTTTCCCATGAGGTGAGTTGATGAGGTTTTGTTTGACATGCAAAGTAAGCAATTTTTCACGGTATGGCAAGCGGATGTTCCACGAAAAAAAGCTTAATTGTTGATAACTCGGAAAAATGTTCAAAACTATCACTAACTTTGTAGTCTGAAAAATGTTTTAACATAAATAACTTTCAAAGACCACTCCGCCCTTATGGATACTACCACCAGACCTCTTATAATGATAATCAACGATGACAGCGTAGAAGCGCCCGGAATCCATCATCTCGCTGAATGCGTGGCTGATGTGGCCGATATTTATATTGTCGCCCCACGTAATCCCCATTCAGGACAATCGGCGGCTCTGACTGTCGGAGCACCCCTTCGCATAGCAGAACTTGCCGGACGCGACGGGCTGCGCGTGTTCACCGTCAACGGAACGCCCGTCGACTGCGTAAAGCTCGGTCTGCACGCTATTGTTCCACGCCGTCCCGACCTTGTGCTTTCCGGAATCAACCACGGTTCAAATTCGGGAACTGCCATAACTTATTCAGGCACCATGGGCGCCGTGCTCGAAGCCTGCATGGTAGGCATTCCGGCAGTCGGGTTCTCGCTGCTCCATCATTCCATGAAAGCGGACTTCACTCTGTCCACACAATGGGTACGCCGTATAATCCTCGACGTTCTCGAAAAAGGCTTGCCTGAGGGTATATGCCTGAATGTCAACATTCCTGCCAAAGTCACACCTGAAGGAATACGTGTATGCCGTGCTGCCAAAGGCCACTGGAGCGAAGAATACAAACGCTATCTCGACCCGTCGGGAAATCCGTTCTACTGGCTTACCGGACGTTTCGTCAACGGAGAACCTGAAGCCGACGACACAGACGAATACTGGCTCAATCGGCGCTATATCAGCGTAGTACCTGTCACTCCCGACCAAAGCTATACACCTGCCGTCAAAGAGATGTCGCAACGTTTCAATTCCTGAACACCGAGTCCCCTCCAGTCCGTCTGCCTTACATTATTCATGCTACGGTCGTGATCATGCAGGTTTTACAAATATTTTCCGTATATTTGTATTTGAAAAACAATCATTAATAAATGGAAGTAATAAGCCTGCACGGGACTGACGACCGCCTTTACGAACTCGTATCGCGCCTGGTCATGAACCCCGAGATTCTGCGGCAAAACAACAACTATCCTTTCAAGACAAGCAACGGGCATACATGGTACCTTTGCATGGACAATGGATGTGTTTCAGGATTCATGCCTGTTCTTACAAAAGGCCGGGGATTATATATAGACAATTACTATATATCAGGAGATGAGCCTGAAATACTGGATTTACTGACCGAAGCCATTCTGGCTTCGACCGATAAGACTGTCACCGTACTCTCCCATAAGCGCCACACCGGACTATTCCGCAGACATGGTTTTATTTCGGGTACTGTATTCGCCCTGTATGACAAAATGAGTTGTCTTCGCACGAAAGGAGCGGTTGAAAAATGATACGCCGCCTGAATGTATATGAAGCGGTGCAGGAAAGACTAAAGTTGATTTTTGATAACTTCGACTATGTGTACGTATCTTTTTCCGGAGGTAAGGACAGCGGCGCGCTCCTGAATCTTTGTGTCGAATATATAAGAAAGAATCTTCCGGGGCGTAAACTCGGCGTACTGCATCTGGACTACGAGGCCCAGTACAGTCATACAACCGAATATGTCGCAAAAAGACTTTCCGAGGACAGCGATATTCTTGAAGTATTCCATTGCTGCGTACCTTTCAAAGTCGCCACATGCACTTCCATGTTCCAGTCCTACTGGCGCCCGTGGGAAGATTCAAAAAAAGATATATGGGTAAGAGAAATGCCCGACGGCTGTTATACGGCCGACGATTTCGATTTTTTCGACGACGGACTGTGGGATTATGATTTCCAGCGCTTGTTCGCCAAATGGATGCGCAAACGCAAACAATGCCGTCGCGTGTGCTGTCTGGTCGGCATACGCACTCAGGAGAGCTTCAACCGTTGGCGCACCATCCACAGCGACAAAAACTACCGTCACTTCGGTTCCCTTAAATGGACGCACTGCATTGATAGCCACATCGTGAACGCATACCCCCTCTACGACTGGAAAACATCGGATATATGGACCGCCCATGGACGATTCAACTGGTCGTACAACAGACTTTATGATCTCTATTATCAGGCGGGAATACCTATCGGACGCCAGCGCGTAGCAAGCCCGTTCATCTCTCAGGCTTTATCGACATTGGCAGTGTACAAAGCGATTGATCCGGACACATGGGGACGGCTTATAAGCCGTGTGAACGGAGTAAACTTCGCCGGTCTGTACGGCAACACTCTTGCCATGGGATGGAAATCCATAAAATGTCCTGACGGTTTTTCATGGAAAGAGTATATGGAATTCCTGTTGCAGACTCTACCGGAGGAAACCAGAAATAATTACCTCGACAAACTCCGGGTAAGTATCCGCTTCTGGCGCGAACGCGGAGGATGCCTCAGCAACAACACAATAAGCAAGCTACGCGAACTCGGCATTCCGATTTTCATAGGTTCGAAATCAGCATACCACACAGACAAACGCCCGGTCAGGATGGAGTATCTCGACGACATCGACATTCAGGAATTCCGTGAGATTCCGACCTACAAACGCATGTGCATCTGCATACTCAAAAACGACCACAGCTGCAAATACATGGGATTCGCTCTTACCAAGCGGGAACGGGAAATAAAAGACATGATAACAAAAAAATACAAACCCATTCAGAATGGAGAAATATAAAAGTCCTGTATATAATGTGATAGCCGTTCCGGTCGAGAAAGTCGTGGCAAACAATTATAATCCCAATGTCGTGGCGCCTCCCGAAATGAAACTGCTCGAACTTTCGATCTGGGAGGACGGTTATACCATGCCTTGCGTGTGTTATTATCTGAAAGAATCCGACCGCTACGAGATTGTCGACGGTTTTCACAGATATATGGTAATGAAAAGCTCAGCGCGCATCTACGAGCGGGAACATGGACTACTCCCCGTCACAGTAATAGACAAGGATCTCTCCAACAGAATGAGTTCTACAATACGTCACAACCGCGCACGAGGAATCCACAGTGTGGAACTTATGAGCAATATAGTGGCGGAACTGACACGCGCCGGCATGTCGGACAGCTGGATTATGCGAAACATCGGAATGGACAAAGACGAACTGCTGCGGCTGAAACAGATCAGCGGCCTGGCCGAACTCTTCGCCAACAAAGACTTCAGCATGTCCGACGACTGGAAAGAATAGCTTTAGCTATCGAAAAAACAGCGTCAACGTTCGATGAGTTCGTCGGGGGCGAAGGAGCGTATGGCGGGAGTGCCTATTATTTCGTCCCACAGCATGGGGGATATTCCACCGCCTGGACGTTTGACTTCAAGATTTTCTTCTGTAAGAATTTCACCTTTGGCTATTGCACGCGCAGCAACGATGCTACGGCGCGCGACTTCGATATTGGACCGTTCGGCGTCGGCCGCTATTTTTATGCCGTCGCCGAGAGCGACGTCGATGCGCCGTATTTCCTGTACCATACGGCGCAGCTCGTCGTATTCGAGCGACGCGCGGTGGTCAGGTCCCGGAAGACTGCGCGACATTGTGAAGTGTTTCTCGATCACACAGGCACCATGCCCTACGGCTGCCAAAGGAACAGCGATTCCGACCGTATGGTCGCTGTAACCTACTCCACCGCAGCCAAGGGTGGCAAGAGCGTCCATCGCTCTGAGATTGACAGCTTCGTAGGGAGTCGGATACTGGGTGGTGCAATGTAGAAGTATTACGTCAGTACGCTGAACCCCGCCTTTTTCAAGAATACCGACAGCACGGTCGACTTCGTCGAGTGTCGACATTCCGGTCGAGAGTATAATTCTGCGGCCGGGACGTGCGATACGTCGCAGATAAGGCAGATTTGTCACTTCACCCGACGGAATCTTCCAATAATCCATATCGAACGCTTCAAGGCATTCTATGGATGGTCGGTCAAATGGTGTGCTCATGAATCCTATATTCACATCGTCGCATATACGTTTCAGCTCCGCATAAGCTGAAAGAGGGAGATGGATGGCCTTGCACATCTCAAGCTGGCTCTGCGCCTCGCCTGTCGTTTCTTTCTGGTATTCGGCTTTAGGCGCATACGCCGATATGACAAGTTCGGGTACCGCTGTCTGAAACTTGACATAGTCGGCACCGGCTTCTTTAGCCGCATAGATCAGACGGCGCGCCATGTTTATGTCGCCGTTGTGGTTCACGCCGGCTTCAGCTATTATTATCGTGTGATGACTCATAAGATTCTGTTATCGGGATAGAACACTGTTTCGGCCGGATAGCGGGAAATCTCCACACCGGCGAGAGCGGAAAGCGATGAAAGCTTTTCGCCAAGGGCTTCTCCTATGATCAGCGACGGTATATCGGCTCCGGCATGTACCGAGCAAACGCATCCTCCTCCGAGGCGCGGATTGATTTCCATAAGCAAAAGGCGACCGCCATCGTCAAGGTCGCGCATGAACTGTACTGTCACAGCACCACGCAAACCTGTGGATGCAAGCACACGGCGCGTAAGAGCGTCGATTTCAGGATCGCTGACCGTGACTGTACGCATGGCCTCGCCGCCGCTCACTTCAACCCGACGACGCGCGCTCAGCGCCAACACCTCTCCCGAACGTACACTTACATAACAGTCAACGGAATATTCTTCCCTACGATCAATGCGTTCCTGAATAAGATATTCATCGGCACGTGGAAGAATATCGTCAAGCGCTTCCACCGAGCTTATGTGCACTATACCTTTCGAGGCCGAACCACGTCGCGGCTTCGCGATAAGACGCAGGCACGGCTCTCCGGGGATATAGGTTTTCGGCACAGGCAGTCCCAGGCGTTCAAACAATGCAGCTGCACGCACTTTGTCAAACATTTCGTCGGCGGTGGCGGCATCCGCCGCAGGCACGAACACAGAACCGGGATAACGTCGGACATATTCGCAGGCCACTGCCACAGCTCCGTCGACGAAAGGTACTATTATATCAACCGCTTCCGACTCGACTATGTCGTGGAGATCGTCGAATACGGCAGGATCGTTCCAACGCTTGCCTATCACTATGTCGGCAAGGCATGCCAAGGGAACATGCCTGTCCATCTCATAGCTGATGATGCGGCATGAACAGGCTCTCGCGGCAGCCGCATCCATAAACATACGCGCCATAGATACCCTTTTGGCTCCTCCGAGAAAAAGCAGGGTCAGTTTTTGCCTCGAATCAGCAATATCCATAATCAACGGTTATAAATATCTGTTTTATATTTAGCCAGATTTTCCGGACACGAGAACCATTCTATGGTTTTACGCAGCCCATCGGCCAAAGTATGCCGCGGACGCCAGTCTGTCAGACTGCAAATCAGAGAATTGTCACCGCAAAGACGGTTGACTTCGCTCGATGCCGGACGCAGCCGCTGAGGGTCGACAACATATCGGACGTCGCGTCCCATCAGTCCGGCTATAAGTTCCAATGTTTCAGCCATGGAAACTTCCGTCCCTGTGGCTATGTTTATGTCGCGGCCTTCTATTCCTTCCGCCTCGGCCAGAGCTATGAATCCGGCTGCCGTATCCTCGACATAATTGAAATCACGCGTAGGAGTCAGGTCACCGACTTTTATCTCGTCAATACCCGCGGCAATCTGGGTAATGATTGTCGGAATAATGGCCCGCGCGCTCTGGCGTGGACCGTAGGTATTGAACGGACGTGCCGTAACTACCGGCAGACCGAAAGCATGATAGAAACTCTGCGCTATTGCATCGGCACCTATTTTTGTAGCAGAATACGGCGACTGCGGCTGACGCGGATGTGTTTCAGGTATCGGCACCTGCCGGGCCGTGCCATAGACCTCGCTGGTCGATGTCACCACAATGCGACGTACACCGGCATCGCGTGCGGCCTGGCACATGTTGAGCGTGCCGCGTATATTGGTATCGACATAGCTGTCGGGAGCCACATAACTGTATGGAATCGCGATAAGTGCCGCCAGATGGAAAATCACTGCACATCCGCGGGTAATCTCACGGCACAAATCCGGATCGCGGACGTCGCCGCAGACTACTTCAAGTCGGGGCGAACGCACATCATCGAGCCAGCCCCAGCTGTTAAACGAATTATACTGCGCAAGAGCACGCACACGGTAGCCACGTGCAAGAAGTGCTTCCGTAAGATGAGAGCCGATGAAGCCGTCGGCTCCGGTGACAAGTACAAGATCCTTGTTTTTTTCCATAAAAGCTACCAGGTCTTTTTAAGTTCATAGACGATACGGCGTCCTGCATCGTTGGTCCATTCGAGGCGCATCTGCCGGGAACTCCGTTCGGCGAAACGCAAGGCTACCACGGAATTCGGCGGAAACATCAGAACTTCCGGCGCAGCATAAGGGGGCAGGCCGCCTTCAGCATCACCTTCACTATGAGTAAAGTCAAGGTACAGCAAGCCACCTTCGTCCTGCCACGAACCCCAGCTGTCAAGGCTATCGTGATGGTCAGTTGTAATTGTAATACATATAAGATGATTCTGGAAACTCCAGAACAAACGTTCATGGGGAAGTTCGGGATTCGGCTCTCCGTCGACAGTCATCGATTCCATATACCATGTCCCGAAAAAGTCGCCTATATCCCCGTTGTTCATCCTGCACGATGACAACAACGACAATATAAGCGCACAGACCGCAAAGGTCAGGGATATGCCTGTTTTCTTCATTTCTTTCTGTTTTTGCTGATTTTGAAATCGGCCGAATACGAAACGCCTAACAACGCGCCGAAATTATCGCCTCGCAACTTTCCCGCATCGAATGCGAGCTGACAACGCAGCGAAAGACCTCGAACAAGCGAAGATGGAGTCCACACCGTTTCTACAAGTGCCGAGGTATTATGCAAAGCCCGTGCGACAGGCACACGTCCCATTCCCCAGGCACGCTGATGGCTGAACTTTACCATATAATCCCAGTCGCTTCCAAATGCGCCGTTGAAGGCAAGATGCATTCCCTGCGTGCGGTTATGCGCAAAAGCCATGAATCCGTCAGTATTATAGGCAGGCGACATTATGAAAGGCGTACCTATGGCCATTCCGTAGTTGGAATACGGTCCATAAAAAGTATTATTATAATAGTTGTCGCCGCCGGATGCGTCAAGGTCAAGCGATGTGCCTGGGCGGTCGGCAGGTGCCCAGTGTAACGGACCGCTGTGATTGCGGTAGTCGAGATATTCCACCACTATTTTCTGCAACAGACCTCGGCGACCGAAATCGTAGGACAATCCCCACAGACCATCCCATCCGTTACGCCGGCCTATACCGGAACCATCCTCCCACGGCCATTCAAAATAGAAGCTGAATTCCGAGGCATTGCGGAAACGATAGCGGGCATTGAAATCCCACGAGCCGAGCGAGTTGCCTTTGTGAAAACCTTCGCCGCTGCCTTCGTGAGGGAAGAACATATCGAAAATATCGCGGATATGAAATCCACGGTCATCGCGACGGATAATATTGCCTTTGTCATAATAGACTGAATTCCCACCGAAAACCCCGGCAGCCTGCATACCCAGCGTCACCGACAGAGGCTCGGAGGGTTTAGTGCGGAAATAACAGTATTTGTAAGTATAGCATAGATCGCGGGAAATCAGAAAATTGTAGAAATTATAATGATTCTCCTTGTAATGGTTGTCCATCATGCGTCCATACATTATCTCACCGTTGATCTGCACCCAGCCGCGCGTAAATGGAATGTCCTGAAAATCCACGAATCCGGCACTGATTCCGGGTATAGGTACGGCATTGTTGCTGCGTGTAAAATCACCGGCCGAAAAACGGTCGTCGACAATCCACGAATGCGACTCTTTCATGCCGGCTCTAAGATACACTCCACGGAATTTCACCTCGGCATAAAGCCGGTGAAGCATCAATGGAGCCTGACGCCGCCCGATATCAGACCATGTAGATGTCGCGGCATCATAGCGTTCATAGCCTGCCGCATTGCTGATTCCTGCAAGCGCTTCTATACCGGCACCCCAACTGAAACGTTTGTCAAGACGCATCTTTTTCTCAGCATAAGCATCGAGCCATACTCCGGAACCATTGACAATACGACCGCCGTTCCAGGAACCTATCATATACGGTGCCAGACTGCCGGTCGAGGCATTGGCCGTCAGCGAGGCGCCCCACTCTATCCTCTCCGGAGGCAACTCCTGAGCGGAAATGCCAAAACAGGCTATACAGAGCGACAAACAGCCGGATATTGATTTCAAAAAGGGTTTTACAACAATCATTCAGAGTTCGTAGAATTTGGAGAATACTTTTATCGTGGCGTCGTGGTCGGCCACAGAAGCCGTTTCCCTGACAGAGTGCATTGCCCATAGCGGAGCACCCATGTCGACACCCCTCAAAGGCAATTGTGAAGTAAGGATATTGCCAAGCGTAGAGCCGCCGGCAGCATCGCTGTGGTTTACGAAATACTGGCAGGGAACACTGGCAAGCTCACAAATATTGGAAAAAACAGCCGCACTCTCGGCATCGGTCATATATTTGCAATTAGCGTTTATCTTAACGCACGGACCGCCGCCGAGAACCGGATGATTTGTCGGATCGTGTTTTTCCGGATAATTCGGATGAACGCCATGGGCATTGTCGGCTGAAATCATGAACGATGACGCCACCGCCCGCATAAAGTCCTCCTCCGAACCGCCTTTTGCCAGAACTATGCGACGGAATATATGTTCAAGCACAGGAGAACCGGCACCCTGTTTTGTGCCGGAACCGGTTTCCTCGTTGTCGAATACAGCCATAACACGGGTGGCTTCCGAAGCGACGGATGCCTTTTCGCAAATAGAATGCAAGGAAGCGTGCACCATGCTCAGATCGTCAAGGCGACCTGAACAGATAAATTCCCCGTTAACACCTGTGAGCGCAGCATGAGTAGTGTCGTAAAGCGACAGATCATAGTCGATTATTTCATCCTCCCGCACGCCAAGTTCTCCGGCAACGAGGCCACGCAAAAATCCTGAGGCATCCTGTCCGTCGGCCAGACGAGTCAGCACCGGCAGCATGTCTTTTTGCTTCGACAACTTATTGCCTTCATTAACCTGACGGTTGAAATGTATGGCCAGATGTGGAATCGTCATCAAAGGACGTTTAACATGGATAAGCACTCGCCTTGGATTAAGAGGGTCATCGCCACGCAGAAGCACACGTCCCGCTAAAGAAAGCGGGCGGTCAAACCATGTATAAAGTATGGGACCGCCGTAAACCTCCGTGTTGAGCTTAACTATACCGCCGTCACATACAATCTCCGGTTCAGGTTTGATACGGAAACAAGGTGAATCACTATGAGAAGCTATGATATGGAAGGGAGCCGCGGCGTCGCCTTCGCCGACAACAAATGCGAACAGCGCCGAATCGTTGACTGTGACATAACGGCGGTCGCCGGCGGAAAGCGTCCATGGCTCACGCATCGACAGGGCTTTGAAGCCTGCGGCTTCAAGACGGCCGGCAGCAGTATGCACTGCCAGAAAATTGACAGGCGAAGAATCAAGAAAAGAACACAAATCGGATGCGGAGGTCATTTCGGGACAAATTAACGGTTAGAAAACAGAAGAGAGATTAAAAATTATCGGAAAGCAATTCCGAACGCTGGTAAAGACTGTTGAGTATGCGCAATACATTGCAAAGCGTTTCGCTCCAATAATCGCGGAAACGGATTTTCATATCGGAAAGCAACTCCGGAAGCATCTCGGCCGGCAGCTCTTTCGCCGTAGCCACAAAATCATACGCGCTCTGGTATATGTCGGCCAGACATTCCGAAACGGAAGATGCTATAGGCGTATCGGAATAGCGCATATCCTCGACATTGGTTTCGAGAAATGTATCGTGGCTACCCATAATGGCCGCTATGTTATCACGGACTATCGTATAGGCATTTTCATCAAGCACTTCATTCACGCTATCGCCACTGTCGGCATCGCGGTAATCCGAAATATCATCGCCGGACATTCCGAGATCGAAAGCCGTCATATACAGCCTCGGTAACATATAAAGCATAGACCGGCAGAAATCATCGGAATCCGTCGCTTCATCAGCAAGAGATTCAAGTGTCACACAATAGCGATGGCACAAGGCTATGAACGAAATAGAATTAGCATCAAGTTTTTCTTCTTCCATTTTATGCTTACTTGTCATCGGTTTTACGGTAAAGTTTATTATCACATATATACTTATAGACTCCGGCGGGCAAAAAATAGCTCATATCACGCCCCCGTGCTATCGAATCGCGCACGAAAGTACTTGACAGGTTTACTATAGGAGCGTCCACAACCTCAAGGCCGTCGACATGGCGTGTTTCTACAGGATAACCGTGACGAAGGTACACTATCACACCGAACTCGTCAAGAATACGCTGACTTTCACGCCATCGGTCGAATATACGCCAGTTGTCGCTGCCAATCACAAGTTTGAAACGCAGATCGGGATAACGGTCCCTCAGCACCTCGAGTGTGTTGATGGTATATGACGGACGCGGCATTGAAAGCTCGATATCGCATATATCGAGTAGCGGAGCAGCTTTTGCCGCAATGGTAAGCATCGCCAGACGTTTCAGGTCGGGCAGAAGAGCATCTCCATCCTTAAGCGGACTCCTCGGAGAAAGCGACAGCCATACGCGGTCGACATACCCCCACTGAGCAAGATATGAAGCAAGCATCATGTGACCGATATGAACCGGATTGAACGATCCGCCAAGAAGCCCTATTACCGGTTTTCTATCCTCTTGTTCCATAAGCATACGTTATTTACAGATTCAGAGCGATACGAAACCGTCGACAAGGTTGCGTGTCTGACGTACTGCTTCGTCAAGTTCGTCATTGACAACCACTCTGTCAAACATCGGCGAACGCGAAAGTTCGTACTCCGCTCTGTCGATACGCTGGTCAATGACATCGGGAGTTTCCGTTCCACGAGCCTCAAGCCTGCGACGGAGTTCATCGACACTCGGCGGACGTACAAAAATAGTCAACGCACGTTCGCCATATATTTTTTTTACACCGAGTGCTCCGTTGACATCGATATCAAGGAGCACATTATGGCCTTCTCCTATGATACGGTCGACCTCGTTACGCAAAGTTCCATAAAAACGTCCCGGATAGACTTCCTCATATTCAAGGAACCCACCCTCGACAATAGCATCTCTGAAAGCCTCTTCAGTCATAAAATAATAGTTTACGCCCTCTTTTTCTCCCGGCCGCGGCTCACGAGTTGTGGCCGATATGGAGAACCGTAGATCAAGTTCAGAGGCATTTTCCTCGTCAAACAAAGCCTTTATAATAGTAGACTTTCCACAACCTGACGGGGCTGCTATGACAATAATTTTTCCGTTTTTCATAAATTCAAGGCATAAATTACACAATACTTTATCTATGGGAAGGACGAAGAAGATCGTTAACAGTCTTGACCGGATTGAAAGTAGTGGCCGGCACTTCGACAAATACCGTATTCCATCTGCTCATGGCGCCGTTCCAGAGTCCGGGCAACTCCAATGCGCGTAGATCGCGTCCGTCAAACGACTTTTCGGATATGAAACCTGTTTCATGGTCGACATAATCCGGCAGATTGAAGTGCGAGCCGTCATGGCGCGTAAGGCAACAAACGAGGTCAACCGGATTGAAATGCGTAGCCTTTGCCATCATCTCTACATTTTCAGCCCGAGAAAGATCAATCTGCGTAGATTCCAGAATCTGTGGCGCAACCGTATATCCATCGGAAGAATAAGCATTGTACGGACCTCCTCCGGGTTCTCCGTCGTTGCGTACCATACCACATACACGAAGCGGTCGGTCCAACAGTTCAAGCAACACAAGCCGACGTTCCTCGCAGGGCAGGTCTTCCAACCCTACATAACGAGTGTACAATACTTCGGATAGGAAAGATGCTGCGGCATCCACACGTGCAGCAGCAACACCGGGAACGCTCAATTCTTTGATAAAATCCAGAACTGTGTCACGGACAAGCATAAGCAAACCTCCAATCACCTGTTTATATCGTACAGTATCGGCGCGATGACTGTCGGCCACCACATTATCTATATTTTTTATAAATACGACCTCTGAATTGAGATCATTGAGATTTTCTATAAGCGCACCATGACCTCCGGGACGGAAAACAAGACGTCCGTTATTATCACGGAAAAGTTCATTATCGGGAGTTACTGCAATGGTGTCAGTCGAGGCTTTCTGTTCCGACAAGCTTATCTCATAGCTGACACCGAATTTCTTTTCCATTGCCGGCACAGCTTCCTTGAGCTTATCCTCAAAAAGTTTTCTATGGTCAGCCGATACGGTAAAATGAAGTTTCACCTTACCGCCTTTTGAAGCCGCCGTCTGAGCGCCTTCGGCAAGTTGCTCTTCAAGCGATGTGCGGGTGCTTCCGTCGGCATAGCGGTGAAATGTCAGCATAGCCTTGGGAAGAGCGCCATAGTTCATTCCATCGGGCAGAATTATGGCTGATATAAGGTCTTTGATGCGACCTGACTCCACAAGCGACTCCACATCAACGCCATACAAGCGCATGGCCGTAGCCTGTAGCTGTTCATAAAAAGCTATTTCAGAAATATGTTCTACAAGTTCGGCCACGGGCGAACCGGGTTTAGGCAAATCTTCGCTACCGTTGACAAAAGCAAACAGAGCCTTGAACATGCGCGATGCCGCCCCCGAGGCAGGAACAAATTTGAGTACATCGCCGCCATCAGCCAGAAAACGGTTCCAGCGGTCGGTGCATTCCGCTTCACGCACATGGTCAAGTTTCATGATGCCGTGGCCTACAGATGCCGGAGAATCTATTTTCAGATACGGAAAACCGGTACGAAAACGCTCGAGCTGGTTTTCTACGATTGCTATGCTTATATTCCTTCCCTTGAGTTGTGTCAGATCTTCGGATGAAAATTCAGTCATTTCTGTAAATAAATATAATGGTTATTCCGTTTACGGATTGATACGTTTTATCAGATTATATGCGGGAACGATTCCATACTCTCCGGCCTTGCTAAGATCCGCTACACCGAGAGCCTTTCGTCCGGCACGCAGATGAAGATAGCCACGGTTGTAGTATGCCTCTCCCATGTCAGGCTTGAGTTCTATGGCTTTAGTGAAGCAATCAATCGCAGCATTGAATTCTTCTGCATCGATAAGATAATTGCCTTTGTTGTACCATGCCACTGCTGTGCGTGGAGATAGCTCTATAACCTTGTCGAGATCGGCCACAGCATCGTCGAGAACTTTACGACGCAATCCTGCCCGCGTCAGCGCATCGTTTTCAGGAGAAAGCGATGGATTCAGTGTCATTTCACGGAAATTGCCGTAACGCGCCTGTGCACGGATAAGATAAGGCAAAGCCTGATCCGGAGTCATGGCTATGGCTCGTGAAGCATCGGTTTCGGCTTCAGTGTAATTTCGGACAGTCAGGAAATCAAGCGCCCGGCCTATATAGTCGATGGCACGCGGGCGGTGTGTAGCAAGATAGGAATTATAATATTCGATCGACTGGAAATGGCGGGCGATTATGCTCTCGTCAAGCGCAGGCACAACATTGGTAACAACAAGAACATTACGCAACTCACGGGTCGAATTAAGGTCATCGACTTCCTTTATATAATATGTATTACGGCGCAGTTCAGTCGGCGAAGAATAAAATGAAAGCATCATCGGAGCCTCCGTTTCAACATTTATATTACGATCCTGGATACGTCCGCGTATAGCCGAATTATTGTACTCTTCCCTTATGTCGGCATTGTCGTCGATAGTCAGCAGAGTGGCAAAACGTTTCGACACTAATTCTTCCGGCACATCATCGCCCGTTCCCGAGGTTTCTGCCGCATCATCATCTGCAACGGAATCCACATTCGCCGGCTTTAATGCTTTGGCCGCAGCAAGAGCCTTTTTATAGTCGCGGTCGGCGGCTCGGAGTTCACCCCTGTCCTTGTATATCTGACTGCGGATGTAAAGCGCTCCGGGAAAATCCGGGAAACGCTCCACTACCCTGCTTATGTCCGACAAAGCATCGGTGGTATTTCCTTTGAGGCGGTTTATAAGAGCGCGATTGTAGAGCGCACGAAAATCGTCAGGCTCAAGTTCGAGTACTTTATTGAAATCTGCCAAAGCAAGGTCGTTGGCGCTGACTTCGGCCAAAAGAAGGCCACGGTTGAAGAGCGCCGTAACATTCAGCGGTTCGAGTCTGAGGGCATAATCATAGTCAGCCATCGCGCCCGTATAGGAGTCAAGTCTATAACGCAGATACGCACGATTGATATAAAGACCCGCCGTACGCGGCTGCAAACGTATTGCCTCGTCTATATCGGAAAGCGCCCGCCGGAAATCCCCGTCGGAATTAATGGCTATGTCGGCTCGCATTATATAGGCGTTGACCGCGTTTTTATTTATTTCAAGCGCTTTCTCGATATCGGCTTCCGCTGCAAGCGTATCCTTTGCGGCAAGGAGCATGCGCGCCCGGCCAAGGTAGGCATTGTCGAAAGACGGATAATGGCCGAGCAATTCTTCAAAACAAGCACCGGCCGCTTCATAATCATGAATATCACTGAGGGCGAGAGCTTTGTTGAACAGCAACGAACGATTACGCGGAAGGAGCGCGAGGGCTTCATCATAGTCGGCGACAGCAAGACGGTTACGCCCGGTGTTCTGCCGTGCCACACCGCGGACTTCCCACGCATCACTTAAAAACGGGTTCAGTTCTATCGCACGAGAGGCATCGGCTTCAGCGCCTACGTAGTCCTCAAGATTCAGTTTCGCAATCGCCCGCATCAGGTACGGCTGTGCAAGATAAGGTTTTGACGCTATCACCTGATTGAAGTACTGTATCGACAGCATGTAGTCCTCGAAATACAGTGCGTTCTGCCCTATTCGCAGCACCTGATCGGTATTGACCTGAGCACGCCCTGACAACATGCCAAGCAATAATGCAAGGAAAAGCATGAAACCTTTTGCGGCGTTGTGGAGTATAATGGTCATACTTTGGTTCATTGTGTTAATTTGTCGGTTTCTCCACTAAGTATTCCACCGTGTGAGGCATTGCTGACGTGAATGTAAAATTATCCGTCGAGGAAATCTCGGCGCTTTCTATTCGGTCGAATGTAAGAGTCAGCACCGGTTCACTAACGTAACTACCACCTTTGGCGTATCCATTGACTTCGATAAAAAGCTGCACATAAGGCTCCTTGGTGCATGTGCCAGATAGTTTAGCCGACTCGCCTTTGATGTTACCGGAATTGTCGAAGAAGCGGAGCCGACAATCTGTTGAAGCTGTATTATATCCATAGTCCGCCATCAAGCCGGATATATAACTACTAAGTGATAGTTGCGTGTTGAGCACATAGTTGCGCATTGCCTTGTATTTAACCCTATGTGGCATATCTGCTGTAAGAACAAAATTGTCGTCTTCACTAATCTTTTCACTTTTTATACGTTTAAATGTCAGCGTCAGAACCTGCTCTCTGACATAGTTACCGTTGCGTGGATAGCCCGCTACATCCACATAATATTCGACAAAAGGTTCTGTCGTGCAGAGAGAAGATATCGATTTCGATTCATTCCGCACAGAACCGTCGTCGTCGCAGGCGCGGGTGAAGTAAGCAGCCTCTGCAATAATATATCCGTAGTCTTTCAGAAGTTCTTGTATATAACTGCCAAGATTCGCAGTAGCATTCAGAACATAGTTCCGAAGCACGACATATTCGACATCATGAGGCGTGTCGGCGTCCACAACAGCGTCCGGTGCCGCATAGTCGGCAGTGGCGCGTCGATCAAACGTCACAGTGAGGACATGCTGTTGCTCAAATGAGCCATTGACAGGAGTGCCGTAGACATTGAACACAGGCTGAGCTTTCGCGGCTGTAGTAGCTGTCGGAGTCGATTCGATTTCATTTCCGTCGACGTCAAAAAAGAGCCATGTACATTGAGAACTCCCGTAGCGGTAACCATAGTCGGTCATCAGCTTCGAAAACAAGGTGCCTGTCATGAATTCCGGATTCAACTCGAAATTATCGTCCACCATATATTCTACAGAAGTGATGTCATCGCCGGCAATTGCCACACTGTCGCCGTCACTCGCATCGGGTAACAGCTTCATGTCGGTTGTAAGCCGGGCCACAAGCAACTTCTCGCCGTAGGTTCCGCGCGGACGACCGTAAACATCGATTCGCACGACGAGAGTATACGCACCATTGGGCACCTCTACGGAATAATTATATTTCTCTTCGGATATCAGAATACGAGCACGGCTATAGAAACAAACGAAAATTTCACTATCGGTCATCGTGTAGCCTTTTTCGACGATATAGCCCTGCTCGTTCACCGATTCATTGACGGTAAGCATACGCTTCACTTCGGGCTGATCCTCGTTAAGGACTATGCACGATGTAAGAGCCGTCATAGATATAACGGTAGCGGCAAATATAGTCAGCAGTCGATTTAGGTACATTTTTCCCGTTTAGGAGTTGAATCGACTACAAATTTACCATTAATATTTAAAATAAGGACTCTGCCGCAGAAGTTTTATAATATATTTACCACGGCTCTTTCATTTAAGATTTCGTCTCATTTTCGACAAATGTGTTATTTTA
>CAJUKD010000035.1 GCA_910587235.1 uncultured Muribaculaceae bacterium
CCAAAAATCCCTCCACTCAAAAAAATCTGATAACACAACTCCAAGAGCCGGTGAAGCCTCACCGGCTCTAACTTTATTTTATGCCACAAATTCCAAACACGTATTTCGCCGATGGCTTACTGTCAACAGTGGTATGAAAACAGCCATCAGTTTATTAACTGAATTGATGAGGAATTGGAAGGCTGTTGCAAATACCGCCCAATATTTTATCCTCCCTAATGCCGCAATCTTTGCATTGTATAAATACTCTACCGCGAGCCAAAGGGTCGAAGTTGCACAATCAGCGGCAGCGGCGGCAACTGAACGTAGGAAAGCAGCAGTCTTGCAGTTGGCGGTAGCTATCGAAAAAGGCTCAGTAGATGATATAAACGCAGCCAATGCAACTCTGCAAAAAGCAAAAGCGGATGAGGTGGCTGCACAAAAAGCGACAACCCGAATGGGCTTGCTCAAAAGCGGAGCAAAATCCATTGGAGCGGGGTTTTCCATCATACGCCGAAATTATGGAATATTGGGAAATTTAAAGTTAATAAATGATAAAATACGGTTGTCGGATTCATGGTATTGTCATTTTAAACTGCATTTATTATACACGGCGACAAAGCCGAATAATCAATAACCATGAAACCAATCAACGCAAAGAGATTCAAAGAACATTTTGAACTGCTGTATTCGCAGTATGCCGGACGGCTATATAATTATGTGTTGAAGATTTCACATGGTAATAAATATGTTGCTGAGGAAATAACCCAAATCTCTTTTCTCAAACTCTGGGAGCGTCGCGAAAGTATCACTGATACGAAAACAATGGCGGCTTATCTGTTCGCAATAGCGCGCAATGCCTTTTTCAATGTCTGTGAGCACGAAGCCATAGAGTACGTATATTTTAATTATATACTTAATACGCAGACTCCTTTTGATTCTTCAACAGAAGAAAATATCGACAGTAAGTTCCTGATGGAATATCTCTGTCAGCTTATAGAGGAAATGCCTCCTGTACGTCGTCAGGTGTTTCTTATGAGCCGTCAGTATAATTTGACTTACAAGCAGATTGCCGAATCGCTGGGCATATCGGTGAATACGGTTGAAACCCACATTGTGCTGGCTTTGCGATTCTTACGCGAGCAACTGGGACGGCGTTATGGCGTATGGCTGATTATGTTGTCGTTTCTTTTATCACAGGGACTCCCCATTACATAGGTACACATAATGACACATGGAAAACATGAAAAAAAAGATTGAAAGGTATCTCAACCATGAGGCTTCAGGCAATGATCTGCAGCTTATAAGACGATGGTTTGAGAATGATGCCGCTCTGGGAGAATGGTTCCGTGAAGGTATCGAAATATCTGACACGCGCATCGATTCGGAAGTCGATGCGCGTTTGCGGGCCAGGCTTGCCGGTGTCATGGTAGATGAGCAGCGTACGGGCCCTGACTCAGGAGCTGGTGCAAGAAAGATGTCGGGTTTGCGTGACTTTCTTGATATTGCGGCCGTTGTGGTGCTGATTGTAGCTGTAGGTACGGTTTTGTTTTCCCGAAAAGACGCTTCGTATCAGAATCCTCTTGTTGTGAGTACCGGCACCGGCCAGCGTTCGTCTATAACACTCCCCGACGGCACAAAAGTAACGGTGAATTCAATGTCAGAAATCGCTTATCGATTCGATGAAGTCACCGGTACGCGCGGAGTTGACATAAGAGGAGAGGCTTATTTTGATGTCGCCCGTGATCCCGAGCATCCTTTTATTGTAAAATGTGACGATATAGCGATAGAATGCCGCGGTACGGAATTCGATGTAAAAGCTTACGACGATGACGATAAGATCTCCGTCGTGCTCAACGAAGGCGAAGTGGTTGTGTCCGATGCCGTGACCTCGATCAGCATGAAAGCCGACATGATGGTAAGTTATGAAAAACGTCGCCGCAAGTTCACGTCGCAGCGTGTTTATGCCGAGGACTATAAGGATTGGATGGATGGGGTCATGCGCTTCAACGACGAACGTCTTGAAGACATCCTGAAAGTGCTTGCCCGAAATTATAAAGTGCGACTGAGCATCCTTACCCCCAGGTTGCGCGACGAGCGTTTCACCGGAAGTGTAGGCGATGGCGACCTGAACGACCGCCTGCGGGTGCTCACCACGGCTGCCGAAGCATCGTACTGCATGGAAGGCGATTCGGTCGGATACGTATACAAGGAAACGCCTTCAAAATAACTTTGAAATCATATTAATACCTTAAATACAACTATGTTCAAGACTAAATGTATCTTTATCTCGCTGATAATGTGCTGTGTCGCATTCGCTTCCTGCTCGGACGACGACAACAGGTCGGTTGAGCCGACATTCAGCGGGATAACAATCACTCCCGAAAAGGACGTATATCGCGTGGGAGATGTCATAACGTGCCACATCACATGCCTGAGCCAGCCGTCGCCCGACATCAAGGAGCAGAGCTACTGGTGGTATGCTTCCTGGTGGTTTCCCGATCCGGAGATGAAAGCCGATTTTCAGGATTTCGATGAATCAGGCGTGAACACGTCGGCGGAAATAACGCTTACAGAAGCCGGAGAGATGAAAATCTACTTTTTCGGCAAACTCGATTTCCCGAATTTCGACTGGCGTAAAGTCGAGATAGCCCGGACTGTCACCGTGGCGGAATAAGTACCCCTGACCGTAATAAACCAATCAACAGCTATGTATTATAATAAGATAAGACATCAATGGCGCCGTGCGGCATTCCTGGCTCTGATGCTGATTCCGGCACTGGCAGCATGGGCTAATGTCAGCGTGTCGTTCTCAGGCCTGCCGCTGCGCAAGGCCATGCGCGAAATCGAAAAGGTTTCGGACCTGCATTTTTTCTATAAGACAACTCTCGAAGGCCTCGACACTAAAGTTTCGCTTTCGGTAAAGGACGTGACTGCAAAGGAGTTGCTCGACAAACTTTTTGCCTCCGTGCCTCTCGGCTATTCACTCGAGGCCAACGGAGTCGTGGTAGTGTACAACGAAAAAGAACCTGTCACACTGTCGGAGCTGAACGCGACCGCTTCTTCTGATTCATTCACTGTCACGGGTGTTGTGACCGACGAGGCCGACGAACCCGTGATCGGAGCGACGGTCAGGCAGCGCGGCTCGCGCAACGCCGTCGCCACCGACCACGACGGACGTTATTCCCTGTCCGGCATCCGTCGCGGCGATGTCGTGGAGGTGAGTTATATAGGCTATGAGCCGCAGTCTGTCAGGATTGCGTCGGCGGGAGTCTACGACATACGTATATCCGAGAACATCAGTTCGCTCAACGAAGTGGTCGTGGTCGGCTACGGCAGCCAGAAGAAAGTGAATCTTACCGGAGCGGTGAGCGTCATCAAGGCCGACGATATCACCGGACGTCCCACGTCCAATGCCGCCTCGGCCATTCAGGGTGCTGATCCGTCGCTCAACCTTACTTTCAGTTCAGGAGGTCCCAATTCCGGATATTCCGTCGATATACGCGGTGTGGCCTCTATAAATGGCGGTTCGCCGCTGGTGCTTGTCGATGGAGTTCAGATGGATCTTTCCCGCGTCAACTCCAATGACATTGAATCCGTATCTATTCTTAAGGATGCGTCCGCAGCAGCGATATATGGAGCTAAAGCATCGTCGGGTGTTGTGTTGGTGACAACCAAAAGCGGCTCTGAAGATGCCGCGCCTAAAGTATCGTTCGACCTCAAGGCAGGATGGAAGACCCAGACTGCCGACAACGATTATATCACCTCGGGTTACTGGTCGGTTTTTATCAATGACTGGTTCATGAACGAGCACTCCGGTTTTCCGTTCACCACTTACGATGAATACGACTATGCCGAGCTATGGATGCGTCTTGGTCAGGATGTCGAAAGTCCGGAACGTCCGTGGGCGGTCGTGCAGCCCGACAAGTCTTATAAATATTATGCGAATTTCGACTGGTACAACCATTATTTCAAGAAGAACCGTCCGATGCAGGACTACAATGTGTCGGTTACAGGAGGTTCGAAACGTGTGAACTACTATGTCAGCGGCCGCATTTACAAAGAAGACGGAATGATACGGCAGAATAATGATAAATTCGAGAGTTTCTCTACACGCGCGAAACTGAATGTCAAGATCACCGACTGGCTGAAATATGGCGTCAATATGAGTTTTTTTAATTCAAACTACCATTATCCCGGCGGAAACGACATACAGTACCTATTCAAAGGTTCGTGCCTTCATTCTCTTCCCTATATTCCATCCACGAACCCCGACGGCACGTCCGTTTATTACAACCAATATAATTACAACGGCAGTCTGGCTGTCGGCAACGGGCTTAATGCAGTCCTGAACTATGGCAAACATTTCAATAAAGAGCGCAATCGTGAATTTGTGGTAAAAAACGATATTGAAATACGTCTGATGAAAGACTGGACTGTCAATGCCGACTATTCCTACCTTTATCGTAACTATGAATTCGATTCCCGCCGTGTGCCTGTTCCGTATTCACAGTACGAAGGTGTGATTTCGTGGATGGACCCTGCACAGCAGAGCATAGCGCGCGACCAGTATGCCCGTCGTGTCACAGGCCGTACGACCCAGATCTACAATGTGTTTACAACATATTCACCTTCTTTCGGTCCGCATAACTTGAAAATAATGCTTGGCCTTAACGGTGAAATCTATCATAATAATTCCCTGAAGGCTGAACGTTACGATTTGCTGAGTACCGAACTCAGCAGTTTCAATCTTGCTACGGGAGAGATTCCTTCGCTGGTAGAGGACCTTGCCAGTTCCGTTACCCGCGGCTACTTCGGGCGTATCAACTATGACTATGCCGGCAAATACCTTTTTGAAGTTTCAGGCCGTTACGACGGCTCATCACGCTTTGCAAGCTCCCATCGCTGGGGTTTCTTCCCGTCGGCATCGGCAGGCTGGCGCCTCGGACAGGAGAAATTCTGGGAACCGGTGCGCAAATGGTGGACAGATGCTAAAATACGTCTGTCTGTCGGAACACTCGGCAACCAGCAGGTAGGCTATTATGACTATATACAGATAATAGACACATCGATGAAGAACACAGGTGTGACGCTTGACGGTTCCACACAGCTTTCTTATGCCACCGAGAGCGCACCTGTGGCCGGCGACCTGACCTGGGAAAAAGTGACGACCTACGATGTAGGCCTTGACCTTTCGTTCTTCAACAACCGCCTGCGTTTCACCGGTGATATGTACATACGCGACACCAAAGACATGCTTACAAACGGAGCATCGCTTCCGGCGGTGTATGGTGCGAGTGTGCCCAAGGCAAACTGCGCCGATCTTCGCACCCGGGGCTGGGAGATTGCCCTTATGTGGGACGACAGTGTCGACCTGCTCGACTCGCCGATGAAGTATTCCGTATCGGTCGGGGTGGGGGACTATGTTTCCAGAATCACCAAATTCGATAACCCTACAAAACTGCTCACCGATTATTATGAAGGCATGACTCTCGGCGAACTGTGGGGTTACCATATCGACGGGCTGTTCGCATCCGACGAGGACGCGGCGGCATATACTGTCGACCAGTCGTCTGTCAACTCCGACATAATGGTGGTCGGTCCCTCAAAAGGTCTGCATGGCGGTGACCTGATATATTCCGACCTCGACGGTGACGAGGTGATATCCATAGGGGAGAACACAGCCGACAATCCCGGCGACCGCCGGGTGATAGGCAATAAATTGCCCCGCTATAACTACAATTTCCGCCTCGGACTTGAGTGGAAAGGTATCGATATTTCGGCTTTTTTCCAGGGAATCGGGCGTCGCAACTGGTATCCGAGTACTGAAGCCACCACATTCTGGGGTCCGTATTCCCGCCCGTATCAGGCGTTCATTGCCGGCGACTTCCTTGAAAATGTCTGGACAGAGGATAATCCTGATGCCTATTTCCCGCGATGGCGCGGTTATGAAGCGCTCGGTGCGACAAATCAGCTCGGACCGGCAAACGACCGCTACATGCAGAATCTTGCATACCTGCGTCTTAAGAACCTGACTGTGGGCTATACCATTCCCGTATTACGCAATGTGTTCAGCCAGTTGCGTGTATATTTCTCGGGTGAAAATCTTTTCTATTGGTCGCCATTCAAGAAATACTGTCGTACTATAGACCCCGAAACCGCCGCCACGATCACTACCGGCAACAACTATGGATTCGCGAAGTCGTTCACATTCGGCGTAAATGTCGTTTTCTAAATTCCGATAAGCAATGAAAAAACATCATAAAATATTTATAGGCCTCTCGATAGCGCTGGCAGCAGGCAGCTGTACCGATATGGATCAGTTTCCGCAGGACAAGCTGAACCCCGGTGTGTTTTTCGGTTCAGAAACCGAACTTGAATTGTACACCAATCAGTTCTACTCCCTGATGCCTTCTGTTTCTGCCGATTACAACTGGTATCTCGAGCAGGGAGAACATATTGTCACTCCGGTTATGGATCGTGCGATTCTCGGTCAGCGTATCGTTCCAACCGATGCTTCCGAAGTAGGATGGTCCTGGTCGACACTTCGCAAGATAAACTATTATCTACAGCATTCATCGCGCTGTCCCGACGAACGCGCACGCGACCGCTACGACGGAGTCGCCTATTTCTTCCGTGCGTATTTTTATTATAATATGTTGACAAAGTTCGGCGAAGTGCCCTGGTACGATCAGCCTCTGGCATCCGATCAGGAAGATCTTCTGAAAAAACCACGCGATTCGCGCCAGCTTATTATAGACAATATAATCAAAGACCTGGATGATGCCGCGCGTCTGCTTCCAACCGGTCATTCCACATGGACGGTAAATCGATGGACGGCTCTGGCGCTTAAATCCCGCGCCTGTCTTTTTGAGGGTACATTCCGTAAATACCATGCCGGCGATCCTTTCAATCCCGAGTCGCTGCCTTGGGAAGAATTACTCCAAAAAGGAGCAGAGGCAGCCGGAACTCTTATGAAAGATGGCGGGTACGAACTGTATAGCGATGGCGCCGAACCTTATCGCGATCTGTTTGCCACGCTCGACGCCCGTGAATGCGAGTATATATGGGCACGACGCTGCAGCGAGCAGGTCACAATCAAGAACAATGCCAACGGATGGGCAAATACCCGTGCTGTCGGTTTCACAAAACGCTTTGTCAACCTGTATCTCAACTCCGACGGCACACGTTTCACCGACCGGCCGGGTTATCAGACGATGAGTTATGTCGATGAATGTAGCGGTCGCGATCCTCGTATGGCACAGACCGTCTATTGTCCCGGCTATATCCAGAAAGGCGACGACCGCACTTATCCTACCGACCTCACACGTTGCCCGACAGGATATAAGTATATAAAATATGTGATGGACGTAAAGTACAATATATGGGACGGTTCGCTTGTTCCTCTGCCTATATTCCGCCTTGCCGAAGTGTACCTGAACTATGCCGAATGTCTTGCCGAACTCGGAACGCTTACACAGACAGATCTTGACATATCCGTCAACCTCCTGCGCCGCCGCGCCGGAATGCCGGATCTGAATATGGCCGAAGCCAATGCCGCACCCGACGCCTATCTGCTCAGTGCCGAAACAGGATATCCAAATGTGACACGCAGCGCATACACGGGTTCAATACTTGAAATCCGCCGAGAACGCATGATCGAACTTGTTCTCGAAGGTCTGCACTATAACGACATACTGCGCTGGCGCGAAGGCAAGGTCTACGAAAAATCCTTCCTCGGTCAATACTTCCCGGGAGAAGGCAAATACGACCTGACAGGCGACGGCCGTCCAAATGTGGCACTCTACACCGACAAGCGTCCGGGAGGGCTTGGCCTGACATTCCTCAAATTGGGAACCGACATAATCCTTACCGACGGAAATTCCGGAAACATGCTCGTGCATGGCGATGAAGCCTTGCGCCGAGTATGGAATGAAGACCGCGATTATCTCTATGCCATACCTATCAACGAACGTCTGCTCACAGGTGGTGTGTTGAAGCAGAATCCCGGTTGGGAAGACGGACTACCTTATTAAAAATATATTACTGATAGAATTACCAACTTTTAAATCTTTTATTCAATGAAAAAGTCGATTACATGCTTTCTGTCGCTTGCGACAATGATGTGCGCCGGCACGGCAAATGCCGAGAATTATTTCTTCAGCGTCAATGGCGCCGGAGATCAGGACGGTACCTCGTGGGAAAATTCGGCTCCCGCCGAATATCTCGCAAGTACGGTTGCCGGTCTTTCAGCAGGCGATGCCGTATATGTTCAGGGTGGCACCTATCTGCCCGACCGCAACACCGGACTATGGGATATACCTCAGGGCGTGACAATCAAAGGCGGATACGGTCCCGATAAAAAAGGCACCGACACATCAATAACATATCCCACCGAAACCGAAACAATCTTTACCGCCGACCTCGACGGCGACGGAAAAGGCGATAATGGTGCCCGTGCGCTTATAGTGATTGCCAATGAGCTGACCGACGGATGGAAAGGCGACAAGACATGGCAGGATTATAAGAAAGTGTCGATTTCGGGTGTGACGATACGCGATGCCTACTACACCGGTGAGTCGACATATAAAGGAGCCGCGCTTTTTGCCGTGCAGGCCAATGTCGAATTTGACCATGTGAAATTCATTGACAATAAGACTGAAGTTGGCGGCGGTGTCGTATGTTGCCAGGGTAGCCGCGCCGTTTTCCGCGACTGTATCTGGAGAGGCAACAAGGGAACCAATGCCGGTGTGGCGCTGCTATGCCGACAGCATAACGGCGGTTCTTCCGAAGCCGAAACCCGTCGCGGTGAAACAATAATAGACCGTTGTGAATTCACCGATAATACCGTTGCCGAACCCGACAATTCAAACAAGGCCAAATATGGCGGCGCGATAGCATTGGCCGACTGGGGCGGAACAATGTGGATCAACAACACTACCGTTACCGGAACCCATATTTCTTGGGCGGGAGCCATGGGCCGTTTCGGAACGGGCACAACACTCTATTCGACAAACAACACGTTCTATGACTGCACTTGCAGCTATGATGTACGCCATAGCGGATCCATCATTTCCATGGGCGACAAATCGCATCTCTATGCAGCCAACACTATTTCGGTAAACAAAGTCGACGGATTCGAAGGCATGCTTGCTACAAATTTCATACAGACAGAACTCTGTACATTCGACACCAAAGGCTATAATGTCTGGGGATCGACGTTCAACAATTCCGCTACTCCGTTTGCGCCTACCGACAATGTGAACAAGGATAATACCGTTGCAGTGGTATTCGGAGATAATGAGGCTCAGACAGTCGGCGGTACACGTGTAATCGCACCTCTCGAAAGTTTCCGGGGAGTCGTGCTTGCCGATATCGAGGCAGCTGCAGCAGGATGGAGTATGCCCGCCGAAATCGACGTGACCCTCGACCAGACAGGTGCTAAGCGTCCGGCATCCACTATTCCCGGTGCTTACGATGTACAGGCCGAAAAAGAAAACTCCGGAATTTCCGCAGCCATTGTGGAATCCGCTTCATTCTCTTTGCTTGCTCTCGGCGGCGGACATTATGTTGTCCGTGGAGCTGAAGGTGTCGCTGCCGTATATGATCTCGGTGGCCGTAAAGTCGTAGAGTCCACTGTTGCCGATGGCGATGTACTCGATCTCGCCGGACTTGCAGGCGGTGTATATATCGTGAATGTAGGGAATGAAGCGCTCAAGGTAGCTCTCTGATATTATAATTATTGATTGTCATGAAAAAAAATATAATAATCACATCGGCGTTTTTCGCCTCCATGCTTTGTGCGGTCGATGCAGATGCTTCCGTCTTGTTTTTCTCTGAAGCCGGTGCTGGCGAAAAGGATGGTTCCTCATGGGAAAATTCAGCTTCAGCCGACATGCTCGCTGCAACGGTAAAAGATCTTCAGCCCGGCGACGAATTATATCTTCAGGGCGGTTTCTATGCTCCAGGACTTCTGTCTGTGCCGCAGGGCGTGACCATAAAAGGCGGATTCGGAGATGACCGTATAGGAACCGACTGCGCAATAGAGTATCCGTCGGTTTATGAAACAATTCTCAGTGCCGATACCGATGGCGACGGCAATGGCGATAACAGCGGCGTTGCGTTTATCGTTATGGATTTTGCCGGCGATGCCGCAGATTATCAGAAGACTGTCCTTGCAGGTCTTACTATCCGCGACGCCCATACTACATCCACGACTTATAAAGGTTCGGCACTTTTCGCATCGAATGTGAACGCTGAATTCGACCATCTGAAATTTATAGAAAACCGGACAGAAAAAGGTGGTGGAATGGTGGTGCTCAATGGCTCAAGAGTATATCTGCATGATTTCATCTGGCGCGACAATAAGGGTACTAACGCCGGTGTGGCGCTTCACATACGCCAGAAAGGCGGAGGAACCACGGCCGGAAATCCGGGAAGCGAGATAATTGTCGACCGCTGTGAATTCTCCGACAACACAGTGGCGCAACCTACCAATAACAATGTGGCCAAGTATGGAGGCGCCATAGCTCTTTCCGATAACGGCGGTACGATGTATATGGCTAACAGCACCGTTACCGGCACACATATTTCTTGGGCCGGAGCAGGCGCGCGCATAGGTGGAGGCACTAACTTCTATTCGCTTCACAACACATGGTTCGACTGCACCTGCAACCAGGCAGCCCGCTATAGCGGCGCTGTACTTTCCGTAGGCAATGGAGCGAAATTCTATTCATACGCCGATATTGTTGTGAATAAGGAAGAAGGCAGGGATGATGACGGAACGAACTCTTTTGCAACCATCTTCCTGCAAAGTGCCTCGACCGGATTCACTTCCGGAGGGCATAACCTTTGGCAGACAGTCACCAACAATACTGCTTCTCAGCCTGCCGAAAGCGACAACATAGCCAAGACAAATACTGTAGCATCTGTTTTCGGAGATAATGAATATGCGCAGGTGGGCTACTCTCGTGTCATAGCTCCCCTTGAAGCCTACCGCAATGTGTCGCTCGACGACTCCCGCGCGATTGCCGAGGCATGGAATCTTCCCGCGGAACTGGATCTTACTCTCGACCAGACCGGTGCCACACGTCCCGAAACAACGGTTCCCGGTGCTTACGATGAGGAGAATTATAAACAGACGGGTATTGTCGCTGCCATGACGGATGGCGATTTCTCGCTGCGGGCAATGGGAGCGGGGCGTTATGCGGTCTGTGGCACGGAAGGTGCAGCCGCTGTCTATGACCTCGGTGGCCGCAGACTTGTCGCTGTCTATGTTGCTGAAGGTGACATTCTCGATCTTTCAGCCCTTGCATCGGGCATCTATATCGTTTCTGTCAACGGCATGAGTGTCAAACTCGCAATCTGAAAATCCATATCTCCTCGTATTCGATAATGAAAATAATAATAAAACAAATCGTACTTGCCGCCGCTTTGGTGGCGGCAAGTACTTCTGTTGCCTCTGCCGCAGCCGATGTCCATAATTTCGCTAACTACAACATACGCTATGTAAATCCCAACAACGGCGATACGGGTGAAAAGAGCTGGAGTGTCCGCGGCCCGTATGTGGCACGGGTGATCAAGGACTATGATTTCGACATAGTCGGGATGCAGGAAGTCACCGGGCGCAATGGCGGCAAGAGTGTGAATCCGTCGACCGGACGCTCACAGCTCGAAGACATGAAAGCATGGCTGACCGACTATTCTTTTCTGGAATGGGAGCGCTCGGGCAATAATAACGCCAAGGATTATTCCTACAATGCTCTTGCTTATAAAAAAGACCGTTACGAATGTGTTGAGTCCGGGTGCTTCTGGCTGTCGCCATCGCCTGACACTCCCGGACCGGGATGGGATACGGATCCTGAGTTCAGCGGACTTTGGCGCACTTGCGGTTGGGCTAAGATGAAAGTACGATCTACCGGTGAAATCTTTTATTTCGCCGTTACGCACGTCAACTACGGTCCTTCGCTCGACGGACGCAACAGCGGTGAACTTATTTCACGACGTCTTGCTGAGATCGCCGGGAATTATCCGGTAGTGCTTGTGGGTGACTTCAACATGCGCAGAGCCGACCATAGCGAAGCCTACAGCGCTTATGCCTCGCATTTCTACGATGCCGCACTGACTGCCGCGGAAAATTACTGCCTGCCGGAGTCTAATCCGACTACGAATGTGACAGGGCAGAACTGGTATCCCGTTAACAGTTCCATGATGAGCGGATCGGAATTCGATTTCTGTTTCTACCGTAATATGGATGTGCGCAGCCGTCACATAATAACCGAATATTTCGGACGTACGGTGAATCCGTCGGACCATTTTCCGGTAATGATACGTTGCGTCCTCTCCGGAGAGCGGATTCCGGCGACAGTACATGTCGACCGGGAGGCCGCCGCCGGTGGCGACGGCAGCGTCTTACATCCTTTCCGTACAATCGCTGAAGGTGTCGCTGCGGCCGGTATGAATGGCACGGTGAAAATTACAGCGGGTACATATAAGGAAAACATCAGGATTCCTGCATCGATGACTCTTGCCGGAGGATATGCCTCCGATTTCTCCGAACTTGCAGGCCGTACGCTTATTGACGCATCCGATATGACCGAGTGCCCGATGTATGTCGAGAACTGGTATTCTTTGAATCTCAGCGGATTTGGATTTGAAAATTATGTTTCGTCAAAGATGGCTTCCGACGGAGCGTTGCGTTTTCGTGGAAATCATCTTCGCCTGACCGATGTGGATTTTAGCTCGAACAAGGCTTTTGCATCGGGTGGCGCTATGTCGGTCGACTGTCGTGATGCGGTTGTCAGCGCTTGTCGTTTTTACAATAATACAGCTTCCGAAAACGGAGGTGGCGCAATCTTTAAACTTTCTGGAGAACTTATCGTAGACAATTCTGTATTTCAGGCGAATGAGGCTAAGAGCGGCAGTGCCGCCGTTGTTACAGATGCCGCCGAACTGATAGTACGCAACAGCGCATTCATAGTCAACAGCGGACGCAGCACCGGTGCGCTTTTTTTTAACGGCTGTCCGTCGGCATCAAGATATTCGATCGTAAACAGCACATTCGCATCCAATCGTCTGTCCGCGCCAAGCGGTTTGCCCGTGGTCGTACGAGGCTTCGGAGGAGCGGCTATCTGTGCGAATCTCGACACAGACGTGCCTGTCAACATGGCGCATCTGACTGTGGTAGGGAATGAAGCGGTTTTTTCCGGTTCCAATAAAGATAATTTCAATGCAGCCGCAATCAATGTCTACGGTCTTGGACGATTGAATCTTCACAACAGCATTGTCGCAGGCAATTACAGCGACAGTGGCTGCGGCGATGTCAAAACGGGGGAAACGGCTGTTGTCGAAAAAGAAAGGTTCAATATTTATTCATGCCGGCAGTCGGTGAATTTTACTGCTGACGGCACCGATTTCCTGGCGGCTGATTTTTCCGGGGCTATTGGCGCGTTGGAAGAACTTCTTGGCGGCAAGGTGTCGGACGGGCGCTTTATCCCTGATGTACGTCTGTGGGGAGCCGGCAAGACTCCGATTGTGTTGCCGCTGTCGGTTAGCTATGCCGGACAGCCTGTTAACGTCATAACCTCTTACCAGCGTCTGCTCGAGAATCAGTTCATACAGGATCTCGACGGCGACGGTAAGATCGGCGGCCTGTTGGCTGTCGACCAGTGTGGCAACGCGCGTGCCGATGCTTCAATGCCCGGTGCGGCCGAATACATTGTATATTCCGGAATCAAAGATTACGCAACAGCTTCAGATCCATGTCAACTTACGAAAGTATCGACGGATGTGTACAGGCTTTCCTCTGTCTATGCGCCAGTGGCTCTCTATGGAGCCGACGGCTCTTTGCTTGATGTTATACGTCCCGATGCCGGCGGTGATTATATTGTTGATCTCGGGGGACGCGAAGCCGGTATATATCTTATTTCGTCTTTGACAAAAACATTTAAACTTGTAAAATGATATAAAAATGGACAGACTGCAATTCCTCAAAATAATGGGAATGTCGGTTGTAGGCGCCGCGCTTGCTCCCGAGATCCTTGCCGGCACTGTGACCGGCATGCCCCGAAAACTCAACGAAATAGATCTCGGCAGTAAAAGCCTTGAGTCCGACACACCACGGCAGGTGACCGTGCTTGTCCTCGGAGCCGGCCAGCGTGGCGCCGTCTATGCAAGCTATGCCGCCAGGTATCCTGATGCCATGAAAGTGGTTGGTGTGGCCGACATAAATCCCGTTCGTCTTGCAAAGATGGCCGACGAGCACGGGGTAGAGGAAAAATACCGCTTCAGCGACTGGTCGGAGGCTCTGGCCGCCGGCAAGATAGCCGACGCCGTGGTAATCAGTCTGCCCGACGATGTTCACTACAAACCTTGCATGAAAGCCCTTGACATGGGCTACCATATACTGCTCGAAAAACCCGTGGCACCCACGCGCCGGGAGTGCGAGGACATACGCGACATGGCCAACCGCAAAGGGGCGATCGTGGCCGTGTGCCACGTCCTGCGTTATGCGCCGTATTTCGTGGCGCTGAAAAGGGTGGTGGACTCGGGCATGATAGGACGTCTGGTGTCGGTCCAGCATTTAGAACCTATACGCTATGCCCACATGGCGCATTCATACGTGCGCGGCAACTGGCACAATTCCCAAAAGACAACACCCATAATCTTGGCGAAATCATGCCACGACCTTGACATAATACGTTGGATCGTAGGCTCTCCGTGCCGCTCGATCTCGGCATACGGCGATTTGTCGTTCTTTACACGCGAAAATCGTCCAGAGGGTGCCACACGCCGCTGTACCGACGGCTGCCCGCATGAATCCCGCTGTCCCTATTCGGCAATCGACATATACACCCGAAAGAACCAGCACACATACGTGTTCGACAATCTTCCGCCGCGGGGTGCCGAACGCGAGCAGGCCATTATCGAATATCTGAAAACGACGGACTACGGCCGCTGTGTGTTCGACATGGACAATGACCAGTGCGACCACTATGTGGCGAATATGGAATTTGCCAACGGTGTCACCGCCGCATTCTCAATGGAAGCTTTCACGGCCACGGGAGGCCGCCGTACCCGCCTGATGGGCACGCACGGGATGGTCGAAGGCGATATGAAGAAATTCACTGTCACGGAATTCCTCACAGGCGAAACTCAGGAGTGGAGTGCCGCCGATGTGGTGGAAGTGGCTGAGTACGCCGGCCACGGCCATGGCGGAGGCGACCTCTGTCTGGCGCGTGACTTCGTCAATGCTGTCGGCAACAATGATCCCGGTCGCCTTACGAGTTCCATCGACGTGTCGACCGAAAGTCATGTCATGGGCTTCTGTGCCGAGGACAGCCGTCTGAAACATAAGAAAGTGAAGGTAAGCTAAAAATCAGGATAGAACATGAAACGTATCTTTCCCGTGGTGCTTTTCAGTGCCGCCATGGGTGTCGTATTCGCGCAGGATTCCTGGAAAATTGCGGCTGAAACGCGAGCCGACTCCATCAGGGCGAAATTCCTTGATCCGGACGACCGTGAAGTGCTTGTGGCCGTGCATCGCGGCGACTGGCGTAACTATGCCGAAAATTCCCTTGAGGGAATAGAGAACGCAGTGCGTATGGGTGCTGACATCGTGGAAATAGATCTGCGGCGGACTGCCGACGGTGAGCTTGTTCTTATGCACGATCCTAAAATCGACCGTACGACAACAGGAAAGGGGCTGGTGTCCGATATGACATTAGCCGAACTCCGCAAGCTTCGTTTGCGCAACGGTGTTATGGGGCGCACCCCGTACCGCATACCTACCTTACGGGAAGTGATGCTGGCGCAGAAAGGCCGCGTGCTTGTCAATCTCGACAAAGCTTTCGACTATTTCGACCAGGTGATGGAAATCCTTGATGAAACCGGAACTGCAGCGCAGGTGATAATGAAAGGCAGTGCGCCGGCCGACGAAGTACGTAAACGATATGGCTGCCATCTCGATAAAGTGCTATATATGCCAGTGGTGAATATCGACGTTGACGATGCCGTCGAAAAAGTCAGGGATTATCTTGATGTGCTGGATCCTCCGGCGATAGAACTTGTGTTCGCCGATTCCTGCAATATGGTAGCTCCTGAAATAGGTAGGCTATGCAAAGGGCGTACGCGTGTGTGGTATAATTCGCTTTGGAGTTCGCTTGCCGGAGGACATGACGACTTCGCGTCGTTGATTGATCCTGACAGAGGCTTCGCTTATTTGGTCGACAGCCTCGGATGCTCGATAATACAGACCGACCAGCCTCGATTCCTGACGGGTTGGCTCAGCGACAGAGGGGTGAAACGTTGGCAACCCGCTGCCGCCGACATGAAACGTTTCCGCCGCATGGCCCGTAGAGAGCAGCGAGAGGCCGACTGGGCGCAGTTCTCCCGTTACCGCGATGCCAACAGCCGGCTGACGAAAGCCCCGGCTGTCGTGTTCATGGGTAATTCTATAACCGACGGCTGGGCAAAAAAACGCCCTGAATTTTTCAACTGCCGGAATATGGTAGGCCGCGGCATAAGCGGTCAGACGACATCGCAGATGCTTGTGCGCTTCCGTGCCGATGTCATAGAGCTAAAACCGAAAGCGGTCGTAATACTTGCCGGAATAAACGATATCGCATGTAACAACGGTGTCATATCGCTCGAAGACATTGCGGGAAACATAAAATCTATGTGTGAAATTGCCCGTGCGGCAGGAATAAAGCCGATTATGTGCTCCCTTTTGCCCGCTTCGCGCTTTTCCTGGGCGCCTGAACTTGCGCCTGCCGGCGATGTGAAGCGTCTGAATTCCATATTGAAGGCTTATGCTGAAGACAACAGTATCGACTTCGTAGACTATTATTCCACGATGGTTGATAACGAAGGTGGTTTTGACTCCCGCTTCACACGCGACGGCGTTCATCCGACAGAGGCCGGATATGAAGTAATGGAACAGATTATACAATCTTTTATATCTGCTTATGTTGACTGAATTTCTTAAATTTTTTTCTGTTTCTTCGCCGCTTGAAAGCAATTTGACGGAAGCGGAAACACGGCGTCGTTACAGTCGCCTGCGCTGGCAGGTTTTTCTGTCGGCCACGATAGGCTACGGGCTATTCTATGTATGTCGGCTTAGTCTGAATGTGATCAAAAAGCCTCTGGTCGATGCCGGTGTGCTTTCCGAAGCCGAGCTGGGGATTATCGGCTCCGGTCTGTTTGTGACCTATGCCGTGGGAAAATTCGCCAATGGTTTTCTTGCCGACTGCAGCAACATCCGCCGTTTCTTTGCCGTCGGCTTGCTCGTATCGGCTTTGATCAACCTTGCGCTCGGTTTTGTTGCATCGTTCGCTGTGTTTATGTTTCTGTGGGCACTCAACGGGTGGGCACAGTCGATGGGTGCAGCACCGTGTGTGGTGGCTCTTTCGCGATGGTTCAGCGATCGTGACCGCGGTTCTTTTTACGGGTTCTGGTCGTCGAGCCACAACATCGGCGAGGCTATCACCTTTATTGTCACGGCTATGATCGTTTCCTCATTCGGATGGCAGTGGGGATTCCGCGGTGCGGCTTTGCTCGGGCTGCTTGGTTTTGTGATAATCGCGCTATTCATGCGCGACACTCCGCAGTCGTGCGGGTTGCCGCCTGTCGACATCTATAGCGGAGATGTCAGTGCCGCGGAGGAGAAGGACTCCGACAGCCGCTCGGTGACAGAATACCAGCGGCTGGTACTCCGCAATCCTGCGATATGGATGCTCGCTCTTGGTAGCGCGTTCATGTACATATCGCGCTATGCCGTCAACAGCTGGGGTATATTCTATCTTGAGGCGGCAAAGGACTACAGTACACTCGAGGCCAGTTCGATGATATCGGTAAGTTCGGTTTGCGGAATTGTCGGCACTGTATTATGCGGCTGGGTTTCGGATCGTTTTTTCGGTGGCCGGCGTAACCTTCCGGCTCTGATATTTGGGATCATGAATGTCCTGAGCCTGAGTGTGTTCCTCCTGGCTCCGGCCGGACATCCATGGTTGGATGTGGCGGCGATGATTGTATTCGGTCTTGCGATCGGGGCGCTGATATGCTATCTTGGCGGACTTATGGCCGTCGATATAGCCTCGAAAAAGGCTTCAGGAGCCGCACTGGGAGTGGTCGGCATCGCAAGCTATATAGGCGCGGCCTTACAGGACCTTGTCAGCGGTATAGTGATAGGTGGCGGAAAAACGGCAGCAGAGGCCGGTGTGGCCTCTGCTTACGATTTCACTGCTGTGATATGGTTCTGGATCGGTTCAGCTGTAATTTCCGTGCTTTGTGTGCTGAGCGTCTGGAATGCCCGCGCCAGGGACTGACGCAAGCGGAGCTGAAATTCAGTCTTTTGCTTCCCATCCGAGAGCCGATGCGCCGAGTATGGCGGCATCGGCTTCCTTGAGTTCGCTCAGGAGGACTTTGGCTTTACCCCGGAAGATTCCCATCATATTCTTGTCCATTGCCTCGCGCAGAGGTTTCATCAGCAGTTCTCCGGATTTTGCCAGACCGCCGAAGAGAATGAATGCTTCGGGTGATGAGAATACCATCATGTCGGCAAATGCTTCGCCAAGAATTGTACCGGTGTAGTTGAAGATGTCGATTGCGAGTTTGTCGCCGTTGATTGCAGCGTCGTATACGTCCTTTGATGTTATGGCTTCGATTGGCAGGTTACGCAGCAATGATGGTTCGGTGCGTACTTCGAGGAATTCGCGTGCCGAGCGTGCCACGCCTGTGGCGGAGCAGTATGCCTCGAGGCAGCCTGTGCGTCCGCAGCCGCACAGACGTCCGTTATTGCGTTTCACGATCATGTGGCCGAGTTCGCCGGCAAAACCGTCGTGGCCGTATGTCATCTGGCCGTTGATTACGATACCGGATCCTACGCCGGTGCCGAGAGTGATCATTATGAAATCTTTCAGACCGCGGGCGGCACCGTAGGTCATTTCGCCGATGGCGGCGGCATTGGCGTCGTTAGTAACGGCTACAGGAATGCCGAATTTGTCGCGTACGAGCTGAGCCAGAGGTATAGGAGTCGGCCATATCAGGTTCACGCCGTCCTCGATGGTGCCTGTGAAATAGTTTGCGTTGGGAGCGCCGATGCCGATGCCGTGGATTTTGTCGACAGCGTCGTTCAGCTGGATAAGTCGGGTGATTTCAGTATACAGTTCGTCGATATAGTCGTTGATATCGCTGTGTTTCTGAGTCTTGATGGAGTTGCTGGCAATAACGGTGCCACGGGTGTCAACAATGCCGAAAACGGTGTTTGTTCCACCGATGTCAATGCCGAGAACGTAGGGTTTCATTTTTAAGGTGAGTATTTTGGGTTATGAATGTTTTATAGGAGTCAAAGTTAATAAATTTTGCAGTATCGTGCGCAACAAAGAAGGTAAAAGATGGCCGCTTGCGGACGAAAACAATCGAAAAAGGGCGGATTTCCGCCCTTTTTCGATTGTTGGATGTCTATATTCGTTGCTTAACGGCCTTTGGCGGCTATTGCAGCCAGTGCTTCTTCCGCCGAATTCCGGATGAAGTTGCGGAAAGCATTTCGTCCGTGTCCGGAGGCGATAAGCTCGTCGACCGCTTTAATGGCATCGCCGAGGCACTCGTGGTTCTGGGCGTATGCTATAAGGTCGGAGATGATTCGTGCGGTGCCGTTGTACAGTGTCGGAGGAAATCGGTACCAGCTTTCCGCTCCGGCGAGCATACGTAGCGTATCGGCGATTACTTTTATCACGTATTCGGCTCCGGGACGGTAGTCGGCTACTTTTTTTATTTCGGCGCGTATGCGGGTGATACGGGCTTTTGAGTGGCCGCGGCTGCTGCGGTTAAGTTCCTTGGCTATGTTTTCGCCGGCTTTTTCAAGCAGTTTCAGCGGTTGCGGATTGAGGAAGTACTCGAAATAGTCGCGGATTTCGCGGCGCGAGTCGTAGGCTTCGAGTATTACTTCTGTCAGCTGTCCGGGCGTCATCAGCGCCAGTTCCTTACGTAGTGCCGCTTTCGACATTTATTTGCCCTCCGTCGTTTTTTCCGGTTTGAGCCAGCGGTCGAACCAGCGGAAGAAGAGGCGCTGCCACATCACGGCGTTCTGCGGTTTCAGGATCCAGTGGTTCTCGTCGGGGTAGATAAGCATTTCGGCGGGGATGCCGCGCAGCTTGGCGGCATTGAAAGCTGCCATGCCCTGCGATGCGAGGATCCGGTAGTCGAGTTCGCCGTGGCTGATCATTATCGGGGTGTCCCAGCGGTCGACAAAGCGGTGAGGCGAGTTGGCGAAAGTGCGCTGTGCGGCGGCATTGTCTTTCTCCCAGTATGCGCCGCCCATGTCCCAGTTGGCGAACCACATTTCCTCGGTTTCGAGATACTGTGCTTCCATGTTGAAAATTCCGGCATGTGCCAGCAGGCATGCAAAGCGTTTGTCGTGGTGTCCGGCAAGATAGTAGATGGAGAATCCTCCGTAGCTTGCGCCGGTGGCTCCTATCCGGTCGCCGTCGATATATGGTTCTTTTTTCATATAGTCGACTGCCGACAGATAGTCCTGCATGTTCTGTCCGGGATAGTCTTTTGATATCTGCTCTTCCCATTCAGTTCCGAAACCGGGAAGACCGCGGCGGTTGGGCGCGATCATCACATAGCCGTTCGATGCCATAAGGGCGAAGTTCCAGCGATAGCTCCAGAATTGGCTGACGGCCTGCTGCGGGCCTCCCTGACAGTAGAGGATAGACGGATATTTCTTTTGAGCGTCGAATTTCGGGGGGAATACCACCCATGTCAACATTTCCTTGCCGTCGGTGGTCGGGACCATCCGTTTTTCAACCGTTGGCATTGATAGCTGAGCGAATACCGGGCCGTTGACATCGGTAAGCGGAGTTGACGATACCCGTCCTCGGCGGTCGATGTCGATGCGTACGATTTCGTTGGGGCGCAGCATGGAGTGGCGCATTGTCACGATAGTCTTGCTGTCGGCAGGAGCGAGGCTTGTGTAGTCGGCCTGTTCGTTGACAAGGGTTGTCACTTTAGCTGTGCGGGTGTCGATGGCGAACACGGGCGCCACGCCGTCCTTGGGGGCGATGAAGAAAATCTGTCTGCCGTCGGGTGCCCATGCGAACTCGTCGATGGTGTAGTCCCATGCGGCTGTAAGATCGCGCTTTTCGGCTGTGAAGCAATCAAGCAGGAAAAGGCGGTTTTTATCGGATTCGTAGCCGTCGTGCTCCATGCTGAGCCATGCCAGATATTTGCCGTCGGGAGAGAATGCGGGCATGGTGTCGTAGCCGTTCATGCCTTCGGTCAGATTGTGGGTTTCGCCGTTTTCAAGATTATAGATATAGAGGTCGGAGTTGGTGGACACCGCATATTCCAGACCTGTCTTTTTGCGTGATACGTAGACGAGCATTTTGCTGTCTGGATGCCAGGCAAAAGATTCCACGCCGCCGAAAGGCTTCATCGGAGCCTCGAAAGGTTCGTCGGCCATTATGTCCTTGAGTCCGCTGACTTTGCTGCCGTCGAAATCGCCTACAAAGGGGTGGGGGATTTCGGTTACCCATTCGTCCCAATGCTTGTACATCAGGTCGTCGACCAC
>CAJUKD010000036.1 GCA_910587235.1 uncultured Muribaculaceae bacterium
GAAAATTCATTTGCTTTCGTGTGATATTGTTATGATTGTAGCTTTTATCTGACAAAGATAAGAAATATTAGTCCACGTCTTCGGCGGATATGGAGAAAATGGCCAAAAATCTAATCTTTTTGACCAGTCAAAACTTTGTTTTGCCTAATTCTATGACTTCGAGGTCGCGTATTTCGTCGCCATCAATGACAAGTCGCATCAGAGTGCGTTCCCGTTGCCATCCGTGGTAGCCTGCGGCGCCGGGATTGACAGCGAGCAATTTCAGCTCGCTATCGTAGCCTACGCGCAATATGTGGCTGTGGCCTGCCACTACCAGGCCGGGGCGTACGTCGATAAGCATTCGTCTTACACCTGGAGCATAACGTCCCGGATATCCGCAGATATGTGTCATCCATACTTTTATGCCTTCGACGGTGAATTCCTGTATCTCCGGACAATATCGGCGTATCTGTGCGTTGTCGATGTTGCCGTGTACAGCACGCACCCGCGGTCCTATTCCTTCGAGGCGGCGCAGAAGGCTGATGTCGCCTATGTCGCCGGCATGCCATATTTCGTCGCACTCCTTGAAGTGAAGTGCATAGCGGTCGTCCCAGCAGGAGTGCGTGTCTGACAATATGCCTATTCTGAGCATTCCGGATGGTTTTATTTTATTCCGGCTTTGCGCGCAGTGCTTTTCGGGACAGCTTTGCGATTCACGACGAGTGCGACAGTCTTGGCCAGAAAGTAAGGTTCGGAAACGTAGATGTAACCGTTGTGGATCTGATTTGTGTCCCAGGAATTTTTCACCTTATAATATCTGTTGCCGAGGCGGTCGGTTGCCGTGCCTGTGATTTCCATGGCATGGTCGTCGGTGGTTTCCTGACGGTCGAACATTGCCTGACGCGATTCCTGTGTCACTTCTATTTCCGGTACCGGTCCGGTGAATTTGTATTTTTCAGCCTGACGGTCTTTGTCGGAAAGTTTCACCCATCGTGACAGCTCCGTTCCTTCCATGTCGCCTTCGTTTTTGCCTGCCGGCATAAGTGCCACGCCTTCGGTCCATTTGAACCCGTCCTCGCTCACATCAGCCGCCCATAATACGGTATGACCCGCTTCGAGAGCAGCATCGACGGTGGCTTTCAGTTCGTCAAGCGGCAGGTTCATGTATTCACCCCATATCCAGTTGTCGGGAACTTCAAGGATGAAACTTTTGTAGAACGGATGGTGGGTGAATGATGTGAGAGCTACCATATCCGAGCTTTTCACAGGAAGCGATTCGGCAAAACTGCGGGGAGTATAGTTTTTACCCTTGTATTCAAAGGTCTGCGGTAGGGCGCCGAGATATGCGTCGAGTACGCCGTCGACCGCGCGTCGCCAGGCTGTCGATGTTTTTTTATCGGGGCGGCGCACTACGGCGTCGACGATTCCGCGCAGGGCACCGTCCATCTCGCCGTGGACGTGCTTGTCTTCGCCATAGTCAAGTCCACGGTATGCTTCTTCGGGAACGGCTCCGTAGCGGTCCCATACGTATGCCACATCAAGCAGCGAACCTCCGGCGGAGAAATTGCCCTGACCGTAGAGGCGCACGTAGCGGTCGGCTTTGTCGGCATAGCAGTGGCGGACGGTGAACATTTCGGAAATATCGAGCGAATCGCCGCCGGCATGTCTGATTTCGTTTTCGATGAACGATGTGCCGGCAAACGACCAGCATGTCCCCGATTTGTTCTGGTCCTTGACCGACGTCACGGGGATATTTATGATATCCTTGAAACAGAATCCCAAGGAATCGGCGGCGATTGAGTCGACAGCTTCCGTGGCGCCTGATGTGCAACATGCGCCGAGTATTATTGCGGTTGATATGACAATTTTTTTCATTTCGGGAGAATCATCAGTTCATGACATTATAGCCGCCTTCGGTAAGAGCCGAACGTATGGCTGATATGTGTTCGTGGTCGCGGGTTTCAAGCTCGACGCGTATGGAGCACCCGTTGATCGACGAGCTTGTGTTGATGCGTTCGTGTGCTACGGATATTATATTTCCGCCATGTCCGGCGATCACGCTGCATACGCCGGAGAGCTGTCCGGGTTTGTCCGGCAGGTCGATTATGAACGCATAGTTGCGGCCGCTTTTGTTCAGCCCACGGGTTATCACGCGGTTGAGAGTCGTGACGTCGATGTTGCCGCCTGACACAAGACAGACGGTTTTCAGGCCGCGTACAGGCACTTTGTCGAACATCGCTGCCGCCACGGCTACGGCGCCTGCGCCTTCGGCTATGAGTTTCTGCTGTTCCATCAGAGCCAGTATGGCGGCTGCCGTTTCGTCGTCGCTGACGGTGACTACCTCGTCGACGTACTTGTTGCACATCTCGAACGTGTTTACTCCTGGCTCTTTTACTGCTATGCCGTCGGCTATTGTGGCCACATCGGCAAGATGGCACAGTTTACCTTCTTTAAGCGAGGCTGCCATAGAAGGTGCACCCGACGATTGCACGCCATATACTTTCACGTCGGGGCGCAGTGTCTTTATAGCGAATGCCACACCTGAAATAAGTCCGCCTCCGCCTATCGGCACTATCACAGCCTCCACGTCGGGCATCTGTTCGAGGATTTCAAGACCTATCGTTCCTTGGCCGGCTATGACTTTGGGGTCGTCGAAAGGATGGATGAAAGTGTAGCCGTGTTCTTTTTGCAGTTCAATCGCGCGTGCGTAAGCGTCGTCGTAAACTCCCGGAACCAGGCATATTTCAGCTCCGTAGCTGCGGGTGGCCTCCACTTTCGACAGCGGTGCACCTGCCGGAAGGCATATAAGGGATTTTATGCCGCAGTGGGCTGCTCCGAGCGCCACGCCCTGGGCGTGATTGCCGGCAGAGCAGGCTATGACACCGCGTTTGCGCTCTTCTTCTGTCAGCTGCGATATTTTGTAATATGCGCCGCGCAGTTTGAAAGAGCCTGTGAGCTGGAGGTTCTCGGTTTTCAGGTATATGTCGACGCCGGGATTGAGGCGAGGAGCCGGTATGATGGCTGTCTTGCGGGCAACGTCTTTAAGGACGGCCGAAGCATTGAATATTTCGCTGATTTCGAGCATCATTTTTCCTACATTATAGTTAGATGCCGCAAAGTTATTGTTTTTTCCGTATATTTGCAATCGTAAAAAACGTCTTTCTACGCGTTAAATAAATCCATCACATCTATGCTTAAAATACTTCGTGTGACATTGGCTGTGCTCAGTTTTATGGCTGTTCTGCTGCTTTTTGTCGATTTTACAGGCACAGCCGCACGCTTGTGGCCATGGATGGCTAAGATACAGCTTGTTCCGGCTTTGTTGTCGTTCAATGTGGCGGCTATCGTGTTGTTGCTTCTTGTCACTCTGCTGTTCGGTCGCGTCTATTGCTCTGTCATCTGTCCGCTCGGGATAACACAGGATGCCGTCATATCCTTGCGCCGCCGTTTTGCGCCTAAGCGTCGCCGCCGTGCCGGCATGTTCCGTTACGAGCCTGCGCACCGTAAGCTTCGCGCTGCCTTCCTTGCTGTGTTTCTGCTACTTGTGGTATTGGGGCTTACAGGACTTGTAGCCACATCGTGGGCAGGCCTTCTTGAGCCGTACAGTGCTTTCGGACGTATCGCGTCATCCATATTCGCGCCAGGAGCCAGAGCGCTGAACAATATAGCATCGGAGCTTTCTCCGGCCGACAGCTATGTGTTCGGTCCGGTTTCTCAGGCATCCATTTCTGGAGTGCTTCTTGCTGTAGCGCTTGTTTCCTTTGTCGTTATAACCGTTATCGCATGGCTGACAGGGCGCGGCTACTGCAATGCCGTGTGCCCCGTAGGAACTCTTTTGGGATTCTTTTCACGTTATTCGTTTCTTAAACCTGTGATCGACACATCGAAATGCAACCGCTGCGGCTCGTGCGGCCGCCACTGCAAATCGCAGTGTATCGACACGGTCAATCATCGTATCGACTCGACGCGCTGTGTTGCCTGCATGGATTGTATTGGTGTATGCCGTCAGGGAGCTATCAGCTTCAGCCGCCGTCCACGCAAGGTCAAGAACTTGAAAACATCCGGAAAAACTTCGATCACGGATACCTCGCGACGCAGTTTCATGCTTGCCGGTGCGGCTCTGGCAGGAAATGCCATAGTTTCGGCGGCCGACAAGACTGTCGACGGCGGTCTGACACCCTTGAAAAGAAAACAGGCTTATCCCGACCGCATGCCGGCTGTTCCGGCCGGCGCTGTCAGCGTCAGCCATCTGCGACGCCACTGCACAGCATGTCAGCTCTGTATAGCCAACTGCCCAGAAGGCATCCTGAGGCCCTCTTCATCGCTTGATTCGCTTATGCAGCCCGTCATGCTTTTTACCGACGGGTTCTGCCGTCCGGAGTGTACCCGTTGTTCCGATATTTGTCCGGCGGGCGCTTTCCATCCGCTGTCTGTAGAGGAAAAGAGTGCCATAAAGATAGGGCGCGCTGTGGTCGATTATTCAATCTGTCTGAGCGCTACGGGCGAGGCTGAGTGCGGTTCCTGTGCACGGAACTGCCCGGCGGCAGCCATAAGCATGGTTCCGGTTGACGGTTCCGATACGGAATCGCCGCTGATGCCGGTGGTCGACGATTCGGCCTGCATAGGTTGCGGATCCTGCGAGTACCATTGTCCGGTAGGCACCGTGCAGCCCATAAAGGCCGATCGCGCGGCTATTCACATAGAGGGTCTGGAAATTCATCGTCCAATATAATATTCAAAGACCGGAACAATGTCTAAAAAAAATCAGCATATCAATGATGCGGCATCACGTCGCCGCTTTCTCCGTCAGCTCGGTATAGGAGCTGCCGCTACTGCACTCGGCGCCTGCGGCGGCCGTCATATTGTCGAAAGCGCTTCCGATGATATGAGTGGTGAAAAAAAAGGTGACGGCCAGATGACTTACCGCACGAATCACAATACAGGCGATCGTGTTTCCATTCTCGGCTATGGCTGTATGCGCCTGCCGACTGTGGGTATGACTTCAGGACGGAGCGATGACGAAACCATCGACCAGGAAGCTGTCAACCGGTCGGTAGACTATGCGCTGGCACACGGTGTGAACTACTTCGATACATCGCCTGCATATTGCAAGGGACATTCGGAAGAGGCTATGGGCATAGCTCTGAGCCGTCATCCGCGCGACAGTTATTTTATCGCTACCAAACTGTCGAATTTCGCTCCGCAGACATGGAGCCGCGAAGAATCGGTCGCGATGTTCGAGCGCTCGCTGAAATATCTCCGGACCGATTATATCGACTATCTGCTGCTTCACGGCATAGGTATAGGCGGTTTCGAGGCTTACAACGGACGTTATGGCGACAATGGAGTTCTTGATTATCTTAAGGAGCGCCGCGCCGACGGAACTATCCGTAATCTCGGTTTCTCATATCACGGCGATATAGATGTGTTCCTGCATCTGCTTGACATGCACGACCGCGGCGAGGTCCATTGGGACTTCGCCCAGATCCAGCTCAACTATATCGACTGGAACCAGGCTAAAGACGTCAATACTCGCAATACCGATGCTTCATATCTTTACGGTGAACTTCAGCGGCGTGCTATACCTGCTGTGGTCATGGAACCGCTTCTCGGTGGCCGGCTGGCATCTGTGCCCGCGCCTGTGGCTGCAAAGATGCGCCAGCACCGTGCGGATGACTCGCCTGCCACGTGGGCTTTCCGTTTCGCCGGCTCGCCTGAAGGAATATTGACAGTGCTCAGCGGAATGACATATATGGAACATCTGCAGGAAAATGTGGCGACATATTCGCCTCTTGAGCCGCTGGATGAAGACGAGAACCTTTTTCTCGAACTTATGGCCAAGGAAATTTTGCAGAACGAAACAATTCCCTGCACCAACTGCAAATACTGTATGCCATGTCCTTACGGAGTGAATATTCCCGCGGTGTTCGCACACTTCAACAAGTGTGTGGTTGACGATAACGTAAGCCGCGACCGCCGCGATCCGCATTACGATGCCGCACGCCGGGCGTTTCTTGTCGGTTACGACCGCTCGGTGCCAAGGCTGCGTCAGGCCGACCGTTGCATAGCCTGCGGCGAGTGCCTGAGCCATTGTCCACAGACTATCGACATACCGGCACAGATGGCTCGTATCAACTCATACGTGCAGGAACTTAAAAACAGCGAGCTGTCATGAATCGCATAACGCCTGTGGCGCCGGATGCGCTTAGGTGCACGCGTCTGGCCGCTCTGCGTGCTAAGCTTTTTGCTACGCCTGGCGCTACTCTTGGTGTGGCCGATGACCGCGACGACGCTGCCGCCACTCTTTTTACACGCCGCGGTGTCGCCGATCTTCACGCACTCCTGAAATCCGATCCGGCCCTGCTGCGCGGCGCGCTTGTAGCCGACCGCGTCATAGGACTCGGTGCCGCAGCGCTGATGGCAGCTGCCGGAGTTGCCGCCTATACAACGCCGGTCGCATCCGGGGCAGCGGTCGAGTTCCTGTCGCAAGCCGGTATTCCCGGTGTGGTCGATAGTGTGGTGCCGGCCATAATAAATCGGGCAGGAACAGGCCCTTGTCCGCTTGAATCGCGCTTGCGTGGAATAGACGGGCTGTCCTGCATTCTTACTGAAATAGACGGCTTCGTAGCCGGACTTACGAAATAACTTCAATTATGATTATCAATACAGCCCGATTCGTGGTCAGTAGCCCGAATCTTGAAAAATGCCCGTCAGACATACGTCATGAATATGCTTTCATCGGACGTTCCAATGTAGGTAAATCGTCCCTTATAAATATGCTTACAGGACAGAAAGATCTGGCCATGACTTCGTCGACTCCGGGCAAGACAATGCTTATAAATCATTTCCTTGTCAACGACAGCTGGTACATAGTCGATCTTCCCGGATATGGATTCGCGCGCCGGAGCAAAGCCGACCGCGAGCGTCTGGAGAAAATGATCAAGAGCTACATACTGGGGCGTAGCCGGATGACAAATCTTTTTCTGCTGATTGATTCGCGGCATGATCCGCAGCGCATCGATATGGAATTCATGGAATGGCTCGGAGAGAACGGGGTGCCGTTCAGCATCGTTTTTACGAAGATGGACAAGTTGAGCGCTACTGCCGCTAAAAAACAGACGGCTAATTATTGTGCGAAACTTCTCGACATTTGGGAGGAACTTCCTCCGGTCTTCCGTACCTCGAGTCAGGATCGCCGTGGCCGTGACGCCATTCTTGACTATATCGAAGAGATGAACAGGCTTCCATTGCTCGATTCACCGGATGATTTGGGTGAATAGCTGTTTTTGTGGCTTTTTGCTGCCGCTGATGTTTGCATTTAAAATATTTTTACTATCTTTGGCTTCGCCTTAAATACTCCCGCTCGGCAAAGCTCAAATAAGTTTGTCTTTGCTCTCGGCTTATTCGTATTTTTGGCCAACAAACTCCCCTGCGGGGGATAAACTCTTATTTATAATAAAGAAATGGATATGCGCGACCCGTCCCTGGAAGGAACAGAATCCGCCAAGGACCAAACCCTGGAACCGGTATCGGCTGAAACCGATGCCGTGAATGAAGAACTCACAGTCGAAGATGCCGCCGGCAATGAAGAAGATCCCGAAGCAGCCGTCGAAGAAATCATGACGGAAGGTGAGGAATCTGTGTCCGAAGTGTTGACTCCGGAACTTATGATTGAAAAAGCACGTGAAATGCTCGGACGCGATGCTGCCGACATTACGGCAGAGGAAATACGCCGTCTGCGTCAGCAGTTCAACATGCTTCGTCGACCCGAAGCCGCTCCGGCTGCTGAAGGCGAAGATGTGGAACCTGTGTCTGACCCTGAATTTGCCCGTGCCGATGTCGAGTTCGGAGATCTGCTTGCCGCCATACGTGAGAAGAAATCGGAATGGACCGCGCGTCAGGAAGCGGAACGTGCCGAGAATCTTCGTCGCAAGAATGAAATAATCGAGCAGATAATAGCTTTGGCCGAGGATACAGACAATGTGAACCGCACTTTCCCACGCTATCGCGAGTTGCAGGACGAGTTCAATGCTGTAGGCCCGGTGCCTCCTACAGATGATACTTCTGTATGGAAGCGTTTTCAGGAAGCCCGCGAACGCTATTCCGACAATCTTAAAATAAACAAGGAACTGCGCGACTACGACTTCAAAAAGAATCTCGCCGAAAAAGAGGTGATTCTTGCCGAAGCACGCGGACTTGCCGCGATCGACGACGTCATAGCCGCTTATCACCGCCTGCAGGATCTTCACAACCAATGGCGCCAGATCGGACCCGTTGCCAAAGAACTGCGTGAGGAGATATGGAATAATTTCCGTGATGCGTCAGCTGAAATCAACAAGCGCTATCAGGCGTATTTTGAAGCCCGTAAAGCGGAAGAAGCTCAGAACGAGGCCGCCAAGACGGTGCTTTGCGAGCGCCTTGAAGCTCTTGACTTCTCGGCTTTGCGTTCTTTTGCCGACTGGGATGCTATGACGAAAACAGTCATAGGGCTTCAGGAAGAATGGAAGACTGTAGGATTTGCCGCGAAGAAAGCGAACCGACAGCTGTTCAATCGCTTCCGTTCGACCTGTGACAAATTCTTTACTGCCAAAGCCGATTATTTCCGCAGCACACGTGAGGAACTGTCGCGTAATCTCGCACGCAAGCAGGAACTGGCCGACAAGGCCGAGGCTCTCAAGGACAGTACCGACTGGAATGCCGCAACCGATACATTTGTCGAGATGCAGAAAGAGTGGAAGACTATAGGTGCTGTTCCGAAAAAGTACAGCGATTCTCTCTGGAAGCGTTTCACAGCCGCATGTGATGCTTTCTTTGAACAGAAGAAAAAAGCGGGTGCCGGCCAGCGCAGCGCCGAAAGTGCGAACCTTAAGGCAAAACGCGAAATAATAGGAAAACTGTCGGCTCTTGCCGAATGCGAGGATCGCGATGCCGCAATTGAAGAATTGCGTGCGCTTCAGACTCAGTGGCAGGCTGTCGGCCATGTTCCTTTCCGCGAAAAGGACAAGATATACGAGGCATATCGTTCTGCAGTGGATGCGGTGCGCTCCCGTTTCGATATGATCGCCGCCCGTCAGCGCCGTCGCCGTTTCGAGGAAGGTGTGGCCGAAATCGAGGGCGACGACAACAAGCTCTTCCGCGAACGCGAACGTCTGGCCCGCACTGTCGATGCCCGTCGTGCCGAACTCCGCACATATGAGAACAATCTCGGATTTCTCAGCTCCCGTTCCAAGTCGGGTGATTCTCTGGTTCGTGAATCGATGCGTCGCATAGAGCGCCTTAAAGGCGATATCGCCGAACTCGAAGAAAAAATCAAGCTTCTTGACGGGAAACTTTCCTGATACCTGAAATGCGGGGGCATGCAGGCGGTTGACTGAACCTGCCTGCATGTCCCCGACTTTTAATCCTGATACCCCCCCCCTCAACCTCAGCAAAGCCAGAAATTCACGGAAAATGCCTGCAAACGATACTCGCTTGGGATTGGGCCGCTACATTCAGGCCATTTTCAATTGCGGCGACATAGCGATTGTAAACGCCGTATTTGCAACCACACTATCCCTTTATCCTCAAATCACTGAAAACCACCAGACGCTGCGCATGTTGTGGCTGCTTGTCAACATCTGTATCATGCCGCTGCTTATTGCCGATTTCCGTCACCGTCATGGCCGACGAGCTATCCTGATGGATCATGTGATCCGCAAAGCTGTCGGCATTGTGGGTGTGCATGCGCTGTTTTTCCTTTCGATAGTTGCCTTTCTGAGAATATGGATAATACCTCTGCATGCCTATATCTTCTTTTATTTCACTTTGCTGATTACTCTTTGTGTCTGGCATGTCAGCACGCGCTATTTCCTTAAAGCCATGCGTCGTCGCGGTTACAATATCACCCGGGTGGTGATAGTCGGTACAGGTCCGACGGCACAACGGCTTTTCGCCGTCATGCAGAACGACGCCGGTTTCGGATATAAGGTATGCGGTTTTTTTGACGATGAATGTCCCGATCATTTTCCGGGGAAATATATAGGTGGAATATCTCTTCTCGATTCGTTCGTGAGGGAAAAAAATGTACAGCAGATTTTCTTTACTCTTTCCGGACAGCACGAGGATTTCCTGCGGGTGGTAAAAGTTTCTGACGACACTCTTGCCGAATTTTACTATGTGCCGCAGATCTCGCGCTATGTAAGCCGCCGTTTCGAACTGAACAGCATTGGCTCGATGCCGCTGCTAAGTATCACACGAAATCCGCTGAAGAACCCATTGAACCGTATTTTCAAGCGCTTTTTTGACATTGTGGTATCGTCGGTATTTCTGGTATTCTATCCTTTGATATATATTCCGGTCGCCATAGGCATAAAGCTGTCGTCGCCCGGTCCTGTCTATTTCAAACAGGAGCGCACGGGATATCGCGGACGCTCGTTCATGTGCTTGAAATTCCGCACTATGAGAATCAATGCCAAAAGCGACGAGGCTCAGGCCACCAGAAATGATCCTCGGAAGACTCGTTTCGGCGATTTTCTGCGACGCACCTCGCTCGACGAACTTCCTCAGTTCATCAATGTCTGGAAAGGCGATATGTCCGTGGTAGGGCCGCGTCCCCACATGCTCAAGCATACGGAGGAATACACGGCTCTTGTCGACCGTTACATGGCTCGCCATGCCGTCAAACCGGGAATAACGGGATGGGCGCAGGTCAACGGATACCGTGGGCTGACCGACGAACTATGGAAAATGGAACGCCGTGTAGAGCATGACGTGTGGTATATAGAAAACTGGACGTTCCTCCTCGACCTTAAGATTATGGTGCGCACAGTACTCAATGCAATTCAGGGCGAAAAGAATGCCTTTTAGTTAATAAAGCATAATTGTAATGCTGTTTTCATTAACTATCGTTTGCATTTGTTGTGCAACTTGGGAATGATTGTTAAATGAAGACGATTTATCATTCCGGAATTGTTAAGATAAAAACACAAAGAGCGTACCTTTGTCGAAGTTTTTAACGAAGACAGTCAATTATGTCTAATATATTAACCGATTTGATCGGTCGTCAGGCCGCTAAATATGGAACGCGTGAGGCGTTCAGCCTGATTGACGTCAGAAATGCTTCCTGCAAGTCGACAAGCTGGATTGATTTCAACGCTGCCGTCGACGATGCAGCATGTGCGTTTGAGATTCTCGGTATACGACCGCACGACATGCTTGCGGTTTTTTCTGCAAATTGTCCCGAACTTCTTGTAATAGACTTTGCCGCTTTCCGCAATCGTGCGGTGCCTGTGTCCATCTACTCGACCTCAAGCGACGAGCAAGTGAAATATATAGTCAACGATGCAGGCGCAAGGATGATATTCGTCGGTAACGAGAAGCAATATCACGCCGTACGTTCCGTTTTTCCGCAATGCGAAGGTCTTTTCAAGATAATAGTGCTGGATCCTGCGGTGGATATTCCTGCCGAAGACAAGGATACTCTTGCATTCTCCGATTTTCTTGAACTCGGGCATGCGGCAAGTGACTCATGCCGCCGCGAGGTGGATTCACGTGCGGCCTCGGCTTTGCCCGACGATATAGCCACATTGATATATACTTCCGGAACCACAGGCGAACCTAAAGGCGCGATTCTTCCCCACAGCTGCTTCAATGCGGCTCTTGAGAACCATCGTGTGCGTCTGGACATGCTTTCCGACAGCGACACATCGGTATGCTTTCTGCCGATGAGCCACATATTCGAAAAAGCATGGTCGTACTTCTGTCTTATGATGGGAATGCGTGTGGCCATAAATCCTGACCCGAAGCAGATTCAGGATGCGTTGAAAATAGTGCGTCCGACCTGCATGTGCTCTGTACCTCGTTTTTGGGAGAAGGTGTATTCGGCCGTACAGGACAAAATTTCGCGTACCAAGGGCATGAAGCGAATTCTCTTCGAGCAGGCGATGCGTGTAGGACAGCGTCGCAACCTTTCCTATGTCCGTCTTGGCAAGCGTGCGCCGTGGTTGCTGGAGATGCAGTACCGTTTTTTCGACAAACAGATATTCACGCCCATGCGTAGGGTCATAGGAGTCGAGAACGGAAATATATTTCCTACGGCCGGTGCGCCTCTGTCGGCCAATATCGTGGAATTTCTTCACGCCTGCGGAATAAACATTGTCATAGGATATGGACTTTCGGAAACAACAGCTACTGTCACCTGTTTCCCCGAAGTGGCTTATGAAATAGGTACGGTCGGTACGCTCATGCCCGGAGTCGAGGTCAAGATAGGAGAAGAAAACGAGATTCTCGTACGTGGTGAATCTGTAATGCGTGGATACTATAACCGTCCGGAAGAAACAGCAAAAGCTTTTACTGCCGACGGATGGTTCCGCACGGGCGACGCCGGGCGTTTCGACCCTAACGGAGCGCTTATCCTGACAGAGCGTATCAAAGACCTTTTTAAGACGTCGAACGGCAAGTATATCGCGCCTCAGGCTATTGAGAGCCGCCTTGGTGAGGATAAATACATTGAACAAGTCGCGGTGATAGGCGATCAGCGAAAATATGTCACGGCAATAATTATTCCGGCTTTCGAAGCTTTGAAAGATTATGCGCGTCGTCACCAGATAAAATTCGACACGGTCGACGACCTTGTCAATAATGCCGAAATCCGTAATTTCTTCGCCGGACGTATAGAGAAACTGCAAAAGGGCTTGGCCGGTTTTGAAAAAATAAAGCGTTTCACTCTTTTGCCACGTGAATTCACTATCGAGAACGGTGAACTGACCAATACACTCAAAATTCGTCGTCCCGTAATCAATAATCTTTATGCCAATGAAATTGAGGCGATGTATTGTTAGTGCCGTCCTTATTGCAGCACTTTCGTTTCCTTGCCGTGCTTTCCGCGCCGAGGATGTGACTTTTGTAAATGATAACGCCGGTGGACTGTGCTTCACCGGCGAATTTGTTTTGCCTGACGCAGGAGTGCGGCCAAAAGCTCTTATAGTGCTGGCGAGCGGTAGCGGTTCACAAGACCGCGACGAGAATATACTCGGTCATCGTCCGTTCAAAGCCATTGCCGAGGCATTGGGCGACAATGCTTATGCTGTCATGCGTTTCGATGATCGCGGTATCGGCGGTTCGGATCGCGGACCGGATGATGTGACTACCGATGATTTTGCCGGTGATGTGAGTGCTGCTCTTGATTTCGCGCGCAAACGTCTTGCCGCCGACGGATATGATGTGCCTGCCGGTGTGCTCGGACATTCCGAAGGTGGAGTTATAGCATATAAGCTCGCCAATGCGGGAGTCTGCGATTTTATCATTACTATGGGAGCGCCGGCTTTTTCCGGAGATTCCATCAATCTTGACCAGCTCAGGGCTTTGCTCGGGCCTGCGGCTCCGGCAGATAAAAGCCGGCAACAGATTGATGCCGCCCGTCGGCGTTATGAGATGGTGAGATCGGCAATGCCGTCGTATATCCTTGAAATGCAGTTGTACGCTGATGTTCTGGCTGAAAATCCGGCTATTGCCGGAATTCCCGAGCTTGTGGATCGCGCCCGTCGGGAAGTTAAAGTTATGGCATCGCCTTGGTTCCGTAATTTTATCTCTTACGATCCGGAGGCGGATATCCGCTCGGTGTCGATTCCATGGCTTGCTCTTAACGGTGAACTTGACAGGCAGGTACACCCACGGAATCTGACCCGTATCAGCGAACTTAACAAAAAAGCCGATGCCCGGCTTTTGCCGGGCATAAACCATCTGATGCTTGATTGCGAAAGCGGCGCGACATCGGAATATCCACTCCTGCAGGGAGATATATCTCCTGTCGTTATCGAAGAGATACTCGGATGGCTCGGCAGATTATTCTGACAGGACGTTGGTGTCGAGCCAATGCGACAATGCGTCGAGCCACACTTTTCTGAAAGGAATCTCGTTTGCTCCGAAACCGTGTGGACCGTGGGCGAACATGTGAAGTTCGCAGGCCACGCCATTGCTTCCGAGTGCGCGCGCGTATGACAGACTGTTCTCCGGGTCTACGATACTGTCGTCGGCAGTAAGAATGATGAACGCCTGTGCCGTTTCGGGTGTGACAAGAAGGTTGGGAGAGTATGCTATCATTGTTTCGCGGTCATCTGCCTTGTCGCCGAGAAGACGCTCGCGCGAGCCGCGGTGTGCGAGGCTCATGTCGACCATTGAAACAGCAGGGTAGAGCAATATCTGGAATTTCGGGGCAACGTCTTTCGGAGCGCTGACAGCAGTCTGTGCCGCAAGGTGTCCTCCTGCAGAACCGCCCATTATCCCTATCTTGTTTTTGTCGAGATGCAGTGCGTCGGCATTGTCGTGGAGATATCGCAGGCCGGCTACTGCATCCCCGGTCGGCAGTGACGGGTTTCCTGCGGGCAGGCGATAGTCGAGTACGGCAAGAGTGATGCCTTTTTCATTAAAGAATGGTGCGAACAAGTATCCTTCTTTGTCGATACATTTTTTGACATAACCACCTCCCGGACAAATCAACACCGCGGCTCCGACCGGTTTTTCCGGGGTGTAGAGTGTGATTTCCGGACCGTTATCCAATTTTATCACCTGTGGTTTGACAGCAAAAACGGTGAATGCGGCCGACGATGCCGTGATTGCAACGGCAGTCAGCAGTAGCTTCTTCAGATTTTTCATGGTGAAATTTTGTGTATGGTTTTATTGTTGCTTTATAATCAAGTTATATTTCAGGACCGAATGTCAGCGAACTGCTGTTTTCTGCAAAATCTTCGGCAAGTACGCGTAATTGTGCTGAATTTACGGCATTTATCGCTTCGGCTGTGGCCGCAAGATTAGATGGTGCGCCTCTGAAGAGTGTTGTACGTGCGGCGGCCAATATATTGTTCTCGCGGTTGTCGGATGCCAATATTATCTGACCTATATATTGTTTTTTTGCTTTCTCTATGCGTGAAGCCGATAGTCCGCCGTCGGCGATTTGACGGAAAACGTCGCGTGTCAGATGCGAGCATCGTACGCTGTCCTCGGGATCGCATCCGAAATATACGGCCATCATTCCGCATCCGGTGAACATCGAAGAAGATGTTTCGACCGAGTAGACAAGTCCGCGGCGTTCGCGTAGCGCCACATTCAGCAGCGAGTTCATACCCGGTCCTCCGGTGAGGTTAGTCAGCAACGACACGGCATGACGGCTGTCGCTGTAAAGTCCGGGCACTTCGATTCCGGTAACGCAATGAGCCTGATGGCTGTCGATAGTTTTACGGACATTGAATGCGTCGCGTTTTTTTTCTGATCCGGCCGTTTCAATGCGCTGCGGGATTGCGGTATTTTCCATTGTGCCGAAATATTTTTCCACCATTGCGCTTATTCGGCCGGCATTCTGCGAGCCGCTGTAGAACGCCACCATGTTGCCGGGAACGTAGAAGCGCCGCAGCCAGCCGGCACAAGCGGTGGAATCGAAACCGGCGAGTGTTTCGCGGGTTCCGAGGATGTTGTGTCCCACTCCGCGACCGGAAAACATAAGGTCCTCGAAATCGTCGAATACGGCATCGGACGGAGAGTCGAGATATGAATCGATTTCGTCGGCAACGACATTGCGCTCTTTGTCGAGTTCGGCATCGGGAAAGCGGGAGTTGGACACGAGGTCGGATATAAGTTCCGCCGCGCGTTGTGCCGCTCCGGCAGGGAAAATGCTATAGACGACGGTTTCCTCTTTTGTGGTAAAGGCGTTGAGTTCTCCGCCCACGGCTTCCATACGGTTGATTATATGCCATGACGAGCGCTTGGACGTTCCTTTGAATATTGTATGTTCGACAAAGTGGGCCAGTCCGGCTTCATCCGGGCGTTCGTCGGCACTCCCGGCGCGCACTGCCACACCGAATATGCCGCTATGGGCTTTGGGCGTATGGCAGTGGACCAGACGCAGACCGTTGGAAAGTGTTGTGAGGGTTATTTCCTGTCGAGGAATTTTCATCATGTTCTGTCAATCCAGTCGCCGTTGGATTTTATGAGTTCTATAAGCCGTGGAAGGGCTTCGGCGGCGGGTATGTTCTTTTCCACACATGTTTTGCCTTTGTAAAGGCTTACTTTGCCTGCAGCCGCGCCTACATAGCCGTAGTCGGCATCGGCCATCTCGCCGGGTCCATTGACTATACAGCCCATAACTCCTATTTTCAGACCTTTCAGGTGCGAGCAGTTTGCTTTTATTTCTTTCAGCACGGATGGCAGGTCGAACAGAGTGCGTCCGCATCCGGGGCAGGCGATGAACTCTGTTTTGGAGATGCGGATGCGTGCGGCCTGCAGTATTCCGAGCATCAGGTTAGCATTGTCGTTGGCGTTCATAACGGTAGTATCGAGCCATACACCGTCGATTCTGTCGCCATCGGAAATCAGTAGAGCACCGAAGTCGATGGATGCGGCCACGAGTGTTTCTTCAGCTGTCATCCTGTCGGGATATTCGAGTCTGACAATCACAGGGGATACTGATTCAGGCGCGATGGAGTCGAGTTGCGCTCGTATGTGGCCTATGCGGTTTTCGTGTGCCGACGAGAGTACAGTTACTTCCTGAGGTATTTCTCCGGAGGCAATGTCGAGTCCCACGATAAGCATCTGCTGTCCGCCGCCTATTTTTCCGCATGGCTGCGAAGGAGTTTGGCGCCTACGGTCTTTGTCAAGCGGTTCTTTGATCGCAGGAGCATTCGCTATGCGGTTTATGTGCCGCACAAGCTCTCGGGCGACGGGCAGTTCGGCTTCGGGTGCCTCGCTGAGCGACACACGTATGGTGTCGCCTATGCCGTCGGCCAGCAGTGAGCCTGTTCCGACGGCTGATTTTATCCGTCCGTCTTCGGCGTCGCCGGCTTCGGTCACACCGAGGTGCAGCGGGAAATCCATTCCCTCGGCATCCATCTGCCTTACGAGTAGCCGGACGGTTTCGGTCATGACAACCACATTTGACGCTTTGATGGATATTACCACGTCTTGAAAATTCCGCTCTACGCATATCCTCAGGAATTCCATTACAGATTCGACCATGCCTGCGGGGGTATCGCCGTAACGGCTCATGATGCGGTCGCTCAGCGAACCGTGGTTTACGCCGAGGCGTATGGCCACACCGCGGTCGTGGCAGAGTTCGAGAAAGGGAATGAAGCGTGCACGGACTTTTTCTATTTCGGCGGCGTATTCGCTGTCGGTGTAGGTCAGGGCACGGAACGTACGTCCGGGGTCAACGAAGTTGCCTGGATTGATGCGTACTTTCTCGACTTCCTCGGCGGCGGCGAAGGCGGCGTCGGAATTGAAATGTATGTCGGCCACGAGAGGAGTGTCGATGCCGCGTTCGCGAAGTTTACGGCGTATTTCACCGAGATTGCGGGCATGGCGCACGCCTTGAGCTGTCAGACGGATTATGTCTGCTCCGGCAGAAGCTATGCGTTCGCACTGGGCCACGGAGGATTCGGTGTCGAGCGTGGCTGTATTTGTCATCGATTGCAGACGCACAGGGGCGTCGGCTCCGATGGTCGTATTGCCTACGCGAACGCAGTGCGTGTGTCTTCTGGAGTAATTATAGCGGCTCATCGCTTCAGCATGAATTTGTATTCGTCGATTTGATTCAGCTCGCGGTCGGCTTTGACAACCTTGTCGGCCAGAGTGCTGCAGTATTGTTCGTAGCGTCCGGCTACATCGCTGTCGGAAAGCGAGAGGATGCGGACGGCCAGTACGGCGGCATTAAGCGCGCCGTTTATGCCTACGGTGGCGACGGGTATGCCTGGAGGCATCTGCACGATAGAGCATAGGGCGTCGATACCTGAAAGGCTTGCGGCGACAGGTACACCTATCACCGGAACAGTGGTCATTGCGGCGATAACACCCGGCAATGCGGCAGCCATGCCTGCGGCGGCAATGATTACTTTTACGCCGCGCGCTTTTGCTCCGGCGGCGAATTCTTCGACGTCGGCCGGTGTGCGGTGTGCGCTAAGCGCACGGAGTTCAAACGGTACTTCCATCTGTTCGAGGAAATCGGCTGCTTTGCGGAGTACGGGAAGATCGGATGTGCTTCCCATTATGATGCTTACCATGTGTTGTGATTGGTTTTTGTGATATCAGTGACAGACAGCCATCAGAGTGGCCAGTTCTATGCCGAAGCCGAGCGCGGCTCCGGCAGCAACCTGTCCTAATGTGTGACGGTTGAGTATAAGGCGGGCGGATGCGACAAGTCCGACGAGTATGAAGGCAAGAGAAACCCACAGGAGTCCGTCGCCGGAAAGCATGTTGCGGTCTGCAAGCCAGAACAATATGCCGGCAAGACCTCCCGTCGCTCCGGTGTGGGCGCTGATTTTCCACCAGTGTGTTATCAGCATTGCCGTTGCGGACGTCAGTGCGGCCCCTATGAAGAAAATTATCAGCCACAGCGGTGCGTGGATTGCATATACGTATGCCGAGGCTCCGAGATAGCAGATGATTGTTGCCATGTAGGGGGCTGTGCGTTCCCGCGGGTCCGAAATGCTTGCATCACTGACTTTTCCCATGCGCATCAGAATGAATATGAATGTCATGGGTAGTAAGGCCGTGATAAATGTTATACCAAGGCATGCTGTCACGCGTACGCCGACGCCGAGTATGCTTAGTTGTGTGAGCATAACGGCAATAATCATGGCATAAGTCGGTACAAGCAGCGGAGAGAAGACATCGCTGACGATGTTTGCCGTCAATGTCAGACCGCGTGGAAGAGCTGTGGTTTTATCGTTGTCGCTGTTCATTACTTTTTATTGTTATAACATCCGGAGGCCTTAGAATTCTTTTCGGAGCCGTGCTACAGGCAGCCCCAGACGTTCGCGGTATTTTGCAACCGTACGCCGCGCTATGTCAAGGCCGCCGTCGAGCAGGCGCAGACGCAGCTCTTCGTCGCTCAGTGGATGTTTCTTGTCTTCTGCAGTTATTATTTCTGTAAGAGTCTGCATGATAAGGTGCGATGAAGCGTCGTTGTCGCCTGTAGGGCGTTCGCTGAAAAAAAGTTTCAAAGGGTATATTCCGTGCGCCGTAAGCACATATTTGCCTGTTGCCGCACGTGATATTACTGATAAATCAAGTCCTGTGCTTGCCGAGATGTCTTTAAGTATCAGCGGATGCAGGAGTGATTTGTCGCCTGTAATGAAAAAGTCTTTCTGGCGTTCGACTATCGCACGCATCACGGCCAGCAGAGTTTGCGAACGCATCCGCATCATCGTAATGAAAGATGAGGCCTCGTCGTACTTCCGTTTTATGAACGCGCGGGCTTCGCGGCGGCGCGAGTCGGAGATATGAAGCGGTTCCGGTTCGGGACGGAACGATTCCGATATTTCCAGTTCGGGAACACGGCTCAGTAGCGAAACGGAGAAAGAACCATCGGTCTGGTCATAGTCGACACTGAAATCAGGAACTATGTGGCGCATGCGTTCGCCCGCACGGCTGTTGACAAGGAGCGATCCCGGTTTTGGATTTAAGCTGCGGATAAGGTCGAGTGCATCCTGAAGCACGTCGTTGTCGACGCTCAGGCGAGTCCGCAGTTTTTCGAAGTGTTTTTTTGAGAACAGATCGAAGTGTTTGTCTATGATTTCTTCGGCCGTACGCCTGACAAGACTGTTGTCAAGACGTTGCAGTTGCAGCAGAATGCAGTCACGCAGGTCAACGGCGCATATTCCGGCCGGATCGAGTGTGCGTATGGCGTCGAAAACATGTTTCAATGTTGCAGGAGCCACATCTATCCCTTCGGCAATAGCCATATCGTCGGCAATGGCGTCGAGCGGTCGCGTGAGGTATCCGTTATCGTCGAGATTACCGGTTATATAGGCCGCTATTTTCCGTTCGGTTTCGTCAAGGTCGAGTTCGGCCAGCCGTTTGTCCATGGCTTCGACAATGGAATCTTCATCGTCGCTTGCGCCGAATGCTTCGTAGTGTATGTCGTCGGGAGAGTTGTTGTTGGCACTCAGGCGGTACGACGGTATGTCGTCGTCGTGTCCGTAGTCGGCAAGCTGAAGCTCGTCGGCCGTTTCGTTGAAATCGTCGGTGTCTGTACCGTTTTCTTCAGGAACGCTGTCGGGAGAGGCGACTTCTTCCAATGCGGGATTTTCGTCGAGTTCGCGGCGCACTTCATCCTCGACTTCGGGCGTATTCATTTCGAGAATGCGTCCGAAGCGTACTTGCATAGGATTCAGTTTCTGCAACAGCCGGCTTTCCTGAGTCTGCCTTAGCGCTTCCTTCATCGGCGGGTATTCAGCAGGGCGTGCCATGCGTCGGCACGCCCCATGATGTTAAAGGTCAATAGAATTTGCGGAACCCCATTATTTCTTTCATTTCGGCAAGAGTGCGTGCAGCGCGTGCGCGTGCGCGTTCGCCGCCCTCGCGTACCACGCGGCCTATATATGCGTCGTCGGCAAGAATGTCGGTCACGCGTTCGCGGATAGGGGTGGTTACAGCCAGAATATCTTCGGCAAGCTGCTTTTTAAGGTCGCCGTAGCGTATGGAGCAATCTGCGTATGCTTTGCGGAACGATTCCACGACTTCGGGTGCGGATGTCAGTTCAAGCAAGGTGAAGAGGTTGGCGACAGGTTCGCTCATGGGGGAATCAGGAGCTTGTGGACCTTCGTCGGTTGTGGCCCTCATCACTTTCTTGCGCAGTGCTTTAGGCTCGTCGACAAGATAGATGCAGTTGCCTTCGCTTTTACCCATTTTTCCGGAACCGTCGAGTCCGGGGACTTTGACAGGAGCGCCGCCGAAGTTGAAATCGGTGGGTTCAGGGAAGAAATCGACGCCGTAAAATGAGTTGAATCGGCGAGCGAATCGGCGAGTCAGTTCAAGATGTTGCAGCTGGTCTTTGCCTACGGGCACCTTGGTTGCTTTCTGGATAAGGATATCGACGGCCATAAGTGTAGGGTAGGTAAGCAGCCCGGCGTTCACGCGCTTGTTGGTTTCGTTGCCGATTATCTGTTTTTCGAATGCTTCATCGTCGTTGTCGCTGTCATTGCCGGGAGCTGTGATGCCGAGGGCTTTGCGGGCTTTGTCCTTGAAAGAGGCCGTACGCATAAGTTCTCCGACTCCGACATGCATGTTCAGCAGAAGATACATTTCCGATATTTCGGGAATGTCGCTTTGTACGAATATGGTGGCTTTATCGGGGTCGATGCCTGCGGCGAGGTATTCGGCGAGTATGGTCTTGACGTTGGCGTGGAGCTGTTTTGCGTCGGGGTGTGTGGTGAGCGAGTGGAGGTCGGCCACAAAGAAGTTGCAGTCGTAGTCGTCCTGCAGCTTGACAAATTTGCGGAGTGCTCCGTAGTAGTTTCCCAGATGGAGGTTTCCTGTAGAGCGGATGCCGCTGAGAATCAGTTCTTTCTTAGGTGATGTTTTTTCGGACATTTCAAAAATATTTTTCAATGTACAAAGTTACTACAAAAAAGTGAAATGCGGAAAGATATAGTGATAGAATTGAG
>CAJUKD010000037.1 GCA_910587235.1 uncultured Muribaculaceae bacterium
AAATTTCAACAATTTCAAAGTACTCTTTCCGATTTTAATGGGACATCAATGAAACAATTTATAAAATAACCCTTAAAAAAACCAATCATACGCATGAATTCAAAAACCTTAATGACTCTGTTGCTGGCCGCAGCCTCCGGTCTGCCTGCTCTGGCCCGCGACATCAACGTCAGCGGTACGGTGACCGACGCCTCAGGAGGCGAACCGCTTATCGGCGCATCAGTCACTGTCAAAGGCAACACGCGCGGCGTTGTGACCGACATTGACGGACGCTATTCGATCACGGCCGACGAACATGCCACCCTGCAGTTCTCATATGTCGGTTGCAACCCTCACAACGAGAAAGTCAACGGACGCACCACCATCGATGTCGAACTCCAACCGGCACAGGTGGCTCTTGATCAGCTTGTCGTGGTCGGCTACGGCACACAGAAAAAAGTCAACCTCACCGGCTCTGTGGCATCCGTCACCATCGACAAGGACATGACCTCACGCTCTGTGCCAAACGTATCATCCGCACTATCCGGACTTATTCCGGGCCTGTCAGTAAACCAGAGTTCAGGCATGGCCGGCAACAACAGCGCCTCCCTGCTTATACGCGGTCTTGGAACAATCAACAACTCTTCTCCTCTGGTAGTGGTCGACGACATGCCCGACGTCGACATCAACCGTCTAAACATGAACGACATCGAGAGCATCTCGGTGCTTAAGGATGCTACAGCCTCTTCGGTCTACGGCTCGCGAGCCGCCAACGGCGTCATCCTTATCAAGACAAAAAGCGGCAGCAAGGACAAGCCCACCCAGATCAACTTTTCCGGCTCATACGGCTGGCAGAAAGCCACCAGGGCCTATGACCTGCTGAGCGACTACGCGACGGCGTTGCACCTGCATCAGCTTTCCGCCGCCACCAACCCCGGAACAAACGGTGTACAGCAGAACTATAAAGAAGGAACCATCGACCAATGGCTCGCACTGGGCATGATAGACCCGATGCGCTACCCTAACACCGACTGGTTCGACCACATCATGCGCACAGGCGGCCTGCAGACCTACAACGTATCGGCTACAGGCGGCAACGACAAAGCGAACTTCTTCGCATCCGTCGGCTACATGAATCAGAAAGGCCTGCAGATCAAGAACGACTACGACCGCTTCAACGTACGCATGAACTTCGACTACATGATCCTCAAGCAACTCAAGGCCGGAATGCGAATGGACGGCAGCTGGAGCAACTACTCCTACTGCCAGAGCAATGGCTTCAACGGCGAGGACAACCGCATCGGCAATGCCGTGGCCGGCATCTACCCCTACGATCCCGCCACAGGACATTACGGAGGGCCAATGGCCTACGGCGAACTGCCTGAAGCATTCAACCCGCTATGTGTCTATACCAATTCCGTCAAGAAAGAGAACCGGCAGGAACTCAATGGAACGGCATTTCTGGAATGGAACGTATTCAAAGGTTTCACAGCCCGTCTAGACTATTCACTCCGCTATTACAACCAATATTACAAGGACGCACCTATGCCCGTGCAGAGCTATGACTTCCAGACCGACAGCTACAAAGAACTCTGGTACATACAGCCCAGCGCCGGCGTGACCGACCGCAACAACAACGGCTACAAGACGCTGATGAACTTCCGCCTGAACTACGGGCACGTGTTCGGCGGAGTGCACGACATGCGCCTGATGGCAATCTACAGCGAGGAATACTGGTTCAGCCGCTCAAACACTACCGGACGCGGAAACCGCATACATCCCTCTCTCTCCGAAATCAACTCTGCCCTAACCACAACACAGACAACCGCCGGCACATCGTCGCGCGAAAGCCTGCGCTCTTTCATAGGCCGCGCAAGCTACAACGCCCTCGACCGTTATCTGGCCGAATTCAATTTCCGCGTCGACGGAAGCTCCAAATTCCTCCCCGGCCATCAGTACGGCTTTTTCCCCTCCGGTTCGCTCGGATGGCGCCTCAGCGAGGAACCATGGTTCAAGCCGCATGTGCAGACATGGCTCAACAACGCCAAATTCCGCGCGTCGTACGGCCTTTTGGGTAACAACAGCGGCGTGGGTGCATATCAGCAACGCGAGATAATGGCACAGAACAACTACATGTTCGACGGCTCCATCGCTTCCGGATTCGTTTACCAGAAAATGCTCAACAAAGACCTCACATGGGAAAAGACACGTGTGTTCAACCTCGGTCTTGACCTTGCCATGCTCAACTCCCGCCTGTCGGCCGAACTCGACTATTACGACCGTCTGACCACTGGCATGTTGCAGAACTCGCAGATGTCTATCCATCTCACCGGCGCATACGAAGCCCCGAAAGCAAATCTGGGCAATCTGCGCAACCGCGGTGTCGAAGTAAACCTCACATGGCGCGACCGCGTCGGCGAATTCAACTACTCCATCAACGCCAACGTGTCCTACAACCGCATGAACCTCGAGCGTTGGGGCGAATTCCTTGACAAAGGCTACGTCTACCTCAACATGCCCTACCACTTCACCTACTACATGGCCACACTTCCCGGACTGGCACAGACATTCCAGGACACCTACGACTATGCCGACCAGGGAGCCAAACCCGGCGATATCATCCGTCTGGACACAAACGGCGACGGCGTGCTCGACGGCAACGACAAGATAGCCGACCTCAACAGCCTCCGCGACGCACCCACCACCAACTTCGCCTTAAACTTCAAGGCCGAATGGCGCGGCTTCGACTTTGCCATGCTCTGGCAGGGTGCCGCCGGACGACGCGACTTCTGGATCAACAAATACAATACCACCATACTGCCCGTGCAGACCTACACGCCGACCGACGACCACCTGACAAAACCCTGGTCGTGGGAAAATCGCGACGGCGAATGGGAACGCCTCGGAGGCAATGCAACAAATCCTACCGAGAACGAATTCCACCTGCGCAAGATGGATTACTTCCGACTGAAGAACGTACAGCTCGGCTATACCATACCCCGTAGAATCACCACCAAATTCTGGGTGCAGAACCTCCGCGTATACTTCAGCGCCGACAATCTGGTGACACTAACCGCCTACGAGGGACTCGACCCCGAAAAACCGGCTAACTCAGGTGACCTGTATCCGACCACACGCACTTACACTGCCGGTATAAACGTTTCATTCTAAGCAGATTTCACCACTCATGAAAAAGAAATATATAATCCCCCTCCTGTTCCTTCCGGCTCTGGCGCTCTCTTCGTGCCACGACAACCTGCTGAACCAGGAACCATCCGATTCCCTGTCGAAAGAGAATTTCTGGAAAAACGAGGACGACGCCACCGCAGCGCTCGCCGGACTGCTCTCCGACACACGCTATCTCTTCTGCCGCGACTATTATCTCGACGGACTCGGCGACTACGTGAAGATGCGCGGCAACTCATTCCTTGAGAACAACGGCAACAACGGTCGCGCCTACATGGGCCGATGGGACTATCTCCCCTGGGGCTTCGGCGGATACTTCACCAACATGTACAAATACTGTTACGGATCCGTGAACCGTGCGAACTACGTGATAGAGAACGTCGAGGCAATGCTCCCGCATGCTAAAAGCGACGATGAGCGCCTGCGCCTGCAGACAATCATCGCCGAATGCAAGCTGATGCGCGCATTGGTCTACTTCCGCCTTATCACATGGTGGGGCGACGTGCCCTACATCGACTGGAATGTCAAGAGCAACGCCGAAGTAGAATCAATCGCACGCACACCGATCGCGCAGATATACACAAAGCTGATGAACGACTTCGAAGAAATCATACCCGCACTACCCGACAAGGCCACAATACGCGGACGCTACAGCAAACCTGCCGCCATAGCCCTGCGCGGTAAGATAAACCTCTTCTGGGCTTCGTGGAATCACTACGGATGGCCGGAACTCGACACATTCACTCCGTCGGAAGATGAGGCACAGCGCGCCTACAAGGCCGCACGCACCGATTTTGGTTCTGTCATCAACGACTTCGGACTCGACCTCTTCCGCGGTGGCGAACCCGGAGAATGCGACGGCCCCGCCGAAATGTGGCCCGACGGCACCGTAATCGACGGCGTAGACCTCTCCGGACGAGTTAAAAACTTCGGAGGCGCCGAAAAGCTGCCTAACTATTTCTACCTCTTCCTGCCGACGGCCAACGGCGATCCCGAATTCGTATTCACTTTCGAACACGGAGGCACAAGTACCGGACAGGGCGACCAGCTGATGCGCGACTTCGCCGGACGAACCGTACAGTACTCCCAGTCGTGGGTCAATCCACGGGCAGCCATAGCCGACCGCTACCAGAGCACAGTCACCGGCGATTTCTGTCCGCCTATGGTACAGATGACTCCGGGCGTCAAAGCCGTCAATGCACCCAACTCAACCCTCAACCCGCAGAGCTATGCCGACCGCGACTACCGCATGAAAGCATCCATCATGTGGAACTACGAACAGTGCATGGGCATGATGGCACTTAAAGAAACCGGACTCACTCAGTATGAATACAAAAACTGGGAAGGCGCACTGTCATCGTTCTCTGTCGACGAAAACGGAAAAGTGACCGAACACAAACATACGACCTACAACATCCTGTCGACCACGGGATACGTATTCCGCAAATTCGTACGCAATTATGCCGGACAGGAACGCACCGACGGCGACTTCAACTGGCCCGTGATACGTCTGGCCGATGTATTCCTTATGTATGCCGAAGCCGACAACGAAATCAACGGCCCGACGCCTGCAAGCATAGAACTGGTAAACCGTGTGCGCCACCGCGGCAACCTGCCGGCACTGACACCCGACAAATGCAGCAACCGCGACAACTTCTTCGACGCAATCGAACAGGAACGCATCGTCGAACTTCTCGCCGAAGGACACCGTATATGGGACCTTCGCCGCTGGCGTCGCCTCGAACATGTCTACGGAGGTGTCGGCAACAAAGGCTACAAATGGCACGACATCTTCGGCGCTCTGGAAAATGAATTCTGGGTAAACTCCCCGGCACTCCACTACGAACAGTGCTACATATTCCAGATTCCCGAATCGGAACGCAACAAAAACTCCAACCTTACCCAGAACAAACCCTGGCGTTAATCCTCCAACAGAAATAAACATGAAAAAGATATTCAGCTTAATTCTCATCAGCCTTGCCTTACTGACGACAGCCACGGCCTGCTACGACAATCCTGTCGACGACGACGGCCTGCTTATCACTGACCGCGACGAATGCTATGTCAGCAACTTCGACCTGACCGGCACCGACCACCTGACAGTACGTGTGGGCGACGCGATAATCGACAACGAGGCATGCACGATCCACGTCACCGTAGCCTACGGAACCGACCTGCGCCACCTCTACCCCAAATTCTCACTTGTCACTGACGCAAAACTCGAACCCAAAATCGAGGGACTGACCGATTTCTCCGATCTCGACAACCCGCGTAAGTACACCGTCGTTTCCGGCAGCCGCCGCGTACGCAAGACATATACCGTTTATGTAACCGTTCAGAAACTCACATCGCAGTCATGAAAAAAATACATGCCCTAATCTGTCTGTCGCTCATTGCCTCGGCAACGTTCACCGCCTGCTCCGACAAGGACGACAACGAGATTCTACCGATAAACAACAAATGCCTCAAACGCACCCAGGGTCCTAACCTTGTCGGCAACGACATCTACTTCGTCTATGCCATGGCAATGCCCTACGGCTCGGGCCAACTGCAGACATGTACCGTTGAAGCTTCCATAGCCGGAGCCGAGGAAACATGGCTGGAACACAATTCCTACCACACCAATTCATCGGGATTCGACGTAGCCGTGCCCGTAGGCGAACCGTCGGTAAACAGCGGTGCCCGCACCACCGTCACATTCAACACCGACACCTGCGCGGCCGCCTTGCGCTACTACTACCGCATCCCCGAAGAAGCGCGCGGCAAGGACGTAAGCTTCCGCTTCACGGCCACAGCCCGCGACGGACGCACGATCTCGATGGACATGGGTCCGTACACCGTCAGCCGCCAGTACATGACCCGCGACATCACCCTGAGCAAAAGCCGCTGCTACATATCGCTCGAAGACATGGCCGCCTATACCCTTGAGGAAGCCCGGGACATTCCCGACAAAATCGACCTCGTCTACCTCTGGCGAAACAAAATCAACCAGGGTGTGGAATTCGGCCATACCTTCGCATCACCCGTGGCCGACCGCGAATATCTCGACAACCTCGAAGTGCCCGAAAGCATGACCCGCGATCTGCGCATGCGCAAGGAGTGGGGAATCATCGACGGACACCTCACCGACGACCCTGACTATGGCACTTACATCGACGACATCGACTTCGAAACAATCCGTCTGGCCGACATGCCGAACTACTGCGTCAACATGAAAGAAAAAGGCGGAATGTGGATCGAAACTGCCGACGGACGCTACCGCGCCTATCTCTACATCAACTCATTACGCTCGACTTCGGGAGGTGTAATCAGCATCAAGCGCTACAACATGTAGAAATGGCCGGCCATCGCGACCTCTATATAGATTTTTTGCGCGGAGTTGCGTTGCTGCTTCTTGTGGCGGCACACAGCTCCGCGCCATCATTGATATCGGCAGTACGCACATTCGACGTGCCGCTGATGGTCTTCATATCGGCACTATGTTTCCGCAATACAGGAAACTACGGCAGTTATTGCTTAAAACGTTTCCGGCGCATCTATCAGCCGCTTTTCGTATTCCTGATCATTCTTTTCTCCATATCCGTTTTTGCGCCCGTGGTGCCACGGCAGCTGATGACACCTGAAATAATCGCCGGCTCGTTTCTGATGTGGAACTGGCCTGCAATACCCTTTGTGTGGATTATGCGCGTATTCCTGCTGATGGCTCTCGTCATGCCGCTGCTCGACGCTGCCGTGTGGAAACTCAGCCCGCTCATGCTTTTGGCAGCACTCGCCACCCTGTACATTCTCCAGAATGCGGCCTGTGCAGCCATAGACCACGAAAGCCGCGACGCGCTGACATTTTTCGTCCGCGATTATCTGCTCTACCTGACGGGATATTCCATCATAGCCGCTGCCGGGCTGATGGCACGCGACGGAAAGTTACGGATACGTCCGGCGCTTCTCTTCCTGTGCATAGCTGCAATCGTGGTGCACCTCGCGACAGGAAACGACTTCGACCCGCAGGCATCGAAATATCCGCCGGCTTCGCTGTATGTCGCCTACGGTTGCGCATGTTCTATCGTCCTTCTGATAGCAAAACCTCTGTTTGCCAAAGTCGCCGGATGGAGCGCATGGAGCTACCTGAGCCGAAACTCGATGTGGATATATCTCTGGCACACCATACCCGTGTTCGTGATGCGCGGCTTCAATCTTTTTGAAACTTCATGGGTCGCGCGTTTCGTCTTTATCCTTGTCTGCGCTCTTGCGCTCAACAGCCTCTGGCTGCTTCTGAGGGGCGTAGCGCCACGACGTATCGCCGCTCTCATGGAATAATATTGCATAAAAGGATTTTTGCAGACGTTTACAGAATCCTTGCATCCCGCCTCCGTTTTTGGATTTAACTTGCGGCATCAAACAGCGCCTTATTTCTTTTTGCGACTTACATACAACCCATAAATAATTAATCATGAAACTCAAATCACTGTCAATTGCAATGGCATTCGCGGCATTCTCCACTGCCGCATTTGCTCAGGCTCCGACAACGTCGGCACCGACGCCGTCGCACAGTCCCGACCAGGTGAAGTCGGCGTTTTCCGACGCTTACACCGCATTCACAAAATGGGACCGCCAGCATGGAGCAACCATGGAAACCGTTACAATCAACGGCAACGACAACGTTCTCAAATTCACAGGCGACTACGTGGCTGTCAGCCTCGGCGGACGCAAGCTGAACGACATGGAATACCTCCATGCCGACGTTTATTCCCCGGCATCCGGAGGCGTAAGCCAGGTACGATTCGGCTTTGCCAAATTCAGCGGTGGTGAAAAGTATGCCGACGCATACAACACCAACACACCCGCAGGCCGGTGGACATCCATCGACATACCCCTGTCGGCCTTCAACGGTTACGATTTCTCCGGCACCGAAGTTTTCCGCATGACAATGACAAAGACTCCGGGCAACACCTTCTATATGGACAATGTGTACTTCTACACAACCAAAGAAGCCGAGAATACACTGCCGACCGTCGCGGCTCCGACTCCCAAAATCGATGCCGCTAATGTACGCTCATGCTACAGCGACGCCTACACAAGCGCATTCGAATTTAACGGATACAACAACAACGGCTGCCAGGTCCAGTCTAAAGAAATAGCTCCCGGCGAACATGTCCTTGAAATAAAAGACTTCCGCTGGATACACTTCGCACTCGGCAAAGAAGCCGGAGTCAGCACCGTCGATCTCTCTAATCTCGAACGCGTGCACTTCGACGTCTATGTTCCCGCCGGAAACGTGACCACGGCAATCCAGCCCGGCATGTTCAACGTCGCTTCGAAAAAAGAAGCATTCTCCGGCAAACAGGAACTTACTGCCGGTAAGTGGGTCAGCGTCGATCTTAAAATGCAGGACTTCCAGAACGTAGGTCTTACGGCTGTGAATAACTTTACATTCAAGGATCCCGCAGGCAAGACCGGACTGGTATATCTCGACAACATCTACTTCTACAACGGCGAACCCGTGACGGATCCGGATCCCGTCGACCCGACACCTCCCGCATTCTCCATCAAACCCGCACCCGTTCCCGCCAACGCCGCATCGACCGTGAAAGCCGTCTACAGCGACGCATACACCCCCGTTTGCAGCTTCACCAACGCAGGTGGAAACTCAGGACTTGTAGAAGAAGAAATAGCTATCAGCGCCACCGACAAAGCCCGTAAGCTCACAGGCTATAACTGGATCAAGTACAGTGTCGGCTCCCTCGACGCCTCCGACATGACATTCCTCCACGTCGACATAGCCACTCCTGACGGTAGCGACGCATGCGACAAAGTACAGCCCATACTTGTCAGCGGCAGCACTTCGTTCTATACCGGAAGCCCAGAACTGGCTAAAGGCAAATGGACAAGCCTCAACATAAAGCTCGCCGACTTCACAGCAAAAGGTCTTGACGCTTCCGCAATCAATGAAATCCGTTTCAAACACAGCGGAACAGGCTCTATCGTGATCGACAACGTGTACTTCTGCACCGAAGAAGGCGCCAAAGGCACCATCGATGCCGGATGGGGCAACGGCGGCGGCGATCCCCAGCCGGGTCCCGGAATTCCTCTCGCTCCCGTACCGACAAAAGACGCTTCCGATGTCAAGGCATTCTTCTCCGACGCATATCCCAACCTCTTCGGCAAATTTGAAATCGCTACTTACGGCGAAGGCAAAGTCGAAATCATCGACCAGGCTGAAGGCCAGCAGGTATGCCGCATAACCAACTTCAACTGGGTTCCCGTCAACCTCGGCCAGCGCGACGTTTCCGACAAAGGCTACGTTCACTTCGACTTCTACACCCCCGCCGACGGTGCGGTAGCATCAATCAACGTAGGCTTCCAGAACTGGAACGCCGCCGACGGCTCCTCCTACGAAATCCTCGGCGAAGACGCAAACTACCGCGCCCTCGTTCCCGGACAGTGGAACTCTTTCGATATTCCCCTGAGCAACTTCCCCGGCTTCGACTTCTCCAAACAGATGGCCGTGCTGCGCCTGCGCAAGGGCGGTTCCGGCAATACCCTCTACGTCGACAACGTTTATTTCCACAGCAAACCCGGTGAAACAACAGATCCCGGCGACAAGGACAAATTCCCGCCGATTCAGGACGACAGCGACGGCGAACTGCCCGACATCAACACTCCGATGCTTGGTGTGAACCTATCTTCCGCTTCAGGAGGTAAAGTACCGGGTACTTTCGGCTATGACTACATGTATCCGCGTGTACAAGACCTTTACTACTTCAAAGCCAAAGGCGTACGCCTGCTCCGCCTTCCTTTCCGCGCCGCCCGCTTCATCGAGGATATAAAGAACCCCGAACCTGACTATGCCAACGGCAACAAGAGCGACGTTGCGGCTATGAAAGCAGTCGTAGCTGAAGCCGAACGCCTCGGAATGTGGATTTTCCTCGATGCCCACGACTATGCCGAACGCACAATCGACGGCACTCAGTACAAGATTGGCGAAGGCGAATACACAATCGACCGCTTTGCAAAGATGTGGGGCGCTATCGCCAACGAATTCAAGGACTTCAATAACATCTGGGGCTACGACCTGCAGAACGAACCTAAAGTCAGCGCTCAGGTGCTCGTCGAAGCCTACCAGGCCGCTATCGACGAAATCCGTAAAGTCGACACCCGCGCACAGATCATCGTCGAAGGCACAAACTGGGCATCGGCATACGAATGGCTCTACGGCGACCGTGCCGACAAGAAGTATCCCGAATACAGCACCGAAGTAGCATGGAGCTACAAAGAAAACAGCCCTTGGCTTCTGGCAAACCTGAAAGACCCCGAAAACAAAATCGTCTTCCAGGCCCACGGCTACTTCGACAAGGACAACTCCGGAACATATCAGAAAGGATATTCCGACATCGACTACCGCAAGCGTTTCCTGCCTTTCCTCGAATGGTGCCGCACTAACGGCGCGAAAGGCCTTATCGGCGAATTCGGCGTTCCTTACACCGAACACGCTACAGGCGATCCCCGCTACATGGAAACTCTCGACGGCGCGCTGAAACTTTTCCGTGAATACGGAATGAACGCCACCTACTGGTGCGCCGGCGCTATGTACGAAGGCAACTCCCTGACCTGCCAGCCCGACAAGAGCGCTCTCTACGGCAACTATGCAAAAGAAAAGTCGACAATGAAAGTTCTTGAAAAGTACTTCACCGACTGGGCCGACCAGAGCGGAATCGAAAATGTCAGCGTATCGGCTCCCGCAGTCAACGACGGCCGCACCTACAACCTCATGGGCATCGAAGTCGACGAAAACTATATCGGCATCGTTATCCGCGACGGCAAGAAATTCATCCAGAAATAAACCCTGAAACTCAAGCGAAAGCATATCAGACAGTCTGATATGCTTTCGCTATCAACAAAAAAATTCCATGAAACGCCTGTTCCTGACAATAATCGCCACCATAAGTATCCTCTCTGCCTCGGCAACACTCGAAGATGTCCGAAGCGACATACGCGCCGAATACCTTTCGTCAACTCCCTCGCCACAGACCGGCGAATGGGTCGGATCGCTCGGCCGCGACGGCCGCTGGCCCGACATCGACTACACCGACGGCTCCCGCTCGCTCTGGCAGCTTGAAAAACATCTCGACCGCCTTGTCGGCATGTCGCTTGCCTACGAACAGGCTTCCCGCAAAGACAAAAAAACACATCAGGCCATTGTACGCGCTCTCGGTCACTGGTTCGATACCGGCTACCGCAACGGCAACTGGTGGTATGCAAAAATAGGAATCCCCCGCCGCATGCTCGCCCTGGCCTACATCCTCGATACCGATCTGCCCCCCGCACTCCACGATTCAATCAGCAAAGCAATCTCTATCATCGATTCCGAGGACTTTCCCGCACGACCCGGCGGCGACCGCATACAAGTTATCAGCAATCACGCCAAAGTTCTCGTCTGGCGCCGCGACTTCAATGCCGCTGCCTCTCTCTTCAAAAAAATCGAGTCCGAAGCCCGCATAGCTCCCCTTGAAGAAATAATGTACGACGCCGGCGGCGGTCCCGCCGTGCGCAATACCCACATGCCCGCAGGCCGCGGCGTACAGGCCGACATGACCTTCCACCACCGCGGCGACCGTATAAATTCCACACTCTCCTACGGCATGGAACTGCCGCAATACTTCTCGTACTGGGCCGCGCTGCTGCGCGACACCCCATGCCGTTTCGATGCCCGCAGCATCAACTTCGTAATTGACTATTATCTCGACGCCGTATGCCGCCACCTCGTGGCCGGACGCTACGCCGAACCATCCATAATGAATCGCGAGCTGTCGCGCCCCGGCGAAGGTATATTCACTCCGCGCCTCGCCGAAAAACTCCTTTCCATATCCGACGGCTACCGCACAGGCGAACTCCGCCATTTCGCCGATGTTCAGGCCGGAAAGGCAAAACACAGCGCATCATACGCGCATCATTTCTGGCAGTCAGACTACTTCGCATTCTCGCGTCCCGGATTCCAGACAGCCGTACGCATCCACTCTGAACGCAACGCCAACTCCGAAGCCGCACACAACAGCGAAGGCATACGCAACCACTTCCGCGGCGACGGCGTCTGCATGCTCTCCGTGACAGGCCGCGAATACGCCGACATGGCGCCGGTCACCGACTTCCGCATGATTCCGGGAGCCACCACCCCAATGATTCCCTACGAACCTCTTTCCGCCTGGGGTTCGGTCCACATCCTCGACAACCCCACCCGATTCGCCGGTGCCGTGACCGACTCGCTCTACGGCGCCGTGGCATTCGATTTCATCAGCCCGCGCTCCGACCTACGTGCGCGAAAATCATGGTTCTTCTTCGACGGCGAATATCTCTGCCTCGGAAACGGCATCAGCGCCAGCGGAACCGATTCTATAGTAACTACTGTCGAACAATGCCTATCTCCGCAAGGCTCGATGCGCCGCGACGGCGACTGGTTCTTCCACGCCGGCTCCGGCTACCACATAATCGACGGTCAGGCCGAAGGTGCCATCGAACACCGCCGCGGAACATGGCGCAACTGCGTTGACAATGTTGAATATGTCGACGACTCAATGGAAACCGACGTGTTCTCTCTCGCCATCACCCACGGCATAGCCCCGGAGAATGCGACATATGCCTACGCCGTGGTTCCCGGCGCACAGAATCCGTACGGGCACAACTTCCGAATCCTTGCCAACACCACTCCCATACAGGCCGCGGCAAGCACCGATGGCTCGATCGTCTACATAGTATTTTACGAAAAAGGCGAAATCGACACCCCTGCAGGCCGCTACGGAGCTGAACAACCCTGCATGATGATGATACGCAACGGCATTCTTTGTGTCGCCGATCCCGCACGCCGCCATTATCTCCTCAAAATCACTACACCAAAAGGCAGCAAGGAAGTCCTTGTTCCAACCGGCAGCATGGCCGGAACAAGTGTAAATGTACAGTTTTAAAAAAACCTTGCATTTGAATGCAATTTCATAATACTGTTTCAGATACCGTATTTATAATTTAGCGTCGAAAAATTCAAAATTTATGACATCAACCGGATCAATGCTGTTTGGCACTTTCGCTCTAATCCTGCTCGCCATCCCCGCCGGGGCAGAGGCAAAACCGCGTCAGGTGAAATGGGCCGACAAGCAGCTTGAATATTGCAGCCGTCAGATCGACCGTACCCTTGCAGAACTGCCTAACGACAGTGTGCTGCCGCGAAGCATCGACATCGACAAAAACAAATGGCACACCACAAGCCCATATGACTGGACCAGCGGTTTTTGGCCGGGCATACTGTGGTACAACTACGAGAACTCCGACAAACTGACCGACAAACTCCAGGCTTTGGCCTACACCGAACGCCAGCGACCGCTCGTCGACGAGGAGCATGAGCCTGACCACGACATAGGATTCCAGCTCCTGTGCAGTTTCGGGCACGCATATGCAAACACCGGTCGCTGCGAGTACAAAGAAATACTACTTGAAGGAGCCTCTAAACTCGCGAAACTATATAACCCGAAAGTAGGCACAATACTTTCATGGCCCCACGCCGTCAAAGACCATGGATGGCCGCACAACACTATCATGGACAACATGATGAACCTTCAGCTACTCTTTTTCGCCGCCAACAACGGCGGCTCGCCCGAGTTCCGCGACATAGCAATCAGCCACGCACGCCGGACAATGGAGAACCAGTTCCGTCCCGACTATACAAGCTACCACGTAGCTCTCTACGACAGCATATCCGGAAAATTCATACGCGGATGCACAAACCAGGGACTGAACGACGACAGTTTCTGGTCGCGCGGACAGGCTTGGGGAATATATGGCTTTACTGTCGTGTATCGCGAAACCCGCGACAAGGAATTCCTCCGCTTCGCCGAAAAGATAACCGACGTCTACCTGTCACGGTTGCCATCCGATTATATACCGTACTGGGATTTCGACGATCCTAAGATTCCCGATGCAGAACGCGACGCGTCAGCTGCGGCAATCGTCGCTTCGGCTCTGCTCGAACTGGCTCAGCTCGAAGACAACAGCGCTTATGCTAAAAAATACATAAAAGCCGCCGAAAAAATGCTCCACAGCCTATCATCGGCTACATATCAGAGCCGAAAGCGCAACAGCGCATTCCTGCTGCACAGCACGGGCAATATGCCGGCAGGCTACGAAATCGATTCATCGATAAACTACGCCGACTACTACTACATTGAAGCTCTCACCCGTTACCGAAATCTTTTTACCACCGATAAAAATGAAAAAAACAGTACTGACCGCTGCTATTCTTTTACTTACATCGGCCGTTAGCCACGCCGCTTCGGACATGGCCGACATGGTCGACATGTTCATGGGCGTGCGCGGCAACAGCAACTGCGTCATAGGCCCACAGCTACCTCACGGCTCCGTCAACCCGTCGCCGCAGACTCCCGCCGGAGGCCAGAACGGCTACGACGAAGGCGACCTTATACGCGGCTTCGGCCAGCTACATGTGTCCGGAATAGGATGGTCGCGCTACGGCCAGGTTTTCCTTTCGCCGCAGATTGGATTCTCGGCCAAAGAGAACGGCCACGACTCGCCTAAATCCGGCGAAAAAGCGACTCCTTATTATTATAAGGTAAACCTCGACCGCTACGACATAACAGCCGAGATGGCTCCGACACATCATGCCGTGGCCTACCGGTTCACATATCCCGAGCGGAAGAACAAGACTCTGCTCGTCGACATGCGCCACAGCATCCCCCAGCATATCGTCCCTATCGTCCGCGGTACTTTCAACGGCGGCGGACTGTCGTGGGACCCCGCCACGTCAGTGCTGTCGGGCTGGGGCGAATATGCCGGAGGTTTCGGAAGCGAAGAGCCTTACAAGGTATATTTCTCCATGCACATCGACGATCCTGACTGCAAAGTCAGCATCGTCGACCGCGGAAGTAAAGAACTCTACGCCCGTATCGATATCAGCAAGCCTGTCGTCAATGTCGGCGTAGGAGTATCGCTCCGCAGCGTCGACCGTGCCGGCAAATACCGATACCTCGAACTTGAGAACAAGAATGTCGATCGCGTAGCCGAACTCGCCAAAGCTGAATGGGAACGTGCGCTCGGCCGCATCGAAGTGGAGGGCGACGAATCCGACAAACGCCTGTTCTACACTGCTCTCTACCACTCGCTGGTAATGCCGCGCGACCGCTCCGGCGACAATCCGCACTGGCAGGGAACCGACCATATCGACGACCACTACTGTGTATGGGACACATGGCGCACGGCCTACCCCCTGCTGACACTGATCGAGGAAAGTTTTGTGGCAAAAACCGTCAATTCATTCATCGACCGCATGGCGCACGACGGAAAGTGCACCCCGACCTACACCGCCTCCATGGAATGGGACAACAAACAGGGCGGCGACGATGTTGACAACATCATAGCCGACGCAATAATCAAGAATGTCAAAGGATTCGACCGCAAAAAAGCCTACGGAGTCATGCTCGCCAACGCTCGCGGCGCACGCTGCCCCGAATACCTCGAAAAAGGATGGGTACCCGGCAAAGGAAAGATGATGTCATGTTCCTATACGATGGAATACGCCTACAACGACGACTGCCTATCCAGAATTGCCGGTATAATGGGCGACAGCGCCACAGCAGCAGCAATGGCCGAACGCTCCCGCCAATGGGAAAACATATTTGATCCCGCGCTTGAAAGCCACGGTTTCAAAGGTTTCATAGCCCCGCGCGAAGCCGACGGCACCCGTATAGCCATCGACGCCGCCAAAGTCTACGGCCCGTGGGTCGACTACTTCTACGAAGGGAACTCATGGACATACACTCTTTTCACGCCATCACATATAGAGAGGCTGATCAAACTCTGCGGAGGTAAAAAAGAAATGCTCCGCCGCCTGCAGTATGGATTCGACAACGGACTCGTCGACATAGCCAACGAACCGGGCTTCCTCGCTCCGTTCATCTTCAGCCACTGCGACCGTCCCGACCTGACGGCCGACTACGTCGACGCCATACGCCACCGCAGCTTCTCCATTGAAAAAGGCTATCCCGACAATGAGGACAGCGGCGCCATGGGTTCGTGGTACGTATTCACCTCGATCGGACTGTTCCCCAACGCCGGACAAGACTTCTATTACCTCATTCCGCCTGCATTCTCCCGCGCGGACCTCACCATGGAGAATGGTAAGAAAATCACAGTCACCGCACGACGCCGTAGCCCAGACGCCCGTTATATAGCTTCAGTAACACTCAACGGATGCACCCTCAATCGCTCGTGGATACGCCACGACGAGATTGCACAAGGCGCGGTGATCGAATACGAACTCTCATCCGACCCCACCGAATGGGCTTTGGCCGAATTCCAAAGCACACGCGAGAGGCGCCATCCTTTCGGCGTCAATCTTGCCGGAGCCGAGTTCTTCCATAAAAAAATGGACGGCGTTGGCCGATTCAACATCGACTACCACTACCCGACCACACGCGAACTCGACTATTGGGCATCAAAAGATATGAAACTTATCCGTCTGCCCTTCAAGTGGGAACGCCTGCAGCGCGAAGTCGAAGGCCCGCTCAGCGCCGACGAACTTGAGTACATACGCTACCTCCTGCGTCAGGCCGACGAACGCGACATGAAGATACTTCTGGACATGCACAACTACGGACGACGCAAATACATGGGACGTAACCGCATCATAGGCGACACCCTGCAGCCCGCCCACTTCGCTCAGGCATGGGCCGCCATAGCACGCGAACTCAAGGACGAACCCGCTCTCTACGGCTACGGACTCTGCAACGAGCCGCACGACATGCTCCCCGAATGCCCTTGGGTGGAAATCGCACAGACTGCCATAGATTCCATACGTGCCGTCGACCGCCGCACGGCCATAGTCGTGGCCGGCAACACATGGAGTTCGGCAGAACGATGGCCCGAAATTAATCAAGGACTCGAATCGCTGCGCGATCCCTCCGACAACCTTATCTATGAAGCACATTGCTACTTCGACAACGACGCTTCGGGAATATACCGCAAAGGCTACGACGAGGAAGAAGCCTATCCGACAATAGGAATCGACCGAGCCCGTCCCTTCGTCGACTGGCTGAAAAAGCATGGCAAACGCGGCATGTTCGGCGAATACGGCGTCCCAGCCGACGATCCCCGATGGCTCGAATGCCTCGAACTTTTCCTCGACTACCTCGCCGAAAACGGGGTCGAAGGCACCTATTGGGCCGCAGGAGCGCGATGGAACAAATACATCCTCGGCGTGCATCCTGAAAACAACTATAGCGTCGACCGCCCGCAAGTTGAAATAATGTCCAAATACTCCCTCACACGATGATGACAGTACATCGCATAATGCTATTGTCGGCAATCGCCGCAGGAGCCATATCCATGTCGGCCGAAAACTTCGACCTTGTGATTGTCGGCGCCACCCCCGGCGGAATCATGACCGCCGTCGAAGCCGCGCGCATGGGCAAATCATCAGTGATTCTCGAGCGCACAAGCCACATAGGCGGCCTGCCCGCAAACGGCCTCGGCGCCACCGACATAGCCACACGCGGCGCCACGACAGGACTGTTCTCCGAGTTTACTGAAGCCATAAAGCAGTACTATATCGACACTTACGGCGAAAACTCCCAACAAGTGAAAGACTGTAGCGACGGTTTCCATTTCGAACCGTCTGTCGCCGAAAAAATATTCGGCGACATGATTGCAGCCGAAGGAGCGCGAATCGACGTACGCATAATGCGGCAGTTCAACTTCTCCACCGGCGACATCACCATGGCCGACGGCGGACGCCGCATCAGCTCCATCAGAGTGGTCAACCGCCTCAGCGGCGAGGACGAACACTACGAAGGCCGCATATTCGTCGACGCAACCTACGAAGGCGACCTCGGGGCCGCTGCCCGCGTTCCTTTCCGCATAGGACGCGAAGCCGCATGGGAATTCAACGAACCCGGAGCCGGTCGCACCTATGAATACTGGAAATCGACTCCCGCCGAAGGCAGTACCGGCGAGGCCGACAATGCTGTGCAGGCCTACAACTACCGCCTGTGCCTGACACGCGACACAACACAGCTGATACCGTTCTACAAACCCGAACGCTACGACCGAAGCGAATACGAATCGCTCGTCGAGGACGTATGGACAGGACGCCACACATGGAAAGCCATGCGCGACGTAACACCCGAGATGATGGAACGCAACCGCCGACACCTGCTCGACGGAGGCGAACGCTCCATCACCCCATGGGACAGCTGGGGTATAGAAAAACTCGTCACCGTCAACACCGAGCCAAACGGCAAAACCGACGCAAACAACCAGCACGCCGCATTCATATCCACCGACCTGCCCGAAGAAAACTGGCCATGGCCGACAGCTTCATGGGAATGGCGCGACCGCTTCGCACGACGCCTGCGCGACTATACTCTCGGCCTCTTCTGGTTTGCCGCCACCGACACAGCTCTGCCTCCGCAGTTCTGCCGCGAGATACGCCGATGGGGACTCTCGGCGCAGGAGTACAAAGACAACGGCAACTTCCCGCGCCAGGTCTACGTGCGCGAGGGACGCCGCTTCGAAGGCATGTACTTCTTCACGGCCAAAGACGCACTGCCCGTGACAGAAGGCGGCCGCCCTCCTGTACACTCCACAAGCATCACTGCCAGCCACTACGCCCTCGACTCCCACGCCGCACGAAAACGCGAGAGCGGACGTGTGCATCTCGACGGATTCATCAGCTACCCCACCGCGGTTTATACCGTGCCATACGGCGTGATCGTTCCCAAAGAGGTCGAAAACCTCCTGCTGCCCGTACCCGTCAGCGGCTCGCACATCGGATTCTCAACCCTGCGCATGGAACCCTGCTGGATGGCTCTCGGCCAGGCCGCAGGTGCCGCCGCGGCGATAGCCATCGACCGCGGCACGACGGTGCAGGCAGTCCCCGTCGACGCCCTGCAGCAACGTCTGCTCGACGAAAATGCAACCTTGATCTACTTCGACGACATGCGCCCCGGCGACCCCGGATTTGTCGATGCCCAGAAACTCGGTCTACAAGGCAAAATCCCCGGCTGGTCGGCACAAAAAAAGGATTCTGCAAAATCCTTGCATAAAAAATAGCCTCCTTTTACAGAATATTTGCATACTAATGGCAGATTATTCTACATGATATTATTATCCGGTAATTAATTTTGCATAAAACATCCATGAAAATTTTCAACCAATAAATCTATTTATATGAAAAAATTTTTCCTTTTAGCTACGTCGGCGCTGATCGCCACAGGAGCATTCGCTCAAGAAGCCGAAAGCAATTCTCCTTATGTCATAAATGTAAACTGCACCGAACCGGCAGATCTCGCAGGCTCCTATACGGTAGCGATGAGCGATACAGGTGCAAAAAACGGCGAATTTCCAATCTATTCCGGTACATTCAATCTTGACGAAGTCACAACGACAAAAGCTGCAAAATATTTCTTCTCCATCACGGATCTGAATAATCCTGACGAAACAAAAAATACCATAAAATATAATGCCGGGAATAGCTATCTGATTCAACCCAACACAGGTTCACGCACTATCACATTCAGCCTGTACAGCAATGCAAAAGGGCTTCAGGTGGCATGGAGCATATCGTCTTATGGTCTTTCCGACGCCAACCGCCGTGCGCTTGCATATTTCCCGGGAAGTACAAGCGGTGAATCCTGTTCCGCCTATTTCAACAATGCACTTGATAACGCTCAGTTCAAAGGCATGCAGGGCAACAAGGGTTCAACAATAAACTACATAGTCGGTTCAAACGCTGACATATTCACTTTCACCCCCAATCAGAAATGGCCTGCAGGAATCTACAAAACCACATTAGACTACAAGACTATGAACTTTTTCGTAGAGCCTGCAAGCAACATCGACGTAGAGATCAAAGACTTCTGCACATTTGTGGCTCCTGCCGACGTCAAACTGCCGAACGAAGTTGAAGCATTCACGCTGAAATATAATCCTGAAACGCCTGAAGTACTTGATGCCGTAAAAATCGAGGGACAGATTCTGGCTGCCAACACTCCTGTTGTTCTCAAAGCATCAGTAAACGGTGTCTACACATTGGAAATTACAGGAACCGCATCCTACACACTCGGAACTGAAACCACTCCGACATTTATCAACGACGCAACTACCGAAGGCAATGTCCTCGTAGGTGTATTCCAGCCCCATAACATTATAGACGGTACCGAAAATAACGGAGTATATCCTTTTGAGAACGGTACATTCAACCTCTGGGACGACAAAGACAGCACCGACGGCAAAGGCAAAGTCACAAAATGGCAAATCGTATACCCATTTACCGCCTACGCAGCCTTGCCTGCCGACGTAACCGAAAGACCTGAAAATCTCAGCGTCAAATTCCCTGACAACACGGAAACAGGCATCGAGAACGTAATCCTCGGCGACGAAGAAGCCGGTCAGGCATACAACCTCTTCGGAATGCCCGTCGACGAAAGCTTCAAAGGTATTGTTGTTCGCAACGGTAAAAAATACATCCAAAGGTAAAAACAGATTAGGTTAGTGAAAATTGATGAGCAAGCCCGGAATCGGCGAACCCGACTGTGACTGCCGGACAATGGTTCCGGGCTTAAACAACAAAATAAACTGACCGCTGCAGTACCTCAATATAAAAACTAATTTAACTAATAAATCCAGATATGAAAACTTCTACTCGCATTCTCTCTCT
>CAJUKD010000038.1 GCA_910587235.1 uncultured Muribaculaceae bacterium
GAAGATTTGCTCGTTTCGTTTTAGAATTGTGCTCGTTTCGTTTTCGCGATTATACGAGTCGGGAAAATTTTTCCATGTGGAGAATGCGAACAGTCCTTGCTTGTCAAGGCTTACTATGTCGCCGTCGTCGAGCCAGCGTGCTATGTCAGTCGGATCGAATTCAGGATGTGCGGCCAGAACTTCGTCGATGGTAAAGCATCCGTGGCAGTGCCATTGTTTATGGAAAGCCATGTAATTCATCGCCTGACGAGAGCTGCTGCTAAGCGTGCGACGATGAACACGGCGGCCAGAAGGAGGACGATAAGGGCGGAGCAGGGGACGTCTATGACGGTGGACAGCGCCAGACCTCCGAGCGAGCACAGGGCGGCGACCAGAGCCGACCATAGGGCGAGCGGCGCGAAGCGGTGGGTGAAAATCTCGGCGGTCATCACCGGCAAGGAGAGCATGGACATCAGCAGCATTATGCCTACGAGGCGTATGGTAAGCACGATGCAGACGGCTACAAGTACGGTCATGGCGTAGGATATGAAGCGCACGGGCAGGCCTATTACCGAGGCGAAGTCGGCGTCGAAGGCTACAGCCACGATGCGTCGGCGCAGTAGCGCGAAGAATGCGGCGAGCACGACGGTAAATATTGCGAAGGCCTGCAGGTCGGCGGCGGAAACGGTCATTATGTTGCCGAACAGGAATGCGTTCAGTTCGGGTACATAGCCGGGGGTAAGGAATACGAACATGGTGCCGACGGCCATGCCGAGTGCCCACACGACGGCTATGGCGGAGTCTTCGCGCAGATTGAAGCGTCCCGACATCCACTGCACTCCCACCGACGAGCCTATGGCGAACAGGGCGGCAGTGACTATGGGATTGATTCCGAGAAAATACCCGAGTCCGAGTCCTCCGAAGCAGGCATGGGTGACACCGCCGGCTATGGAGGTCAGGCGGCGTGCCACGATATATGTGCCTATAAGGCCGGCACAGATGCTCAGGAGCAACGATGCCGCCATCGCATAGCGGAAGAACGGATAGTCGAGGTAGGACAACATATAGTTTAGGGTTTAATGTTTAGGGTTTAGAGATTATAGAATTCATGTAGGGACGTGCCGTGGCACGTCTGGTTTTGGGGTTTAGAGATGAGAGAATTTATGGATGGGTGTGTCCTTGCATTTGTATTGCCGTGTTTCTATCTAACTTGCGTCGCAGGGGATGCTTGGCTTTTACATCTTTGACTTCCTCATTTTCCATTTCTCCGTGCCCGTTCTTCGCCGACTATAAGAAGCAGCTCGTCGCGTACGTCGGCCGGAAGCTCTATGGAGCGTAGTTGCAGGCTGCGTGCCCAGCCGGCAATGTCGTCGGGGAGGAGTGTAAGCAGGATGTCGCGGAATTCTTCTGTTTCGCTTTCGGTGTAGCTTTCGGCATTGCGTCCTCGGAAACGGTCGAGTTCCTCGTCGTCGTAGTATTCCACCTCGGGAGATACGGCCGCCAACAGCGAGTCGCGCTCGCAGCTTATGTGCATGCCGCAACAGCCTTCTTCGGCTGCGGCGTCGGCAGTGGCGGCATCGGGCTGTGCGGGAGTGTCTTCGGTTTTATCGTCGCCGTGCAGGCGGTGGGATACATACAGAAACGCTCCGACGCCGGCGATGGCGCCGGCAAGGATAAGTATCAGTTCCATGGCGGCTTCAGTCGGCAACCGGCTCCTCGACCGGCATCGACGCGTCGGCCAGCCGGAAACCGGCACCGGCCAGGTCAGACCAGAATGCGGGATATGATTTGTCGACTACTTCCACGTCGCGTACCACCATGCCGGGGATGAAGACTGCGGCGGGAGCGAAAGCCATGGCCAGACGGTGGTCGCCGTAGGTGTCGACGGCGGGAAGTTCCGTCACAGGCATACGGCGTCCGTCCCAGCTTATGGTGTCGTCGTTTTCCATTTCCATCATGACGCCGAATTTGCGCATTTCGGTCATAAGAGCCGCCAGGCGGTCGGATTCCTTGTGGCGCAAAGCTCCGACTCCGGTAAGGCGCAAAGGCATTCCTATCATGCCTGCGGTGACGACTACGGCAGGCACGGCATCGGGCATGTCTGCCATGTCGGCGTCGAGTCGGGAATACAGATCGGGGGTGGCGGACAGTTCGAGTCCTTCTTCGGTGAATTCCGACAGTACACCCATCCGCTCGAAGAGCGAGGCTACGGCGCGGTCGCCCTGCAGTTCGTCGCCGCGCGGGCCGCGGACGGTGACCCATCCGGCTGTCAGTGCGGCGATCTCATACCAGAAAGTGGCGGCGCTCCAGTCGGTTTCGGCATCGGACGGACAAGGCCTGTAAGGTGTGTTGGCCACGGCTACGGAGTCGCGGTCTGTTTCGACATCGATTCCGCGCCGTCGCATCATTTCGGCGGTCATGTTTATGTATGGCATCGACCGCATGTCGGGCGGCAGGATTATACGCAGCGGCGCGGCCATTACGGGTGCCACCATCATCATGGCGGATATGAACTGTGAGCTGAGTCCGGACTCTACTGTCAGCTCTCCTCCTGCGAGGGTGGTGCCTGATATCCGCAAGGGCGGGAAGCCGTCTTCGCCGAGGTATTCGATTTTTGCGCCCATTGCGCGCAGAGCGTCGACCAGCGGGCCTATCGGGCGGTGGTGCATGCGTTCGTTTCCGTCGAGTATGGCTTCGTGCCCGGGCATGGCGGCAAAAAGAGCTGTGAGGAAACGCATGGCTGTGCCGGCGGCTCCTACGTTGTCGGGGTTGCCGTTGCGGTGGTTTTCGAGTATATAGCGCAGCACGCGGGTATCGGTGCAGTCGGCTGTTTCTTCTGCGGCGGGCAATGCCAGCGCTCCCGGTGTAAGGTAGGCCATTATTAATGCGCGGGCACTGATGCTTTTGCTCAGGGGCAGGGCGACGGCGGTTTCGAGAATTTCGTCCGGAGGGTATATTCGATAGTCCATTGTCAATGTTCAGATTGTGTTTTCGACAGCTACCGTGCTGCCTACTACGGCCTGACGTAGCTTTTCAAGGGCGTCGGCCAGTACGCAGCGGGGAGTGCCGACGTTCAGGCGGGCGAATCCTTCGCCCTGGCTGCCGAACATGGTGCCGTCGTTGAGTGCAAGATGGGCTTTGTCCATCAGCAGTTTCATGATTTCGGACTGCGGCAGGTGCATTTCGGTGAAGTCGAGCCAAAGCAGGAAAGAGGCCTCGGGGAGTACAACACGCAGCCCGGGGATGTGTTCGGCTATGAAGTCGCGGGCGAAAGCGATGTTGCTTTCCACGTAGGCGAGCATCTGATCGAGCCAGGCCTCGCCGTTGCGGTAGGCTGCTTCTGCGCCTATGGCCGATATGATTACCGGCTGGCTGAATTCGTTCACTTCAAGCCATCCGTAGTAAGGTTTGCGTATCTCGGGGTTTTTGACCGCCATCCACGAGCTGACCAGCCCCGGAATGTTGAATGTCTTCGACGGTGCAGCAAGCATTATCCCGACAGCCTCGGCGTCGGCGCCGCAGGCCAGGAAGGGGATGTGGCGGCGTCCGGCAAGCATCAGGTCGCCGTGGATCTCGTCGCTGACAACCAGTACGTCGGCTGCCCGGCATATTGCAGCGACTTCGCGCAGGGTGGCTTCGTCCCATTGCAGTCCTATGGGGTTGTGTGGGTTGCAGAGAATCATAAGCCGCGGCCGTTCAGCTTCGACTATGCGGCGCAGGCCGTCGAGGTCCATGCGGTAGTTGCCGTCGGCATCGCGTAGCAGAGGGTTCTCGACCACACTGCGTCCGTTGCCTTCGACTACGGTGCGGAAAGGCGTGTAGACCGGAGGCTGGATCACTACTCCGTCGCCTTCGTGGGTGAAATAATTGACGGCCAGTGCTATGCCTTTCACTACTCCGGGCACGAATGCCAGTTCGTCGCGGCCTATGGCAAAGCCGTGGCGACGGCTGCACCAGTCGATTATCGACTGCCAGTAGCTTTCGGAAGCGTCGGAGTATCCGAGTACGGGGTGGTCGAGGCGCCTGCGCAGGGCGGCGGTGATCTCGGGGCATACGGCAAAGTCGAGATCGGCGATCCATAGCGGGGTGAGGTCGTGTCGGCCGAATACGGCGTCGAGGCGGTCGATTTTGGCCGCGGAAGTGCCGTGGCGGTCAATCACGCTGTCGAAATCATAAACCGGGGTGTTCATGGCTTGGGGAGATTGCGGTTAATGTTGCAAATGTAGACAAAATCCGCGAAAAAGCGCAATCGCGCATGTGTATTTTGAGCGTTGTGGAGTGCTCTTCGGGGATTTTTTGCTAATTTTGAGGCATGAACACTAAAAAGGAAAGGCCGTTGGCCGACCGGCTCATTGTGGGCTGCGATGCCAAGCGTGCCGTCATGAATAATACGGGGCTGGGAAACTATAGCCGATATGTGGTAAATATCATGTCGGCAGCCTACCCGTCGACGCGTTTCAGGCTATATTCCCCCGCAGAGCGCGACAACGATCGCCTGCAGCCTCTGCTGGAACGCGACAATGTCGAGCTTGCCGTGCCGCGCTTGCGTCCCGACTGCGGGCTGACGCGCGCTCTGTGGCGCACGATCGATATACCGCTGGACCTGCGGCGCGACGATGTCACACTTTACCACGGGCTGAGCAACGAGCTGCCGCTGACCATAGGCGGTGTGTGTCCGGCCGTGGTGACAATCCACGACCTTATATGGCGTCGTGTCCCCGGCGATTATTCGGCGATAGACCGTCGGCTGTACGACTTCAAGTATGGACGCTCGGCGCGTCTGGCCACACGCGTGATAGCCATAAGCGAGTGCACGCGCCGCGACCTGACCGCCGACTTCGGCATAGACCCTGCGAAAATCGACGTTATCTATCAGGGTGTCGACCCGGTGTTCAGCCTCGGCGTAGACAGTGCCGCCCGTGCCCGTGTCCGTGAGAAATACAAGCTGCCGGAAACTTATATCGCCGCTGTCGGCACGGTCGAAGGCCGCAAGAACCAGATGCTTGCGTTGCGCGCCATGGAGCGTCTGCCGGAATCGGTGAGTCTTGTGATTCTCGGACGTTTCCGCGGCGACTATGGCCGTAAGGTCGAACGTTTCATAGCGTCGGCAGGACTGTCGGACCGCGTCATACATCTGCAAGGAGTGCCACTTGCCGATATTCCCGCCATATATTCCGCCGCCGCATTTTCGAGTTACACATCGCGTTATGAAGGCTTCGGGCTGCCTGTGGTTGAATCGCTCACGTCGGGCTGTCCTGTCATTGCCGCCGCGGGTTCGTGTCTGGAGGAAGCCGGAGGCAGGGGTGCCGTATATGTCGACCCTGACGATGTGGATGCCTATGTGGAAGCGGCGAAGATGCTTCTCGACGACCGTTACCGCCACGACCGCCTTGCCGATGAGGGACGCCGCCATGTGCGCCGTTTCTCGGCCGAGAACTTCGCCAAGGCCACAATGGCATGCTACAACAAAGCAATAATCGATTTCGCACTTTCGTAGCTTATACGTAAGATTGTAAAAATGACTAAAATATAATATAAAAAGATTGGATTATTTAGAAAAGACATATATTTGTATCTGTAAATTGGACTTGATATGGATATAAAGGCATTTATAGTGGAGTTGGGTTTTTTGCCAAAGGATGGCACAAACGGTATATATAGAAAAATTTATGCCGACCACGGTGATTATGCAATAGAAGTAGACTTTACAAGAAAAAGAATTGACTACGGGAATGATGTAAAATATGATAATACGTCTACTCAGAATTTTTCAAGAAATGAAAACTTTGTTGTGCTTGAGTGTGTTGATAGACTTTTAAAAAAAGGCTATAAACCGTGTAACATTGTTTTAGAAAAAAGCTGGTCTGCAGGACATGGTGTTTCAAAGTATGCGGATATTTGTGTAAATAGAGGTGATGGTACAACTTACATGATTATAGAATGCAAAACTTATGGAGATAAGTTTAACAGGGAACTTGCAAATATAAAGAAAAAAGGAGGCCAATTATTTACCTATTTTCAGATGGATGGTTGTGTGGCAGACGTTATAATGCTTTATGCTTCAGAATTGAAAAAAGGGTTGATTGTATATGCTAATGAAATTATTAAAATTGAAGATAGCTATAGAGGTGGCAAAGCAGAGGATATATATGAAAAGTGGAATAAGTTAACTAAGAATAATGGTGTATTTGACAAATGGGCACAAATATATAATTTTCAAAGCAAAGCGTTGACAAAGGAGCAGCTAAAAGAGATAACAGCAGAGGACTCAAGTTTTATATTCAATCGTTTTCAAGAAATACTTCGCCACAATGTTGTTTCAGATAAAAGCAATGCATTTAATAAAATATTTACATTGTTTCTATGTAAAGTATATGATGAAACACGGACAAACAAAGGAGAGGAACTAAAATTCCAGTGGCTTGAAGGACGTGATAATCATGTAGATTTTCAATTACGTCTTACCGGTCTTTATAGAAAAGGTATGTCCTTGTTTCTGCAACGAACTGTAAGTGATTTTGATGATGAAGATTTTGAAAGAAGATGCGCTACAATTAACGATGAGACTAAACGATATTTGCGTAAAGAGATAAACAAACTTAGACTTGAAAAAAATAATGAATTTGCAATAAAGGAAGTTTATGATTCCGAGTCATTTTATGAAAATGCAAAAGTTGTAAAAGAAGTTGTAGAACTTTTGCAAGGATATAGAATTCGTTATAATACGCGTCAGCAATATCTTTCGGATTTTTTTGAATTGTTATTGACTACCGGTCTGAAACAAGAGGTCGGCCAATATTTTACACCTGTACCTATTGCCTTATTCATTATAAAAAGTTTGCCTTTGGATGATATAGTCCATGAGAAATTGCATGATAAAGATGGTAAAATCTTACCTTATATGATTGATTATGCGGCGGGAAGCGGACATTTTATTACTGAATACATGCATGAAGTACAGAATATATTGTCTGTTTGTGATGAATCAATATACATTGATGAAACAAAGACAGAGATAGAAGTATGGAAAAAAGATCATTTTAAATGGGCTATAGATTACGTTTATGGCATAGAAAAAGACTACAGGCTTGTAAAGGTTGGTAAGGTCGGTTGTTACCTTCATGGAGATGGTTTGGCAAATGTGATTCTCAGTGATGGACTTGCAAATTTTCAATCATGCAATGATTACAAGGGTTTGTTGCATAAGCCAAGAAATGATGGACAAAGGGATAATCAAAAGTTTGACATAGTGCTAAGTAATCCTCCATATTCTGTCCCATCATTTAGACAGACCACACGTGATTATTACACAGAACAAGATTTCGAACTGTATGACTGTTTAACTGATAATAGTAAGGAAATTGAGTGCCTTTTTGTAGAGCGAACCAAGCATCTGTTGAAAGATGGAGGTGTTGCCGGCATCATACTTCCGAATACTATTTTAAGTAACACTGGTATATATACGAAGACAAGAGAAATTATTCTTAAATATTTTGACATAATTGCCATTGCTGAATTCGGAGATGGTACATTTATGGCGACTAATACTGATACGGTTGCTTTGTTTTTACGTCGAAGGAATAATTATTTGTTTGAAAATATAAAAGAGGCATTGAACAAATATATGCTTACTTTAAATGACATGACTATATGTGGTATAGAAACGCCTGTGGCTAAATACGTTTCTCATGTATGGAAAGGAATAGGGTATGAGGACTATTTGTCGTTGCTGCGTAGAAATCCTAATGACAGAGTTGTTTATAATGATATTTATAAAGAGTATAAATCTAAAGTTTCAGCTAAAACAGATTTTGACTTTTGGGACTCTGTATTAACTATTGAGGCTGAAAAGATTTTATATTTTATATTGTCGTATAAACAACAGGTAGCAATTGTAAAGAGTGGAAATAAAAAGACTGAAAAGCGTTTTCTTGGTTATGAATTTTCCACGCGAAGGGGAAAAGAGGGCATTCATGCCGTACAACGAGGAAAAGAGATCGACGAATGTACATCATTATATGATGTTAATCAATATGATAATCCGGATAAGGCAAGTTCCTATATATATAAGGCATTCAAAGGTGATTATGATTTCGTTATTTCGGAAAGTATGAAAGATCATGTATCTCGTATGAATCTTATAGATATGATATCTTTTGACAGGGCTACTTTTGATAAAAGTATTTCCACAACCCCTAAAAAAAAAATAAAATTGAAACAGGGAATAATGCAGGATTCGATTGAAAATTATGCTGACATCATAAGGGGTGTTACATATTCAAAATCGGATCAGATATATGATGTGTCTGACAATATTGTTCTTACCGCAGATAATATAACGCTCTCTGGTCAATTGGAAATAAATAAAAAAATTTATTTGCGCAACGATTTTCCTGTAGATTTAGAGAAACTTTTAAAAAAAGATGATTGTTTTATCTGTTTTTCCAGTGGAAGCAAAGAGCATGTAGGTAAGATTGCTTATATAGAGAATGATACATCCTATATGGCAGGTGGTTTTATGGGTATAATAAGGGTGAACTCAAATAAAATTTTACCAAAATATTTATATAATGTCCTGAATGGGACTGATTTTCGAGATATAATTCGTATTGAAAGTACTGGAAGTAATATTAATAACCTATCATCATCAATAGGTCGTGTCAAAATACCAGTGCCAAAGATGTCACTTCAGGAAAAAATCGTTTTGGAAATTAACTCAATAGAAAAAACAGAACAGATAGCGCAGGAAAAAATTGAAAAAAAACGTGCTGAAATAAACCGTTTATTTGTTAATGCACAGACTCAAGCCAAGAATGCTTACAGGTTATCAGATAGTCGCCTGTTTTCACTAAAGATAGGGCAGCGTGTGCTTTCTTCAGAATTATTGATAACGGGTGATATTCCTGTTATAAGTGCAAATGTATTTGAACCTTTTGGTTATACGGATAAATTGTTATTGACAGATTTTGAAATACCAAGTATTTTATGGGGTATAGATGGTGATTGGATGGTAAATTATATATCAAAGCATCACCCTTTCTATCCGACGGATCATTGTGGTGTTTTAAGGGTTTTAAGTGATGAAATTTCGCCTAAGTATTTGTCTTTAGCTATAGAAAAAGCCGGTTTGGCTCAAGGCTTTAATCGAAGTTTCAGGGCTTCAATTGATAGGGTTGAGGGTCTTTCTATTTTGTTGCCTGATTATCATATTCAGAAAGAAGTTGCAGATAAAATGGAAACGCTTGAAAACGAAGTCCTATCGCTGAAGAATATCATATCAAATTCTTATGAACTGAAACAAAAAGTTCTTGATAAATATTTATTATAAATACATCTATGGTTGATACAGTTGGTATTGAAAAGAAAACTATACTTATTGTCGGGGCCGGAGGTTTTATCGGTGGTTTCATAGCTTCGGAGGCTTTGCGCCGAGGATTCGCCACGTGGGCCGGCGTGCGTTCATCGACGTCGCGCCGCTATCTGTCGGATCCGGCCATACATATCGTGGATTTCGACTACGACGATACGGAGGCTCTGGAACGACAGCTCCGCGAGGCGGCTCCGGACGGGCGCGCATGGGATTATATAATCTATAATCTCGGAGCTACAAAGTGCGCCAATTTTGCCGATTTCAACCGCATAAACTATCAGTACCTGCGTAATTTCACTACAGCCCTGATGTCGGCCGGACTGCTCCCTTCCCGTTTTCTGTACATGAGTTCGCTCAGCGCACTTGGTCCGGGTGACGAGAAGAATTACACCCCCATGGATTCGACTGTAATCCCTTCGCCGAACACTCGCTACGGGCTGTCGAAAATCAAGGCTGAAACGCATCTTGAAACGCTTCGGGATTTTCCATGGACGATATTCCGCCCGACCGGTGTCTACGGCCCGCACGAGCGCGACTACCTGATGATGATCAAGAGCATCGACTCTGGTTTCGATTTCGGTGTGGGTTACCGCCGCCAGATGCTGACATTCATCTATGTAGATGATCTTGTAGAGGCCATGTTCAAGGCTCTGGATGCTCCTGCGACATTGCACCGCAAATATATAATCAGCGAGGACAAGGCCTACTCGCAGAAGGAGTTCCGCAAAATTGTGGCGAGGCGCCTGGGCAAGCGTTTTGTCGTGCCTGTCAAGCTGCCCATGTGGATGGTGTATGTTGCATCGACGGTGGCTGAAAAGGCCGCGGCGCTACAGATGAAAGCATCGACTCTCAACCGCGATAAGTTCAAGATAATGCGTCAGCGCAACTGGAACTGCTCCATAGCCGACGCACGCCGTGACTTCGGTTTTGAACCGCGTTTTTCGCTTGAGCGGGGCATAGACATCACCGTGTCGGCCTATCTCGACGAGAAACGCAAGCGCAAGGAGGACGGCGTATGAGCACAGTGCCCGAACCACGCCGCCCGCTGCCGTGGTGGATGAAAACGCTTGTCATCGCGGCTATGCTTCCGCTTGTGCTTCTGCCGCAGCTTATCGCTGCCTGTCCGCCGTCCGCGCCGGAGATGACTTTTCTGCGCTTCTATCCCGTCTATGTCCTTGCCGCCGGCATCTGCGCCTGGCTTAGCTACGGGCGGCGTCCCGAAGTGACCTGGATAATATTGGCGCTTCTTATACTGACGCATGCGGCCATGTGGCTGCTTGTCAATCCTCTGTGATATTATGGAAATAGACGAATACATATCATCGCATATCGATGCCGAACCGCCTGAACTGCATAGGCTCTGGCGCCGCACTCAGCTCACCCGCCTCTATCCGCGCATGTGCTCGGGTCATGCGCAGGGACGTCTGCTTGCCATGCTGACACGCATGATACGCCCGCGGCGTATACTTGAGTTAGGTACTTTCACCGGTTATTCGGCGCTGTGTTTCGCCGAGGCTATGCCCGACGGCGCCAGACTCCATACGGTGGAAATCAACGACGAGTATGCCGATGATCTGCGGGAGCTTTTCGCCTCTTCGCCACGCGGAGCCGACATTGTGCTGCACATAGGCGACGCCGAGGACGTTGTGCCGGCGCTTGCTTCGGAAGGACCGTTCGACCTTGTGTTCATCGATGCCAACAAGCGTCGCTATGCCGCGTGCTACCGGGCTGTTCTGCCGCTGACCGCACCCGGCGGATACATAATAGCCGACAATACGCTTTGGGGGGAGAAAGTGACCGACGACGCACATGCCCACGACGCCCAGACTCTCGGAATCAGAGAGTTCAACGACCTTGTAGCCGCTGACACGACTGTGGAGAAAGTGATAATTCCACTGCGCGACGGCATGACAATAATACGAAAGAAAACAGAACAGGAACTGTTATGAAGCGATTATTAATACTGCTTGCAACGTTTGCCGCTTCTTTTGTCGCCTTGCTTGCCGCGGGCTGGGAGCCTGACGTTCTCGGCGAGGACTTCGAAATGCGAAGTTTCGACCAGGGCACGGACTATGGCGGTCCGGTGTGCTCCACTCTCGTGCGTCTGCGTGCCGATACGCTCGACAGCCGACGCCGAGGGGTACTGTATGTGCACGGCTTCAACGATTATTTTTTTCAGGCTGACATGGCGCGCCGTTTCGACCGCCACGGCTATGAGTTTTATGCCGTTGACCTGCGCCGCTACGGACGTTCGCTCAGGAAAGGCCGGAAAGCTTTCGAAGTACGGTCGTTCGACGAGTACACAGCCGATATCGACTCCGCTCTGGCTGTTATGCGAGTCGAAGGGGTGCGTGAAATCGTCCTTATGGGGCATTCCACGGGCGGACTGACGGCATCTTATTATCTGTCGCGTCATCCGCAGCCTGATATCCGTGCGCTTGTGCTCAACAGTCCTTTTCTGGACTGGAATCTCGGCCGGATGGAGTGTATGGTGCCTCTGGTAAGTTTCATCGGTTCATTCTGGCCTTCGTTGCGTGTGCCTCAGGGCATGTCGCAGGCATACGCCGAGAGCTTGCTGAAAGATTACCACGGCGAATGGGAATATGATACGGACTGGAAGTTCATGCGCTCGCCCGATGTCGACGCCGGATGGGTGCGTGCCGTAGACCGTGCGCAGCGGGCCTTGCGCGACGGCCATGCCGACATAAAGGTGCCTATACTGCTGATGTATTCGGCCCGAAGTACCGGCGGCGATACCTGGAACGAGGATTTCAACGACGCCGACGCCGTGCTTGATCCTGCCGACATACGTCGCTATGGCGCCGGCCTGGGACCGCACGTCACGGCAGTGCGTGTCGACGGCGGTCTGCACGACCTCGTCCTTTCCCGTTCCGGTGTCCGCGAGCCGCTTTACCGCTACATCTTCGCCTGGCTCGCCCGCAAATTGAATGATTAGGAAAAATTTCATTAACTTTGCGGGATGTGGAATGTTTTAATGAATGTACAGACATATCCCGATAAAAAAAACATATAGTTATGGAAACAACCCGTCAAGCCAAAATATCGCGTCTGCTGCAGAAGGAACTCAGCGAGATTTTCCGTCAGCAGACAGCCAAGACCCACGGAGTGCTGGTTTCGGTCAGCACCGTGCGTGTTTCTCCAGATCTTTCGATTGCCCGCGCCTATCTTTCCATCTTCCCCTCCGACAAGTCCGCCGAGATGATGGCTAACATCAACGCGCAGGCAAAAACCATACGCTACGAGCTGGCGCAACGTGTGCGTTTTCAGCTCCGCAAGACTCCGGAACTGCAGTTCTATGTCGATGATTCGCTCGATTATATAGAAAATATCGACCATCTGCTTGAAAAGTAGGCTTGCCGTTCCGCAAGTCTGCTTTTGTTGCCACGCATTATGCTCGCTCTAAAAATAGCGTTGCGATATCTGCGCGCGCGGAAGTCGCACAACGCCGTCAACATCATATCCGTTATCTCTGTCGCCGGAGTGGCTGTCGCCACAATGGCGATAGTGGTTGTGCTGTCGGTTTTCAACGGTTTTACGGATCTTGCCCAGTCGCATCTGTCAAGAATCGATCCGGAGCTGAAACTGGAAGCTGTCGATGGAAAGGTGTTTTCCGGCGCCGACAGCCTTGCAAAGCGCCTGACGGCACTCCCGGCTCTTGCCGCGGCATCGCCTGTGATTCGCGAACGAGGGCTGTTGCTTTCTGAAAGCGCGCAGATGCCTGTGGTTTTCCAGGGAGTCGATTTTGCGGCCTTTGACAGCGTGACAGCCATTACCGATCTTATTATCGATGGAGGATTGATTGCCGGAGCCGATGGCGACGGGCTGTTCCACGGTGTACCTACAGCGCTTGCCGCTGTCGGGCCTGCTGTCAGGCTTCAGCTTCATCCGTCGCTTGACAGTGGAGCCACTCTTTATGTGCCGCGGCGCATCGGACGCATCAATCCGGCCAATCCTGCGGCTTCCTATAAGGGTACTTCCCTTGCCGTGACAGGTATATTCCGTGTCGACCAGCCGGAGTATGACGCCGATTTCATTATCATACCGCTTGAAGAGGCAAGGCGTCTGCTTGATTACTCCGACGGCGAGGCTTCGGCCATAGACATTCGTACGGCTCCCGGTGCCGATATTGCTTCGGCGGTGCGTGCGGTTGTCGCCGAAGCTGAGGCCGCAGGCCTGCCACGCGGATCGTTTGCCGTGCGCACGCTTATGGAACAACAGTCTGAGTCGTTCCGCATGATTTCCGTCGAGAAGTGGGTGACTTTCCTGATGCTTGTATTCATATTGCTGATAGCATCGTTCAATGTCGTGTCGACGCTTTCGCTGCTTGTCATCGAAAAGCGCGACAATATGGTAACCTTGCGCGCCCTTGGCGCCACGCGTGCCATGGCAAGCAGTGTGTTCATGTATGAAGGCTGGCTGATAACGGCTATAGGCGGTCTGGCAGGCACAGCGCTTGGCGTGCTGCTTTCTCTTGTGCAGCAGCATTTCGGATTGATAAAACTTGCCGCCGATGCTTCGGCTCTTACAATCGACGTCTATCCTGTGCGGGTAAGTGCCTCCGATGTGGCGCTTGTACTGATGACCGTACTTGCCGTAGGGCTGCTTATAGCTCAGATAGCACGTTTTTTTGCAAAAAATATCGGAACTTCAAATCATTGACAGCAAATGCAGACTGTTCTTTTTCACCAGACAATATTCGGCCCCATCCATTCACGCCGTCTTGGCACATCGCTCGGCGTCAATCTGAGTCCCAACGACGGCAAAGTGTGCTCGTTCGACTGTCTTTACTGCGAGGCGGGCTATAATGCCCAGGGACCGGGCACTACCGGCTTGCCCGCCAGAGCCGAAGTCGGCCGCCTGCTTGAGGAGAAGCTTTCGGCTATGGCGGCGGCAGGCGACAGGCTCGACGTGATCACATTCTCCGGCAACGGCGAGCCGACACTGCATCCCGATTTCGAGGGTATTATCGATGACGTGGTGAAAATCCGCGACCGATATTTTCCGCATGTTAAAATAAGTGTGCTCTGCAATTCCACTCGTTTGTCCGACGAAAGCGTCTGTCGTGCCTTGCGACGTGTCGACAACAATATCCTTAAGCTCGACAGTGCGGTAGAATCGACCATGCGCCTGCTTGACCGTCCTAATGATCCTGCTTTTACTGTCGATGCGCTTATCCCGCGGCTGGTCGCTTTCGGGGCTTCGGCAATAATACAGACAATGATTACGCGCGGAAGCCACGACGGGCATCGGATAGATAATTCCACCGATGCCGAGGTCGATGCGCTTATAGAGGCGTACCGTCGCATAAATCCCGCCAGCATAATGCTCTATACTATCGACCGCCCGACGCCGGAGCGTTCGCTTCAGCGTGTGCCCCGCGAGCGTCTTGACGCCATCGCCGCCCGCATCAAGAAAGAAACCGGGATAAAAGTCTGTGTAGCCGGTTGAACAAGAGTTCTTTGCAATTACTACTGTTGTTGTTGCTTATAAAGGGAATTGAACGGATGACAAAGATTTGTTGATATTGCGCCAAAAAATAATTGCAATTTTATTTGGTGTTTTGCCAACTCGGTTTTATCTTTGCATTGTGAAATAGAAATCACGATGTAAAGACTTTCTTTTTATACCTTAATTTCAATCTTGATAATATGAAACACAAAAAACTATCGACTCTTCGCCGCGAACGGGCTTTTATCGGAACATGCCTTAAGATTATCCTCAGATATGAGCGTAACGGACAATCGATTCCGCTGCAACGGGTTCTTGCGGAAGCTGTGGCGACAGCGCCTCCTTGCTACAATATAAGTATAGGGCGGGCGCTGGACGTATTCGGACGTGACGGTGCGCGGCTGGAAGAGATTGCCTCGTCGGAGCGTCCCGGACAGTGGCGCGACCTTGCCCGTCAGGTGCTTGATTCAATGCGCGGTCCCCGCAGGATGTCTTTTGGAAAGGCCTTGGTTTTCAATGCCGTCTACAATCGTCCGGATTCATATTACATGTCGGTTTCTCATGCGCGGACTTTGGTGCGGCCTTATGTGACGGTCGGGAGAAATGTGGTCTGCAAACCGGTGATTATCAATCAATAAATGGTATGTTATGAAAAACACAGAAATGACGATCTCGCTGTCGGTCAATTCCATTGTCGATTCAATTCTTGCGCTGTCGGCTCTTGCCCGCACTCGTCGCGGCGATTCCGGAGCGTCGTCGGTTTCAGTTCCGCGCCTGCTGTGCCGGCGAGAGGCTCCCGCTCTCGGGCGCATGGCGGCACAGGCATTCGGCGTCCTTGCGGTGGAGCTTATGCCCTATGTTTTGCAGTCGGAAGTCGATGATCCTGAGAATCCTGCCATACTTTCACTGGAGCTTAAACCTGATCTGTGCTTTCCTGATGGGGGGACAGCGCGTATAGGCGAATTGCTCGAAGGTGCGGTGATGGCCGAGGTTTTCCGTCGTCTTTGGGCTGATGTCGATCTGCGCCGTGCCGCTTCATACGCCGCAATGGCACGGGAGTCGATTGAACTGTTGGTGCTCCGTCTTCGCGGCGTGGCTTCGTCGGCACATCCCGGAGTGCGTGCTATGCCTTGGGGGGCATGGTCGTGGTAGCGGCATCCGTTTCGGTGTCGAGATCGATGCTTACCGACGACGACGTGTATATGCCGAGTCCGAAGTCGGCGGCGGCGGTCACGACATGCTCTACCACGGCGCTTTGTATCCCTTCGTAGGCATCCCAGTCGGTGGTGGCGGTGAAGCAGTATATCTGCAGAGGCAGACCGGTGTCGGTGGGGTCAAGCAGTCTGATAAGTACGGTCTGATCCTTTGCTATTTTGGGATTATTGCGGATATATAGGCATATATAGGCCCTGAAAAGTCCGAGGTTGGTTTCAATCGTGCCGTTCACGGGTGCCAGTCCGCCATCGGTCTGTTCAGTCTGTCCCTGTCCGCGCAATCCGTCGATGAATTCCTTCAGCTCCGGATGTTTGCCGACGGCCTTGGCCGTCAGGGCTTCTGTCAGGGGGCAGACTGTCGGGACGTCGATTGTAAGGGTCTTGGTGATGCGTCGTGCCCCGCTGTCTTTCATGCCGCGGTAGTTCTGGAACGATGTCGATACCAGCGTGTAGGGAGGTACCGTGACTATCGTATTGTCCCAGTTCTGCACTTTCACGGCCGAAAGCGACACGTCGAGTACCGTTCCGTTTGCCGGCGTCGAAGGCACTACAATCCAGTCGCCGACGTGGAGCATGTCGTTCTGCGACATCTGTATGCCGGCCACAAAGCCCAGTATGCTGTCTTTGAAGATCAGCATCAGTGCCGCGGCGAAGGCTCCAAGACCTGTAAGCAGTGCCGCGGGCGACTTGTCGACCAGTACCGACACGGCAAGAATCACGAGGATTATCCATGTAAGACCGATGGATATATTGCGAACACCTTTTATAGGCAGGTTGCGGCTGTTCTCGTGGGCATTGTAGTGATAGAATATGAAATTTATCACGGCGCCGAGTCCTATCCCCAGCGCCACCAGCGCATAGACTCCGGCAAGTCGTTCTATTATGTCGAGAAGACGGCTGCCGCCGGCGAATGCTATAGGAACCATTCCAAGAAAGACAAGAGGCGGAATGATATGCGAGCATTTGGCGAGTGTACGCAGCTGTAGGAGTTCCGTTCCGATGGAGCCTTTGTGCAGCTTCACGAGTTTGCGCACTGCCGCGAGCAGCATTGTCTTGACGAGCCAGCCTATGGCAAGCGACAAGGCAAGCACGACCAGCGCATATATAATTTCTTCGGCGTTACGGTTGTGTTCGAGTCCGATTTTGTCCAGAACACTGTCTACAATGCCCAGAAGCCAGGTTCCGATGGTGTGGGAAGGTATAAGCTGTGATGTATTCATGTATTTATAACAGCGCATGAGTCCTTTTTTACCAACGAAACGACTTTTTAACAAAAATTTCCTTGTCTGTAATATCGAAATTAACTAATTTTGCATCGTAAGCGACAAAGAGAGAAGCTTCCATAATGATTGCTTCCCGAATTTGTCGAAAACCTATGACCACTCAAATGATACTTCATAAAATATAGTTGTTTTATAGATAATTGTGTATTAGGAAGCGCTCTGTCGTGAGACAGGGCGCTTCTGTTTTTTATTACGGTAGCCGACATCCCCCGCTACATCAGCGGCGGGGGATGTCGGGGATGTATCTGCCGGATTCCGGCAGATATGGATAAAGTTTAGTGTACGATCACTTTTGTGACATTTTGGCCTTGGCGGCGTATATAGATTCCGGTTTCCGGCCTGTCTATGCGGATGCCTTGCAGATTGTAATATTCCGTGGGAACGTCTGTCATGTCGCTTTCTATGTTTGCGGCTCCCGCTTCCGCTCCCGGCAGACGCACGCTGAGGGCGCGTCCCGAGATGGCTGCCGGCGATGTCATGATTTTTGCGGCCAGCAGGTTGTTTTTCTCCGAGCCTGAGGCAAAGGTGATGATTCCATTGTCGAGTTTGCCCCAGAGGTATTCCGGAATATCGTCTGCGGCGTAGTCTTCAGCCAGCCAGTCGTGGGCTTCGGAATAGAGTACAAGAGGCTCGTTGCCGTAGTAGAACCCGCATTCGGAGTATTCTATGTGGACGCGTTCAGGATCGGTGGCGTCGATATACAGGTAGTGTGTTTCTTTTTTGTTTATCTTCACTACGGAGAAGTTGAGATCCCAGTACGGCGAAGTCGCGCCGTAAGGATTCACAAGACGGTAGCGTCCGGGGGTGACTGTCGATTCTTCGATGCCGACCGGATAGGTGAACGCTTCTTCCGGCAGGGTGATGCCCATGTTCTTCTGCATGTCGCTTTCGAGGAATTTTGATATGAAGCCGTCGGTAAAATAGCCTGTACCCAGTTCTGTCCAGTCGGGGTCGTACTTAAGATTGATATGTCCTACCTGATAGGCCTTGCCTTCGGCGTCGTAGGTGAGATAGACGAGTGTATGCTCGCCTGCGTTGCCGTCGAAATCGACTTTTGCGGTTCCGTCCTCATATACGGTGGTATAGTTGATGGCGTCGTCGTCCATTTTGCCGGCAATACCGCGCACGTCGACGCCGGAGCCTGAAGCGACAGTCATTTTTATCATTTCAAGATCGTTGAGTCCGACCTCGCATGTGTAGACGGCACGGTCACCGTCTTTCTCGAAATGTCCGTTGCTTATGTCGGCCGTGTAATTTTTGAATTCCGGACCGACGAGGCGCAATGTTTCGACACCCTGAGCCTGATCGGTATAGAAAGCATCGAGGAAAGGAACATCGCCGTTGGGGTAGTGGTAATATGAATAGATTGTGAAAGTACCTGTTTCGGGACGGTAATACGACGCGTCCTCGTACTGCATGGCATATTCGGGATTGGTCGGAAAGTAGTTTTCGTAGTATGTATATCCGTCGCACATATATATATCTGTTTTCTTTCCACTGATATCGTAGGATTCGATGTACTGGTCGTCGACCCATATACTGACGTCTTTCGCCGTCGGACCCTGTACGGCGAAGTTGGCGCTTATCACCAGATCGACGGGCGCGCACCCGGGTGTGTCGCCGAACATGCCGCATACTTTGAACTGCACCATGTCGGGATTGGACGTCTGCTGCCGGCGCATGACCTGCAGGTTTTCCATAGGTTTGCGGTACCACCACTGTGCATCGAAAGTGCCTTGGGCATAATCCTGCCACTCGGTCCATTCCGCGCTTTCGGCCGCAGGAGCCGCGGCAAAAAGCATAAGCGCTGCAGCGCTTATGAGTTGTTTCAGTTTCATTGTCGTTATCCGTTATAGGGCTTTGTTATAATATTATTTTTGTGGCTTTGGAGCCATGGCGTACGATATACAGGCGTCCCTTGACGGGTTTTGTGACCTTTACACCTGTGATGTCGAAATATTCGGCCTCGCGGGCAATGCCGATTGTATCTATGCCGCTTGTCTGTCCGCTGTCGTCGCCTTTGATGGAGAATGCGGTGGCGGCTATTCCGTAGCTGCCGAACATTCCGTTGCCACTGTGGCAGTTGAGTCCGAAAAAGTACGATCCGTCTGCCGTCGGGGTGAATGTGGCCGTTTGGCGGGTAAGTTCGGTGTTGTTGAAGCCTTCGGTGGCGAAAAGTTCGGTGCCGCCGGTGATATCGGTCAGACTGTTGCCGCCGGCCACGTTCAGGATCACGTTCTCATCGCCGTAGTCGACTTCGGCGTCTGGGACAACCATGAAAAACGAGATTTCGTACTCGACACCGGCTTTCAGTTCCACGGCCGGCGATATTGCCCAGCTGTCGGCGTCTTCGGTGTCGCATGCTATGCCGTCGCTACAGCCTGTAAGTTCTTTTTCGGTCGCTGACATGGAAGTGAAGTAAGGAACGGACGACCAGCGTTGCCAGTCGTTCTCGCCGCCGGCGTTCTCCACGCTCCATTCAGTCATGTCCGAAAGATAGGGCGGTCTGATAGTTTCTTCCGCATAGGTGGCATTTGCAGTCGATACGGCCAAAAGTAAAATGAGATAGAGTTTTCGCATAATGTCGGATTGATTTGTTGATGCTGTAGCTTTATCTTTTGCAAA
>CAJUKD010000039.1 GCA_910587235.1 uncultured Muribaculaceae bacterium
TAAATTTCAACAATTTCAAAGTACTCTTTCCGATTTTAATGGGACATCAATGATCCAACTATTTTTCTTATTATTATATGATTTGTCAAAGCATATAATAGTAAAAAACCTAAAGACCTAAGTAGTACCAACATCAAACCGATTGGTTTGGCACAAATCCATGCATAATAGGCGTAATTATAAAATATAGCGATGAATTCGACGTATAGGAATAAATAGGCAAGAATTTTTATTAGCTGAGTAGTATTAAATTGACGCATATATTAATATTTTGCGCATTGGCTGATATCTGAGATAGAAAAAGTAGAAGAAATAGCCATAGATTCTTCATATCCGCAATATTAATAAAAATATGGTTGAATATCCAACTTTAATGATATGTTTTACAGCATAATAATTGTTGTTGGGATGCAGCGTGTCGGATTTCTGTCGGCTTCCATTATATCTAACCCGCAGACAGAACTAAAGCCGGTTTTGTTCTCGGCTTGTCTTTATATATTGCAGATATTTAATGAGAATGGTTGGGGACGGCCGCGGCACGTCTGCCGATAAATGTATCCGCATTATATGTCAAGAGGCATAGAAGACATGCCGCGGCATGTCCCTACAAGTCTAAACTCTCACTATAAACGATACTATTGCTCGGCAAAGCACAAATAAATTTGGCTTTGCGCTCGGCTTATTCGTATCTTTGCAGACGGAAAAACCAGTTAAAACACATTAATAAAAAATGGAACTTTTCGAAAAGCTTACCGCTCGCGCCAAGGAAGCCCCACAGCGCATCGTGCTGCCCGAAGGAACCGAGCCTCGCACACTTACAGCCGCCGACCGCATAATAGCCGACGGAATCGCAAAAATAATCCTGATAGGAGATCCTTGCGAAGTATCGCGAATGGCTGATTCATTGAAACTTGAGAATATAAAATATGCGACGGTGGTCAATCCCGCCGATGAGAAGGTGATAGACCGCTATGCTCCGCTGTTCTATGAACTGCGCAAAAGCAAGGGTGTGACTATGGAGGAAGCGCGCCTGACTGCGGCAAATCCTCTTTACCTCGGATGTCTTATGGTGAAAGCGGGTGATGCCGACGGCCAGGTGGCCGGAGCGATGAACACGACGGGCAATGTGCTGCGTGCCGCTTTCCAGGTTATCAAGACGGTGCCCGGCATAAGTGTAGTATCGGGTGCGTTCGTGATGCTTCTGCCCGAAGGAATGCCTTTCGGTACCAACGGTGTTCTCGTTTTTGCCGACTGCGCTGTTGTTCCCGATCCTACGGCCGAGGAACTTGCCCAGATCGCCGTGGCTGCCGCCCGCACTGCCCGCGATATAGCCGGCATAGAGCCTCGTGTGGCTATTCTGTCGTTCTCGACGAAAGGTTCGGCCAAGAGCGAGCGTGTCGACAAGGTTATCCGTGCGACTGAAATCGCCCATCAGCTTGAGCCGTCGCTGATTCTCGACGGCGAGCTTCAGGCCGATGCCGCTCTTGTTCCCTCGGTGGCCGGAGCCAAGGCTCCGAACAGCCCGTTGAGCGGTCGTGCCAATGTGCTGGTGTTCCCGTCGCTCGAAGTGGGAAACATCGCCTACAAGCTGGTGCAGCGCTTAGGCGGCGTCGAGGCGGTGGGTCCTGTCCTGCAAGGTCTTGCCGCTCCTGTCAACGATCTTTCGCGCGGCTGTTTCCCCGAAGATATCTACAAGACCATAATAATAACATGCAACCAGGCCATAGGTCTTAAAAATAACAAATAAGCCATGAAAATACTTGTTATCAACTCGGGCAGCAGCTCGGTGAAATATAAACTTATAGATACGTCCGACAGCCGTACGCTCGCCGAGGGCGGAGTGGAAAAAATCGGTCTTCCCGACGGTTTTCTGAAATTCAAGCGTCCCGACGGCAGCAAGCAGATTGCGGAACTCGGCCATATCGACCACAAGGCTGCGATACGTGCCATTCTTGACAATCTTACGGATGCCGAAACGGGCTGCATCGCCGGATTCGATGAAATCGATGCCGTAGGGCACCGCGTTGTACATGGTGGCGAGAAGTTCAGCGAAAGTGTGCTGATCGACAAGGATGTGGAAGCAAAAATCCGCGAATGCTACGATATAGCCCCGCTCCACAATCCGGCCAATATGACGGGTATCGAGGCTATCACGGCTCTGATGCCTGATGTGCCGCAGGTGGCTGTGTTCGATACGGCTTTCCACCAGACGATGCCCGCCAAGAGTTTCATGTACGCTCTTCCGTATAAATATTACGAGGAAGACGGAGTGCGCCGCTACGGATTCCACGGCACAAGTCACCGCTATGTGTCGCAGCGTGTGTGCGAGTTCCTTGGCGTCGATATAAGCAAGCAGAAAATCGTGACCTGCCACATAGGCAACGGCGGCTCGATCACGGCTGTCGACGGCGGACGTTCGGTCGATACTTCGATGGGTCTTACTCCGGTCGAGGGCCTGATGATGGGTACGCGAGTGGGCGACGTCGACCCCGGTGCGCTGACCTTCCTTATGACCAAGCACGGACTCAGCGCTTCCGAGCTTCAGACAATAATCAACAAGGAGAGCGGGGTGCTCGGTGTCAGCGGCCTGTCGAACGATATGCGCGAGATCGAAGCGGCTGTCAAAGCCGGTGATCCCCGTGCGACCCTTGCCCTTGACATGTACGAGCAGCGTATCATCAAGTATGTAGGAGCATACGCCGCCGAGATGGGCGGTCTTGACATTATCGTCTTTACAGGCGGTGTCGGCGAGAACCAGACCGGCGTGCGCGAGAATGTGTGCAAGCCGCTGGCTTTCATGGGTGTGGAGGTTGACAAAGCTGTCAACGACGGAGTACGCGGCGAGGAAGCTGTAATTTCCACCGCTGCTTCACGCGTCAAAGTCTGCGTGATTCCCACCGACGAGGAGCTGATGATAGCCCGGGATACCGAAGATATCGTCAGCAAGCTCGATAAATAAAGAATTCGATGCGTTTTTGTGCCGCATCAGCGGCTATTACGGCTGCCTGGATCGTGACATCGGTGTTCACGGTCCGGGCAGCCGACGCTTTCCGCGGACTCGGAGGTGCCGAGATTGTGGCTGAGATGCGTTCGGGGTGGAATCCGACGATGATTGTGGAGAATGTCTACGGTCCTGACGGAGTGATCTCGGTCGTTGAAGAATATGCCGGCAAGAATGCGGACTGGCTTCCGGTGGCTACCGGGAGCAAAGGAGGTGATGCGGTCCTGATGGACGTCGTGCCTGCCGGGTGGTGGCCGGTTCTGCTTTGTCCTCCCCGGGATCTTCACAATATCATTCCTGCAAATTCTGCGGCGCGTGATGTCAGAGCTGAGCTTATATTTGCCGATCCGCTCGGTGATGTTGTCTTTGCCGGCAATGGCTGGGCAAGCGGAAGCGCCGGTGTCGGCGGCGGTATCGTTTGCGATGCTTTTTGTCCTCCGCCGGGACTAAAGGGCGATATGGCGCGCATATTGATGTATATGGCGGTGCTGTATCCGTCGCCGTTGTGGCGTGGGTCTGCTATGGTCATGATGGTCGATTCGCCTGATTATCCGCCGATTTTCACGGATTATGCGACGGAGCTGCTTATGCGGTGGCACCGGGCGGATCCTCCTGATGAGGTAGAGCTACGGCGCGATGCGGCGATAGCGCGGCGTCAGGGCAATTCCAACCCGTTTGTGCTGTATCCGGTGCTTGCCGAATATCTCTGGGGCGATTTGCAGGGAAAGGTTGTGGAAGGGGCGGAAAGGCCTGATTCACCGGCGTTGAAGGCGCGTTATTCCATTAGCGGTGACGTTTGCCTTGGCTTCCATAGTCCTTATATACCCGACGGGATGATATGGAGTGTAGACGGTCGCCGGATGGAAGCCGGCCGGGACGGCCGGACTGAATCTGTGGCGCTGGAGAGCCTCGGGCCGGGGCGGCACACGGTTTCTTACCGTTCAGCCGATTCTGCGGTCAATGGCAGTTTAATCATAGAGATTGTGCCATGAAAACGTTTTTTGTATATTTTGTATTCATGGCTGCCGCTATGCTGTCGATGATTTCATGCGTACGCAGAACGGATGAAGCGGAAAAAGAACCTGATAACCCGTTGGTCGGAGGGCTGACGCTGGATGCCGATTCGCTGCGCATGGAGCTGACTGATACGTTGCGTGTAGCAGTCGGCGGTACGGGAGGATTTACTGTCGGTGTTGCCGACGAAGCTGTCGCAGAAGCACGGGCGGAGGGTCGGACTATTGTTGTTGCCGCTGTCGGATGTGGTTTTACAAGTGTTAGGGTAGTATCTGAGGGCAGTCGCCGCCATGAAATTGTGTTGCCGGTCAGGGTGGTGGAGCGCAGGACTCCGTGGGCTTTCGATGATGCTTTGGCTGATGCGTCGGTGCGTTTCGAAGGTGTCGGAAAAGCGATTCGCTATGATGAAGGCGGAGTGATAGCCGAACGGACTGAAAACAGTGCCGATGGGACTGTTGCCTACCGTCTTGTGGATTTGTCGGACGACCATCGGGTCAATTTCAGGTGTCCTGCGGAGTATGCGTCGCTACCCTGTCTGCTGGATGGTGCCGAACTGAGTGTCGACGGCGTGCCGCATAGGCTCAGTGTAGCCATGCTTGAGTGGAGGGCTGATGGCAGATGCTGGTTCAATCTTATATCGTCGGCCACGGGACGCCGTATTGTGCTTGTCGTAGCCGACTGAGATGTTCAGAAGAGCAGTGTGAAGGCGACGCTGCCGATGGTTCCCGGAATCGGCGGCGTGATTTTGGTGACGGTGATTTCTCCTGATTCAATTGCCGGAAATCGTGCGATCAGTGCCGTCTGGATTCGAGCGGCCACATGTTCAAGGAGTTTAGACGGTATGTCCATCGTGGATTTTACTACCCCGGCTACTTCGGCGTAGTTGAGAGCGTCGGCTACGTCGTCGCTGAGCATGGCCGCGGAGGCGTCGTAGGCGAGTCGCAGGTCGACAGAGAATTCGTTGCCTACAAGAAATTCCTGCGCGCCTACGCCGTGACGGGCATAGACGCGCAGATCTTTGATTGTTATGAAGGTGTTGTTCATGGCTTATCGTTTGTTCCTCCGGCCTTTCCGGTTTTTTCCTTTCTTGTCCGAGGTCGATTTCGGTTTTGCCGGAGTTGACAGGCGGCGTAGATCCTCGGATTTGCGTGGCGGATTTTTTTCGTCGACGAGGACGAAGTCGAGCTGTTTGCGGTCGAGGTCGCAGCGTGCGACCTGTACGGTCACGGCGTCGCCGAGGCGATAGCGGTTGTTGTAGCGGCGTCCGACAAGGCAGTAGTTGCGCTGGTCGAAGTCGTAGTAGTCGTCGGCGAGATCGCGCATTGGCACGAGTCCTTCGCATTTGTTTTCGTCGAGTTCGACGTACAGGCCCCATTCGGTGACACCGGAGATTATGCCGGTAAATACCTGCCCGAGGCGGTCGTTCATGAACTCGACCTGTTTGTATTTGATCGACGCACGTTCGGCGGAGGCTGCAAGCTGTTCCATGTCGGACGAGTGCTTGCACTGTTCTTCAAGTTTTTCGGCGTTTACGCTGCGTCCGCCGGAGAGATAGCGCTCGAGGAGGCGGTGCACCATCATGTCGGGATAGCGGCGTATGGGCGAAGTGAAGTGTGTGTAGTATTCGAATCCGAGTCCGTAGTGGCCGATATTGACGGTGGTGTATATGGCTTTAGCCATCGAACGTATGGCCAGTGTGGAGAGGAGGTTTTCCTCGCCTTTGCCTTTTACGTCGACAAGCATACGGTTCAGGGAGCGGTTGATCTCGCCCGGTTTTCCTTCCGTTTTAAGCTTGTAGCCGAATGTCCGGCCGAGCGCTGCCAGATTTGCCAGCCGGTCGGGGTCGGGGGTATCGTGGACGCGATAAACGAAAGCCTTTGCTTTTTTCTTTGCGGGGGCTATGCCTATTTCCGCAGCGACTGTCTTGTTGGCGAGGAGCATGAATTCCTCGATCAGCTTGTTGGCGTCTTTTGATTCTTTGAAGAAAACGGATACGGGATGGCCTTTTTCATCGATTTCAAAACGGACTTCGCAACGGTCGAATTCTACGGAACCGTTTTCGTAGCGTTCCTTGCGCAGTATTTTTGCCAGCCGGTCGAGGAGCAGGATCTCGTCGCGGAAGTCGCCGTCGGCGCCTTCGATTATTTCCTGCGCTTCCTCGTAGGTGAAACGGCGGTTAGAGCGTGTGACTGTCCGGACGATGCGGTGATTTAGTACGCGTGCGTTGTCGTCCATTTCGAATATGCAGCTGAAAGTCAGCTTGTCTTCGTCGGGACGCAGAGAGCAGATGCCGTTGGATAGGTGTTCGGGCAACATGGGCACTACGCGGTCGACCAGATATATGGATGTGGCGCGGTCGCGAGCCTCGCGGTCGAGTATTGTGTCGGGGCGTACGTAGTGTGTCACATCGGCGATGTGTACGCCGATTTCGTAGTTTCCGTTTTTCAGGCGGCGGACAGAGAGCGCGTCGTCGAAGTCTTTTGCGTCGCGTGGGTCGATTGTGAATGTTGTGACATTGCGCATGTCCTCGCGTGCGGCAATTACTTCCGGCGTTATTCCCGCATCGATTTTTTCGGCGGCTTTCTCCACGGCTTCGGGATAGCGGTAGGGCAGTCCGAATTCGGCCATGATAGCGTTGATCTCGGCATCGTTCTCGCCTTTGCGGCCGAGCACGTCGACAACTTCACCTGTGGGGTTGTTCGCGTCGTCGGGCCAGTCGGTTATACGGACCACGGCTTTGTCGCCTGTTGTTCCGCCGCGCAGTTTTCGGGAGGGAATGAATATGTCGGTGGCCAGAAATTTGGAATCGGTGCGCAGGAAAGCGACTTTTCTTTCGACCTGCAGTGTTCCGATGAATACCTGGTCTTTCTTTTCGAGTATTTCGGTGACGACAGCTTCGGGTTCTTTACCGCGGACGCGTGCGGCTATGGTCACACGTACGCGGTCGCCGTTGAGTGCGTGCATCGAATTGCGTTCCGCGACGAGGAGTTCTTCGCCGTCGGCATCGGTGATGACGCTGTTTTTGCCGTTTGCGCGGCGAGAGAAGACGCCTTCCGCGGTTAGCGTGCGGCTCGGAGCCTTGTATTTGCCGGGAGCTGTTTCGATCAGGTCGCCGTCGAATGCGAGTTCGGCCAGATAGAGCGCGATAACACGCTGTTGCGATATGCTGCCGATTCCAAGTGCGGCCGATACCTGTCTGTAGTTGAAAGTGGCTGATTTCTGTGACTCGATGAATCGGCTGACGGCGTCGCGCAGATCGGTGTTTTTTTTCTTATTGGGTTTATGTGCCATTGGATGGTTCTGGAGTTTAGAGTTTATTGTCTATTGTTTAGAGGAAAGTGTTTTTTTAAGTCGAGGAGTGCGTGTAAAATGAATTTTGCTGTTCTAAACTTTAAACAATAAACTCTAAACTTATTGTTCGGTCATGCGTCGATGTTGGCGTAGCGCGCGTTGTTGACGATGAAGTCGCGGCGCGGGCCTACGTCTTCTCCCATAAGCATGGAGAATATGCGGTCGGCTTCGGCGGCGTCGCTGATCTGGACTTGTTTCAGCATACGGTGTTCGGGAGCCATTGTTGTGTCGCGCAGCTCTTTGGCGCTCATTTCACCAAGGCCTTTGTAGCGCTGTACGGTTGTGCGTTCGCCGTGGCGCATGATGAACTGCTGCACCTGCTGGTCGTTCCAGCAATATTCCTCGTTTTTGCCGAGTTTGCATTTGTAGAGCGGCGGCGTGGCCAGGTATAGATAGCCGTTCTCGATGATTGGGCGCATGCGGCGGAAGAAGAATGTCATCAACAGTGTGGCAATGTGGGATCCGTCGACGTCGGCATCGGTCATGATTATGATTTTATGGTATGCCAGACGTGACAGATTTGCTTCTTTGGGGTCGTCCTCGGTTCCGATCGAAACGCGCATGGCACGGAAGAGATTCGTGATCTCGTCGTTGTCGAAAATTTTGTGTTCCATGGCTTTCTCGACGTTCAGGATTTTGCCTCGCAAGGGCAGGATTGCCTGGAATGTACGGTCGCGGCCCTGTTTGGCGGTTCCGCCTGCGGAGTCACCTTCGACAAGGAATAATTCGCAGTCTTCGGCCGTACGCGACGAGCAGTCGGCGAGTTTTCCGGGAAGGCCGCCTCCTGAGAGTGGCGATTTGCGCATCACTTTCTGGCGTGCGTTGTAGGCGGCATGTCGTGCCTGGGCTGCGAGGACTACTTTTTCGACGATGGTCTTTGCCTGACGCGGGTTTTCTTCGAGGTAGTTACGCAATGCCTCGCTTACTGCGGACTGGACGGCTCCTATGACTTCGTTGTTGCCGAGTTTGGTTTTTGTCTGTCCTTCAAACTGCGGTTCGAGTACTTTTACGGAAACGACAGCGGTAAGTCCTTCGCGGAAGTCGTCGCTGGCGATCTCGACTTTGGCGTTCTTGAGGAGGTTGTTGTCCTCGGCGTATTTTTTCAGAGTCGAGGTCAGGCCGCGCCGGAATCCTGTCAGGTGTGTGCCGCCTTCGATTGTGTTGATGTTGTTTACGTAGGAGTATATGTTCTCGTTGTATGTGTTGTTGTAGGTGAGGGCTACTTCGACGGGGATTCCCTGGCGCTCTGTGTTGAGGTGTATGACGTCGCCTATAAGCGATTCCTTGCTGGAGTCGATGTATTCGACGAATTCGCGCAGGCCGTCGCGGGAGAAGAATACTTCGGAACGGGGTTGGCCTTCTGTATCGATGTCGCGCATATCGGTAAGGGTAAGCGTGATACCGGCGTTGAGGAATGCAAGGTCGCGCAGGCGTTTTGCGAGGGTTGAGTAGTCGTATTCGGTGACGGTGAAAATGGTGTCGTCGGGGCGGAAGATGACGGTGGTTCCGGTGCTGTCGCTTTCGCCGACAACCATCAGGTCGGTTGTCGGTTTTCCGCAGCTGTACTCCTGGGCATAAATTTTGCCGTTACGCCGCACTTCGGCACGCAGGAAGGTTGACAGAGCGTTGACGCATGAAACGCCTACGCCGTGCAGACCGCCGGAAACTTTGTATGAGCCTTTGTCGAATTTACCTCCGGCATGCAGGACGGTAAGCACCACTTCGAGGGCGCTTTTGTGTTCTTTTTCGTGCATGTCGACAGGTATGCCTCGGCCATTGTCGACAACTTTGATTGAGTTGTCGGGGTTTATTGTCACTTCGATGTGTGTGGCGTAGCCGGCAAGGGCTTCGTCGATTGAGTTGTCCACAACCTCGTAGACAAGATGATGGAGGCCTTTGGCCGATATGTCGCCGATGTACATCGCAGGGCGTTTGCGGACGGCCTCGAGGCCTTCGAGCACCTGAATGTTACTGGCGCTATATTGTTCTTTTTCTTCTGCCATATTGCAAAATTTCCTTTTTATTTACGTGTGTGAATTAGCAAACAAAATTACGAAAAAAATCCGAATCCGGCAAATTTTTATGTCGGATGGGGCGCTTGCGGAAAGTCGTTGCAGGGCAGTGTGTTACGGGGCGCTGTCGTGTTGTCGGGGCGTTTGGTTGCCGGAGCTGTTTCCGGCATATACGAGTTCCATTATGCGGCGCGCCATCCGGGGGCGGTAATGGACGTGGTCGTAGAAATTGCAGCTGTCTGCTTTCATTGTCCTCAGTTCCGAGCCGAGGTTGACGAAAGCGCTGCCGAAGATGCTGTTCATCAGGCTGTCGTCGGCCGGATGCAGCAGGATGCCCCGGCGGTTGGGCGGAAAGATTATGCGGGTGTGGCAGCCTCGGCGCTCCAGTATTGCGGCGACAGCCCTCAGGTCGCTTGCCTGTTTCGGTGAAATCATTGGCTCGGTGGTGATAGTGTCGGCTGCTGCGACGGCGGGTATGGGATGCTGGGTGAAAAATTCCGTTGGATGCCTGTCGATGCTGTCTTCCCAGATGTCAAGGCGCTCTTCGTTGATTTCGGGTATAAGCCGGATATGCGGGCCGTAGAATACGTTGTGTCTTGAGCGTTCCCGCGGGTTTCCGTCGGCGAGCCAGTGCAGGTAGCTTACGAGGAAGTTGCAGTCGGTGAAACTGCGGAATGCTTTATAATGCCAGTCGAGTATGCTGATTATTCCGGGGTTTATCTCCGGAGGGTCGAGGAATGGCCGCCTCGGGTCGGGTTGTACAAATGAAAGCGGGCTGAGCACGATGAGAATATTGCGCAGCGAGTCGGCGCTGATGTGGCTGTCGAGGTACTCGACAGTGCGTCGCAGGGATGTTATGGTCTGTCCGGATGAATCGAAGTGGAATGGTCTTGATTGCGTTCCGATGTGTCGCTGCCAGTCTTCGACGAGGTAATTGCAGCTGACGGATGAGCCTGTGATGAATGAGTCGAAATGACGGACCGGATCGTAGCGGGTGAAGTTGCGCAGGCTCACCATGCCTTTGTTTGCTGTCGGCGAAGGGTAGATGTAGTTGTAATAGAATCCATGCATCTTGAAAGGGTCGAGCAGGCGGAACGCAAGCAGAGCGGGAGCCAAGATGAGGGCTGTGAACAGCAGTACTTTCAGTGTGTAGGATAGGGGTGATTTCATGGCCGGAGTCAGAATTGGAAGTAGATAAAGGCTGCATCGGATGCCGGCGCTGTCAGAATAAAGTAGAATATGGCGGTGTACAGGGCCATGCGTGCGGCTTTGTGTCGCGGCAGGGGGAATGGCGACGCATAGGGGTTGCCGCCGCCGTCGGCGGCGCGTGTGCGCCATTCGGCGATGAATGTAAGAGTCAGAGGGATCAGGAAGAAGTAGGTTATCGGCGGGTTGTGGACGCCGCGCATCAGTATTGCGACGGCTGCGCAGATGCCTACGGCGAGCAACATGTATGTGGCCAGGCGCAGGATGCGGTGGCGGGATGCTATCGCGGCTGCGATCAGGCATGCTCCGGCGAGAATGGGCGACAGGCGCAGTATGTGGTCGGCGCAGAGTACGGCATCGTCACTACGGAATATTATCCAGCCTATGATTACGAAACACATGGTGACGTTTATCCGTAGAACATCGGAGCGTTCGGGTGGTAGCGGATATCGGCGGTAGCCGGCGGTGTGGAATACGAAACGGGCGAGAATATATATGATGGCCCAATATGCACCCCATGTGACGAAGGTAAGCGAGGCTCCATGCCAAAGGCCGGAGAGGAGGAATACGGCTGCGATGTTGGTTGCGGTGCGTATGGTTCCGCGTCGCGAGCCTCCGAGGGGAATGTAGATGTAGTCGGTGAACCAGCGCATAAGCGATATGTGCCAGCGGTGCCAGAATTCGAGGACGGAGCGTGAAAAATATGGTCGGTCGAAGTTGCGGCTGAGGTCTATTCCGAGGATACGCGAGCTGCCCAGAGCTATGTCGCAGTATCCGGAGAAGTCGCAGTAGATCTGCACGGAGAAGAAGATGGCTGTTTCGAGGAGTTTCAGAGGCCCGTATGTGACGCTTCCGTCGGGCCAGTATTCGTCGACGAATATTCCTGCGGCATCGGCTACGGCGACTTTTTTGAATATTCCCCACAGGATCAGACGCAAGCCTTCGGTGGCTCGTGCGGGATTCCATCGTCGTGTGGCGGCGAAGCGGGGGAGCATGTCGGATGCGCGTTCGATTGGTCCTGCAACGAGTTGCGGGAAGTAAGATATGAAAAGGGCGAAGTCGACCGGAGATGTGCATGGCGCTATACGGCGTCGCGAGCAGTCGGCCAGATAGCCTATTGCCTGAAATGTGTAAAATGAGATTCCGACAGGCAGAAGAATGTCGACGGTTACCCAGTCGACTGTCCATCCGAAGCCGCCGAGCAGCTTTGCAAGGCCTTCGCCGAAAAAGTTGAAGTACTTGAACAGTACAAGGATGGCTACGTTCACGCTTATTCCTATCGTGCACCACAGGCGGCGTTTTGTGGTTGTGTTGGCGCAGGTGTAGGTCAGGGCGGTGCTGAAAATGATCAGCCCGAGGAAGCGCCAGTCCCACCAGCCGTAGAAGAAATAGCTTGCGGCGAGCAGCAGCAGATTCTGCCGTCGTGCTGTTTTCCCGGCCGTGTGGGTGAAGTGAAGCAGTACGACTGCGATGAAAAAGATTGCGTAGGTAAGGCTGTTGAAAATCATTGCCGTCGGGAATGTGATGTTATTCCCGACGGCAAAGTTACGAAAAAAATAATGTATTGGCGTGTACGCTTTCCTGCGCGCGGTTTTTTAGCGTATGGCGAGTTTTACGGTGCTTGTACCGTCGGAAGTGCGCAGTGTGGCAGTGTAGATGCCTGCGCTTAAGGCGGACAGGTCGACGTAGGCCTGTTCTGAGCCTGATGTTTTCATAAGAGCCGCTCCGCTGAGGTCGTGGATGTCGAGCTGCCATTTGCTTCCGGCGCTTATTTCAAGTGTGCGGCCTTGCAGTTTCATTGTTTTGTCGGCTGTGATGCCGGTCGCTGTGGTGCCGGCTGCTTCGAATTCGATGAAATCGGAGTATTCGAGCTTGTGCATGGGCAGCATTTTGTCCATGTCGGCATCATATTCGCTTCCGATGGTTGACAAAAGTGCTCCGCGTTCGTCGTAGCTGTTCTCGTATTCGGCGCATACGTAGTCTTCGAGGATGCCGTCGGTAGAGAAAGAGCCTTCTTCTTTTATGAGGTTTTTATGGCTGTCGTAAAGTTTTTCAGTTGTCATTTCCATGACGTATGTATTGCCGTTTTCGTTTCCGGTGGTGACGCGTACCTGTCGTGTCGATCCGTAGGAGTCGAGGGCGGTCAGGGTTTCGTCGATTGTACCTTCGAAGTTAGAGGCGTGGGATACGATCAGAGAGTGATAGTCTATGCCTCCGGGATATTCGACGGTCATTACCGAAGGGTATTGTTCTTCGTCGAGGATTTCGCATGAGGCAATTCGGTTTGCGCCGGTCTTGTAATCTATTTCGTCGAAGCTGAGCATCTGGCCGTCGGTGCGGTTCCATACGATGTTGGAGAAGCGTGTGCTCTCAAGCCATTTTAGTTCTTGTGTAATGTCGTTGTATGTCAGTTCGTTGAACGACCATGCAACGGGGACGTCGGGAGCGTTGTCGGCGTAGCTGCAAGTGGAGTATTTCATCGGTTCGAATGCGGGGTTGCCGTCGGGGTCGGTCATGCCTCTGCTGAATAGCGACAGTTCTACTTTGGTGACGCTTCCCGCGCTGTTGCGTTCCACGTTCCTGCGATGTCCGTAAGTCAGTTCGAGTTTGCCGTCAATCGCGCTGTAACGCAGGTTGTCGAGCTGGAATGAATGTACGACTCCGTCGTAGGTATTTTCTTTTTTCTCGTATATGACCCATGTGTTTCCTCCGTCGGCAGACGTTTCGTCAAGCGCGCATGTCTGGTTGCCCCAGGCATCGTATGTGTAGGTAGTACGGTAAATTGTTCCTCCATCCTCGCTTTCGGCCTGTGTTATCCGGCCTTGGTCGTCGTAGGTGAAAGATGTGGAGTTTTCGAGCGACCAGCGTCCGCCGTTGTATGTAAAGAACTGTTCGAGTGTCGGTTTATATATTTTTGCCGATACTTCGTTTGCCGAGCGGTGAAGTTTCTCGAATCGTGTCGAGCGCATGGCTACGGTGTTGTGTGTTTCGAGGTCCGGTGCACGGTGTGCGAATCGCTGCGGGATTGCGGCGCTTGCCGATGCGGCGAAAAGAATAGTTGCGGAAAGAATGAAGGGTGTTTTGTTCATTATTTTCGGGAAATGATGTTTGTTGTTTGATTTATGTCGGCAAAGTTAGCGAAGAAATGCCGATAAGACAAGAGCACCGTGCCGTTTTATGGCACGGTGCTCTGATGCTGTTTGTTTTGCGGGGCGGTTTTTAATATTCGTCCCAGCTCTTGATTTCGATTTCTTCGAGGGGTATTGTTGTGAATGCGTGTATGAATGCGGATGCCAGGCGAGAATTCGTAAGCAGCGGTATGTTCAGGTCGATTGCGGCGCGGCGTATCTTTCTGCCATTGCTGAGTTCCGTTCCTGTCAGGTTCTTGGGTATGTTTACCACCATGTCGACGTCGTGACGGTGTAGCAGATCGAGAGCCTGCGGTTCCATGTCGGGCTGCGATGGCCAGTAGACGCGGATTGCCGGGATTCCGTTTTCGTTCAGGAACTGGCATGTTCCTCCGGTGGCGTAGATGGTCAGGCCGCCGCGATGGAGCAGTTGTGCCGCCTCGAGCATGTCGGCTTTGTCCTTGGCGCTTCCGGTGCTCAGCAGCACGGCGCGGCGCGGTATGCGGAGGCCTACGGCGAGCAGTGCTTTCAGGACTGCTTCGGCGGTGTCGTCGCCTATACATCCTACTTCGCCGGTGGATGCCATGTCGACTCCGAGTACAGGGTCGGCGCCCTGGAGGCGTGAGAATGAGAATTGCGATGCCTTGACTCCCACGTAGTCGAGGTCGAAAGCGCTTTTGGCCGGTTTTTCGACCGGCAGGCCGAGCATTATCTGAGTTGCCAGGTCGATGAAGTTCATTTTCAGGACTTTCGACACGAAGGGGAAGCTGCGGGAGGCGCGCAGGTTGCATTCTATGACTTTTATGTCGTTGTTCTTGGCTAGGAACTGGATGTTGAACGGTCCAGAGATGTTCAGCGCCTTTGCGATTTTTGCAGAAACTTTTTTAATGCGCCGCATTGTTTCGACGTAGAGTTTCTGTGGCGGGAACTGTATGGTTGCGTCGCCGGAGTGTACGCCTGCGAATTCGATGTGCTCCGATATTGCGTATGCCTTTATTTCTCCGCCGGCGGCGACGGCGTCCATTTCTATTTCCTTGGCGTTCTGTATGAATTCGGTTACGACCACGGGGTGCTGCTTCGATACGTTCGCCGCCAGGCGGAGGAAGCGTACGAGTTCGTCGTGGTTGGAGCATACGTTCATTGCCGCGCCTGAGAGGACGTAGCTTGGGCGCACGAGTACGGGGTAGCCTACTTCGTCGACGAACGCGTTGATGTCGTCGAGGCTTGTGAGTTCGCGCCAACGTGGCTGGTCGACTCCTATGCTGTCGAGCATGGCGGAGAATTTGTGGCGGTCTTCGGCGTTGTCGATGCTTGCGGCGTCGGTGCCAAGTATGCGTACTCCCCTGGCGTCGAGCCGTGTGGCGAGGTTGTTGGGTATCTGTCCGCCTACGGAGAGGATTGTGCCGTGCGGCTGTTCGAGTTCTATGATATCCATCACGCGCTCGAATGTCAGTTCGTCGAAGTAGAGTCGGTCGCACATGTCGTAGTCGGTCGACACTGTTTCGGGATTGTAGTTGATCATTACCGATCGCCATCCTTGTTTCTTGACTGTCATCAGTGCGTTGACCGAGCACCAGTCGAATTCGACCGAAGAGCCGATGCGGTAGGCTCCGGAACCGAGTACGACGATGGAGCGGCGGTCGCCTTTGTAGTCGACGTCGTTTTCGGTGCCGTTGTATGTCAGGTACAGGTAGTTTGTCGCTGCGGGGTACTCGGCGGCGAGGGTGTCGATCTGCTTCACTACCGGAAGTATCCCGAGTTCGCGGCGGCGTGCGCGCACGTCGAGTCCGGCGTCGCCACGGCCTATGTTTTCTTTAAGTACGGAACGTGCTATCTGGAAGTCGCTGAATCCTTGCTGCTTGGCGAGCCGGAGCAGCTCGGCCGGTATGTCGGCGATGTTGTCGGATTTTTCGAGTTCGGCTGCAGTGTCGATTATGTTCTTGAGTTTGAACAGGAACCAGCGGTCGATGCGGGTGAGGTTGTGTATTGTGTCGACGTCGTAGCCTTCGGCGAATGCTTTCGCGATGACGAATATCCGCTTGTCGGTAGGTGACTTGAGGGCTGCTTCGATGTCGGGTATTTCTAAATCGCGGTTTTCCACAAAGCCGTGCATTCCCTGGCCTATCATGCGCAGGCCTTTCTGTATGGCTTCCTCGAATGTGCGTCCTATGGCCATCACTTCGCCTACCGATTTCATAGATGAGCCTATCTCGCGGTTGACGCCGTGGAATTTGCCGAGGTCCCAGCGGGGTATCTTGCAGACTACATAGTCGAGCGCAGGTTCGAAGAATGCCGAAGTCGAGCGGGTGACGGAGTTCTTCAGCTCGAAAAGACCGTAGCCGAGGGCGAGTTTTGCGGCGACGAACGCCAGGGGGTAGCCGGTGGCTTTGGATGCGAGGGCTGACGAGCGGCTCAGACGGGCGTTTACTTCAATGACGCGGTAGTCCATTGATTCGGGGTCGAAGGCGTACTGGACGTTGCATTCGCCGACGATGCCTACGTGGCGTATTATTTTTATGGCGAGTGAGCGCAGGAAGTGGTAGTCGTCGTTGGAGAGTGTCTGCGACGGTGCCACGACGATGCTTTCGCCCGTGTGTATGCCCAGCGGGTCGAAGTTCTCCATGTTGCATACGGTGATGCAGTTGTCGTAGCGGTCGCGTACGACTTCGTATTCCACTTCTTTCCATCCTTTGAGCGATTTCTCGACGAGTACCTGCGGTGCGAACGATAGGGCTTTTTCGACGAGTGCGCGCAGTTCGGTGTCGTTGTCGCAGAATCCGCTTCCGAGGCCTCCGAGGGCGTATGCGGCGCGTACGATAACGGGGTAGCCGAGTGTTGCGGCCACGCGCAGGGCGTCATCGACGGTTTCGACGGCTTCGCTGCGTATGGTGCGCACGTCGATTTCATCGAGTTTGCGTGTGAACAGCTCGCGGTCCTCCGTGTCCATGATGGCTTGCACCGGGGTTCCAAGCACGCTGACACCGAAGCGCTCGAGCACTCCGCTGCGGTGCAGCTCGACGCCGCAGTTCAGGGCTGTCTGTCCGCCGAAAGCGAGCAGTATCCCGTCGGGGCGTTCTTTTTCGATGACACGTTCGACGAAATATGGCGTTACCGGCAGGAAGTATATCTTGTCGGCAAATCCGTCGGAGGTCTGCACGGTGGCGATGTTGGGGTTGATCAGGACAGTGGCGATGCCTTCTTCCTTGAGGGCTTTGAGGGCTTGCGCGCCGGAGTAGTCGAATTCGCCGGCTTCGCCGATTTTTAGTGCGCCGCTGCCCAGAAGCAGCACTTTCTGTGGTTTTTTCATCCTATGCTGTGGGGTAAGGAAAGTGTTAAAGAAGTGAGATGAAGTCGTCGAAGAGGAATTCGGTGTCGCGTGGGCCGCTTGAAGCCTCGGGATGGAACTGTGCGGAGAAGAAGGGCTTGCTGCGGTGGCGTATGCCTTCGTTTGTTCCGTCGTTCATGTTGATGAACAGGGGTTCCCATTCGTCGGGGAGTGTTGCGTTGTCGACGGCAAAGCCGTGGTTCTGCGATGTTATGAAGCAACGCTCGCTTCCGGCGAGTCGCACAGGCTGGTTGTGGCTGCGGTGGCCGTATTTGAGTTTGTATGTGCGTGCTCCGGCGGCTTTAGCCAGCAACTGGTTTCCCATGCAGATTCCGCAGATCGGTTTGTCGCCTTCGAGGGCTTTGCGGATGTGGCTGACGGTGGCTTCGGCGAAGTCCGGGTTGCCCGGGCCGTTGCTGATGAAGAGTCCGTCGTAGGCTATGGTGCTGAAGTCGTAGTCCCATGGTACGCGTACCACGCGCACACCCCGCCTGAGCAGGCAGCGTATGATGTTGTGCTTTATGCCGCAGTCGACCAGTACGACTGTCTTGGCTTCGGTGGCATTCTCGAGTCCGAGGGCTACGGGTTCGGAGTCGATGCTGTCGTAGACGGCGGGTGCGGTGCACGATGTGAGCGCAATGAGGTTTTCGGCGTTGGGATCATAAAAATCGACATCGTCGCCGCAGTCTTCGATGCTTATTTTGCCGAGCATTGAGCCGTGGCGGCGCAGGTGCTTGGTGAGGGCGCGGGTGTCGATGCCGTATATTCCGGGGATTTTTTCTTCTTTGAGCCACTGGGCGAGCGGCCGGTCGGCGAGCCAGTGGCTGTGGCGGAATGCGTAGTCCTGGGCTATTATTGCCTTGCAGTGGATTCGGGAGCCTTCGTAGTGGCCGGCTATCGAGCCGGGGGCGTCGGAAGGCGGGACGCCGTAGTTGCCCAGAAGCGGAAATGTGGTGACTAATATCTGTCCTTCGTAAGAAGGGTCGGTAAGGCTTTCGGGGTAACCCGTCATTGCGGTGTTGAACACCACTTCTCCTGCCGTGGGGCCTTCGTGGCCGAACGATTTGCCTTCATAGCGTGTGCCGTCCTGCAGCGTGAGGATGGCGCGTTTTGTCGCCTGCATATATTAATTGTATATGGATTGGGTAAATGCGGCTCTTTTGGGGAACCGTGCAAAGTTACTAAAAAAAATCCAGCTGCCGAGTCCTCTCTGAAAAATTATTGGTGGAATAGTTTCTAATTATAATAATGTGTAGTTTTGTATGGTGAAAAAAAACACGAAATTATTTGCACAATAAAAAAAACGTGCTTAACTTTGCACCGCAAACGAGGGAACAGGCCTCGAATGCGGAGAGAAAATTGAAATCGCCTCTTTAGCTCAGTTGGCCAGAGCACGTGATTTGTAATCTCGGGGTCGTTGG
>CAJUKD010000040.1 GCA_910587235.1 uncultured Muribaculaceae bacterium
AGCATCTGACTACGGATCAGAAGGTTACAGGTTTGAATCCTGTAGGAGTCACAATTTAGACTTATTTCATAATAGTAGTAGTTTTTGGATCGGCTCCTTAGCTCAACTGAATAGAGCATCTGACTACGGATCAGAAGGTTACAGGTTTGAATCCTGTAGGAGTCACTTGAAAAGACGCCATACCGACCAGTATGGCGTCTTTTTTTGCACTATACCAGAAAGCAGCCGGACGCCATTTCGAAACGACACAGCAACTCAAACATTCGAGAGGCGACACACTTCAGTCCACACAACAAAAAAAAACGCAACCCTTGACGGATTGCGTTTCTGCCTTTTTGTCGGGGTGACTAGACTCGAACTAGCGACCTCACGCCCCCCAGACGCGTACTCTAACCAACTGAGCTACACCCCGATTTCTTAAAAGCGATGCAAAGTTACGCACTTCTTTTCAAAACTCCAAATCTTTTTTCATTTTTTTCAATAGAAAAATTGCCTTGACAAGCCTGCAAGCCTATCTAACGATATAACAGCAAAAACATTAACACACAAAAAAATATTTTTTTTCGCAGACAAACAAAATCAGAACTTGCATCGTAAAAAAATAATACTTAACTTTGCAAGCAATATGACACCTGCTTAATGCCTTTTCTTAGACCTGAATTATTTACAAATTTCTAAGAACCTAAGCTAAGGCATATTAATACAGATCGGAACCAACGTCGCGACGACAGTCGGCAAACCGGATGTAGAGGTGTTGTCGAATAAGTAAGTATGATATAATCTATATGTTAAAGTCTGTAAGGCAACAATTTTGAATTATGCCTCTTGGCTTGGGTCCCATACACATTGATGAAATGAGTATCGGACTTTTTTTTTGCACCCAAATATCGTAATTTTGCAATGCAATGAAGACGCGATCACAGACAGAAAATAAAGCCGGAAGCGGCGCACTCGACATGCTCGACGGTCCTTTGCTGCGCAATATCCTGCTATTCGCCGCTCCTCTGATTGCGAGCGGCATCCTGCAGCAATCATTCAACGCCGCCGACGTTGTGATTATCGGACGCTACGTCAACCGGCAGGCTCTTGCCGCCGTAGGCAGCAACGGCCCAATCATAAATCTTATAATAACCCTTTTCGTAGGGCTGTCGGTCGGTGTAAACGTAGTAATTGCCCACTATATCGGCCGACGCGACGAACGTGGCATAAGAAACTCAGTATCGACATCTGCGGTTCTGGCCGTAGCAAGCGGTCTTTTTCTACTTATTGTAGGACAGCTTGCGGCACGTCCTATGCTCGAAGTGCTCGGTACGCCTCACGACGTCCTCGAAATGGCCACCATTTATCTGCGCATATTCTTTCTCGGAATGCCGTTCCTTATGATCTACAATTTCGGCGCGGCAATTCTGCGAAGCATAGGCGACACACGCCGGCCGTTCTACAGCCTTCTTGCCGCCGGATGCGTCAACATCGGGCTTAACGTTCTTTTTGTCGCAGGCATGGGCATGACAGTCGACGGCGTAGCCATAGCCACCGTAACCGCCAATGGCGTCAACGCCGCCATCATAGTCTATTTCCTAATGCGGGAACACGGCGCCATACGCCTTGACCTCAAAACTTTGAAAATAACGAGAATCGAGCTAAAAAAGATTCTCTCCATCGGCTTTCCGGCCGGACTTCAGGGAATGGTATTCTCCATATCCAACGTATTTATACTGTCGGCTATCAACAGTTTCGGCTCCGAAGCCTCGGCCGGATCAGCGGCGGCGCTGAATTATGAAATCTACAGCTACTTCATAATGACCGCATTCGTACAGGCGACGGTAGCGTTCACAAGTCAGAATTACGCTGCAGGCAACATAGACAGGTGCCGTCGCATATTTCGCCTGAACATGCTTATGTCGGTCGCCGGCACGGTCTTGTTCAGCCTTCTGGTACTCTGGCGCCGCGACCTTTTCATCAGTCTGTTCTCCACGGATCCGGAAATCTACCCCTATGCGTCGGTACGCATTACCTATGTTCTGGTTCTTCAGTTCATCGCCTGCTCTTACGAAATCAGCGGTGCAGCCATGCGAGGCCTCGGCTACTCCATGACACCTACCGTACTCACCATATTCGGCACCTGCGTGCTGCGACTCCTTTGGGTATGGATGCTACCGCGCATGGGAGGCGGATTCAGAGAACTTATGATAATATATCCCGTTTCATGGGCGATTACAGGCTCGGCTGTCTATCTCGCATATCTGGTAGTTCGCCGCCGCGCATACGCTGTCTACGACAAAAACACTCCGACCGGATGAAAAAAACATATACATTTTTGATTTTAGCAGCTGTGATGCTCTTCCTTAAGTCATGCTCCGGCGAACGATATGATATCAGCGAAGAATACAGCCGCAAAGCCTATACCCCATCAGAAGCGCTCGGCTTCACCATAAGCGCCCCGAAAGAAGACTCGAACCGCTCGCTGCTTATCAACGTCACCCGTGCCTGGCAGGGAGAAGACAGCATGGCCGCTCCACGCCGCTTGCTCCTGTTGCGCGACGGAGCGGCAGCCCCACGGGAATTTCGCGGACAGTGCCTGCGGGACAGTGCGGAACGAATTGTTGTCATGTCGAGCAGCCATATAGCAATGCTCGACGCCATCGGCGCCACAGACAAAATCGTCGGGGTATCGGGTACGGATTATATATCCAACAGTTCCCTACAGGCGAGGCGCAGCTCTCTGGCCGACGTAGGATATGAAGGGAATGTCGATTATGAAGCCCTCGTAGGCGCACATCCCGATCTCGTGCTCCTGTACGGACTCAATGGCGCAAGTCCGATGGAAAAACGGCTGGAACAACTCGGAATACCATATATATACATAGGCGACTACACCGAACAAAGCCCGACAGGAAAAGCCGAATGGGTTGTCGTGCTGGCCGAAATCACAGGTCGCGGACAGCTTGGCCGTGAATGCTTCCGGCTTATTAAAGAACGCTACGACTCCGTAGCATCCAATTCCGTTCAGGCCAAAGGCCGCCGTCCGCGGGTAATGCTCAACACCCCGTACTCCGACACATGGTTCATGCCTCCGGCCGACAGCTATGCCGTGCGTCTTATAGAAGACGCAGGCGGAGAGTATGTCTATACGCAGAACAAATCCGGAGCAAGTGTCCCCGTCGACATAGAGGAGGCATACATACTGGCCTCCGGTGCAGATATATGGATAAACACAGGCACGGCATCCACCGCCGGCGAACTTCTGCGCCAATGCCCAAAATTTGCCGATGTTCCCGCTGTTCGTTCAGGGCGGGTGTACAACAATACGCTACGCGTGAACGCCGCAGGCGGCAACGACTATTGGGAAAGCGGCGTCATGCAGCCCGACCTTATACTTTCCGACCTAATAAAAATTTTCAGCGAAACTCCGCCCGACAGCATCGAAGGCCTCAACTATTATCAACGCGTGAAATAATATCATGAAACGGCGACGTCTTACATTCATGCTTCTGACAGCAAGCATCATTCTGCTGTTCGCCATCGACATGGCCGTCGGAGCATCGGGCATCAGCCCTGAAGAAGTCATATCCGCACTCTGCGGACAATCCGCATCCCCGGCTGTCGAAAAAATCATTCTTCACATCCGCCTGCCCAAAGCAATTGTGGCGCTCCTTGCCGGCATAGCGCTTTCAGTCAGCGGACTTCAGATGCAGACCCTGTTCCGAAATCCACTTGCCGGACCTTATGTTCTCGGCATCAGCTCAGGCGCAAGCCTCGGCGTGGCAATGGTGATAATAGGCGCACCGCTTTTCAGCTTCGGAGGCACAATACCGGCACTCGGCACCGCCGGCGCCGCATGGCTCGGCTCGGCGGCAGTACTTCTGCTCATAAGCGCCGCATCGCGCCGCATACGCGATATAATGGTCATTCTGATTCTTGGCATGATGCTCTCTTCAGGCGTGGGCGCAGTCGTACAGATTCTTCAATACCTTAGCCGCGAAGACGCTCTGAAAGCCTACGTAATATGGACAATGGGTTCACTGTCCGACGTCGACTGGCTGCAGATGGCCATACTTGCTCCATCGGTAGCCGCCGGACTCATCATGGCGGCAGCAAGCGTCAAAGGCCTGAACATGTTGCTTTTCGGCGAAGACTACGCCCGCACCGCCGGACTCGACACAGGCCGCTGCCGCACACTGATTTTCATATCCACCACCCTTCTTGCCGGCTCAGTCACAGCCTTCTGCGGGCCTATCGGTTTCATCGGCATGGCAATTCCCCACGTGGCACGCCTGATTTTCGACGACAGCGACCACCGCGTGCTCCTGCCGGCTTCGGCCATGACAGGCGCAGCTGTCATGCTCGCCTGCGACATAATCTCAAAAGCGCTGATACTGCCCGTCAACGCTATATGCTCCCTCCTCGGCATCCCGGTGGTGATATGGCTTGTCATGCGCAACAAATCCCTGAATGTATAATGATAGAATTAGCTGGTTTCAACATAGGTCACGGGCGCGGAAAGCTTCTCAACGACATTGACGCTCACTTTTGTGCAGGACAACTGACTGCCCTCATCGGACGCAACGGAGCCGGAAAATCGACATTGCTGCGTGCCATCGCCGGACTAAACCGCCGCTATGGCGGCACAATACGCCTTGCCGGCCGCGACATGCGCACTATGGACTCGGCCGAAACGGCACGGACGCTCGCATTCGTAGGAACCGACCGCACCCGCGTGGGCGCCCTGCGTTGTCGCGACATAGTGGCCATAGGACGGGCACCATACACCAACTGGCTGGGACACATGCAGGAAGTCGACCGCCGGGCGGTCGACGAAGCCATTGAATCCGTGGGAATGACCGATTACGCCGACCAAAGTACCGACCGCATGTCGGACGGCGAATGCCAACGCATAATGATAGCCCGGGCGCTGGCTCAGGCCACACCCGTAATGCTACTCGACGAGCCGACTTCTTTTCTCGACCTGCCGGGACGGTACGAACTGTGCAGACTGCTCGCCCGGCTGGCTCATGAACATGAGAAATGTATAATTTTCTCGACACACGACCTTGAAATAGCCATGCGCACCGCCGACCGAATAGCACTTATCGACTCCCCGCGACTTATATGTATGCCTGCGGATGAATTGTCACGCTCCGGCGAAATACAACGTGTATTCGGACTCCCCGACGATATACCGGGACTTACTCTTCCTCGGCAGGAGGCATAAACACGTACGCTCCCAGATCCGGAGCGGTACCGCGCGCCAGTCCATAAGCGTCTATGGCGGCGTCAGGAAGTGTCAGCGCCGGATCAGCCGCACCTATGGCCGGCGACTCCGGTTTCAGACGGCTGTCGAACAGATAATCCTCTCGCACTGTGTAATACAACGGATCCTCGCCCCACAGGCAGTTTATGAAATTGTCATCGTCAGTTCCTTCACTCTTCAGCAGGCAGCGGCGGAAGTAGACATCAGTACCGGTCAGATCGCCATGCGACAGATCTGTTCCGTTTCCATATATGATACAGTTGCCGAATTCAGCCGATATATATGGCAAACCGCTGCCGTCGTCGGCCCCTGTCTTTTCTTCGGCCGACACATGCGCCAGCCATACGGAAGGACCGCCGAGAGCCGAAAAAAGATAATAGTTGGCAAACGTGCAATGATTGAAACTGTGGCTGCCGCCCTGCAGATAGACAAGACCGCCGCCCCCCTCTCCGAATTCACAGCCGACAGCCTTTACACCCGCATGTACAGCCTCAAGCACCAGATCTCCGGAATTATGCAGATGGCAGTTTATCATTGTCAGCACCGGCTCCGAGGCATCCGCAGTCCCCGAGCGGACGGCATCCTCTTCTTCCGACTCAGGCACATAGCCTGTAACGGCCACTCCTTGCCACGTATTGCGTATGTCAGTATGACGAAGAACGTTTCCACGCGAAGTCGGAGTAAAGAACATACCTGTCCACTGACGCGACATTATGTCGAACGAAATATCGGCTACCACATTTCCCGTGCGGTCACCGCTAAGGTTCACCGGCATATCCACCGTACCCTCGCTTAACAATGTACCTCTGACCACAAGGCTGGCTCCGTCATGGAAACACAGCTGCGTGCCGGCTTCCAGAGTCAGCACAGCGCCACGGGCCACTACCAGCGAATCGAATATCTGATATGGTTTTTCAGCCGTGAAACGTGTGTCAGCCTCAAGTATCACCTCACGCATACGCACCACATCCTGTCCCTGCGCCTCGACAACGACCTCCGACGTCACACCGTTGACTGTAAATTCGATTGTGGCGTCGAAATCAAGCGGACGCGAAGCACCGCCCTCAGGCAAAGTGGTTTCGACAAAAACAAAAATAGAATCCTTCGCACGGATTTCCACCCCGCTGAAATCATGGCCGCTTATGCCGTCGACATTCATACGGAAATATTCAGGATGATCGCCCGCAAAAATTATACGCGATATGCTGAGTTGTTTGGAATGCGGATTGTGTACTACAAAACGTTTTGTAGGCGACGGCTCGCCGGTAAATATCACCCCCATGTGCAGTGTGTCGACTGAAAAGACAGGCTGATCGGACGGCGAATCGGTAAAGCCGTCCTCGATACACGAAGGCAACAAAAAAGCAGAGGCAAGAGCCAGAAAAAGAAGAGACAATATATGTAATGATAATTTCATGTTCGGGAATATGTAAAGGAATAGCTTCCACTATCTATAACGCGGTCAATCCACTGATATTATATTGACAAATACGGAATAGCGCCATTCACCCGGCAAAATCAAATAAATTTGCTTTTGCGCTCGACTTATTCGTATCTTTGCCGCATGAAAAAGATTCTGACAACAATTCTGGCCATTGCCGCCATTGCAAACGCAGCTTTCGCTTTCAAGGTCGACACAATCAGCGTAAACACCACACTGCTTGAGCGCCCGATGGACGCACTCGTCGTTATCCCCGATGCTGCGGCGGCCGACAGTTCATACCGTTTCCCTGTCCTGTATCTTCTGCAGGGATATACAGGCAACTACACCGAATGGGTGCGCAAATCTCCCGATCTGGGACGCCTCGCCGACCAGTACCGGATGATTGTAGTCACTCCCGACGGCCGCGACAGCTGGTACTGGGATTCTCCGCTCAAAGCCGGCATGAAGATGGAAAGCTTCCTTATCGACGAATTCATTCCCTACATAGACGCCAACTACCCCACACAGGCCGACCGAAAACACCGCGCAATCAGCGGTCTTAGCATGGGTGGACACGGAGCAATGTTCCTAACCGCACGCCACCCCGAATTATTCGGCCTCGTAGGCAGCATGAGCGGCGGCCTGGATCTGCGACCTTTCCCTAAGGGCTGGAATCTCACTTCCCATCTTGGGGAACGCGACGAAAATCCCGGACTCTGGGAGTCGATGACAGCGGCGTCCTACGTTACAGCGCTTAAAAATGCCGATGTACACATCACCTTTGACTGCGGCACCGACGATGTGTTTACCGAAGTAAACAACGCATTCCACAGAACCTTAATCGACGCCGGCGTAGAACACGACTATACCTCGCGACCCGGCGGACACAACTGGGACTACTGGCGCAACTCGCTGCTCTATCACATGCTATTCTTCAGCCGGAACTTCGGCAAATAGGCCCCGATGACAATCGACGGACTCAGTCTTGCGAGCTTCAAAAATATCGAATCGGCTCAGCTCGCATTTTCCCCGAAGATCAACTGCTTCCTCGGCCGCAACGGCATGGGAAAAAGCAATCTGCTCGATGCCCTGTATTTCCTGAGCTATACCAAAAGTTTCAGCGGCCTGACCGACGCCCAGCTTATTCGGCGCGGCGACGGATTCGCAATGCTCCGCGGACAATACAGCCGCAGAGGTCTCGACGAAGAGCTATCCGCAGCCCTGCGTCCCGGCCGGCGCAAGTCGTTCAGGCGCGGAGGCAAAGAATACAAGCGGCTGAGTGAACATATCGGCGCTTTCCCTCTGGTGCTTCTTTCACCCGCCGACATGGAACTGACCGCAGGCGCCGCCGAAGAGCGCCGCCGTTTCATCGACCAGATAATCTCTCAGGATGACCCCCGCTATCTCGACGCCCTGCAGCGCTACAGCCAGGGAATAGACCAACGGAACCGCCTGCTGCGCGACGAATGTTCCGACCGCGGACTATTCGACGCCGTAGAAACCCAACTTGACATATACGGCACCTACCTCACATCGCGCCGGCGCGTCTACATTGACCTCTTGCGTCCTATCTTCGAAAAATACTATTCCGGAATCGGTGGCGAAAAAGAATGTATCGGAATAGGATATGTGTCGCAACTCGAAGCCTCAGGCGCGGCATCCCTGTCGGAACTCTTCGAACGCAACCGCCGCCGCGACGCAATACTGCATCACAGTTCATCCGGCCCGCACCGCGACGACATTGAAATGACCCTTGACGGAATGCCGGTCAGGCGCTGTGCCTCACAGGGGCAGACCAAGACATTCACGTCGGCACTGCGTTTCGCCCAGTACGAACTTCTGAAAGAATCGCTCGGAATAAGCCCTCTGCTGCTGCTCGACGACATATTCGACAAGCTCGACGCCGAACGTGTGCAAAACATAATGTCGCTCGTTGCCTCTTCCGGTGTATTCGGGCAAATATTCATCACCGACACCAACCGCAAGCATCTCGACGAAATCCTGCGCGGCCTTCCCGCAGGCAGTTCCGACGCATACCGTATCTGGGATGTCGACGGAGGTGCATTCAAGGCCATCTGACAAAACAATGAAACGGAGCGAGGCAAAGTCCGTAGGACAGATAATAGATGAAATGATCGCCGCGACAGGCAACACCGTCACCTACGACCGGCAACGCGTCTGCTATCTGTGGTCGGAAGTCGTCGGCCCGGCGATTAACCGCTATACTTCGCGACGATACATAGACGAGCGCGGAGTGATGCACGTGCACATCGACTCGGCGGCACTGAAAAACGAATTATCCTACCTGCGCGACACCCTTGTGCGGCAACTAAATGAAGTCGCAGGGAAAGAGGTCATAAACGCTATAATAATACACTGACAATGAGCAAGAATCCACGCACACCCGAAGTTGAATTCGAATTCCGCCACCGCCAGCCGGTGCAGATACGTTTCAACGACATAGACATATTCGGCCATCTCAACAACTCGGTCTATCTGCAGTTCATGGATCTGGGAAAGGCGGAGTATTTCCGCAATCTGCTCCCGGACGGACGCTTCGACCCTATGGAGGTAGGACTTGTCGTGGCTAACATAAACTGCGATTTTTACTCCCCCACAAAAATGGAAGAGCAGCTCGAAGTGCTGACAGCCGTAAGTTCCATATCCAATAAATCGCTTATACTCGAACAGCGTGTAGTCAACTCTGCAAGCGGCGACGTAAAATGCCGTGCCCTCTCAGTCATGGTAAGCTTCGACCCGCGCACCGGAGCCTCCGAAGCAATCAGCGAAGAGTGGCGTAAACGCATAGCCGGATTCGAGCAGCGGGAAATATGAGCATATAAGTCCGGAATCTACCATCCGAACAATAACCGGAGCCATCAAAGCACGCCGGCCGAACAGAAAAGGCGTTTATAATACTCCGCTTTCTGCCCCAGGCGCATAGGAAATGCTCGCGAGGTCGAAGGCATGCGCCATATATCAAGATTACGGCCGGCAAAATTTTCGACCTGAACCATCTCGCCCATTTTCGGAACCGACGTGCCGCTTATGTCTGCAATGACCGAAGCGGCTTTCTCGCCTGTGGTAGCCAATGTATGGCAATCAGGCATCATATCCAGCACATCAGCCAAGGGAATCGGAGTCAGTATTTCAAGAAACTTGTCCGACGCATTACCTTTAAGGCGCCGCACCTTACGGGCTGTGTCGCCGAGGGCTATACGCCTTTCCGTCATCAGCTCACGTATGGCGGCCTTGTCGAAACGACGCTCCCCTTTTATATATAAAGCATCCGGATTACCCATAAAGAGCAGTCCGCATATTCTCCAGAAATCGTTGGTACGGTTCGGATAATAGAAATCCATACTCCACCGGTGGCTTCCCGGCGGAAACGTACCCAGTATCATAATCCTCGCCCCGTCAGGAACAAAAGGCGGCCATGGATGACTCTCTATCTGCAGATCTTCTGTTGACATTTTGAATATTACTTATGGCATTTCCATGACAAAAGTACTAAATATTAGCACATCTTTCCGACATTAACATAACTTAACAACTACCGTATTGCGAGGTAGAATCGTATGACTTATTTTTGCAATATTCAAGAGAAATCACCATAAATACTTGCAAATATTCAGCAAAGACGCAAAAGAGTGTCATTTTGACACCGCCATATTACTTGACAAGCCAGATCCTGCGAATATTTCAGCTCTCTTGACCCGCATTCCAGAGCATTACACCTATCATTGAGTCAGATGAACACTATCCGGAATTTTTTCTTATGGCTTACAGCTGCATCTGCTATCTGTGCACCAAGCCATCTTGCGGCCGTACCTGCTTATCCGGGCAGCCGCCTCGTCACACAACCCGACGGAAGCAAAATCGAACTTCACCTGCTCGGCGACGAGTACGGCCATGTGACTGTCAACGCCGACGGTACCCCCGTCGAACCCGACGACAACGGATACTGGCGCCCCTCCGGCAAAAGTACACAGGAAATGCTTTCCATGCGCCGCAATAAAATTTCAAGGAAACGGCCGACAAAAAAGGTTCCTGCATTTCCACGCACAGGAGAAGTCCGCTCCCTTATAGTGCTGGTCGAATTTCCCGACGTCAGGTTCGTCACTCCCGATGTACACCGCGAATTTTCGGAGATGCTCAATCTTCCGGGCTTCGACCGCCGCGAACACATAGGCTGCGCCGCCGACTATTTCCGGACACAGTCAATGGGTCAATTCTCTCCGGCCTTCGATGTCTACGGACCTGTAATGGCCGACAAGGCTGCAACATACTACGGCGAAAACGACGCCAACGGCGACGACTTCCGGGCCTATGAACTTGTCATTGAACTATGCCGCAAACTCGACAATGAAATCAATTTCGCCGACTACGACCTCGACGGCGACGGGCAAGTCGACAACATTTACTTTTTCTATGCCGGTTACGGTGAAAATTTCGCCGGAAACAAGGCCGCATGGATATGGCCGCACGCCAACCACATCGATCTTCTCGGAGTACCTGAAGCCGAGCGTACTTTCGACGGAAAAGTAATCAACAGCTACGGATGCTGTGCCGAACTATATGGCTCCACCGGCAGCGACACATCCGCCATAGGCACTTTCTGCCATGAATTCGGACATATCCTCGGACTTCCCGACACCTACGACGTGAACTATTCCGTCGACGGCTCAGCCAACCATCCCGACAAATGGGACATCATGGCTTCCGGTTCATATCTGCCGGAAACACGCAACTGCGGAGCCGTGCCTGCAGGATACACAGCCGTCGAACGCTGGCTACTGGGATGGTCCGAACCGGTCGAGATCGCCCGGCCGCAGTCTGTCACACTTCCGCCGCTGCATTCATCGGCTCTTTCGGCCCGTATCTCCACATCCGATCCCGACGAATTTTTCATTCTCGAAAACCGCCAGAAAGCGGCAGGCTCCTACGACAGATACATACCGTCCCACGGCCTGCTGGTGTGGCATGTCGACCGTCGTCCCGACGCAACCATATCGGTCACCATAGGCGACGAAAGACAGACCATCACATGCGCTCAGGCCTGGGAACTCGAATACAATGCCCTGAATATGAACCCGACGCACCAGTGCCTCGAAATAGAGAAAGCTTCCGGCAACGACGGCAGCAAATCCACCCTCGACACCCCTTTCCCGGGGCGACAGATGCGCACTCGGTTCACCGACGAAACCGAACCGTCAATGAAATCATGGAACGGACAGCCCACAGGAAAACCGGTTACAAACATCCGCGAACTCGACGGCAACATACATTTCGACTTCATGGGCGGTTCAGACCACGAAATAAAGATAAAAGCCCTCGCAGCCGACAATATTACAGACAACTCTTTCACAGCCAACTGGGAAGCATCGCCCGACGCAGTCGAAGGATACCGTCTGCGCCTTTATGAGGCAGAACGCGAAATGCAATACGATGCCATCAGCCTCGACGAAATTTTCACATCCATACCCGAAAACTGGAGCATCGACGGCAGCGGTGAAATCCGTGAAAGCGCCCTGCATCTCGGCGGCGGTACAAAAGCCTCGACACTGATGTCGCCCGCAGTCGACCTCAGCACAGGCGCCACTCTTACTATCGTCTCACGTCAGGCTGCGGGAAGCGGTGCGGCATCCGCACTGACAGTCAGCATAGGCGATGAATTCATTTATCAATACGTTCCCACCGACCTTAGTTCCGAATATACAATCGAACTTCCGGAACGAGGACAAAACAGTGTCATCTCCTTCAGCACGGAACGACGCAAAACCGTTGCAATCGAACAGATCACTCTTCGGCAGGATATGGAAAGCATACGGCTTACGATACTGCCGGCACACACAGCCACCGTCACAACAGCTACATCACACAGCTTCACTGAACTTACGCTGAACAAGACATACGCCTACACTGTCGAAGCTCTCGGTTATGCAGGCTCGACATCCGATGCGCAGTTTGTCACCACCGGCGGGACATCGGCCATAGAAACAATCGAAAACGAAAGCGAAATCCCCGCCGAATACTTCACCGTCGACGGACGACATGCCGACGCACAGCACCTGCATCCCGGAATCTACATAGTACGAAAAGGCTCGAAAACCGAAAAAGTACTGATTAAATAATACACTTGTAATAAAACACCCAACAAAATAACATTTCGCTTATGAAAAAACTATTTACCGCAAGCTGTCTGATTCTTGCAGCGGCCGCATCAAGCCCGCTGCTGTCGGCTCAGACTCCGGAGTTACCTTACGAGATAACTTTCGACGCAACAAACTATACGACCTGGACAATCGCCGACCTCAATGGCGACGGCGACAACTGGGGTGCGCGGACATGGGCATGGAATTCCAACGAACGTTGTGTGGCATTCAATCTTGTATCGTCGCAGAACGGTGCCGCAAACGACTGGTTCATCTCTCCCGCCATACAACTCGAAGCCGGCACCCAATATCAGCTTACATATAAATTCTACGGGGGCAGCGGCTCGGCAAAATGGATTCCGGTCGACCTAAAACTGGTAACCGATCCCTCCGCACCCGACGCAGACGCAACAATCGTGGCAAGCTATTCCGGTGGTTCAACAAATAAAAACGATGCACCCGAAAGCGCTACATTCACAGCGCCAGCTGACGGAACGTTCCATATAGGCGCACACATGACAGCCACATACACGCCTTATACCTCCGGCGGACCCGCCGAAATGTCGGGGCGTTTATTCTTCAAGTCATTCTCCATAACTCCTCTGCAGAAAGCCACAGCACCCGCAGCGGTCAAATCGCTGACAGTGATTCCCGGGACCGACGGTGCCGAAACAGCTACCATCAACTTCACTGCACCGGATACCGACTCCGACGGCAATGCCCTGAGCGGCACTGTAAAAATCAACCTGTACCGTGAAGATGAAACGACACCCTTCTTCACCTCTGCCGAACTACAAGCAGGCGCATCATCCTACACTACCGACAGCGAAGCGTACGCCGGCGAAACATGGTATGTAGCCAAAGCCGAAAACGCATCAGGAGAAGGACCCGAAACACGTGCCGACGCATGGATAGGCGTCGATGTTCCTGTTGCCGTAAGCGGACTTTCCGTAGGCCGCGACAACGATGGCAAGGTAAAACTATCGTGGACAGCTCCTTCGGCAGCGCTCCACAACGGATATATAGACTACAGCACCCTTCAGTACCGGATCACACGCATACTCAACGGCCAGATGAAAAGTATAGGCACTGTAAGCGCCACAAGCTTCACTGACAGCGAACTGGCCGACAACGAGCAGGTAAACGTAGCCTATCAGGTAATAGCCAGCAGCAGCGCAGGCATGGGTGCGAGCACACAGAGCGCATACTTCAACCACGGGCCTCAGCTATCACTGCCTTTCGCCGAATCTTTCGCCACATGTGCCTACGCCACTGCTCCCTGGCGCCAGGAAGTAGTGAAAAATTTCGACGACGCCAACTATCAGCCAGAATGGACGCTGATTGAACGCGCTACTGTGGCCGACAACGTAACCGATGATAACCCGGAAGGGACTGAAGTGATAATAGCGTCACAGGACACCGACCGCGGTTTCCTCCGCTTCAACTCCAACGCCGTGGGCAAATCGAAAGAAGCCGCACAAGGCCGCCTCGTATTTCCCTCTATCGATTTCAGTACAATCCGAAATCCGGTGCTGACATTCTACATGTTCCGTGAAACATATTATACCACCAATCCTGCCACAAACGGCGGCTATCGCGACGATTTCCTGACTGTTGAAGCAAGCGCCGACAACGGGACATTCACCGCCGTATCACCTGAATTCCACCGCTACGGCAACAACAACGACTGGGTACTCTGCGAAGTTCCCCTCTACGCCATGGCCGGATGCAGCCGCGTACAGGTAGCATTCACCGGCAACGGTTTCGGCGGAGGCCCGATGTATATCGACAATGTACGTATCATCGAACGCGCGGCTTTCGACCTTCAGGCAGTAAGCCTCTCGGGTCCCGCACGCGTACGCATAGGTGAACACGGAGCATTCGTGCTGTCCGTCAAGAACGCAGGCGGCGCCGAAACTGCCGATTACAACATCGAATTATATAAGGACGGAACAAAGGTGCTCACCGAAAACGGAATGTCAGTGAAACCCGGACAGACCGTATCTATCAGCTTCGACTATGTTCCGGAAGCCGGCGAAGAAGGACAGAAGTCCGTATTCACCGCCAAAGTAGCTTTCGACAAAGATCTGGATATGAGCAACAACGAGTCGAACAGTGTGGAAAGCGACATCACTGCAGCCCTGCTACCCGCCGTTACCGGCCTGAAAGCCGTCAACAACGAAGGCATAGTAGAACTCAACTGGGGCAAGGCTGACTATCTGCCTGCTGCAACTCTCGTCGAACAGGACGGATTCGAAAGCTACGAGCCATTCGTTATTGACACATTCGGAGATTTCACATGCTATGACCTCGACAAACGCGTTACATTCGGAATAGGTGCCGCCGCCGGTGTCACATATCCCAACTCCGGTGAAAAAATGGCCTTCCAGGTATTCGCACCCGCCCTTACCAATATCGACGAAAGCGAACTAAGACTGTGGGCACCTCACGACGGCTCCAACATGCTCGTCGCACCTCAGGCCTCAGCTGCCGGCGACGTGACATCGTCCAACGACTGGCTCGTATTCCCGCGACTCAGCGGCAACGCACATGTAATAAAACTCTTCGCCCGCTCTTTAAGCGACACATACTCCGAATTCGTTCAAGGCTTTTACGCCACCACTGCCAACCCGACCGATCCTGACGACTTCATGCCTTGCCCCGACGGCGGCGACATCAGCTATGCCGTTCCTGTGGCATGGACAGAGCTTAGCTACAGCGTTCCGGCTAGCGCAAAATTCTTTGCCCTGCGCCACGTATCGGCCGACGGATATGCCCTTATGGTCGACGACGTTACATACCAGCGGTCCATACCCGACGCCACAGCAATCGGCCTCAGCGGCTATAACATATATTGCAACGGCACTAAAGTCAACGACGCGCCTGTCGACGCATCCACCCGCAGCTTTACCCATCGCCCATCAACGGCTGGAGAACAGAGCTACACCGTCACAGCCGTATATCCCGACGGCGAATCGACTCCGTGCGATGCCGCAAGCGTCATAGTCGACACTACCGGTCTGGAGAATCTCGACACTGAAGCATACACCGTAAGCATCAACGGGCTGCAAATAAGCGTCGAAGGATCTGAAAAACTCCATGTCGCACTTCTTTCTCCCGCCGGACAAACCGTAGCAAGCAAATACGCTGCCACATGTACAGTTGAGGCTCCGGCACCCGGCATCTATATCCTGACCGTCGGCACCCGTGCCATAAAGATCGTCCTCCGCTGATTATGAAAAGCAGTATTCTAATCCTATCATTGGCCCTGGCCTCTCCGGCAGTTTTTGCCGGAGGGCTGGGTGTCCTCAAACCCGGTGCACGGCCGGCTCCGGCCACAGGCGCTGCCCGACAGACAGAAAAAGCTTTCGAGCCACTTGCTACAAACGCCAAACCGGACTTCTACGGCATAGTCCTTTCCTCTACGCCAAATATCAGCACTTTCTGCGCCGGATATTCTCCGGCTCCGGAAAAAGTGATGGATCTGGAAGCTATGTCAGGCTATAGCGGAACCGCAGTAGGCTCCGACTTCTATTATATGGACTATGCCGTCAATTCATCAGGCTCGATAACAGCCGTTAATTGGCGCAAGGTCGACATGGATTCTAAAACTGTCACGGCAAGCATCCCCCAGCAGTATGCCATCGGCGTCTGCATGGACATGACCTATGACGTTACAACATCAACCGTCTACGGCATTTCGGCAGTAAGCGATGTTCTCGTAAGCATCAATACAACCACAGGCGAAGCCACGCCTGTGGCCCAGACACTGCCTTTCTACACCATATCGGCCGACGCCGCCGGACAACTCTACGGCATAGCACTCGACTCAGAAACGCGCCAGGGTGTGCTGTACTCTGTAAACAAAGTTACCGGCAGCGCTCTCAAAATAGGCTCGACAGGAGTCCGGATGCTCACCGACGAAAGCGGTTCCTTCGCCGCTTTCCAGACCGCGGCTTTCAGCTCGGCCAACGGACAGCTTTACTGGACTCTTACAAATTCCGACAATGCTTCGGCTCTCTATCGTGTCGATGTCACTACAGGAGCGGCAGCCTACATGGCAGCGTTTCCCGACGATGAAAGTTTCGTAAGCCTATTCGATCTCCCCGCCCCGGTTGCTACAGGGGCACCGGCTCCTGTCCGGGTGGACAATGTCGAGGCAGCTGAAAGCTACGTTACGATAGAGTTTACAGCACCCGCCGTAACAGCATCAGGAGAAGCACTTGCAGCCTTAACCTCTCTGGAAATCTTCCGCGGTAACTCCACTGAGGCAGCTTACAGTGTCGAAACACCCCTGCCGGGTGAATCATACCGATGGACCGACACCGAAGCCAAAGCAGGCTTCAATTCCTACCGTCTTGTGGCCGGCAACGGCGAAGGCGAAAGTCCGACAAGCTATGCCTCGGCATTCTGCGGGGAAGACTATCCCTCGGCACCTACCGATGTGACGGTCATGACCGACGCCTCCGGCGCTCCTGTCATCAGTTGGACAGCACCCGCAACGGGGCTGAACGGACTGCCGCTCGACCCGGACCGTCTTAGTTACTCCATACAACGCGATATAAACGGCAGACGGGAAACGATAGCTGAAAACATCTCAGGCTCAAGCTATACCGACATCTCACTCGACCTGAGCCGCCAGCTATACCCGTACTACTATGTGACAGCCTCCACCTCTGCCGGCGAAGGACGTCCGTCGGCAGCTGCCGGAACTTACACCGGACCGGCCTATCGCCTGCCGCTGACCGAAGCTTTTCTGGACGGCAACCCGTCGACAGCCCCTTGGATAATGCAGTCGCTCGACCTTGGAGGCGCATGGGAAATGAGTCTGCTCAGCACATTCCCCGGAAGCGGCCCATACGTCGGAGAAGGAATGCTTGTGTTCATCGGCTTCCGCGCGGTCGACGGTGCCGAAGCCCGCATCGCCACACCGCTTATCAGTTTTGAGAATGCCTCGTATCCCGAGCTTCGTTTCCACTTCTATTATCTCGACATGTCCGACCAGGACTTGCGTTTCGACGACCACATGGTGGTCGAAGTATCGGTCGACGGCGGAGAGTTCCGCGCAGTCCAAGGCGCCGACTACTACCAGCACGATGCCAACAGCGGCTGGACAGAATGTGTGCTGCCGCTGCCGCAATATGCCGGTTGCAAAAACATCGCTATCGGATTCCATGGATATTCGGCAGGCGGTTTCGATCTTCTTCTCGACAATATTCGCGTAAGCGATAATCCTTCTGGCGCAATCGACTCCGTGAACGTAGTTCCCGAAGAGCAAAACGCAGAATATTACGACCTCCGTGGACTACGCGTAGACCCGTCGGCACTCACACCCGGATTCTATATCCGCCGTACAGCCGGCACAACTGAAAAAATTATTATCAGATAAGTATTCACAATGATTCGGTAAAAATCACCGAAGTGGTTGAAACTTAAGTTAATATATC
>CAJUKD010000041.1 GCA_910587235.1 uncultured Muribaculaceae bacterium
TAATTCAATACCCTCAAGATTTGGTGCCTATATCATCCATTCGCTGAATAGTTACGATATCAGTCCAACTTTGTAAATAAAAAACCTCAGACTCCCACGGTCCGCGTTTCAGGACGTATGGAATCGATGTGGGGAAACAAAAAACTCCGACCTTGAACAATGAAAAGAACTGTGTATAGATTTATTACATCCCTATGCCTGTTGCTCGCATCAAGCGCTCTTGCAACCGGCAAGGAAAATGACGTGCGTGTCATTTCCGGTGAGTACACATTCTATTCCGACGACACTCAGTCCCGTGCCGAATGCCGCCGTCTGGCTCTGGATGGAGCGCGTACCGAAGCCCTTGCCCGCGAATTCGGAACTTTCGTGTCGCAGACTGTGCTTATGCAGCAGCAACAGCAGAACGGTAATGCCGACAACTACTTCGCCACCCTCAGTGCCACCGAAGTGAAAGGCGAATGGCTTGGCGACCTCGAAGAACCGGAATATACATATAGCGTCGACGACGAAGGACATCTGATTGTGACATGCCATGTCCGGGGGCGTGCGCGGGCGCTATCCAACAAAGCCGTGGATTTCGAGGCGCTTGCACTTCGCAACGGCTCCGACAAGCGCAATAGCGACACCGATTTCCGCGATGGCGATGATATGCGTCTTTATTTCCTTGCGCCTGTCGACGGATACGTGGCCGTCTACCTTGTTGGAGTAGACCGTCAGGTCTACAGTCTGTTGCCATACATGGACGACGATGATGGCCGTATGCCCGTGAAACACGGTCGTGAGTATGTGTTCTTTGATGCCTCGCGGAAGTACGACGGCGCAGGGACAGTCGATGAACTATACTTGAACACAGATCGTCCGCAGGAGCTGAACCAGCTTTATGTGGTATTCTCGCCCAAACCGTTCAACCGTGCCATTGCAAAGGCCGGCGACACTCAGGCTGAGCCTCCGAGCCTCGGTTTCGAGGACTTTTCGCGATGGCTTACACGCGTGCGCCACAACGACCCCGAAATGGGGCTGCGCGTAATCAACCTGCGCATAAGCAAAAACTGATAAACACCGCAAAATAACAAGCCCGCGCTCCGTGGATAGATGGAGCGCGGGCTTTGCGTATGTTTTCCGCTGAAGAGAGCGGGTTTGTTTACATGTCGACGGCTTCTGATTCGGCGGCTTCGGCTTCGGCTTTGTTCTTGATGTTGGGTTCTTCAAGGCCGTAGTGGTGACGGGTGTTGAGAACTTTCAGCCAAAGGGCGAATGTCAGGGCAAGTACGCCGAAAAGAGCGAACATAAGCATCGGGTTTGTATAGTCGTACTTGGTCGGGTCCGTCACTCCGGGATTGGATGCGTCGAGAATCTTTCCGAAGAGGATGGGAACACCGAACAGGCCAATGTTCTGTACCCAGAAGATCAGCGAGTAAGCGCTGCCGAGGAAACGGGCGTCCATCACTTTGGGCACCGAGGGCCAGAGTGCGGCGGGAACGAGCGAGAACGATACGCCAAGCACAATGATTGTCGTCAGTGCCAGAGCCGTGTTCGGATGCGCCGGCAGAACGAGCGCGAATACCAGATGGCAGCAGATAAGGAGCACGGAGCCGAGGATAAGCATTGATGCACCGCGGCCCACCTTGTCGAGGAAGAATCCCAGAGGAGGTGTCAGGCAGAGAGCGCCGATGGGGAACCAGCGCAGCAGGTCGGCGGCGGCGGTGTCGCTGATGCCGAGATTGCACTGCAGCATATTGGTGCCGAAACGCTGGAAGGGGAAGATAGCGGAGTAGTAGAGTACGCAAAGCAGGGCGATGATCCAGAACAGGCGGCTGCGGAAGAGGTTGCCGACGTCGCTGAGTTTGAATTCTTCTTCAGCTTCGGCATTGCCGCTTTCGCTCTGGCGGTCAAGCCGCGTGTCCATGACACAGAATACGAGGAAACTGATAAGGCCGATAAGGAGAAGCACTGTGCAGAATGCAACGGGGACAACAACCGAAGCTTCGCCACCCATCCACTCCGACAGGCGCGGCGACAGCGAAAGCACGGCGAACACACCCAGACGAGCTATAGCCATCTCGATGCCCATGGCCAGAGCCATTTCCTTGCCTTCGAACCATTTTGCTATGGCTTTCGACACCGTGATGCCGGCCATTTCACAGCCGCATCCGAAAATCATGAAGCCCAAGGCGGCAAGTTTGGCTGTGCCGGGCATTTCCGTCCACCATGAATCGAGCCATCCGCACAAAGCCGATGCGGTGAACCAGTCGCTGATGGCGTAGAGTTTGATGCAGGCTCCGATCAGCATAAGCGAAGCTGACAGGGTGCCGGTGATGCGTACGCCCATCTTGTCGAGTATGATGCCGGCCAGAATCAGAAATCCGAAAACGTTCAGCATATATTCGGCACCGGCGTAATATCCGAATGCTTCGGCGGACCATCCCAGCCGTGTCTTCACCAGTGACTGCAGCGGCGACATTACGTCGACAAACATGTAGGCGAAGAACATCATAGAGGCCACCAGTATCAGTGCGGCCCAGCGCGCATACCAACGGTCGTTGAGCGCTGCTTTGATTTTTTCTGTCATTGAAATATCAGTTATAATGTTGGTTGATTGATAAATAAGCAGAGTGTGTCAGCCGCATTTCGAGGCTCCGCAAGATGTGCAGATCAGGCAGCCTTCTTGATAGACGAGGGTTTCCTGTCCGCAGTTGGGGCATGTCTGTCCGCTGGCTTTGGTGCCGTTTGGCAGATATTTTTTCAGTGCGCGTTCAACGCCCATTTTCCATGTATTGATGGAAAGGGAATCCAGTTCCAGTCCGCCGACGAGCTTCAGCACCTGGTCGATAGGCATGCCGTAGCGCAGAACGCCGGATATCAGCTTGGCATAGTTCCAGTATTCAGGATTGAACTTGTCTGAAAGTCCCTCGATTGTGGTCTTGTAGCCACGTTTGTTTATGAACTGGAAGTCATAGCGCTTGTTGCCGTCGGCGTCTACGGCTTTTATGATTTTTCCATGGGTCACTGATTTGGGGCAGAAGATTCCGTCTTCATCATCGGCCAGACCGGTGAAGATTTCGTAAGGGTGGCCGTCGCGCAGGCCTACGAATGCAATCCACTTTTCCTTGTTGTTCTGGAAGCGTACAACATCGGCTTCAAGCTCTATCGGGCGCTTGGTTACGTGCGGATGTATTTCCGGGAAAGTCGCAGGAGCCTCGCCGTCTTTTTTCTTGTCGGACGCTGCTATAAGAACGCCTGAACGTGAACCGTCGCGGTAAACCGTACAACCTTTGCAGCCCTGATGCCAGGCTTCAAGATAGAGCTTGTTGACTGTTTCCTCGCTTACGTCGGCCGGCAGGTTTATGGTAACCGAAATCGAGTGGTCGACCCATTTCTGGATCTGTCCCTGCATTTTCACTTTTTCGAGCCAGTCGATCTCGTTGGCAGTGGCACCCGCGTACGGCGAACGGGCTACGAGTGCGTCTATTTCCGTTTGTGAATAGTCAGTACGCGCTTCGATTCCGTTGACCTTCATCCATTCAAGGAATTTTGGATGATAGACGATGTATTCCTCAAAAGCCTCGCCTGTTTCGTCGATGTAATCCACGCGAACGTCAGAATCGTTGGGATTTACTTTGCGCCGGCGTTTATATACAGGCATGAACACAGGCTCTATGCCTGACGATGTGCGTGTGAGGATGCTGACTGTTCCTGTCGGCGCTATTGTAAGACAGGCGATGTTGCGCCGGCCTTTTTGCTCCAACAGCCTGAGCAGTTCGGGATCGGCTTCTGTCAGACGCTTTATGAACGGATTGTTCTTCTCCCGTTCGAAATCGTAGACCTCAAAAGCACCTCTTTCGCCGGCCATTATTGCCGAAGAGCGGTAGGCGGCGAGGGCAAGCGCGCGGTGTACGCCTACGGAGAATTCCGTGGCTTCGGGTGTGCCGTAGCGCAGACCCATGGCGGCAATCATGTCGCCTTCGGCAGTAGTTCCTACTCCGGTGCGTCGGCCTTTCAAGGTCTTTTCACGTATTTTCATCCATAGGTTGCGTTCGGAACTTTTTACTTCGTCCGGTTCCGGGTCGGCGTCGATTTTTTTGAGGATTGCATCGATTTTCTCCTGTTCGAGATCGATAATGTCATCCATTATGCGCTGTGCTTTGCCGACATGCTCTGCGAAAAGTTCGTAGTCGAAAGAGGCTTCGGGCGTGAACGGCTTGCGCACGTAAGAATAGAGATTGATGGCCAGCAGGCGGCAGCTGTCGTAAGGACACAGAGGAATCTCGCCGCAGGGATTTGTCGATATGGTGCGGAAACCGAGGTCGGCGTAGCAGTCCGGAACCGACTCGCGGGTTATGGTGTCCCAGAAAAGCACGCCAGGCTCGGCCGATTTCCAGGCATTATGGATGATTTTGTTCCAAAGTGCGCGGGCGTCGATTTCTTTGCCGCTCATTATGGCGCTTTCGTCCTTTGCATCGACGGGATAATGCTGGCGGTAGGGAATACCGGATTCGGCCGCGTGCATGAATTCGTCGTCGATTCTGACAGAAACATTTGCTCCCGTCACTTTGCCCTCGGTCATCTTGGCGTCGATGAAAGCTTCCGAATCAGGATGTTTTATGGACACGGTCATCATCAAGGCACCGCGTCGGCCGTCCTGGGCCACTTCGCGGGTTGAGTTGGAGTAGCGTTCCATGAACGGCACAAGGCCGGTGGATGTCAGAGCCGAGTTCTTTACAGGTGTCCCTTTCGGACGTATGTGGGATAAGTCGTGGCCTACGCCTCCGCGGCGTTTCATAAGTTGTACCTGTTCCTCGTCGATGCGGATTATGCCTCCGTAGCTGTCGGGACATCCGTCCAGGCCGATTACAAAACAGTTCGAGAGCGAGCCTACCTGATAGTTGTTCCCGATTCCCGACATGGGGCTGCCTTGGGGAACTATGTAGCGGAAATCGCGTAGCAGGTCGAATATTTCGTCCTCGCTCATTGGCGACGGATATTTTTTCTCTATCCTATGTATTTCCGATGCCAGACGGCGGTGCATGTCGTCCGGAGTAAGTTCAAAAATATGGCCGAAAGAATCTTTCAGCGCATACTTGCTGACCCAGACGCGCGCAGCGAGTTCGTCGCCGTCGAAATAGCGGCGTGATGCTTCGAACGCTTCGTCGTGGCTGTAAGTCTTTTCAGGGGCTGTCTGTGACATTATGGGGTGATATTTTGTATAGTTGAGGATTTTGGTTTATATCAATGCAAAATTGATTAATATTTTCAGTCTTTCCAAATTTTCAATTGATAAAACCGTCCGGTGTTGATAAGTTTTCTGTCTGAGCCGGGCAGATTGCTGATTGTCAGCCGAATGTGTCGTGATTGCGCGCGTGTGTATTGTCGAAAATTATAAACCGGGCATTGGATTATGGCGGAAAGTTTGTATTTTTGGCGCAAAAACAGACGATTGTATAACTTCGATTATGACAGAACTTAAATATCTTGATGTTTTCGGTCAGCGCAGCACCTTACGGTCTTTTTCGAAAGAACGTCATGTCAGCGATTCCGATCTGGAAGCCATTATTTCCGCGGCTTCGCATGCTCCGACAACGGGCAATATGCAGCTCTACAGCGTTGTCGTCACCCGCGATGCCGCTATGAAGCGTCGTCTGGCTCCGCTTCATTTCAATCAGCCTACAGTCGAAGGATGCGACGTATTGCTTACCGTATGTGCCGATTTCAACCGTTTTGAACGATGGTGCGAGTGCCGTGACGCAGTTCCCGGCTACCGCAACTTCCATTCTTTCGTCACCGCGCTTATCGATGCGCTGATCTTCACCCAGCAGTTCGTGACCCTTGCCGAGCTGAACGGTATAGGCAGTTGCTATCTCGGCACTGCCACATATAGTGCCGCCGGCATATCGGAGATTCTTGGCTTGCCGGATCGTGTTGTCCCCGTGGCCACACTTGCAGTCGGTTATCCGGCCGACGGATATCCGGCTCCCTCCGACCGTCTGCCCGCAAGCGCCATCATTCATCGCGAACGCTATCATGAATATACCGATTCGGACATCGATGCTGCATTCGGCGATAAAGAGGCTCTTGCTGACTCGCTGCGCTTTGTGGCTGAGAATGGCAAAAGCACTCTTGCACAGGTGTTTACCGATGTGCGCTATCCGCGTGAATTGAATGAAGCGATTTCACGGACTTTCTATGAGCATATTTCTGAAAAAGGATTTGTTTAGGATTGATTAAAGTTTTTTCGGTTTTGTTCTGCCATCGTTTACATTATAATATTTAAATTTGCACTGTTGGAATGTTATTTAATAAAATACCCGTATATGCCAAAGCACTTTAAATCTTGAAAATGGACGAACTGAAAGGACTCTTTATCTCAATCATCGAACAGGCGCAAAGCGTTGACGTGGCGGAAGCCGAATTCAAGCGCTTGCTTATCGATGACCCTGAACTGCGTGCCGGCTATCGCGAATATTGCCGCGAGGTGGGAAGTACAGAGAAAAACGGCTTCCTCGATTTTTGCGAGGAGTATCTCCAACACCAGAATTCCGCATGGGATTCATTGAACGACTACGACGAATAAAAAAAGCCTCTCCCGACGAAAAAAACGATATGACAGAATCCTATACGGATGTGTGCAGGCGTCTGCCTGCCGAATGGGAACCGGTCGATGCGGTTCTGCTTTCATGGCCTCATGCCGCTACGGACTGGGCTTACATGCTTGATGAAGTCCGGCGCTGCTTTGTCGATATAGCAAAAGCGATAATGCGACATGCGCGTCTGATTGTGGTGGCTCCGGATATTACAGAGGTCGAACGGGATCTCGGTCCGGATATAGACCGCGACCGTCTGATTCTATGCCCCCTCCCTACGAATGATACGTGGGCGCGTGATTTCGGAGCCATAACTACGGTCGGTCGCGACGGCAGGATATATCTCAACGACTTTAAATTCAACGGCTGGGGGCTTAAGTTCGCTGCCGATCGCGATAACCTTATCACTCTCGCCATGGCCGAGAACGGAGTGTTCGCCGCCGAACGTATAAACCGTCTTGGTTTTGTTCTTGAAGGCGGTTCGATTGAAAGCGACGGCTGCGGATTGCTTCTGACGACATCTGAATGCCTGCTGTCGCCTAACCGCAACGGGGATCTTGGACGGGAGCGGATTGAGGCTTATCTTACCGAAGCTCTCGGCCTGAAAAAAATCCTGTGGCTCGACCATGGCGCGCTCGAAGGCGATGATACCGACAGTCATATCGACACATTGGCCCGTCTGGCACCTCCGGGCGATGTGATTTTTTATACCGGCTGTTCCGATAAGGAAGACAGTCACTACGAAAGCCTGCGTCGAATGGCTGAGCAGTTGCGCGGCTTCACTACAAGCGACGGCCGCCCGTTCAATCTTATTGAACTGCCTCTTCCCGATGCGGTCTATGACCCGGACGACGCTTCGCGCCTGCCTGCCACATACGCCAACTTCCTTATTCTGAACAATGCCGTCCTGCTGCCTGTCTACGGTCAGCCCCTAAAAGACCGGCAGGCAGCCGATACACTGCGTGTGGCTATGCCCGGCTATGAGATCATTCCCATAGATTGCCGGGCGCTTATCCGCCAGCACGGATCCTTGCATTGTGTCACGATGCAGTTTCCATACAACACATTAGCTATCTGGAAAAATGGATAAAAAACTGAAAGTCGGAATCATTCAGCAGGCAAATACGGCCGATATGGCCGATAACCGTCGCCGCCTGTGCGAAAAAGTTCGTCGTCTTGCTGCCGGCGGCGCCCGGCTTATAGTTCTTCAGGAACTTCACGACTCGCTATATTTCTGTCAGACGGAAAACGTCGATCTCTGCGGACTTGCATTGCCCTTGCCCTCTGAAGTCAGCGAGGAATATTGTGCTCTTGCCCGCGAATGCGGAGTGGTTCTGGTCTGCTCGCTTTTCGAGCGTCGTGCAGCCGGACTTTACCATAACACGGCCATGGTGGTGGAAAGCGACGGCTCTGTGGCCGGCATTTACCGCAAGATGCACATCCCCGACGATCCTGCCTATTATGAAAAATTCTATTTCACTCCCGGCGACTTGGGATTCACGCCGATAGACACATCCGTAGGTCGCCTCGGTGTGCTCGTGTGCTGGGACCAGTGGTATCCCGAAGCTGCGCGTCTGATGGCTCTTGCCGGAGCGGAGATGTTGATATATCCCACTGCGATAGGATGGGAAAGCAGCGACACTGCCGACGAACAGGAACGGCAGCGCGAGGCATGGACTACCGTGCAGCGCGGACATGCCGTGGCTAACGGCCTGCCTGTGGTAAGCGTAAACCGTGTCGGTCATGAGCCTGATCCTTCGGGACAGACCCGTGGAATCACATTCTGGGGGTCGAGTTTCGTAGCCGGACCGCAGGGCGAATTCCTTTTCCAGGCCTCTTCCGATGCAGAGTCGGAAGATATTGTGGAAGTCGACATGGCGCGTTGTGAAGCTGTGCGCCGTTGGTGGCCTTTCCTGCGCGACCGCCGCATCGACGCTTACGGCGAACTTACTCGCCGCTTCATCGACTGAATCCTTTGTTTACGTAGCTTTTTCTGTATCGTTGCAAAGCAATGGGTATAATTGTAGGGACGTGCCGTGGCACGTCTGCCTATCCTATGCCTAAACTTCAATCCACGCCTCGTTCATAAACAACAACCCGGGGCATCTCTTCTCTCTCTAATCTCTCACCTCTCATCTCTGAACTTAAAAGAATTATTCGTATCTTTGGTTTCGCCTTAGATACTTCTCGGCAAAGCTCAAATAAATTTGGCTTTGCACTCGACTTATTCGTATCTTTGCAGTTTGAAAAAGCAATGTGCTTAAATTGCATAGATACAAGGAATGAAGGTACTGAAATTCGGAGGTACTTCGGTCGGAACGGCCGAACGAATAAAACATGTCGGAGAGCTTGCCGCTACATCCGCTTGTAATATCGTGGTGCTGTCGGCTATGTCCGGCACCACAAACACTCTTGTCGAAATCGGTGAATATCTGTACAAAGGAAATATTCCCGGTGCGCAGGAAACCATAAACGCTCTTGAAACCAAATATGCGGCTGTCATATCCGAGTTGCTCGATACGCCCGACGGCCGAAATCGTGCATCTGTGGCTATAGGTCGTTCCATGGCAATTCTGCGCTCCTTCTGTCGCGGCGAATTCGGCGGCGAGGACGCCGAGAAAGAGATCCTCGCGCAAGGAGAGCTTATGTCGACCGCACTGATGGAAGCACATCTGCTCGAACGCGGCTTACGGCCTGTGATGCTTCCGGCTCTCGACTTCATGCGTACCCTTGAAAACGGCGAGCCTGACATGGAATATATAACAGACCGTATCCGCAGGCTTATCGAGCTGGAACCGGATGCCGCACTGTATATCACTCAGGGATATATATGTCGTAACAGCCAGGGTAAGATCGACAATCTAAAAAGGGGCGGCAGCGACTATACGGCCTCCCTTATAGGCGCGGCTGTCGATGCCGAGGAAATCCAGATATGGACTGATATCGACGGAATGCACAACAACGACCCGCGTTATGTCGAGGGAACGCGCCCGGTCGGTACCCTTCATTTCGAGGAAGCAGCAGAACTTGCCTACTTCGGAGCCAAGATTCTGCATCCGACTTGTGTGCTTCCCGCCAAGCTTGCCAATATCCCCGTACGGTTGCTGAACACCATGGCACCGGAAGCTCCGGGAACGATAATATGCAACACGGTTCCGGACGGACGCATAAAGGCCGTGGCCGCCAAAGATAATATAACGGCTATAAAAATAAAGTCGGGACGTATGCTTCTGGCCTACGGCTTCCTGCACAAGATATTCGACATATTCGAGAAATACCGTACGTCCATCGACATGATGGCTACGTCGGAAGTAGGTGTTTCGGTCACGGTCGACGACGATTCGCGCCTTTCTGCTATCGTCGACGAACTGAAGGATTTCGGAACTGTCACTGTCGACCGCGACATGGTCATACTCTGTATCGTGGGCGACCTTGAATGGCACAACCGCGGAGCCGAAACAAGCGTGCTTGAAGCTCTGCGCGACATTCCGGTGCGTATGATTTCATACGGTGGCAGCAATTATAACATATCGGTACTGGTACAGGCTTCCGACAAGCTGCGCGCATTGCGGCTGCTCAGCGAGCGACTTTTTGCCGGTAACGAAAACGATTAAAAAAAACAGCGATACGCATTTAAATAAATATGATTACGGTTAACAATTTAGGTATTCAATTCGGTAAAAAACCTCTTTTCCAGGACGTGAACCTGAAGTTTACGCCCGGTAACTGCTATGGAATCATCGGTGCTAACGGTGCAGGCAAGTCGACGCTGATGCGTATGCTCAGCGGTCAGCTGACGCCTACTCAGGGCACGGTCGAACAGGGTCCGGGCGAGCGTATGAGCGTGCTTGAGCAGGACCACTTCAAATTCGATGACTGTACGGTTCTCGAAACCGTTCTGCGCGGGCATACGGTCCTTTGGGATATAATGCAGGAAAAAGACGCCCTCTACGCCAAGGCTGATTTCAGCGATGCCGACGGCATACGGGCTTCCGAACTGGAAGAAAAATTCGCCGAACTGGAAGGCTGGAATGCCGAAAGCGATGCTGCCGCGCTTCTGAGCGGACTCGGCATCAGGGAAGACCGCCACTATATGCTTATGCGCGACGTAAGCGCCAATGAAAAGGTGCGTGTACTTCTCGCCAAAGCTCTTTTCGGAAATCCCGACAACCTTCTGCTCGACGAACCTACCAACGACCTCGACCTCGACACAGTGGCGTGGCTCGAACAGTATCTGTCCAATTTCGAGAATACGGTTCTTGTCGTGTCCCACGACCGCCACTTCCTCGACTCTGTGTGCACGCATACCCTCGATATTGATTATAATCGCCTTCAGCTTTTTGCCGGCAACTACAGTTTCTGGTATCAGTCGAGCCAGCTTGCATTGCGTCAGCAGCAGCAGCAGAACAAGAAAGCCGAAGAAAAACGTCGTGAACTGCTTGAATTCATACAGCGCTTCAGTGCCAACGTAGCAAAGAGCAAGCAGACCACGTCGCGCAAAAAAATGCTTGAAAAACTCAATATCGAGGAGATACAGGCTTCTTCGCGTCGTTATCCAGGAATCATTTTCACACCGTCGCGTGAACCCGGCAACAAGATCCTTGAAGTAAAAGGTCTGTCGGCCTCGGTCGATGGCGAAGTGCTTTTCAGCGATGTGAATTTCCAGATAGAAAAAGGCGATAAAGTTGCCTTTCTCAGCCATGACCCGCGTGCCATGACTGCACTTTTCGAAATAATAAACGGAAACCGAAAAGCGGACTCAGGCACATACGAATGGGGACAGACTATCACCACGGCTTATCTTCCGCTTGACAACTCGGCATTTTTCAATACCGATCTCAATCTTGTCGACTGGCTTTGCCAGTTCAGCGACGATTCCAGCGAGATATATCTCAAAGGATTCCTAGGCAAGATGCTGTTCTCAGGCGAGGATGTGCTCAAGAAAGCCTCGGTGCTGTCCGGCGGTGAGAAAATGCGTTGTATGATAGCGCGCATGATGCTGCGTGACGCGAATACGATGGTGCTCGATTCGCCGACAAACCATCTTGACCTTGAATCGATTCAGGCGTTCAATAATACCCTTCAGACATTCAAGGGAAATATACTGATGTCGTCGCACGACCACGAATTCATCCAGACGGTCTGCAACAGAATCATAGAGCTGACTCCGAACGGCATCATCGACAAGCTGATGGACTACGACGACTATATCACCGACGAGCGTGTCCTTGCTGCCCGCGAGCGCATGTATAAAAAATAAAATTTCTTTGAGTGCTGATTTTAAACAATCTTTAAATGGTAAAACATATAGTAAGCTTTAAACTGAGCGGCTCCGACAGCGTACGTCGCGAAGTGGCTCTGCGTTTCAAAGAAGCTCTGGAGGCCCTGCCCGCGCAGATCGATGTGTTGCAGTCGATTGAAGTCGGTATTAATGAAAATCCGGCGGAATGCTGGGACGTGGTTCTTACGGCATTGGTGCCGACTATGGCCGATGTCGAGTTATATGCGCGCCATCCGGCCCATGTGGCTGCCGCGGCTTTGCTCGCAGGCCATAAGGCCGATCGTGCGTGCGTCGACTATGCGATAGACTGATGCTGCCCTCAGTGCAGTTGTCTGTATAGTTCCAGAAGTTTGGAGCGGGAGCCGAAAAGCGTAAGGGTGTCGCCTTTGCTTACGGTTTCGTCGGACTCTCCGGCAAAGTCTATAAGATTTTCTTCGGGACGTCTGACGCCAAAAATATTCGGGCGCATAATCTTTCGTGTAGCGGCTATAAGCGAAAGGCCGTAGTGCTTTTCAAGTCCGAGATCGGAATATTTCAATCCTATGAAGTACTCCGGGGCGGCAAAGCGTGCGATGATATTCTCTTTGTCGACGGACAGGGTGTCGATGTCGACGCCGAGAGCCATTTCTGCGGCCAGATCGGCCGCAGCGCGTTGTTCGGGTGTAACTATACGGTCGATTTCGAAACTTTCAAGAATGGCCTGGTGAAGCGGGTCTATGGCTCTGGCGTAAATGTGGTTGACTCCCGCGTGTTTGAGCAATGCGACCGTCTTCACGCTTGCACCGAAATTTTCCCCTATGGCTACGATGGCCAGGTCTATATTCTTCAGAGGAAGAACCTGTAGCTGGGCTTCTTCCGTGGAGTCGATCAGATAAGTTGTCGATATATAATCCTTTATGGCGTCGATGTTGCCTTGCAGGCGGTCGGCGCCTATTACTTCGTGCCCCATGTCTGTCAGGTCGCGGGCGAGATTGGCTCCGTAGATGCCGAGTCCGATGATAAGATAGCGCATAATTATATGTTTAGTCCTTTGTTGTCATTCAGCTGATTACTATGTCGTCGGCAGGGTAGTGCAGAGTCTTGTCGGCTCGCTTGCCGGAGGCCAGGCCGCACAGCAGTGAAAGTATTCCGACGCGGCCGGTGAACATGGCTGCCGACAGTATTATTTTCGATACCGGTGAAAGCTCTGCTGTTATTCCGAGCGACGACCCTACGGTGAACAGCGCCGACACGCATTCGAAGAAAAGCGCGCGTAGCGGCAGATGTGGTTCTGATATTACTACGGCTATGAAGCATAAGGCGAGCGCAAGCAGCGATACGATGACTACCGCGTGGGCACGCCGTACCGATGTCGGCGCTATGTTGCGCCTGAATGCCGATACGCCTCCGCGTCCGGCTACTGTTGCGCGCAGACTGAGAAGAACCGTCGCAAAAGTATTCACTTTTATACCTCCGGCCATAGATTGGGAGGCGCCGCCTATTGCCATCTGAATCAGTACTATGATGATTGTGGCGTTTAAGAAGAAAGCCGGATCGAGGCTTGTGAAACCGGCGCTGCGGGGCGTTGCGGCATTGAATATCGACTGGATGATGCGCGTGCGCAGTGGCATGCCTTCAAGGCTGTTGTTCCTTTCGATTATAAAAAAGGATATGGCGCCTGCGATAAAGATGATTATTGTTGTGGCGAGGACGAGTTTTGTGTTCAGGTCGAAAAGGTGTGCGCCTCTCTCTCCGGCCGACGGATTTCCCGAAAGCCGCTTGCCAAGACGGCTCAGCTGTCGCGCTACCGCGTCTTTTATGTTCACAAGATTCGGGAAGCCTATTCCTCCGGCAAAAATCAGTACGGACATCACCAGGTATATGTTCTGATCGCCGTTCATAAGTGTCCGGTTGGCCATCCCCTCCGGTATGGTGCTGAATCCTGCGTTGCAGAAAGCCGACAGCGAGTGGAATGCCGCTGCGGCTGCGCGTTCGCCATTCGATGCGAACAAATCCTCAGGCAAGGTAAAGTATAATGCGACAGCTCCTGCCGCCTCTACGGCGAGGGTGAATGCTAATATATATAGGAGTACCGGTATCAGGGCGCTCATGCTGCGGGAATAGATGAAGTCGCGGATCAGCAGCTGATGGTAGATGGTCGGTCGGCCGCTGAAGAAAATCGAAAAAAAACTTGTGAATGTCAGCACTCCAAGGCCTCCTGTCTGTACGAGTACGGCCAAAACGCTTAGGCCGAGAGGTGTGAAGGTGGCCGGGACATCGACTGTCGTCAGTCCTGTTATGCTTACGGCGCTGGTGGCCACGAAAAGAGAGTCGATAAAGGATATTCCGTTTGTGGTGCAGCGTGGCAGCATAAGAACCAGTGTGCCGCTGAGGATGAAGAACAGAAAGCTTGAGGCGAGTATCAGCGAAGGATTGGTGCGCCGTCCCGGAAGTTTCATCAGTGCTGCCGACAGATCGACCATCGAATAGACGCACAGTACCGAGTAGAGGAAATACCTCGAATACATTATTTTTTCAAGTACGGGAATCCATGGATGCGAGGGCTGAGGATAGATAAGCGGTACGAGAGTCAGAAGAATAGCGGAATCGGCGACCCACTTCACCGCCCGGTTTTCTTTCATTGTGCGCCTGAAACGAAATGTAAGATTGAAGATGATTCCGCTTATGAATATGCCTTGTGTCCATCTCAGCAGACGGTGTAGCAGCTCGTGGCTTACGTCGGCATGCTCAAAACCGATGTAGACGGCCAGGCATATCAGGCAGAGCAGCGAAGCGATGGCCGTCAGGGTGGAGATGACGCTTGTCGCGACATTGTCCATACGGTCCATGCGGCGGCGGAAACGCAGGCCTATGTATTGCCATGCCTTGCGGCGTCGCAACAGTGGAGAGCCTATTTGTCGGAGCCATTTCGATTTCATAATATTTAAAACAAGCAAACAGGGTTTTTGGCATCCTGCGAACGCGATTTTATATGCTGTGGATGTTGATTGTTCATTGTCGCCTCTGATTGCGGGTTGTTGTGTGAAAATGAAATATTTGTATAGCTGTATTGTTGCAAAAGTTTTCCAAAATAAAATATATATAACTGCAAATCAATACATTGTGTCTTGTAGATTCTTTGAAAGTTGTCCAAAATGAAAAATTCCGTAGAAATAATTTGTGAATATGTTCTTTATTTATACCTTTGCAGAGTAATAGAAAATCACAAATGGAGCCGATGGTTCCGGCATAGAATAACCCTTAAAATGATACAGACCGTTGTAAAGCGTGATGGCCGCGTGGTGGGCTATAACGAAGAAAAAATCAAGGCTGCGATCCGCAAGGCCATGTTGCATACCGAGCTTGGCGAGGACGAAAGTCTTATCAACAAAATAACCGACCGCATAGGTTTCTCAGGGCATGAACGCATGACTGTAGAAGAAATACAGGATATGGTCGAGCTTGAACTGATGAGCAGTCCGCGCAAGGAGGTTGCCAAACGCTATATCGCCTATCGTGACCAGCGAAGCATAGCCCGTCGGGCAAAGACGCGCGACATGTTCAACGAAATCATTGAAGCGAAGAACAACGACATAACCCGCGAAAACGCCAACATGAACACCGACTCTCCGGCGGGCATGATGATGAAATTCGCATCGGAAACCACAAAGCCCTTTGTCGACGACTATCTGCTGTCCGCCGAGGCCCGCGAGGCCGTGCGCCATGGCTATATACATATCCATGACAAAGATTATTATCCCACCAAGAGCCTGACATGCGTGCAGCATCCGCTCGACAATATATTGAATTACGGTTTTATTGCCGGCCATGGCGAATCGCGTCCGGCAAAACGTATCGAAACGGCCAGTGTGATAGCCTGCATATCGCTCGAAACCGCGCAGAACGAGATGCACGGCGGACAGGCTATTCCCGCTTTCGACTTTTATCTGGCTCCTTTTGTGCGTTCGTCCTTCATCGAGGAAATCGAGAATCTCGCCAAGCTCTATGGTCGTGACCTGTCGCATCTCCACAATACGGAATTCGGTGATTATCTGCGCCGTGACCTTGACGGCCTTGAGGGCGACGAACGCATCCTCCAGCACGCCATAAACCGCACTGTCAGTCGTGTGCATCAGGCTATGGAGGCGTTTATCCACAACATGAACACCATCCATTCGCGCGGAGGCAATCAGGTGGTGTTCAGCTCTATAAACTACGGCACCGACACTTCGGCCGAAGGTCGCTGTATCATTCGCGAACTTCTTAACTCCACATACGAGGGTGTCGGCAACGGTGCCACAGCCATATTCCCCATTCAGATATGGAAAAAGAAGCGTGGTGTGAGCTATCTGCCAGAAGACCGCAACTACGATCTTTATAAACTTGCCTGCAAGGTGACAGCACGCCGTTTCTTCCCAAATTTCGTGAACCTCGACGCTACTTTCAATGTCCATGAAGACTGGAAAGCGGACGATCCCAAACGCTATCTCCACGAAGTGGCTACGATGGGGTGTCGTACGCGAGTGTTTGAGAACCGTTATGGCGAGAAGACATCCGTTGGCCGAGGCAATATAAGTTTCACGACTGTAAATATCGTACGGATTGCAATCGAGTGCATGAACATACGCGACCGGCAGGAACGCATAGACGCATTCTTCAATCGTTTCGACCGGGTGCTTGAGATTGCGGCACGTCAGCTTTGCGACCGCTACGATTTCCAGAAAACGGCGCTCGTGAAGCAGTTCCCCTTGCTGATGTCAAAACTCTGGAACCATACCGAAGGCCTGAAGCCGGAGGATACAATAGAATCAGTTATCAACCAAGGCACGCTCGGACTCGGTTTTATCGGTCTGGCGGAATGTCTTGTGGCTCTTACAGGCAAACATCACGGCGAGAGCGACGAATCGCAGGCTCTCGGTCTGCGGATAATCGGGCACATGCGGTCGCGTGCAAACGAGTTCTCGGAGCGCTACGGTCATAACTTCTCCGTCCTTGCCACCCCCGCCGAAGGTCTGGCCGGAAAGTTCACCTCAAAGGACCGCAAAAGTTTCGGCGAGATTCCGGGCGTGACCGACAAGATTTATTATACCAACTCGAACCACGTACCCGTCTACTACCATTGTTCGCCGCGTCACAAGGCCGAAATCGAAGCGCCGTATCACGAACTCGCCCGCGGAGGACATATCTTCTATGTCGAGATCGACGGCGATGCAACCCATAACCCCGAAGCAATAAGTGATATAGTAGACCTGATGGATCGTTATAACATAGGTTATTGTTCGGTCAACCACAACCGTAACCGCTGCATGAATTGCGGCTACGAGGATGCCTCGGCAGATCTTCAGGAATGCCCGCATTGCGGCAGCCGGGCAATCGACCGTCTTCAGCGCATCACCGGCTACCTTGTCGGGACTACCGACCGCTGGAACAATGCCAAGCTTGCCGAACTCAACGACCGAATAGTCCACAAATGAAGAATTTACAGGATTCCGCCACGCCTTTGCGCGTGGCGGATATTGTTTACGGTACGATTGTCGACGGACCGGGATTGCGGACGTCGATTTATTTCGCCGGCTGTGCGCACCGTTGTCCGGGATGTCATAATCCGTCGACATGGGATTTTGCCGGCGGCCGGGAGGTCGCTGTCGGCGATTTGCTGGCGCAAGTCGAGCGCGAGGGTCTTAATGTCACCCTCAGCGGAGGTGACCCCGTCTATCAGGCCGAGGCTTTGTTGCCATTCGTGGCTGCCTTGCGCGAACGTGGAATAGGAATCTGGTGTTATACCGGTTTCACTTATGAGGAAATAATGGAAGGGCGTGCCGGCGAGTCAGCCCTGCGCCTGCTTGAATATGTCGATGTGCTTGTCGACGGGCCGTATGTGGAGGCCTTGCGCGATCCTTCGCTGCGTTTTCGTGGGTCTTCCAACCAGCGTCTTGTCGACTTGCGGCGCTCCGTGCCGGGCGAGCTTGTTTTCTACGACGAATAGACTGTGGATTTTTATGATTTCTGATACTGACGGAAGATGCGCTGTAACGCGTCTTCTTTATTTATGGCATAGACTTTTAGTAGTGTCTTATTTTGTTTTTTTAACTGTATTTTGGTGCGGATTTTGCTGCCGGCATAATTATTATTTGTAATTTTATTCACTGAAATACAGTGCTATAAATGACAGGATTATCACAAACGGTGAAAAATCCGCTTCAGCAGTTGAATTTTATCTATAAATTACTAATCATAAATTA
>CAJUKD010000042.1 GCA_910587235.1 uncultured Muribaculaceae bacterium
GACCAAATTTATTTAATTTTTAACTAGCTCCCATTTTTATGGGACACTAGTGTAGTTGGATTAAAAACTGTCGTAATATTTGAAACCATTTTGTTTGTGCTTCTTTTCGTTCTAGCTATATGTTATGCCAATATAGAGAATCGCTTTCACGGAGATTATTCAGATCGAATATCTTATAACACTGTATATCAATATGAATCTCCGAAAACAATCGAACTAATACATGTGTCAGTTTAATACTGCTCAGCTAATAAAGATTCCCAAAAGAATAGGCGCTTATTTATTCCTTTACGCCACATTCTTAGGTATACTTTTTATGTCATTCCTGTTTAGCAACGCACAATCAACGATAGCCGACAGCTGTATTGATAAACAGCAATCATGGATACATGATCTACTCAGTGAACATGATAACACTATATATGGTGACGATTATATATTTTATTGTACAGGGCACCATGGAATAATATGGTCCCTGATCAAATCGGACTCTTCCGGGATACATTTATACAATGGTACAACACGCGACCATACCGACTACGCAGATTATAGTCCATTTGATACGCTATCATTTACCAATGATAACATCAGGAGCATCACCTGGGGCTTTGATTCTGTAGCAGATGCCGCGCAATCATTAACACCATTAAAAAATGAAAACTACAATCCCATATATAATGAATTATACATTATAAACGATGATAAAACGGTTTTCTGCCATAATAATGCAGATTATTACGCCGGACCGGATAGCACAAGTTTTAATTACAAACTTAGCAAACTTGTATTTTTAATGTATTGGCTGGCGGCACCGTCAAGTCGACCACATCTACCAATCCCATGTGACACATTATTAACAGATTGAAGATATTCCACATTATACGCACTATTAATCTGTTACGGATTACTTTGGAACCTGTGAACGTACTTTTTTCAACACAACGACCAAGTGTATTATAATTTAGAAAACACCCGAACGGACTTGCTTATCGGCACATTAGCCCGGCAGTCAGCAACAGACTAAATACACTGTCAAACAAGCATCTCCACCCTTATAACAACAAAAAAAGGACGGAATGCGGTCAAAGTTGCCACATTCCGTCCCATCCCGGGGAGGTTTTTTCCCGATTCGATGATGACCGGTTCCGATATAGACTCAGAACGGTCCGTGACCTCCCCTTGGAGGACCGCCGGCACCTCGGGGCGGACGGGGCGCTCCCGGAGGAGGACCGTCGCCGAAGCGCGGGGCATTCCTGTCTTCTGGCATCTTGCCCTTGCCGAAAGTATTGAATTTATAGCTCACGCTGACCATGAAATAACGCGTCAGCGAATTATACAAAGCATCGTCTATATAATTGGCGGTCACCGTACGCTGCACATTCGAACGCTGGCCAAGGATATCGAAGGCCTTGAGGCTGACAGTCGCCGAACGGTCGCGCAGGAACTGGTAGGAAAGCGACGCGTTCCAGGTCCAGGTCTTCGTGTCGTAACCCGATGAATAACCCGAGCTTGCGTCATAACTGAGATCAGTATTCACAACCAGACCGAACGGTGTGTAATACGTCCCGTAGAAAGTGCCGCCATAGGTATGAACCGTACGGTTGGCGCCGCGCTGCACCGAGTTCACCGTATTTTGAAGAGAATACATAGGACGCAGTTCAAGCTCTATGTTTTCCGGACGCCACGCTATTCCGAACGACTCCCGCAATCCGAACGTTCCCGCACGGTTCAGCCGGCCGTTGTTATAGCCCGTGGTCGAATTATACGACAGCATCAGATGATTGTTGAACGTCAGCGCGCGGTAGCGGGGCAACGGAAGACTTATCATATTCATTCCGCGCACACTCCAGACTCCGTCCACGTTGGCGTATGTCGTGCGTTGGCCGCCGGTTTCATTGTCGAAATCCGTGCGCGACACGATAGCGTTCTGTTGTAGATTGGCGAAAACCATAGCCATTATCGAACGCTGCGACTCCTGATTGAAATCCTGGAAGCGGAAATGCAGGCTATGCGTGAAAGTCGGCTTCAGATCCGGATTACCGACAACTATACGCATCGGGTCGCTCTTGTCCTCCACCGGCTGAAGCTGCGTCATCGAAGGCTCCGACGAACGGCCGTTGTAGAACGCATGGAGCGAGCGGCTCTTGTTGAAGCGAAGACGGTAACGCAGGAAAGGAGCATAGTTGAACACATTGCGGCTGATGTTGCGCGCCGGATTTATAAGATCGACAGACTTCGACATCTGCGGCACAAAAGCCAGACCCGCGTCAAGATTGCCGCGTCGTCCGGTGTGCTTGTAGCCAACGCGTATCTCCTGGTTCATATAGTCATTGCGGAAACGGTTCGACAGTTCACTGTTGAAATCGAGTTCCGACCCTACGACAGGCTCTCCGTCGTAACCGTCGGGCCAACTCACCGGACGGTCGTAGGTCAGTTTGTCGGCATTGTTCCACCGGTACTGTATGCGGTACGACAGCGTCAGGAAATTTCCTTTCGCCGGATTGCCCAGCGGTTCGGTCCACGACAGGCGCCCCATCACCGTATTGCTCCAAGTGTGGTTGTCAGCCCACTGATCATAGACATCCGCCGAATCAAGAAGAAAGAAACGGTTGCGGGAATACGTATCGGAATTCTCTCGCACATTCGACATGCGATAGCGCGCATACACCGAGAACGAACGCCCGCGCCGCGAGGCAAAGTTGTGATTATAGATCAGCGAGCCGCCGAATTCCATCGAATGGCCCGACGAGGTCCCGCGGTTGATGCTGCGCACAAGCTCCCCGGCATCGCCAGCGCCGAATGTCGACGACTGCGAAGCCGTCTGCGAATCGTTCCAGTTCAGCGACACGTTAGGCCGGAATTCCAGCGAATTCAGGGTATCCGGCTTCCACTGCAAGCGGAAATCGGCACGCATGTTGTGCCCGCGGTCGCGCGAAACCGACTGCGAGCTTTCTCTCGATGTTTCCTCCCCGAGAAGATACTGGCGCTCACGCGACGTGCGCGTGTCGCGGTCGGTATGGGAATACAACACATTGCCGCCTACACGGAAAATATCCTCGTTGCCGACATTGAAATTCAGGCCTACCGACTGCGAGGTCGTGATGCCGTTCGACCCGCCGAAACGCCGGAAACGCCCCGAAGCACCGTCGGCGAAACCCGGATCGTTGGTATTATTGGCCGCACCGAGAAGCGTCAGCTGGTTGCCGTTCCAGAAACGGTTCACCGTAAAATTGCCCGCATAGCGCTTGTCGGTCCCGTAGCCGGCCTCGACATTGCCGAACCAGCCGTTGTTCATATCTTTTTTTACGGTAAGGTTTATAACCGTTTCATCCTCGCCGTCGTCAACTCCCGTCATGCGTGCCAGATCGCTCTTGCGGTCCACGACCTGCAGCTTTTCAACCATATTTACCGGCAGATTACGCGAAGCCACCGTCGGATCGTCGGCGAAAAACTCCTTTCCGTCCACCAGAATCTTGGTCACCTCCTTGCCGTTGGCTGTGATCTTGCCCTCCGAGTTGACCTCTACCCCGGGCAAACGCTTGAGAAGATCCTCCACAACGGCATTAGGCTGCGTCTTGTACGAATCGGCATTGAACTCTATCGTATCCTGACTCACCTTGACAGGCGTGCGTATGCCCGTCACCGTGGCCTCGGCAAGCATAATAGAACTCTCCGACAACTTTATCGCGCCAAGGCGCACATCACTGTAGGCCACGCGAACCGGACGGAACTCGGTCGTGTAGCCTACATACGAACATTCTATTATATATGAGCCGGTCTTCACGTTCTTGAGCCTGAAAGCCCCTTTGTCGTTAGTGACCGCGCCGGTAACCAAAGCACTGTCCTTGCCGGCAAGCAAGCGCACGGATGCCTGGATAAGTGCTTCGTCTGTCGCGGCATCGACAAGACGGCCGCGTATGTCGGCCGCCGAAACAGCGTTACCGTAACCGAAAACTGCCGTGAGCAGGAACATCAAAATAAATTGCAGTCGCGATAATCTCTCGGATATGCACATGTCTGATATGTAAATTTTAGGGATTTTATCTTAATTACCTTATTCTGACAACAAAATTACATAAAAGTTTAGTGGACGCAAAAGAGCATTGGCCGAATACCCCGTCCCCGTCTGCCAATCACCGCTTTTTATCGACAAACACCACAGGCAATCATCATATACATCTATTAAAAGCCCCCGAGTTGCCTTGTCGGTTTTGTCTACAAATCGGAATTTTGCAAAAAAAACTTAAAAACATGCTTTCCCACATCGAATATTTTTGTAATCGAAAAAATGTGCGTATATTTGCACTCGCAAAAAGCGCGATGGTCCATTCGTCTATCGGTTAGGACGCAAGATTTTCATTCTTGAAAGAAGAGTTCGATTCTCTTATGGACTACTAATAAACATAAAAGACTAAAACAAGAAACGCTAAAAATGGCAAATCATAAATCATCAATAAAGAGAATTCGTCAGACCGAAAGTCGTCGTCTGCGCAACCGCTACTACGCCAAGACCGCACGTAACGCCGTTCGCAACCTCCGCAAGATGACCACCAAAGCCGAAGCAGAAAGCAAATACCGCGAAGTAAGCGCAATGCTTGACCGTCTGGCTTCCAAAAACGCCATCTCCAAGAACAAGGCTGCCAATCTCAAAAGCAAGCTGGCAAAACGCATAGCCAAACTCGCCGCTTAAGAGAGGCCCGCAAAAAAAACAAGCTTCCGGGCAGGCCGCCGGCGCGAGCGCTGCGACGTCACCGCCAATAATGCTTCCCGGAGCACGATGGTCCATTCGTCTATCGGTTAGGACGCAAGATTTTCATTCTTGAAAGAAGAGTTCGATTCTCTTATGGACTACTAAAACAACAGATCGATCGCCAGGCCGCGACACAGGCCAAAAGTCGACCGCAGACATAAGAACAACACGATTTTGGCTCTGATTGCCGCCAGGCAGTTTGAGCCGAATTTGTATTTACAGCGAAAGGAGTACAGACATGGACAAAAAAATAAAAAACCTCCTGTTCGACCTCGGAGGTGTGATAATGGACATACGGCGGCAAGACTGCGTCGAAGCATTCCGCGCACTTGGCCTTAAAAACCCCGAAAGCTATTTCGGCGAATACGCCCAGGCCGGAGCTTTCAAGGCCCTGGAAGAAGGAAGTATCGGCATCGACGAATTCCACAGCACCGTCCGGCGCGACCTTCCGGAAGGAGTTACCGACAGCGAGATCGACACCGCCTTCTGCCGCTTCCTCACCGGAATACCCGCACACCGCCTCGAAGCATTGCGCAGACTGAGGAACAACTACAGCATATACCTGCTCAGCAATACAAACCGGATAATGTGGGACAGCGCCATAGCCGAAGAATTCCGCAAGGAAGGACACGTCCGCGAAGACTACTTCGACGGAATCATCACATCATTCGAGGCCCGTGCACTGAAACCCGACGAAACCATTTTCCGCTACGCCATCGACAAGCTCGGCATCGACCCCGCCGAAACAATGTTTTTCGACGACTCCGAAGCAAACACAACAGCAGCCGCAGCACTCGGCTTCGCGACAGCAACCGTGCTGCCGGGCACAGAATTCACCGACTATCTGCCGGCCGAATGAACACACACAGCGACAACCCGCAAGCAACGGTAGCCGCTGTAGGCATGTTCGACGGCGTACACCTCGGCCACTGTAGCGTACTCGACCGTCTATCCGCCGAAGCGCGCTCACGCTCAATGCAATCACTCGCCCTGACATTCTCCCGCCACCCTCTCGAACTCGTCGATGCGAACCGGGCGCCACATCTGATCACCGACACCGCCACACGCATCACCCTATTGCACTCCGGAGGCATAGACCGCGCCGAAACCCTCGATTTCACCCCCGAACTGCGTGCCCTGTCAGGACGCGCATTCCTCGACATGCTGCACCGGCGCTACGGAGTCCGGGTTCTGGTGATGGGCTACGACAACCACATCGGCAGCGACCGCCTCGACGCAGCAGCGGCGGCGGTCCTGACACCCTGCACGGGCATAGAGATCGTACAGGTCGACGAACGCACCATCGGAGGCACAGGCTCGCTCAGCAGCACAAGCATACGCAATGCCCTCGCCACAGGAAACGTCACCCGGGCCGCCTGTATACTCGGCCGCTACTACACCGTCGAAGGAACAGTCACCTCAGGAAACAGACTCGGCCGGACAATCGGATTCCCGACAGCCAATATCGACACCCCGTCCGACATAATAATCGCCGAAGGCGCATACGCAGTCGACGTCACAATCGACGGCGACTGCCGCCGTATGCGAGGCATGGCAAACATAGGCCGGCGGCCAACCCTTGGAAAGAACGGCGAACGACGGCTCGAAGTCAACATATTCGACTTCAGTGCCGACATCTACGGCAGGCGACTCAGGGTCGAATTCCTGCAACTCCTGCGAGGCGAAACACAATTCGCATCACTCGACGATCTGAAACAGCAACTGACAGCCGACCGACAGGCCGCGACAAGCGTCAGACGCATGACTAATTTTAACTTGACAGATTGAGGAATAAGACGTAACTTTGCAGGCAGACCCCACAAAACTTTATCCCGCACACATACACCAATGCCCCGAATAATCACAGCCGCACTCGCCGGCCTTCTGGCAACCGTCTTTTCGGCATCAGCCCTCGACTTCAACTCCGAAGCCCCGGGGAGCTTCGCCTCGTCAGTCACCGAACCGGCGACTGTAACCGACCTGCGTATCTCGGGACCCGTCGACGCCTCCGACCTCTGCTTCATTGGCAGAACCATGACCGCACTCACCCGGCTCGACCTCTCCGCCGCATCGATAGCATCCTACAGCGGCGAAGCAATAAACGGACTTGGAAACTACGACGCAAACACCATCCCGACAGGAGCATTCGCCGGCACAGCAATATCCGAGATAACCCTCCCCGCCACACCGGGTCTACGCATCGGCGACGCCGCATTCGCCGGCTCGGCGATAAAAGAGCTAAGCATACCCTCGACCGTGGCCTTCATAGGTCAAGGATCCTTCAGCGGATGCAAAACCCTTGAAAAGCTGACTCTATGCGGCAGCTATACAAGCTCGGGCTACGCATTCTCGCAATGCGCATCTCTGAACTCTATCGACATCAAAGCTCCGGTCGCCATCGCCGACGCCGACTTCTCAGGATGCACGCTCCTCGAAAAAACAAGCGGTTTCGAAATGGTCACGGCCATAGGAGCCGACGCTTTCGCCGGATGCAAAGCCCTGGAATCCGTCACATGGGGTGAAGAGCTGACAACCATAGGCGACAGGGCATTCTTCGGATCAGGAATAAAAAGCGTCGAAGCCACAAAATCCGACAAACTTACAGAAATCGGCGAATGGGCTTTCTCCGGATGCAGCAATCTGCTTCGTGTGGAACTACCCGACGCCACGGCATCCATCGGACGAGGTGCATTCTTCGGATGCGAAAAACTGACCACACTGATCCTACCGTCGCGATGCACCGCCATTGCCGACTTCATGTTCAACGGCGACAGGCTTCTCGACTCCGACGCGGTAATGCACGACTGCATCGAAACCATCGGCGCATACGCGTTCAAGGACAACACCCGCAAAAGCCAGATGCACATACCCGCATCCCTAACATACATGGCCAACGGAGCCATGGAAGGAATGACATCGCTCAGACGCATATATGCAAAAGGAGTAAGCACCGTAGCCGAACTCGGCGACGAAGTCTGGCGGGGACTCGACCCGGCCCAGATATTCCTATACGTCGACGAAGCGATGGCCGACGCATTCCGCGAAGCACCGCAATGGCGCGAATTCAACATCAGCACAAGCTCCCACACCGGAACGGAGTCTGAAGCATTCGGAAAAGTCAGCGCACATTTCAGCGGTCGGATACTGACAGTCAGGTCAACCGGAAACACTATGGACGCCGTCAGCCTATACTCGATCGACGGCCTGCGGATCGCAACGGCCGAAACGACAGATAACGAAGCTACCGTCGACACATCGCACCGCGACGACCATATATTCATTGTCGACGTACGCATGACCGACGGCTCACACCGCGTATTCAAACTCGCTAGACCCTGATACGAACAAATGGGAAAAAACAAACTGAAGAAATTCAAGGAAATGGAAAACCTCGACAGAGTTTTCCAATACCCTTTCGCCAGACTGCAGTCCGACGGCGGATTCCCCCTGCGCGGGAAATGGGGTAAAGAAGTATTCGGAAACGACAGACCCATAGTCCTCGAACTCGGATGCGGGAAAGGCGAATACACAACCGGACTGGCCGGGCTGTTCCCCGAAAAAAACTTCATCGGCATCGACATAAAAGGTGCACGGATGTGGACCGGAGCATGTCGCACGCGCGACCTCGGCCTGACCAACGCCGCTTTCCTGCGCACATCGATCGAACTGCTTGCCGAATTCTTCGCCCCGGGCGAAGTGAGCGAAATCTGGATCACATTCCCCGACCCACAGATGAAGAAAACGCGCAAACGACTGACTTCGACACGCTTCATGGAACTGTACCGACAGATACTCCGCCCCGGCGGTCTGATACATCTCAAAAGCGACAGCCCCTTCCTGTTCGCCTACACTTCGATGATGGCCGACCACAACAGGCTGCCGGTCATACACCGTACCGACGACCTCTACCACAGCGGAGAAGCCGACGAAATCCTCGGAATACGCACCCACTACGAACAGCAGTGGCTCGACCGCGGCCTGGCAATAAAATACATCGCATTCGAACTCAACCCCGACGGAACACTGTCTGAACCTCCGGGAGCCGAAGAACTTGAATTCGACACATACCGCTCATACTCCCGCGGATACATACAGATGCCCGGGCTGATGGCCGAAAATAAAGATCACATAAGCGACACGACGAACAATGACTGAATCCAATCCACTATACCCCGCACTGATTCTTGACGCCCTGCGCACAGTCCGCTACCCGGGAAAAGGTAAAAACATAGTCGAACTCGGAATGGTCGAGGACGACATACGAATCGACGGCCGGAAAGTCAGCTTCACCCTTATATTCGATAAAACAACCGACCCATTCGCGAAATCGATCGTAAAATCGGCCGAAGCAGCCGTGAAACTCGCCGCCGGAGGCGACGTCGACATCGAAGGAAACATAGCCGTAGCCGCACGCACTCCCGCGCCGGCACCAAAAGCCCCCGCCCTGCCTGGCGTACGAAACATCGTGGCCGTATCATCCGGTAAAGGCGGAGTCGGAAAATCAACCGTAGCTGCCAACCTCGCCATAGCCCTCGCCGCCGAAGGCTACAAAGTCGGACTCCTCGACGCCGACATATTCGGACCATCCATCCCGAAAATGTTCGGGCTCGAAAACGAACAGATCTACATGCACCGCACCGACGACGGACGTTCGCTTATAATACCCGCCGAGCGCCACGGTGTAAAGATTCTATCCATCGGCTTCCTCGTCGAGCGCGACAGCGCAGTCGTATGGCGTGGTTCAATGGCCTCTAACGCCCTGAAACAGCTTATCGAACAAGCCGACTGGGGCGAACTCGACTACTTCCTGATCGACATGCCGCCTGGAACATCCGACATACACCTGACCCTCGTACAGACCCTCGGGATTACAGGAGCGCTCGTAGTCACCACTCCCCAGGAAGTAGCCCTGGCCGACGCCAACAAAGGCATAGCCATGTTCCGCGAACCGAAAATCAACGTACCCGTACTCGGGCTGGTCGAAAACATGGCATGGTTCACACCCGCCCCGCATCCCGACGAACGATACTACATATTCGGCCGCGAAGAGAACGTCGACCTCCTCGCAGGAAAATGGGACATTCCCGTACTCGCACGGCTCCCGCTCGTTGCTGAAATAGGCGAACACTCCGACGCCGGAAGCCCCATAGCACTTGAAAACACAATCAGTGCCTCGATGTTCGCACACCTGGCTCACGAAGTCATCGACGCCGTCGACCGACGCAACTCACAGCTGCCGCCGACGCAGAAAGTGCAGATGAAATGAAAAAGAAAATACTCGTACTGAACGGGCCCAACCTGAACATGCTCGGACGCCGGCAACCGGAAATATACGGAACCCGCGGACTCGACGACATAATCGAAGTCCTGCGGGAAACATTCCCCGACACCGACATAGAACACATACAGAGCAACTGCGAAGGATTCCTGATCGACGCCCTGCATGCTTGCGCGGACAATGGAACCGACGGAGTCGTACTCAATGCCGGAGCATACACCCACACATCACTGGCTTTGGCCGACGCAATCGCCGCCATAGCCCCCCTTCCGGTAATCGAGGTACACCTGTCGAACATATTCGCGCGGGAAGAAATACGACGTCACTCCCTAATAGCACCCGTATGCGCAGGCTCGATCTCAGGATTCGGAGAACGATCCTACCGTCTGGCCGTCAGAGCACTTCAGGATATGCTGTAAAAAACCGGCTGAAAACTCTTTTTCCGCTTTTTTCTCCTTATTTTTGAAGACAAGGGTTAAATACATATAAATACGTCCTTGAGCAACTCCAGGGGCACTTCCTTTCACATTTAATTAATTACCTTTGCACTCACATCTGCGGTGAAAGAACATCAGCCACACACGGCTGCTTCATAGTCTTACAGACAGACAATACCAACACATAAAATAAACCGAACATTATGACAAAACTTACGCACAAAATCGTGCTCGCAACCTTGGCGCTCGCTTCTGTAGCAGCTCCGGACGCCGACGCACGCATCAGGCAGAATCTGCGTCCTCAGGAAGGATTCACGTTCATGCCCGAGGCAAAAGCGCCTGCAGGTCTTTTCACTTCAGCCCTACAAAGCGAAAAGAAGGGCTGCGCCATGAAAAAAGCAGCTCCAATAGCAGTCCTTGAAGGAACCGACGAAACAGGCATGCTCAATGCCCCCGACGGAAGCACCTGGTTCTATACCGGCAACTATATCATCGAAGAAATAAAACACGAATACTACACCGAACGTGTAAAAAAAGGCTTCGAGTACACTATCTACGACCAGAACCTCAAAGTACTCGGAACAGTTCGCGACCTCCTGCCCCTGCGCGAAGGCCAGACTCGTATAGCCCAGATCGAGCTATGTTCGCAGGTAACAAAAAAATTTGCCAACAGCGATAACAAATACGAAGTGGCAGTAGCCGTGTCGGCAAACAGCTCCAAGACAGGAAGCGACTACTTCACCGAATCATACACAAACTTTTACTCCATCGGCGGCCAGAAAACCGAAGAAGGAAACGACAAATGTATTCTCAGCATTGACGGATACCCTGTCAACTACCTGAACGCGGCGACCGACAAATGGAGTGAAAACTTCTACTTCTCTTTCCTTGAGGAAATCACTCCCGACCAGGATTTCGATCCCGACTCCGACGACTTCAACGAGGCCTACGACAAATTCATAATGGCACATATACAGAAAGCCAGCATCTATAAATGGGCCGGATGGGGCAATGCCGAGAAAGTAGGCGAATTCAACATTCCGCGCGCATGCATGCCCGGCGACGGAAGCAACGCTCCGTTCATGATGTCGAAAATGGCCGACGGAAAAGCCGTATTCCTCTTGCAGTACTACGAAAAATCGCTGTTTGTCAACAAAATGCCAGACCTCTCCGGCGAAACATCCGAAGACCTGACACCCGACAACAGACTCCTTCTCGAAACCTATACATTCGATAATCCTTCGTCGAAAAGCATGACCAAACTCGGCGAAACTGCCATAGAATGCACTACCTCCGACAACGGATACCGATTCTTCTCCGTCGGAGGACTGCGATACACCGACGACTTCGACATGGCAAACTACGGTGCATCCGGCAACATGCCCGGCTTCCTCGTGACTGTCAACGACTACTCATTCGGAGGTTCCGACGAATACATCAACTCATACTACGTCTACAACCCCGCAGGCGAACGAATCAAAACCATTTTCGAAAACGCCGAGAACTACATCAACCTCGAGCCTACTGCCGGTTTCGAAGCACAGAGCATATTCATTCAGCTCACTCCTCAGGGCTACACATTCACATGCGTCGACCTCCCCTCGGGAAATCTGGTCCAGACACTGCCCCAGGTTATCGACGGTGAAGCCATCACTGCATCGATAAGCCGATACCCCGTAGGCAACGACTACCAGTATGTGATTGTACTCGCTCAGGACGAACTCGGAAACGACCTGAACAGCTACAAAAAAATAGCATGGGTCGACCGCTCCGCTTCAATCGTGAACATCGACCGGATCAAACTCGGGCAGCACGTACCCGCCGCTCAGGTATATCTCGGCGAAGAAGCTCTCTCTCCTTACTTCTTCAACACCGACGACGCCCGTGAATACATGGTATTGCTGAAGCGCTACAACGACTACGAAGGAGGCAGCACCGACACATCAGAAGAATTCCACGTGATATCGACCGACGGACGAACCCTGCTGAGTGGAAACCCCGAAGCAGGACAACTCGCCTCTATCATTCCCATCGTCGGAACCCCATCTCGTCTGAACCTCGTCTACAACAAAGACAACGCATTCGTACAGGAAATCTATGACCTCCCGCTCGAGAAATTCGCCGGAGGTGAAGGAACCCCCGAAAACCCCTATCTGATAGCTACCGCCGGCGACCTCCGCCTGATTGCAGATAACCCCGCCGCGCACTATGCCATCATAGACAATATCGACGCTTCAGGACTGAATTTCACCCCAATAGAACAGTTCACAGGCTCTCTCGACGGACGCGGTCACACAATTTCGAATCTAAGCATCGCATCCGGAAAGCAAATTGCTCTCTTTGCCTCAACCGGAGAGAACGCACGCATCGTCGACCTTAACATAACCAATGCGACCGTCGACGCTTCCGACTCTCAGATAGCTGCCGTACTTGTAGCTCAGGCCGGACAGACAAACACAATCAGCGGAATCAACATCCACGGAGTAAGCGCCACCGGAGAAAACGCCGCCTTATTCGGTACAGTAGTCGGCCGTGCCGTCGGAGGCGCCGCCATATCACTGTGCTCCGTAACAGGTGCCGATATAATTCTTCCCGGAGCCATGGCTGCCGGTATCGTAGGTGAAACTCGCACAGGTGCCACAATCGACGCATGCGCTTTCGACGGCGTAATAGAAGCCGGAGAAGCAGCCGGAATCGTAGGCGACCTCCATGCCGACAGTCACCTTGTAAACTGTCACGCTACTGTCGAGATATACGCTGCCACAAGCGTAGGCGGCATAGCCGTGACATCGGCACGAGGTCTTATCGACCGCAACTACGCCGAAGGCTTTATATGCCTGATGCCCGAGGAAACACCCGAATCGGCTGCCCTGAACCTCGGAGGAGTAGTCGCCTACCTCTCGCCCGACTGGGAACAGACCGCGACAACGCCCGTGGTAAGCAACAACATCGTCAACCTCGAAATGCTTGTCGACGTCGATGAGAGCGCCGACGTAAAAGCTCACAGAATCGTCGGAAGAACAATCGTCGACCAGATCGACCCCGAAGGTGAAAAGACATTTGATCCCGAAAAATGCCTCGCAGGAAACTTCGCTTGCGGCGACGTGTTCGACTCTGCCATAGGTGAAGAAAACAGCGCATCGACCGAAGGCGCTACAATCGACCCCGAAGACCTTACTGCCGAAAAATTCTCCGAACTCGGATTTGCCTTCGGCAACTCGGTGGAAGCTCCATGGGCTGTCAACGGTGTAGCCGTAGCTCTGTTCTTCGAACGCGCATACATGCTCCTTACTCCCGAAATAAGCGTCGTAGCCGGCGAAACATTCTCCGTCGACATGCTTCTGATCAAGAACCCCGACATAACTGTCGAGGAATTCATCGAAGACTTCCTTTGCGACTTCAACGAAGAACACCTCGAAATGACAGGCAACGCCTACATAAACGACGGCGTGATATCCATTGAGTTCAAGGCACTCAAGATCGCCAATTCTACAATCGCCATAACCTACGGAGGCACATCCTGCGCCGTGGCCGTTACAAGTACATCAGGCATCGACGGCAACATCGTCGGCACAAGCGAAACCATAAAGATCAGCTTCGACGGCACAAACGTCACCGCCGCCGGATGCGAAATCGAGATATTCTCGCTTCAGGGTGTAGCAATGGCGCGCGGACTCGAATCAGTAGCAACCGACAACCTCGCAACCGGACTCTACATCGTCCTCGCACGCGACAATGACGGAAACACCGCTACACGCAAAATCTCCGTGCGATAAAACAGACACGGCAACTGACCATCGACGGCCGGACCCCCTCAGCGGAGTCCGGCCGTCTTGCTATTGTCCCGGCCATCTGACAAAAAACACACCACACGTTAAGTGTCATCAGGAAAAACACTGTATAATATTTCGGTAAACCATCAATCCCGAAACATCAACAATAACCTAAACAATACATTCATGAAAAAAAACTTCACCCTTATCTGTGCGGCAACTATAGCCTGCGCTTCTGCAAGCGCCGCAGGAATTGACGTGACATTCAATGGCACTGACAACGCCAACTGGACTGCCGACGGCACGACTGTCACCGTGGAAAACGGCCATCTATCCGTAGAAATGCCTGAAAACAACGGCAAATACCGCGCCGACGTCCACATGACCAAGGGAAATTATACCCTCGACGCAACAGCCGACCGATATCTGGCCGTAAAATTCATCGGAAAGCGCCCGCAAGGCAACATGACCCTCGAAATCGACAACAGCGGAGCCTGGATGAAAAACAGCGAAGGAAAAGACGCCTGGACAAACAGTCCGCAAGGATCCGTACAGACATTATCCGGCAACACCATATACTACTACGACCTCAGCCGCTCGCCGCAGTTCACCGGCACGGTAAACGTGACAAAACTCAACTTCAAGATCGCCGACTGCACCGTCGCCCCCTACAGCTACTCTATCGACTGGGTTAAAACCTACGCCACTGTCGAAGACATCGAAGCCGGCAAAAACCGTAAAGACGACGGCGAAACAGATGCCGACGAAGCCGCACCGATAGTAAACCAGACCTCGGGTGCCGAATTCAGCAGCATCGCCGACGCCGTAGCTGCCGCATCAACAAACGATGTCATCCTTATCAACAGGGACATCACGCTGCCTAACAAACGCTTCGACATCTCCGGAAAAGAACTGACAATCAAAGGAAACGCCGAAGGCGTACGCATAATCCGAGGCAACAACGCCATGAACCTCCTGCTGAACAGCGCCTCGAAAGTAACTTTCGAAAATCTGACTTTCGACAGCGCCGATCTCCATCCCCAAGGTGTATTCTTTGCCGAAATCAGCGGCTCGGGAACGGTAGGCACATTCCGCAATATAAAAATACTCGGCTTCGAATCCACCGACAAACAGATCTTCCAGATCAAGAACTCAGGCACCGTAAATATTGAAGGCGTAACTGCCGAAAATTGCAACACTCCGATGGGAACATTCTTCATCGGAACAAACAACTGCACAATGACAGGCAACAACGACATTTGCCTGTATTTGGAGAAAGCCAATGCCATCACAGCATCCGAGCTGACAAACACAAAACCCATAGCGCTGAAAGTCGATGCCGGCAGAGCAGGCACCAACTTCATAAAGGGCTGGAACAATCCTTTCAACTTCGCGCTTCATGATCCCGAAAACCTGCTCGAAGGAAACATCCTCCTCGGAACCGCCTCCTCCATACACTATATCAATGCAGCCGACGCAGCCGTAACCATCGACAATTATGCCTTCGAAACCATTGTAAACGCATGGGACTGCGCACGCAGCAACGACGTCATAAAACTCCACAAAGACAACTCGGTCAACAAACGCCTCGGCACACCCGCCGACTACACCATCACCATCGACGGCGACGGATACACCTTATCCGGCAGCAGCCTTAACGCATCCCTGATGTTCCTGACATCAAACAAATCACGGATCATTCTCAAAAACATGACCGTCGACTGCAGCGGCATGACAAAATACCTTGCCGAAATCAACGACAACACGGCAATCGATATCGAAAACGTCGAAATCATCAACTGGACACCCGCCGACAATGCTTTCAACTGCAAAGGACACAATTCCGGCAGCACCATCGTAAACTCCAAAGCCTATAAAGACGCAGAAAAGACTCAACCCGCACAGCTGCTCGCCCTTTGGGACAAAAGAAAAGTCTACGTAAGCGGCGACTGCCATTTCGCGGTAAACCCCGAAACCAACATCCTCCACGTCGCCGAAGCCGGACTTGCCGAAAGCGCCGAAATCACATTCAACTATTCAGGCGAACCCCGCGTACTCGTCGACGGCTGGAGCAACGCCATCAACTTCATCCTTAACGACACCGCAAACGGCGAAACACACTGCCTCTACGGCGACGCCGAAGCGAACACCGTATTCTCCGGCGTGGCTCAGCCCACATTCGATTTCGACATCCTCGCACCCGTAAGCAAGCCTGTCACATTCAAAGCGCCCGAAGGATTAACCCTCGAAGCCAGAATCGTAGTCGAGAAATCGAACAGCGCACGACGCGTCGCCGCAGCCGACCTCACCGAAGAATATCAGAACGTCGGAACCGAATTCACCTACGACCCCGCAGGACGTCCCGCCGAAACAGTCTATGTCCGCGCCGTACACCCCTCACTCGGCACATCTCCCGAAGTGTTCTTCGTTACCGACGGCAACGGCACAACCACCGGAATCGACGAAATCGTAACCGATGCCGGCGAACCTGCCGAATACTACTCACTCAGCGGACTGCCCGTCGACGCATCAGCCCTCACACCCGGACTCTACATCGTCCGCCGCGGCAACACCGTCACAAAAGAACTCGTGAAATAACCCGCCGGCACACGCAGATGCGACCGACGTAGGGACGTGCCGCGGCACGTCAGCAATCACGCGCAATCGCATCCGCACACCGGCATAAAAGCGTTTCACGATGCCCGAATAGAAAAATTTACCCCTGCTATAGCTATCTATGGCAGGGGTAAATTATAAAAAAGAGTTTCGGCACAACCCCTCTCTAATCTAAACCCTAAACTCCAAAACCAAAAAGCAGACCTGCCGCCGCCCACGCCCCCAAGTGCCCGAAGGGTTCGCGGCTCAAAGACCCTCATGCGATGCCCCCACGACCCATGACGCACCGCCGCCCACGCCCACGCAAAGCGCCCGGAGGGCGCGCGGTTGTGGTTAACCCCATGATTTCATGGGGTGATCACCGCCGAAAAAAGATCGAGGCTCGGAGAGCCGACGTCGTGAACCTCCATCAAACCCCAAAAAAGCAGACTTGCCGCGGCCATCATGCGATGCCCCCCGACCCATGACGCACCGCCGCCCACGCCCACGCAAAGCGCCCGGAGGGCGCGCGGTTGTGGTTAACCCCATGATTTCATGGGGTGATCACCGCCGAAAAAAGATCGAGGCTCGGAGAGCCGACGTCGTGAACCTCCATCAAACCCCAAAAAAGCAGACTTGCCGCGGCCATCATGCGATGCCCCCCGACCCATGACGCACCGCCGCCCACGCCCACGCAAAGCGCCCGGAGGGCGCGCGG
>CAJUKD010000043.1 GCA_910587235.1 uncultured Muribaculaceae bacterium
AAATTTCAACAATTTCAAAGTACTCTTTCCGATTTTAATGGGACATCAATGAAAGGAAATATATTTTTCCCGATAATAAAAGCATTGTACGGTAAAATACGTAATTCGGGTACTTTTATCCGTTGACCGGGTACTTTGTTGATTATCATAGCCGAACGATTAGCGCAAAACCCGTAATCGAGGTACTTCTGTCCGTAAGACAGGTATCGTATTGCATTATGGAACGCCCTAATTTTGTATCGTACAAAATATACTGCGATGAACGATATTATAGAAAGAATGCGAAGAGGAGAGCGGATCCCGGAAACGGATCCCGACTTTTCCCTTTTGTGCGCGGAGATCAAGAGTACGCGCCGGCTTGTCGGGGAACTCAACACAGGCTATCATTCGCCCGAAGAAGTGCGGACTCTGCTCGAATGCATCTGGGGACAGCCGCTGGATGCCTCAGTGCGTATGTTCCCGCCGTTCTATACGGCTTTCGGAAAAATGACCCGTGTGGGCAAAGAGGTGTTCATCAATTTCGGCTGCACGTTCCTCGACCAAGGCGGCATCACGCTCGAAGACGGTGTGTTCGTCGGACCGGGAGCGAAGATTCTGACGGAGCATCATCCCGAAGAACCGTCTTTGCGGCATACCCTGCTGGTCAAGCCTGTAATAGTTCGCCGCAACGCATGGATCGGAGCTGGTGCGATGATACTGCCGGGCGTTACGGTCGGCGAGAACTCCATTGTCGCCGCCGGGGCTGTTGTGACGAAAGACGTGCCCGACAATACTGTCGTGGCTGGCGTACCTGCCAAAATATCAAGAAGAATAAAATCTACGAATTTATGAACAGGAAATTGACTCTACTCTTCGTGATAGGAGCTATGATTATCGCGGGGACAGCTTGTAAAAGAACAAATAATTTGAATAACGAATACAATATGGAAAATCTGAATCTGACCACCGAATGGGACAAGACATTTCCCCAAAGCGACAAAGTGAATCATAGCAAAGTTACATTCACCAACCGCTACGGTATCACGTTGGCGGCTGATATGTATGTACCGAAAAATGCCACAGAGAAACTACCCGCCATTGCCGTCTGCGGACCGTTCGGGGCTGTCAAGGAACAAGCCGCAGGACTTTATGCCCAGACAATGGCCGAGCGCGGCTTTCTGGCTCTCGCTTTCGACCCATCTTACACCGGAGAGAGCGCTGGCGAGCCACGCTACGTGGTGTCACCCGATATTAACACCGAGGATTTTTCTGCAGCCGTCGATTTTCTGTCTACTAACGATATAGTTGATGCTGAGCGGATCGGCATCATCGGCATTTGCGGTTGGGGCGGACTGGCCATCAATGCCGCAGCCGCCGACCCGCGTATCAAGGCGACCGTTGCCTCCACCATGTACGACATGAGCCGCGTCAATGCAAACGGCTATTTCGATGCCGATGACAGTGCCGAAGCGCGCAATACGCTCCGTAAAAAGCTTGCAGCACAGCGCACCGAAGATTTCCGCAACGGCTTCCAGAAACCGGGCGGTGGCGTGCCTGATGAACTGCCAGCCGACGCTCCGCAGTTCTTCAAGGACTACTACGCCTACTACAAGACCCCGCGCGGTTATCACAAACGTTCGCTCAACTCCAATCAAGGACGCAATGCGACGGAGGCCATTTCCTTCATCAACTTCCCGCTTATGAGCCGTGCGGACGAGATCGAAACCGCTGTGCTTGTCATTCACGGCGAAAAGGCGCATTCCCGCTACTTCGGCGAAGACGCATTCAAGAAATTGCAAGGCGATAACAAAGAACTAATGATTATCCCCGATGCAAATCATACCGACCTTTACGACAATCTATCAGTGATCCCGTTCGATAAAATTGAAGCATTCTTTCAAAATAGCTTCAAGTAATAGGCTGATTAAAATGTGGTTGTTATCTTTGATGCTGCCGGGCCTGTTGCTCACGTCCAATGCTTGCGGCCCGAACGAAGAGCCGGTGGAAACCGAAGAAGCGGCAGCATCTCCCAATCCGGATCCTGATCATACCTCCGACCCACATCCTGCGAGTGGCCGAGCCTTGGTGGTCTATTTCTCATGCACGAACACGACCAAAAGCATTGCCGACCGTATTGTTGAGGCGACCGATGCGGCGACTTGGCGCATCGAGCCCGAAGTAGCATACACTTCCGAGGATTTGAACTACAACAATTCGTCCTCCCGTGCCAACCGTGAGCAGAATGACCCGTCGGTACGCCCTGCTGTCAAGGGCAAATGCGAAAACCTCGCCGATTACGATGTGGTTTTCCTCGGTTGTCCCATCTGGTGGGGTGAAGCTCCAAAAATCATTTTCACCTTCCTTGAAGGACACGACTTTACGGGCAAGACTATCGTTCCGTTCTGCACCTCGCACTCCAGCGGTGTCGGTTCGAGCGTTACCGACCTGCATCGTCTGGCGACCGGAGCCGAATGGAAGCAGGGACGGCGGTTCGGAGGAAACGAATCTAAAGAAACAATTGAGAACTGGGTTGAAAGTATGAACCTCAATTTTAATAATGATACGAATACAGGAGTATTCGACCTCTCTAAAGGGATGAACGGAACTGCCCCGACTGTGAAACTAAGCAGCGGCTACGACATGCCGATTGTGGGACTGGGAACTTACAGCCTGCATGGAGCCACTTGTGTCAATTCCGTAAAATCCGCGCTTGCCGCCGGTTTTCGCAAATTCGATACGGCGTCCATTTACGCTAATGAGAAGGAAGTGGGACAAGGTGTCCGCGAATCGGGTGTACCGCGTGAGGAAATCTTCGTGGCGACCAAACTCTATCCCAACCAGTATTCCAATCCTGAAGCCGCCATCGATGAGTGTCTGCGCAAACTTGACATCGGCTACATTGACCTGATGCTGTTGCATCATCCGGGAACAAATGATGTAAAAGCATACAAGGCGATGGAAAAATATGTAGCGGCAGGCAAAATCCGCTCGATAGGCTTATCGTGCTACTATGTCAAGGAAATCAATGAATTTCTGCCGAATGTAAATATCAAACCGGTATTGGTTCAGAACGAGATTCATCCCTATTATCAGGATACGGAAGTAATGGAACATCTCCATGACCTCGGCATCGTCGTAGAGGCATGGTATCCGCTCGGAGGTCGCGGACGTCAGAAGGAATTGTTGAGTGACCCCGTATTGTCTGAAATTGCCGCCGAGCACAACAAATCGGTAGTGCAGGTCATTCTCAGATGGCATTTGCAACGGGGCGTGGTCGCTATCCCCGGTTCAAGCAACCCGGATCATATCAGGGAGAACATCTCGGTTTTCGACTTTTCGCTGACCGATGGCGAAATGGCCTGGGTCGCCGCACTCGACCGGAACGAGAAGCACGATTGGTATTAATATTCCATAATTATGAAAACTGTTATCTTATTCATTACCGCTTTAATATTTACCTTCAACAGTATGGCTCAGGAAAAAATAGTCCAGACAGCAGGACGCGAACAATTGGGAGCGTTCGCCCCGGAATTTGCCCAGCTCAACGACGACGTTCTTTTCGGCGAGGTATGGAGCAGAAACGACCTGCTCAGTCTGCGTGACCGCAGTTTGGTGACCGTCGTTTCGCTCATCAGCCAAGGGCTGACCGACTCTTCGTTGACGTATCATCTTCAGACGGCGAAAAAAAACGGAATCACCCGTATCGAAATATCGGAAATCATCACTCATATCGCTTTCTATGCGGGTTGGCCCAAAGCATGGGCGGCATTCCGCCTTGCCAAAGACGTATGGGCGGAAGACACTGCCGCAGAGGATTCGAAATCGGCATTTCAGCGGGAAATGATCTTTCCCATTGGAGAACCGAATACGGCATACGCCCGCTATTTCACGGGAAACAGTTATCTTGCCCGCATTTCGACTGAGCAGATTCCGTTTGCGAATGTGACGTTCGAGCCGCGTTGCCGCAATAACTGGCATATCCATAAAGCCGCGAAAGGTGGCGGTCAGATGCTCGTAGGTGTAGCCGGACGCGGCTGGTATCAGGAAGAGGGCAAACCCGCCGTCGAGATTATGCCCGGCACGGTCATCCATATTCCCGCAAACGTGAAGCACTGGCACGGCGCAGCTGCGGATAGTTGGTTCGCTCACCTCGCTTTCGAGATTCCCGGTGAAAATAGCTCTAACGAGTGGCTCGAACCCGTAAGCGATGATGCATACGACAAACTTCAAAAATAATATCTGACAATGAAAACAAATCTGAATTACGACCAATATATTCCTACCCGTATTCTTTTCGGGGCAGGACAGTTGAACAACCTCCATGCACAACATATGCCGGGCAAACGTGCCCTGATTGTCATTTCTAACGGCAAATCCACCCGCGACAACGGCTACCTCGCCCGTACCGAAGAACAACTACATCGGGCGGGCGTAGAAACCGAAGTTTTCGACGGTATCGTTCCGAATCCGACAGTGGCCAACTCTGAAGCCGGAGCGAATGCCGCTCGGGAATACAGTGCCGATTTTCTGGTGGCATTGGGTGGCGGTAGCGTCATGGATTGTTCAAAAGCTATCGCGCTTTTGGCAGCCAACGATGGCGATTTGTGGGATTATGTGGCTGTCGGCTCCGGCAAAGGAGAGCCGATAAAGAACCGTCCGCTGCCCATTGTTGCCATTACGACCACGGCCGGAACAGGTTCGGAAACGGACGGCTGCGGTGTCATTACCAAAGAGGATACGAACGAAAAGGCGTTCATAATGCACCCGTCGCTCTTTCCTGTCCTTGCCATTGTTGATCCGGAACTGATGCTTTCCGTGCCGCCTCGATATACCGCATTTCAAGGCTTCGATGCGTTGTTCCATAGCGTTGAAGGATTCATCGCCGCCACTGCCAACCTTGCCAGCGACATGAATGCACGCGAAGCTATCCGCAACATTGCCGAATTCCTGCCGCGTGCCGTGAAAGACGGTTCCGATCAGGAAGCCCGTACCCGTGTGGCATTCGCCAACACTCTGTCGGGAGCTGTGATGACGCTTACGCTTCTGACCAGCGAACACGGTCTGGAACATGCACTTTCCGCCTATCATCCCAACCTGCCGCATGGTGCGGGGCTGATAATGATTAGCAAGGCTTATTTCAGCTATTTCATACGCAATCACGGCTGCGACGACCGTTTTGTCGAATTGGCGCGACTGCTGGGCATGTCCGGAGCCTCAAAACCGGAAGATTTCATTACGGCTCTCGTTCGCTTGCAGGAAGCCTGTGGCGTAGCGGATCTGAAGATGTCTGACTACGGTATCACGCCCGATGAGTTCGAAATATTCATGCGTAACACGCGCGAAGTAATGGGTGTCATGTTCAAGGGCGACCGGGTGCAGATGGCTGATGAAGACATCGTAAGGATATTCGCCGAATCCTATAAGTGACAGATAATTAGTGGTCAGAATATGGCGCAAGGGAGAGCTGCCCACGCCAATTCAAATTTTCATCGGCCAACTGTTCGTGCCTCACGCAGGTATGTTATGTGACACGACAGCATTTTCCTACAAGAGCGTCGCTATCTTATGGCGCTAAAATTAGCGCCAGATCCTGGCATTGTCGACCCTGCGGTCGTATTGCCGGAATCTGGCGCAGTTTTGTTTGAGTACGATTGATGTTTGGTCAGAGTGCGAATTTCCTGCTTATTGAGGAGGACGGACTGCTGACATGGATTATGTAAAGGCCACGGGCAGCGTTGAGGCGTACGTCATGTCCGTACCCTTTGGTGACGAGGCGCCCAGAGGTGTCGTAGAGCTGTACATTCACCTCTTCTTTGTCTGAAATGACCCGTATTGCACCACATTCGCTTGTGATTGATATCGTATCCTGTATGTAGGTTTCATCAATACCTGCATTGGCTCTATCGATAATTTCCCATTGGGCGAAATTTTCGGTATTGGCCTTGTTGCAATAAAGTGTTGCACCGTCGGTGTCGGCGTCGCTGCCGATGTATCCGCGTGTATGCAGATTATAAAAAGACTTGCCGCCTGCAGGTGAAAACGCTACGGTCCAAAGGCTCTGACGGATTGCAGGGTCTTCGTTCCATGCCATGACCCAATTGTTGCCGGATTCTGTGCTTCGTCCCATGTATAGTCCGGCAGCGAGGTTTAGCAATGCGTATGCACCATCGTTTGTTTGGTCGGCGATAAATCGGAAGCAAGTTGCGTCGCTTGCTTTGCTGTTGAGCAACGGGCTTGAAGATTCACTTGAAAAAGAGGCATATAGCCCTGATGCTTTGTGTCGCAGGAGATAATTTCGTTCAGGATCGGGGAGCACTATACCCTCAGCCTGAAATACGGCCCAGGCGTTTTCAAGGTCGGCACGTTGGCTGTCGTAATTGTCTTTTGCCACGACGGCGTTTTCCAAGGCCATTTTCATAGCCTCGTAGGCTGTCGTGGCGTAGTCAAAAGGGGCTTCGCCGGTCTGGAAAGGGAGTATTGAGCCGAATGAGGTATCTATTGCGGCGAGGCTTTCTATGAATCTGTCCTCATCGGTAGGGACAACTACGGCGTCGAAATCTATAAAATTCCACTGGTTCAGAGGCTCTATGTTGTTTGTCTTGTCGCAATACACAGAAGCTCCCTGACTTACGCCGTCGCTCCCGAGAAGCTTGCCGCTTGCACTGTTGCGTATGAGGTATCCGTAGGCCGCTTCCTCGACAGTGAATATGGCTTCGGCTGATTTGGGGTCGATGTCTGTTCCGCATATAGTCATCCAGCCGCTTTCCGGATCCTTCGCCAAATAGCGTCCTTCGGCATCGACGATGTTATAAGTTGTGGCACCTGCCGATGTCGGGATGAATGTGTGTTTCTGCGATGGAGATTTTGTCCTGTCGGTTATTGTGGCACCTTTACCGTCGGCCATAGTCAGCAGACGGGCTGAAGAGTAATGCTCTACGGCACACGGACGTCCGGCCACAAATTCGCTGCGCGATAACTGTGGCTTATAGTCCTGGCGTGCTATGGCTTCGGCCACAGCTATACGGTAGGCGCTTGAGTACATGTCGGCTTCTATGTAATCCGGATGGCGTCTGGAGTCATAATATACGCCGAAAGCCTGCGACGCACCTTCGCGAGGGGCGGCGACACCTACGGCCGAACCGTCGTAGCGTCGGTTGTCGGCTACGCTCAGGCATAGCCCTGCGGCACGGTTTATCACACGATAATAGCCGTCGGGCAGAAGCACGAATTCCCATGCGCTGTTGTCGGACGTGCCGTCGGGGTCCTCGATAAGGGAGTTGCCGCGGACAGCGAGATAACGGCCGCTGTCGGCTGCACGCAGGCGCCAGATATATGGATTGTCTGTAGCCTCAAAGATGAAGCGGCTGTTGATACGTTCATCGTCGTCTTTGATGCAGAAACCCGACACCATGCCTGTGCGCGAAAGCAGGCGGTCGGAGTTGCGTTCGAGAAGCAGGAATTCGCCTCCTGCGTTAATGCTTGCGGCACGTTTGTAGCGGTACATGTCGCGCATGACCTCGTCGAGATTCCAGCCTTCGGAGAGGTTGCGCACAGTCGGGTAGCCGGAGCGTATGCTCATAGGCAGCCATACGTAAGTTGAACCTCCGACATTGTTCGGATTCCAGCGGTCGCCGTAGAATATGAAGCATTTGGGATCATATCCGAGGCTTTCGACAGAGAAAACGAATGCACCTTGCGAGCGGTAGGAACGGTTCTCGTCAGGATCGACGCAGAAGTTCAGGCCTTCCGCCCAGTCGCCGAGCATATCGCCGACAGCTGTGGCCGAATGGCCGGGAGCGGGATCCCATCCTTTGCATTCGGAGAATGTGGCGAAATAAGTGTCGCCGTATTTGCATACGGTGGTGGCTTCAAGGCGCCGTCCTTTCATGATAAGTTTTTCATCAGACGAACAGCCGAGGAAGTCGTCGGAAAGCCGTACGACGTTGATGTCGGTGTTCATGTTTGTCGAGCAGAAGTGGTAGGCATTTCCGTCCGTGTCGAGGAATAGAGTCTGGTCGCGTGAGTCGTGACCGTTTGGACGCATGGTGCTTACGAAGCGATACGGACCGGTGATGTCGTCTGCTTCGAGTATGGCTACGCGCGCTTGTCCGTAGTCCTTGCCGTTTTCCCAGTGTGCCCACATCACCCATTTTCCCGTGCGTGCGTTGTGGATCACTTTCGGTCGCTCGAGCAGGCGGCCTTCTGATATGTCCTGCATGTTTTCATCGTCGCGTTCGCCACTATGTGTTGCGGCGAATCCGAGGTTCTCCCAATTATAGAGATCCGAACTGCGGTATACGCTGATACCGTCGGAATGTCCGCCCGTACGGCTTTCTCCGAACCAGTAGAAAGCGCCGTTGTGAGGCACTACGCAACCGCCGTGGCAGTTGATGTGTGTGCCGTCGGTGTCGGGCCAGTTTGTGCCGATAGGAAATTTCTCGATGCCTGCCGCCCGGGCGCCTGTGGCAGCGGATGCCGCAGCGAGGAGCAGACAGATGCCTGTCAGTCGTTTCATTGCTTGTAGGTATAAGGTTAAATTAATATTGAGTGTGTTTGGAAAGAAAAACGAGAGCCTGCCGTAGGATCCGGCAGACTCTTCAAAGTTAAGGATATTTTTCGTACGGGTACAACCCGTAATCAGTCAAAAACAGGGTGAAATCGATGTCAGATCAGTTCTTTCGGCCTTTCTTGCCTGCGGCTTGTTGCTGTGCGCGTAATGCTGCCTGCTGCTGGCGCTGAGCCTCTTCGAGGCGTGCCATGAAGCCGCTTTTCTTGCGAGGCTTGCGGGCATTTTCCAATAGTTGGGCGCGTACTTTGTCCTCGTCAATGACACGGCGGAAAATCCATGTCTGGAAGATGGTTATAAGCAGCGACAGCAAGTAGTAGTAGCTGAGGCCTGAGGCATAGTCGTTGAATATGAAGAGGAACATGACAGGCATCATGTAGGTCATCAGTTTCATACCGGGCATTGATGCGCCTCCGGGCTGCGACTGCATGTTGATTTTGGTGTAGACTATATTGACTATGGTCATCAGCAGGCAGAACAGGCTTACGTGGCTGCCGTAGAAGGGTATATTGAACGGCAGTGTGAGGATGGAGTCGGGAGCGGAGAGGTCGTGCGCCCAGAGGAATCCGTGTCCGCGCAGTTCTATGGCCGAGGGGAAGAACGAGAACATGGCGATCAGCACCGGCATCTGCAGGAGCATGGGCAGGCAGCCCGAGAAAGGACTGGCCCCGGCTCGGCTGTAGAGCGACATTGTTTCCTGCTGACGTTTCATGGCGTTTTCATCGCCGGGATATTTCTCGTTGATTTCCTTGATTTCGGGAGCGAGCACGCGCATTCTTGCCTGCGATTTATAGCTCTTGAACGTGAAGGGGAAGATGATTATCTTGATGAAGATTGTCAGGAGCAGTATGATAAGTCCGTAGTTGGTCAGGAAAGAGCCGAGGAATGTGAATACGGGTATGATTATAATCGTGTTGATCCATCGGAACAATCCCCATCCCAGAGGTATAAGCCTGGTCAGTGACAGATCTTCGCCGGCGTCAAGACGCTCGTCGAGTCCGGAGAGGATCGGGTAATCGTTCGGCCCGAGATAAAAATGGAATGATGCGGCAGTACCTTCGGATGCGGCAGAATAGGGGAGCGTGGCAGTCATTGCCATGTCCTTGAGATAGTCGTCGGTCTTCAGGTCGACTGAAGCGAGTTCTGCGGTGGAAAAGTGCTTGTCGGCAACGATCACGCTTGAGAAGAACTGGTTCTTGAACGCTACCCATTTGATATTGCCCTGCAGGCTTTTTGAGTCGTCGCCGTTGGCATTCAGATCGTCGGGGCTGTCGCCTACGTATTTGTAATATATGGCGCTGTTGCGTTCTTCAAAAGTGCGTCCGATCTCGTTGCGGCCCATGCGTTGGTGCCAGTTGAAGTCTATCGATGCAGTGTTGGCCGGAAGAATGGCGCTCATTCCGTTCTGTACGATTTCCATACGGACATCGTAGCCGTCGGGGGCGAGCGTATAACGTATTCCCCACATCACGCCGGGGGCCGGTTCGAGCGACATAAGCACGGCAGAGTCGCCCTCGGCCGTGGCGCGGAAATAGAAATCGCGGGTGTCGATGCGCTGGTCGGCTGTGGCGAAGCGGAATGAGTAGCCGTCGTTCGCTCCTTTGAAAAGCTTTACGGTCTGTACTGTATCGCCAATTTCCGAGTTGTATTTTTTCAGTTCGGCCTGGCTTATTATGCCGCCTCGGGTGTCGAGTGTGAGGCGGATCAGTTCGTTTTCAAGTGTAACCTGTTCTTCGCTGCCTGAAAGATGACGTGCGAAGCCCTCATAGCGCAAAGCGTTGTCGATCAGCGTGCGCACGGCGTCGGCCGCTTTGGCGGTCTGGGCCATTGTGAGAGTCGAACGGTTGGCCAGCAAAGAGCGTATGTCGGTTGTTGTGTTTCCTACGGTTGCCGTGCCGGAGAGGCTGAGGCTGTCGGCGCGCAGGTCGAAATCGGCGTTTCGAAGGATGTATGCGCCGTCATCGGTACGGGTGCCTATCTGGCGGACTGTGGCGGCAAGAGCCGCGCTGTCGTCGGCTGTGAAAGTAATGCGGCGCTCAGCTGCCGCAGCGGTCGATTTCTGCTCTGATGCGAGCTGTTCGCGTCGCTCCTGCTCGGCGGCAAGCTGTTCGGCCGATGGCTTCTGTAGCCACATGAAGCCGAACATTACGGCGGCCATGAGCACGAGGGCTGTAACTGTATTCTTATCCATTAAATTATGATTGCGGACAATGTTTTGTCTGGAATTTGTTAATGTCGCTTATTTCTTTTTTTCGTTGTGGTATTCTACGGCTGCGTTGATGAAAGATGCGAAAAGAGGGCTTGGCGACAGTACCGTGCTCGAATATTCGGGGTGATACTGTGTGCCGACGTACCAGCGCTTGTCCGGGATTTCCACCACTTCCACCAGCTTTGTAGCGGGATTCTCGCCCACGCATGCCATTCCTGCTTCTTCGAAGCGTGTACGGTACTCTTCGTTGAATTCGAAGCGATGGCGGTGGCGTTCGCTGATTTCAGTTGTTCCGTAAGCTTTTGCGGCCAGAGATTCGGGACGCAGGACGCAGTCGAACGCACCGAGGCGCATGGTGCCGCCGAGATTGGATATGCTCTTCTGTTCTTCCATCAGGTCGATGACATTGTCGGCGGTATGGGGACTCATTTCCGTGGAGTTGGCTTCCGTAAGGCCGAGGACGTTGCGTGCGAATTCGATTACCATGCACTGCATTCCGAGGCAGATGCCGAATGTCGGCACATCGTTCTCGCGGCACCAGCGCAAGGCGGCGAATTTACCGTCGATTCCGCGTTGTCCGAATCCGGGAGCCACGACCACGCCGTCGAATCCCGCAAGGAGTTCGCCGGCATTTTCGTTATTGATTTTCTCTGAATGTATCGACACCAGATTAAGCTTGCGTCCTGCGTAGGTGGAAGCATGGAACAAAGCCTCGTTGATGGATTTGTAGGCATCCTGCAGTTCTACATATTTTCCGACAAGACCGATGTTGACTGTTTCGGTGGCATTGTCCATCTTGTGGATGAATTCAAGCCATGCGCCCATGTCTGGTTCACCTTCGGGGGTGATGCCTGTCTTTCGCAGCACTATTTCGTCGAGGTGCTGCTCGTGCATCTTCAGGGGCACTTTGTAAATTGAGTTGACGTCGATGGACTGGATAACCGAGTCGGGAGCGACGTTGCAGAAAAGCGCTATTTTGCGGCGCATGTCGGTGGGAATGTCCTTTTCCGTGCGGAGCACCAGCACATCTGGCTGTATGCCGACTTCCTGCAGGCTCTTGACTGAGTGCTGGGTGGGTTTTGTCTTGAGTTCCTTTGCCGCTGCTATGTAAGGCACGTATGTCAGGTGTATGCAGAGGCTGTTCTGTCCGAGTTCCCATCTGAGCTGGCGGACACTTTCAAGGAATGGCAGGGACTCGATGTCGCCTACTGTTCCGCCGATCTCGGTGATTATGAAATCGAAGTTGCCGGTGTTTCCGAGCATCTTCACGTTGCGTTTGATCTCGTCGGTGATGTGGGGAACGATCTGCACGGTCTTGCCGAGATAGTCGCCGCGGCGTTCCTTGTCGATCACGCTCTGGTAGATACGGCCTGTGGTGACATTGTTCGCACGGGTGGTGCGCACGTTGGTGAAGCGTTCGTAGTGCCCCAGGTCGAGGTCGGCTTCATGACCGTCGACGGTCACATAGCATTCGCCGTGTTCGTACGGGTTCAGTGTCCCCGGGTCGATGTTGATGTACGGGTCGAATTTCTGGATGGTTACTCTGTAGCCTCGGGCTTTTAGCAGGCAGGCGAGCGACGACGATATGATGCCTTTTCCAAGCGAAGACACAACGCCGCCGGTGACGAAGATGTATTTTGTTTCCACGCTGATGGTGATGTTTGGTTTCTTTTATCCTATTTGGGTACAAAAGTACGAAAATTCGTGTGAAAGTCCAAACACAGGCCGAGGCGCCGAACGGCTTGTCGCCTCAAAATTCAACGCCTCGGCCAGAATATCGGAATAATGAACCAATCCGCATTCGGCTGCCTATGCGGGACGGTCGCCTGACGGTGTCATTCGTCGGGAAGTTTCTCGGCATCGAAGCCGGCGGCACGCACGGCGTCGGCTATTGTGTCGGCGTCGGCGTTGCCGTCGACGCAGGCCATTCCTGTCGTGAGATCGACGCTTACATTGTCGACGCCTTCGACCGAGGAGATCGCGCGCTCGACCGAGGCGCGGCAGTGCTGGCAATTCATACCTGTGATTCTGAGTTTCATGATGTTTTCGTTTGTCTGTTTGTCGATTTTGTGATTGTTTATGTATCCGCGCAGCAAAGCCCATGCGATAAGCAGGACGAGTATGGCCGAGCATATAGTGGAGAAAATGGGAAATGATGCGTGGCATGCGTCGGCGATTCCTGTTGCCTGTAAGGTGAACCAGTGGGCAGGCATCAGATAGTCGATGGCCAGTCCGAATACCAGCGCTCCGGCTATAATGGAGCCTATGTAGACTGCGGCCGCCTTACGTCCCATCTCGCGGCTGACCAAGGCTGCCGATGCAAAGTTCGCTGCTGGTCCCGCCATTAGCAGAACGAATGCTGTGCCCGGCGAGAGTCCTTTGAGCATAAGCGACATTGCTATGGGAATGGAGCCGGTGGCGCATACGTACATAGGTACAGCTATGGCCAGTACGGCCGGCATAGCCAGAAAGGGGTGTTTCCCGAGGGCGGAAAGGGCGTCGGCCGGAATATAGACTGTGATAAGGGCGGCTATGACAAGTCCGGCTGTCAGCCAAGGTCCTATACCGGCCACAAGATCGATGTAGCCATAGCGCAGGGCATCGGAGAGCCTGCCCGCCGGGCTGCGGCGGGTTTTCTTCTCCTCCTCGGCGTATGCTGCGCATGTTGCGGCCGGAGAATCTTGGCCTTTTTCAGTGACACCTACGGCCAATCCGCCGAATAACGCTGTTGTCATGGCGGCTAAAGGGCGTATGACAGCAAAGGCGGGTCCAAGAAGCGATGCTGTGGCGGCGATGGAGTCGATGCCAGTCTGAGGCGTAGCTATAAGGAACGACGACGAAGCGGCGCGGCTGGCGCCTGCGCGCCGCATGGCTATGGCAGTAGGAAGCACTCCGCATGAGCATAGCGGCAGCGGTACGCCGGCAAGGGCGGCCTTGACGACTGCTTTCCATCCCGATCCGGAGAGATGCCGGGCAAATGTCCCGGCGGGTATGAACGCGTGCATCAGTCCGGCTATAAGGAAACCGAGCAGTACGTAGGGCGACATTTCGTTCAGTATGTACAATAGCGATCTTAGAATTTCCATGCCGCAAAATTAGCTTCGCCCGGGCCTACGCTTATTATATCATTGCCGAAAAAAATTGCACAATTCGTGAACGGAGATTTTTTTGTGCGAGTCATACTTCCGGCAGAGGGCGCCGAGAGCCTATGCGGCGGAACTCGCCGGGCGTAAGCCCTGTCTGCTGTTTGAACTGTCGCGACAGGTGTGCAGCTGAGCTGTAGCCTGTCTGCCATGCAATTTCGTCAAGCGACAGGTTATGGTATTTGATAAGTTCCTTTACCCGCTCCACGCGCAGTGCTATCAGATAGTTTTCTATCGAACGGCCTTCGGTTTCGGAGAAAATGCGGCTGAGAGAGGCGTAGCTTATGTGCAGGGCTTCGGGAAGCAATTCCGACAGTTTTCCTCCGGGACCTCCTTCGCGGCGGCTGATGTCGATGAGAGTGTGTTTGATGGCTTCCACGATGGTGGCTTCGCGACTTCTGACGAGGCCGAATCCCTCGGTGGCGAGCATACGGTCGAATTCAGCTGTTTCATCGTCGGTCAGGTCGCGCGTGAAAGAGGCCGATCCCAGTTCGATGGCTTCCACCGGCAGCTTCAGATGGTCGGAGGCTATATGGCGCACAGAGTTGATGCAGTGGCGGCATACCATGTTTTTTATTATCAGTTTCATTATAGTCGGACTTTGCAGGCAAAATTACGGCAAAGAGGCCGGGCGTCAAAATAAAGCGGATAAAAAAACGCCACGGAGCCGGACGACGGCTTCGTGGCGTTTGCTTTGTTGTGTCGCGGGTGTCAGCGAATGATTATTTTGCTGACGGATGTGCCGCGGCGCATGATATAGATGCCGGCTTCGGTCGGACGGGAAGCGATTCGGTGACCCTGCAGGGTGAAATACTCTGCTTTCGCCTCTGTTTCGCATTCCGGATAAGTGATTCCGGAACTGCCATATATGCCCTTTGCGCCGTCGATTGTATAGAGTGCGTTGGCCATGGCTATGAAGTCGGCGGTTTTTGTCGGGTCGCCGTCGCCGGCGTTGAAGAGCAGGCCTGTAGTTCCGGCAGGAACGGTGTGGGTCCATATCTCGCCTTCGTGGCGTGTCATTGCCACACCCGGCCATGTGCTTTCCGATGCGCCCCAGTAGTGTATGTAAGGGGTACTCCAGCCGTTGCCGCTGTTGTCGAAGTAGACATTGAAATCGGTATCCGGATTTTCATGCTTTATATACACGCCGGCATCGCCCGAGGTAGTGTAGATGTGGTCTGCAACAGGGGTAAAGTCGGCGGTTTTTGTCGGGTCGCCGTCGCCCGCATTGAACAGTATGCCTGTAGTACCTGCAGGAACAGTGTATGACCATGTATTTTCGCTGACAAAGGTCATTGCCACGCCGGGCCATGTGCTTTCTGATTCGCCCCAGTAGTGTATGTAAGGAGTATCCCAGCCTGTATCGGAGTTGTCGAAGTAGACGGTGAAGTCTGTTCCGGGAGTCGGATCCGGACCGGGTGATACTCCGGTCTTGGACCACACGCAGTAGTCTGTGCCTGAGGCCTTTATGTCGGAGTTGCTATAGCCTTCGGGACTTACCATTGAGGAGCCGATCTTCACCACGAGTTCGCCTTTTGTGCCGCGTACGCGAGCCATATAGCAGTCGCGGGCGGAGCGAAGCACTTCTACAGAACTCATATTGTGGATGCCGACAGCATTGCGCACGCTTATCAGCGCTTTGATTTCGGCTTTGTGCTCGAGCCAGTGGCGCAGGAATACGCAAGGGGTGCCGGGGCTGCATAATATGAACGCATTGGCGGCTACGACGTTACCGTGGAATTTGGAACCGTCGCGGTCTGTATCGTGGTTTTCGATGAACGTGACGGCATAACGCGGATAGCCGAAGTGTATCAGTCCGGCAGGCTGGTCGGTGCTCCCGTTGGCTTTCCAGACAAGCTTTGTGAGGTCGCCGGAAGAGAATGCTTCATTGATGGCATATTTTGCGGGAAAGTCGAATGCGGCCGACTGTCGGCCTGTGGACTCGATCCAGGCTGCTACAGCGTCGTACTGTCCGTCCCAGTATTCGCCTACGCAGAATGTCGGTTTTGAGTATTCGTTGTAGATTTTGGTGTAGCGACCGGCATAACCTTTCACCATGTCAAGGCGGAAGCCTGCGTAGCCCAGGTCATCGAGGAGGAACTTGCAGTAGTTCTTCACATTGTCCTGCACAGTGGCATTGGTATGGTCAAGGTCGCGGGCGCCGCTGAAATCTTCGCCGGTGTCGGGCGCGCCTGTCGGTTTTGCCTGTCCGGGAGCATTTGCCACTTCGTCGGTCGAGCAGATGTGTTCGGGTCCGAGCTTATACGTGCGTCCGTTCCATGTTTCGGAGGGAAAATCTGTCCAGTTGCTGACTCCCGCGCGGTGGTTGACCACCACGTCTTCTATTATGCCCGTGCCTTTTTCCTTGAATGTGGAAATCATTTTGCGCAGTTGCGTTTCCGTGCCGAACGACGAGGTGTGCTTGGTGAACCAGTAGATGGGCATATATCCCATGCTTTGTCCGCCACCGCAATTGGCGCTGTTAGGCACCCATATAAGGGAAAAGTACTGCGACAGTTCGTCGGCCTGTGATGTAAGATTGCTCCAACGGGTTTCGGAATATGAATCCCAATAGAAGCCCTGTAGCATTACTCCCTGATAGTTTTCCGGCCAGCCTTGCGCGAAACAGGCTGCTACGGAGCATACGACTGCCGTAATTGCAGTTAGAAGTTTTTTCATGACAGAGATTTAAGTAAATATGATATATTAAAGATATTATGCCGCCTGATTGCGGAAACGTTGGCAAAAGTAACAAATATACGGTAGAAATGCAAGTTCGCGGCTGCGGGTGTCACGGCTCTTTCATTTAAGATTTCGTTTCATTCTCGACAAATGTGTTATTTTAT
>CAJUKD010000044.1 GCA_910587235.1 uncultured Muribaculaceae bacterium
CAAAGCCCATTAGATTGTTAAAAATTTCAACATCATGTTTCTTGTAGTCGAACTCATTGCCATGCAAGAGAATTGATTCATAATTATTGACTATATCTTCTAATGGCTTAATCAAAGATAGAGATCGGAGGCTTTTCCTGTCATCTTCTTTCTTTTTATAGCCAAGGATTCGGTGTTTCGAGATGTCGAAAGGCAAGCAATCAATATGCCCGAATTCTTCATTACAGATACAAATTATTCTTTCCCAACCTAAACATCTCACGGCAAAACCCAATTCAAACATTACATTTGGATTCGGGATTCCTTTCTTTGTATTATCATCAATGATATATATGTAAACTGGCGTAACATCGCATACGAATAAATCAGATTGCGCAATTTGGGTTAAAATCTCGTTAGGTATATCTGGCGCACCAGTCGTACCTCTAGAATCTTCGAGTATAGTATATTGCACTTCCAATGTTGAAAGAGCGGACTTGATTTTATCACGGATATATCCTCTGTTGGCGTTACCTCCAATAGACGATTGCCATGAATAGAAAATATTAAAATTCATTATTGCGTTATTTTAGGCTCAATCCGAGTATTTTCCAACCCGAATTTGGAGATTCTATAAAATCCAGAATCGTTGCAGTAGATGGTATTGCCGGAAAATATAGCTTGAAATTTAATGTTTGATTTGGATAGGCAAAAGAAGTAACTGATGGAGCATAAGCTATGCCCTCGACATTTGTAAGTTTGTATTTAATTCCATTTACCTGAAGATAGGCATCTCTGCTTATATTCATCCAGCCTTGATACAATGGATTAGTGGAACTGCAATCAAGTATAGTTGATGTTGGCGTTAATGTGATGGAATTAATAGACAAATTCCCATCTCCTTTAGATTTATATGACGGGGATTTTATAATTCTTGTGGAATTTGGCGAAGTGGAATTTGTTTCAATATTAGGGCTCGCATAAGAAACGGCATTGCTATTAGAGGTAGAGGAACAATGAATGAAAAACACAAAGCTTTTCTCAGCTTTGACTTTCCCGGTCAATGGCAATGTTGATACAGAGTTTGTTGTAGGAATTATCGACGATGATGCGCAGCTTTCTATAAGATTGCGTAGATACATTGATTTGATAGCGTAGCCAACATTCTCTGCCCCGGCATGTTTTGCACTTACAACACCGATTACATTACCTTTCTTATCAAATAATGGGCCACCACTGTTGCCTGGTTGGATTGGTGCAGAGATTTGGTAAAGAGCTACATCTCCTTGAAACCCCGTCTTAGAACTAATAACTCCTGTTGTAAGTTTGATCTCATCCCCCATGGTTGAGGTTAGAGGATAGCCAAGTACGAATATATCTTCACCAACTTCAGATATAGTAGATGCTATTGAGTATGGGATTGTCCCGAACCCTTTGAATGATGAATCCGAAATTTTCAACAAAGCTAAATCATTATTCTTATCTGAACCAACTACGGAAGCATTATATGATATATTGAAATCCCCTTTTACGCCTTGTATCGTTATGGATTTAGCACCATCTATTACATGATAGTTCGTGACCACGTAGCCATTTTTAAGCGCAAAACCAGTCCCAGACCATTCATCGCTTTCGCTTGCTGACTGAGATGCTTGAGCAGGATACAATTTTATATAAGCCTCTTGATTTTTATCTTCATCAAAAGTAGTCATTAACCCTTCCTTAAATATAACAGTGAAATTCATTTTTTGCTTCCACTTTCCATACCATTTTGCCTTAAATGCGGTAGGGGTAGCTGTTGGTTCTAAAATTGCCTTTACATCTCCGGCTGACCAATCATTCGCATTAGTTGCTCCTGATAAATAAACCAGATAAAACTTTCCATTTTCGCCCCGTTTTACACCAATTTTATAATTGTCCCCTTCATAAACACCTTCTAAAGGATGATAACTGTTTGAATTAAAAAATGATTTAAAAGTAAACTCGGACCACCCTGTTTTATAATAAGATGGAGAATGTGAAGCAGATGAGTTATAGTTGTATGCAGAAGATATGGTGCTTCTGAGTTTCTTGTCAAATTTGTCAGATTTATTCGGAAGGTCAAACCGTACTGTCCATTCAAAATCGGAAACTGGATCGATTAAGTAGATTTGGAGTGTGTTCTCAACATGTCCTGTAGCCTTTCCAAAAGAGCTAACATTATTTGCAACAACAAGAAGTGTATTGGAATTATCCCAATAGTCTTCCAAGGATTCATCAAGCGTTTTCCATACCGTTTCAAGGTAAGGTTGAGAATCTCTGTTGAGCTTGTATTTAACATACTTAGTCCTAACTTGCATGCCAAGGCCTCTAAAATAATTGGCAAGGCAAGGATATATATTTGTCATACTCCGACATGTTCTTTGGAGCAAATACAATCACTTCTTTAATGCCATTCAAACGTTGAGAGAGCGAGGGTTTATAAGAGTACTCATGACCCGGAACTTCTGTAATGTTGAATGTTTGAGCATTAGAAAAGATTGCGCATAACAATGCTACGCAGAATGATAGGATACGATGATTTTCTTTTGTCTTCATTATTCCATAAAAAAAGCGCGGCACTGCAATCCACATCTCAATATGCAGGCCCTGAGAAAACCTTTAGAAAAAGAAGTGGGTATAACAGCCCCACGCCATATGCGTGGAGACTATTACGCCGACTCTTGTTTCTATAAATGAAGTTTCTCAGGCTTCGCATATTCAAGAGAAAGACATAATGCCTCTATGTTTTAATATACAGGATTGTTCCCAATCCGAGCGCAAAGATACAAATTATTTTTGAGGTAATGTGTCTATCCATCAATATTATCTTTGAGTTTGGAGCAGGTTCAACAATCTTGAAAGATGTATAGCCGCCTTTTTTACGTCATGATTTACAAAATATTCTTTTGTTGCATCAATGTATTCTTTCCGAGCCTCTTTCTCCAATTCCGAAATAGGCTGTTGATTGATGTCCATCTTTGCTATAATGGATAAGGCTTCAGATAATTCTTGTATTGAGTTGACGTTGTTAGGAATCATAATTCTAAAAAGCAGATTTTATATAAATTTTGTTACCGATTTGTGACTCAATGTTCAATTAGGTAATTTTATATCGCTGATTTACAATGGTATGCGCTATATATAGTTAGTTATCGCCAAACGCCCAATCCGAAATAAACAGTCCACTCCCACGCCTTACCGTATATCGGCATTCCCCTTGTCGGGGAGTGGATATGCGACAAGCATAGGCGTCTTTGACTGCCTTGTCCATCGGATTTTTGAAATTTGGCGATTTCGTAGAAATGGATAAAGCAAAAACGCTTAATAAAAAATAAAGAGGAACCTCTGCTCCTTACTGCAAAAATAGACTAAATTTTCAATTTATGCAAACTACCATCAACACTCTTGCAACAATAAATATGTCGGTAATTTATTAACTTTATAAATTCCGGAAGAAGAGTCGTCTAACGTATGGCTTGAACCTGTCGCCGACGAAGAGTACGGCAATCTGAAATAATCCGGGCTACACTACATTGCTTTGACGCGGGCGATGGCGTCGAGAAGTATCCGTTCCATCACGGCATAGCCCGCGGCATTTGGATGGACCGCAGGACGCTCGTCGGCATACTCCGCATCCATTGCCGTTCCTTCGGCATTGACCAGAGCGCCGAAATAGTCGGCATAGACTATACCCTCGGCGTCGGCATAGGCCTTCACCCTGGCATTGAGGCTGCGTATCTTGTCCATGGCATCAGCCACTTCAGGACGCCAGCTGAAACCCTCGGCAGGAAGGCAGGACGCCAACACCACGCGTATGCCGTTGGCACGCGCGATGTCGACCATAGAGCGGACATTGCCGAAAGTGGCATCCTCGTCGTAGACTCCCGAATTCTGTGCGATATCGTTTGTCCCGTAATTTATCACGACAATTTCGGGATGCAGGTCGACCACATCGCAACGGAAACGCAGCAGGAATTGCCAGCTTGTCTGGCCGGCTATGCCGCGACCAACGATTTCCGGATGGCTTTCAAAAAGATGCGAAGCACGTTTCGGCCAAAAATCGGTTATGGAATTACCCATCAGTACCACCCTGCCCTGCGGCACCGGCTGCGCCGCCAGTTCGGCATTCGCACCGGCATAACGTCCGAAATTTGCGAATTTTATGGCATCCTCGGCCTGTGCCGCCGGAGCTGCACAAATTGCAAAAACAATTAAGGCTGCTACCGATGCCGCGGACGAAACTTTTTTACGTCCGAGCGGATAGCAGAACACCACAAAAGCCATCAGCAAGGCGACCGCTGCGGGAATCCACGACATAGCAAGCTGAAGACCGTACAAAGCCGTTGAAGTCTGTGACGCTGCATTCGGCACAAGGCCGAAAACGTCGAGCAACATGATAAGCCCCCAGCCGGCAAGTGCTCCGCCGAATTTCTGAGCCATGGAACCGGAAGAAAATATCAGACCGGTGGATGCCGTGCCGTCCTTAGCCGCGGCATAGTCGGCCACATCGGCATACATCGACCATATCAGCGGAGATATTATGCCGGTAAGCACCGATATGACGATCTGCAGCTCAAGCATCACAAGAAATCCTCTTCCGTGATTGGGTATATAGAAGAACATGATGCTGAAAACTGCAAGTGCTACGCTACAGGCAATCATGGTCATACGCTTGCCCAGACGTTTCGACACCGGCACGGCGCATGCCACGCCTATCATATTGCACACCTCGCCTACAGCAAGGAAGAGTCCGGCAAAGAAAAGGAAAGAGAAGCTGCCGAGATTTATCGAGGCTCCCTCTCCTATATAATATTTGAAATAGTAGGCTACCGTACCACCTCTGACAGTATTGAACAGATTGATGCACAGCGCTGCGGCTGTAAGGATCCACCACGGACGGTTGCGCAGCAGCGAACGGAAATCGGCAAGCACCGACGACGGAGCTTTAGCCTCAGTCACACGCTCCCGGGTGAGTTTGTAACACGACAGAAACAGAACGACACACAAGGCGGCAAGCGCGAACATCGCACCCTGCCATCCTGCGCGTTCGGCAGCTACACCCGCATCGCCGCGCTCAAAGAAGCGGCAAAGCGGCTCCCAAGCAAAGAGGGCGATAAAAGAACCTGTGTATGCAAAAAACATGCGGTAGCTCGAAAACACGGTCTTTTCGTCGGAATCATCGGTAATCACCGCCAGCATGGAACTATACGGGACGTTGACAGCCGTATAGACCGTCATCATAAGTATATATGTCACAAAAGCCCACACAAGTTTTCCCGTGTCACCGAAACCGGGAGTAGTAAACAGCAGGCAGCCGGCAATAGCGAACGGCAAAGCCATCCACAGCAGCCACGGGCGATATTTTCCTCGTTTTGTATCAGTGCGGTCGGCTATCACACCCATCATGGGATCGCTCACTGCATCCCAGATGCGCGTAACCAGCATAAGCATAGCTGCCGCCGACAGAGGCAAGCCGAACACGTCGCTGTAGAATATAGGTAGATAGAAACTGAATATTTTCCAGAACATACTTGTCGACATATCGCCGAGTCCGTATCCGATTTTTTCTTTAAATGAAGCCATGGTATTGATTTATTGTAGAAGTTTATAGTGAATCCAATAGTCCGACTTTTCCATCGGCTATAAGCTTGAGGATAAGTTCGCCGAACAACGTATTCTGCCATGCGAACCACGGGCGTGTGAAATGCGCCGGATCATCAGCGTCGAAAGATTCATGAATGAAGCCTGTTCCGGCATCTGTATTGAGCAGCATAGTCAGGCAATTGCGGATTTCATCGTCATCGCGCGAAGTAAAAGCCTTCATCATGATACTCATCGGCCATATCATTCCATAGCCCACATGCGGACCGCCTATACCCTCTCCGGCCTTGCCGCTGAAGAAATACGGGTTACTGTCGCTCCACACCATCCGGCGGGTGTTCCGGTAAACAGGATCATCCACATCGACATCGCAGATATACGGCAGTGAAAGCAGACTCGGCACGTTGGCATCATCCATAAGCAGGTGATTGCCGAAACCGTCGACCTCGTAAGCATATACATCGCCGAAACGCGGATGTTTGTAAACAGCATATTCGGCAAGAGCCGCCCCGACCTCGTCGGCGAGAGCCGTACAGGCCGAGGCAAGGGACTCCTCGGAATTTACCTCAACGAGAATCTCCGCAGCCTTGCGCAAAACCGAAACTGCAAAGAAATTCGACGGTACGAGATACTGGAAAGTCGTCGCGTCGTCCGAAGGCCTGAAACTCGAAACTATCAGACCGCAACCGCTGACAGGAGCGCCAAGCCCATCGTTGCTGAGAGTGTCGAGCGCTCGGTCTGTCACTCTGCGGAAACGATATGGACCCGTATTGCCATCCTTTCTCTGCTGCTCTACGAATGTTTCATAAATCTTTCGTACAGCTCCAAGCCATACATCGTCGAAGACACTCGTATCACCCGTCATCTTCCAATAAGCATAGGCAAGACGAAGCGGATAACACAGCGAGTCTATCTCCCACTTGCGCTCATGCAGCTCGGGGCGCATGTCGGTCATGTCCGACATCCACATACCGCCCGTCGGTCCGTCGTTGAAAGCGTTGGCATAGGGGTCGAGCAGTATACATTTCAATTGCCGGCGGATAAGCCCCTCTATCATACGACGTAGATTTTCGTCGCGGCAAGCAAGATTCAGATACGGCCACACCTGTGCCGACGAATCGCGGAGCCACATCGCCGGAATATCGCCTGTCACCACAAACGTATCGCTTTTGCCGTCGGCATCAGTCCGATAATCCACTGTGGTGTCGAGCGTATTAGGAAAACAGTTGGCGAACATACGGGCAAGTTTTGCGTTGCCGAGCATAGACGTGACTCTTGCAATCTCGTCTTCGACAGCCTGCGAACGGAATTTTCTGGAAGCGACGGGAGGCCTGCGGTCAGGAATATCCTGACCGCAGGCAATGGAAACCATATCCGCGGGACACTCCGCAGCTGCCGCCATAACGGAAAAGCACGGCACACCTAAGGATACTATTGCTAAAAAATGCCTTAAACGCATATTCGGATTTTTTATTTACATATCAACTTCCACACAGTGCTCTCCGGCCGAATAAGCGACAGAGTTGCCCGTAAGGCGTTTGCCGTCGACACTAAGGCTTGTGCAACCTTTTCCGGTGTTGCTTATATGGATATGATACACGGCATCACGCCAACGGCGCACGATGTTCAGCTCTTTCAGCGACGACGGCAACACGGGAGCTACCGTCAGGCTGTCGTAGCCTGGACGTATGCCGAGTATATACTGTGTGGCGCAAAGCCAGTTCCATGCGGCCGTTCCTGTCAGCCAGGAATTCTTGCCCTCGCCGGGCACCGCGGCATCGCGGCCGGCAAGCATCTGCGAATAGACATACGGTTCGACCTTGTGCCGGCGCTGATCCTCTATCCATGCCGGAGCTATTTTAGTGTAATGTTCCCAGGCATCCTTGGCGCGGCCGGCCAGAGTTTCGGCTATTATCACCCACGGATTATTGTGGCAGAAAATTCCCGCATTCTCCTTGTAGCCGGCAGGATACGAGGAAATCTCGCCCATCTCCTTATGCCACACTGTGAAAGCCGGCCAGTTCAGCACCATGCCGTCGGGGGTATCAAGCCGACGCTTGCACGAGTCGAGCGATTTATCGACCATTCCGGCCTCGCGTCCTATACCTGCCATGGAACACCAGCCCTGACTTTCGATAAAGATCTTGCCCTCGTCGCACTCCGACGAACCGATTTTGTTTCCGGCAAAATCGTAGGCGCGCAGGAACCATTCTCCATCCCAGCCATAGGTCATTACGGCATGTTCCATATCGGCGACAAGCTTTTCAGCCCGTTCTGCTTCATCGTCAAGACCTATATGGCGGCAAAGCTCAGCATATTCGCGTCCTTCGACCACAAAAAGACCGGCAATCATCAGCGACTCGGCCTTAGAACCTTCCGTTCGGTTTTCCGTCGTCTGATAACTCTCATCAGGATCAGACGAGAAACAGTTGAGGTTCAGGCAGTCGTTCCAGTCCGCACGTCCTATCAGAGGCAAACCGTGAGGACCCAGATTTGCGACAACATGATCGAGCGACACCTTCAGGTGCTCCATCAGCGGCACTTCGCTGCCCGGACGGTTGTCCCAAGGCACAAGCTCGTCAAGAATCGAGAAATCACCCGTTTCCTTTATATACGCCACAGTTCCGAAAATCAGCCATAGCGGATCATCGTTGAAACCGCCGCCTATATCGTTGTTGCCACGCTTTGTAAGCGGCTGATACTGATGATAGCAACCGCCGTCGGGGAACTGTGTCGACGCTATGTCGATGATGCGTGCGCGGGCACGCTCAGGAATCTGGTGCACGAAACCGGCCAGATCCTGATTAGAGTCGCGGAAGCCCATTCCGCGTCCTATACCACTCTCGAAAAACGAGGCCGAACGCGAGAAATTGAATGTGACCATACACTGGTACTGGTTCCAGACATTGACCATACGGTCGAAACGCGGTTCGGAACTTTCGAGCACAAAACGACCAAGCAATCCATCCCACATCGCCCTGAGTTCAGACAGCGCACGTTCGACATCCTCGTCGGTAGCGAAACGCGCCATCAGTGCACGTGCCTTGTCTTTATTGAGCAGAGTCACATCGGATGCCTGCGAGGAAATAAGCTCTCCGGCACGCTTTCGTGCAAGTTCGGCTTCGCTGAACTTATCCTTATCATCGTTCTCGACATATCCGAGCATGAAAATCAGACTGCGTTCACTGCCGGGAGCCAGTTCAATGTCGATGCGGTGGGAGGCTATAGGACTCCACCCATGGGCGACAGAAGAAGCCGAACGGCCATCAAGAACGCACTGCGGACGGTCGAAACCGTTATAAAGCCCGATAAAGCTCTCGCGGTCGGTATCGAAACCGTCTATATCGGTATTGACATTGTAGAAAGCATAATGATTGCGACGTTCCTTGTATTCCGTCTTATGATAAATCGTGCTGCCGTCGATCTCCACCTCTCCTGTCGAGAAATTACGCTGGAAATTCTCCATGTCGGTCGATGCGTTCCAAAGGCACCATTCGAGCAGACTGTACAGCTGCAGTTTCTTTGTAACGGCACTACGGTTACGTATCACCACACGGTGTATCTCCGCCGGCGCCCCGAGCGGAACGAACATCAGCAGTTCGACTTCGACACCGTTCTTGCGTCCGGTAATACGAGTATAGCCCATACCGTGGCGGCATTCATAGAAATCGAGAGGAGTCATGCACGGTTTCCAGCCGGGATTCCATACCGTATCGCCATCCTTGATATAAAAATAGCGTCCGCCCATGTCCATCGGAACTCCGTTATAGCGGTAACGGGTCAGCCGCCGGAACTTCGCATCCTTGTAGAACGAGTATCCGCCGGCAGTATTGCTGACCAGTCCGAAGAAATCTTCATTGCCGAGATAATTGATCCATGGATAAGGCGTGGCAGGATCTGTGATCACGAATTCACGCCCGGAATCATCAAAAAAACCGTATTGTCGATTGTCCATATTGTTGATTTTCGTTAATATTGCACTATATTTATTACTAATCGCAAATTTAATGTACGCGAAAGATTATAGAATGTAATAATTCTAAAAAACAATGCCACAAAACGTCCGGAAATCGTTTTGTGGCATTTTATTGCATCAGCTTGCAATATTATTGCATCGGCCGGCCGAAACAAAAACATATATTTGCTTAACTAAAAACAAAGACCGTGAAAAAACTTCTATTCACACTTCTACTATACACCTGCCTGGCACACCTTGCCGGAGCCTCTCTGTACCGCAGCTATCAGACCGACGACGGTCTTTCGCATAACAGCGTCTGGGCCGCCATGCAGGACAGCCGCGGATTCATGTGGTTCGGCACCAACGACGGCCTGAACCGTTTCGACGGATTGAACTTCAAAGTGTACAGACGCATCGACAACGACAGCCTCAGCCTCGGCAATAATTTTATCCACTGCCTTCTCGAATCGCACGACGGCAATATTCTCGTCGGTACAAAAGAAGGACTGTACAGCTATAGTCCGGACAGCGACAATTTCAGGCATATATCTCTCGACGGCCATAGTTTCGGCGACGACCGCAACAGCATACACTGCCTGCTGCTCGACAAATCCGGACAACTGTGGGTGGGATGCTACGGTCAGGGCATATACTGCCTCGACTCCGGAATGAACGTAATCAGACACTTCGGCGATAAAAGCATGCCCTCCCGATTCATTACAGCCATGGCTCCGGACATTTCCGGCGTAATCTGGGTAGGAACCGACAACGCCGGACTATTCCGCCTCGATCCAATCACAGGAAAAACAAGCGGAACACCTGTTTCAAACGTCAACATACAGACAATATACCGCCAGAGCAACAACACACTATGGATAGGCACATCGGCCGAGGGTCTGTTCCATTTCGACCCTTTGTCGGACTCTGTAAGACACATCACACACATCTCCCCTGCATCAACACCTGTCTACGACATCAAGGCTCTTACGCCATACAGTTCCAACGAACTGATTCTCGGCTCGGAAAGCGGACTTCTGAAACTCGACTGCAACACTCACACCCTGCAGGCTTTCGACGACGGATATTCCTACGACAACCTTCCCGACAAAAGTATCTTCGCCATCACCCGCGACAATGAAGGAGGTTTCTGGCTCGGAACTTATTTTTACGGCGTATGCTACCGTTCGCCGCGTGTCAACGCTTTTTCATATTATCAGGCCGGACGCGGAGGTGAAAACCACTCCGGATCGAACAATATCGTGAAACGCATTGTTGAGGCTCCCGACGGAAACATCGTGCTGACATCGAGCCGAAACGGTGTAAGCATATTCAATCCGGCGACCCACCTCAGCAGTGTATTTCCTGTCAAAGGGCTGTCTGACAATATACAGGGAACCATGGCCAACAACGACGAGCTGTGGATCAGCGACTACGACCGCGGCATTGTCGTGGCATCATACCCTTCGGGCAAAACAACAGCCACCTACACGACCGCCGACGGACTGCCGTCGAATGTCGTGAATACCATGTACCGCACTTCGCGCGGCCATATATATGCAGGCACCTCCCGCGGAGCTGCTTTCTTCGACGGCAAAGCATTTATCCGCATTCCAGCCCTGCATTCGGCATCGGTAATGAAGATTCTCGAAGATTATGAAGGCAACCTCTGGTTCGCTACCCATTTCCATGGTCTTTTCAGAATGACTCCCGACGGAAATTTCACAAACTACGTCAACCGCACAGGCGATTCCTCCACCCTGCCTGGCAACAACATCAACAACATTTTCCTTGACTCCCGCGGAACACTATGGACAGGAACCGAGGGCGAGGGACTCGTTCTGTTCAACCCGTCCACAGGCAAGGTCGAACGACGCTTCACCGAAGCCGACGGCGGACTACCGTCTAACATCATATATTCCGCACAGGAGGACATGGCCGGAAACATCTGGGTTTCGACCGGCGGAGGACTCGTGAAAATTTCAGCCGACGACTATTCGATCCAGGATTTCCGCTACCTCGAAAATCTTCTGAAAATACACTATGCCCACAATTCATCGCTGCGTTCGGGCACAGGAAACATGTTGTATTTCGGAGGTTCGGGTGGATTCATAGCATTCGATCCGGCCGCAATCAGGCCAAACGACATGGTTCCGACCGTGCGTATAACCGATTTTTATGTCAACGGACAACGCGACAGGCGTCCGGCTGACGAAAAACTAAAGCTCGAACTTGCAGCATCAGAATCGACATTCGGATTCGATGTGGCCTGCCTGAGTTACCTTTCGCCCGTACAGAACACCGTCGCTTTCCGCCTCGACGGTTTCGACCGCAAATGGAAAACCCTGCCGGGAACTGACCGCCATATCGACTACATGAATATTCCCGCCGGCAAATATACCTTGCAAATCAAAGGTTCGAACAACGACGGCGTCTGGAGCAAGCCACTGGAACTGAGCATAGTTGTCAACAGACCTTTCTTGCTGTCCAACTTCATGCTGGTAGTCTATGTGCTGCTGCTCATGCTCGCGGTATACATTCTCAAACGACGCCTCGACGCCTCGCACAGGCGCAAAATGGTAAAATTCAGCCATGCCAAAGAAAAAGAACTCTATGAAGCCAAGATCGGCTTCTTCACCAACATAGCCCATGAGATCAGAACACCGCTGTCGCTTATCAGCGCTCCGCTCGACACTATCCTGAAATCTGGCGACGGCAACGAACGCACCCGCCGCAACCTTGTGGTGATGAAAAGCAACGTACAGCGACTTCTGGAACTTATAAACCAGCTTCTCGACTTCCGCAAAGCGGAATCGCAGCTCATGCGCCTGAGTTTCAGCCGATGCGATGCTTCGGAAATCGTGGAAAGCATCTGTAACCGCTACGAAGAATTCACCAGCCTGCACAGCATCAAACTCGACCGAAGCGGCATCGATCCCGGAATCGAATGTACGCTCGACTCCGAGGCTTTTGAAAAAATTGTCGGCAACCTTATGTCGAATGCCATGAAATTCGCCAACAAGCGCATCAGCGTGGCAATGCACGTAGACCGGCAATCGCAGAACCTGCGGCTTGAAATAGCCGACGACGGCCCCGGCATAAAGGAGAAAGACATAAAACGTATTTTCGAATCTTTCTATCAGGTCGACGACCACGGCAAGCACCCCGGATCGGGTCTGGGGCTGCCGCTGGCACAGAGTCTGGCACGGATGCACAATGGAGAAATAAACGTAGAATCGGAATACGGCCACGGCAGCCGATTCATACTCACCATCCCGACAAACCTTCAGTCTGAAGACGATAAAACCGACAAAGCAACCGAAACTCAGGAATCGGACGGCAAGGCCACGCGTGAAAGCGAAGAAACATCCGACAGCGGCGACCGCAGCCTGTCGACGGTCCTAATCGTGGAAGACAACGACCAGTTGCGCACTTTCATCGCCGACAACCTCTCCGACTCGTTCAACGTCCTGTCGGCATCCAACGGAGTCGAAGCATTCACCGTGCTCGAGAACAAAAATGTCGACATCATAATATCCGACATCATGATGCCCGACATGGACGGTATAGAACTTTGCCGGGCCATACGCGGCAATCCCACATTCTCGCATCTGCCGGTGATACTACTTTCGGCAAAGACCGACATCGAAACAAAAGTCGAGGGCCTGAACATAGGCGCCGACGCCTATATCGAAAAGCCTTTCTCGATAGAGCAACTGCGCGCACAGGCTACGAGTATTCTCGAAAGCCGTCGGCGCCTGCGCGAAAACTTTATAAAATCGCCGCTTGATTTCTATAAAAAGCCTCATGCCGAGGATATTCAGGAATCGGAAAACTCCGAATTCGTAAAAAAACTCAACGATCTGATTCTCGACAATCTCACAAACGCCGATTTCAATATCGACGGTCTGGCGAGAATGTTCTACATGAGCCGTTCGAATTTCCACAAACGCGTCAAGGGAATAACAGGCAAGACTCCTAACGACTACATACGCATCGTCCGACTCAGCAAAAGTGCCGAACTGCTCGCCACAGGCCGATACCAGATTGTCGAAGTCTGCTACATGGTAGGATTCAACACCCCGTCGTATTTCTCCAAATGCTTCTCCGAGCACTTCGGAAAATTGCCGAAAGATTACATAAACAATTTCACTAGTGTCCCATAAAAATGGGAGCTAGTTAAAAATTAAATAAATTTGG
>CAJUKD010000045.1 GCA_910587235.1 uncultured Muribaculaceae bacterium
CGATATATTAACTTAAGTTTCAACCACTTCGGTGATTTTTACCGAATCATTGAATCATGAAAAAATCTACACTTTTAGCAGCTTCTGTCTTTTTCGGTGCAATAAGCATCAATGCACAGGACATCGTGTTTGCCAATCCCGTACTCGAGGATAATTCTTTCGTAGTAAAATACGACATGGATAACCACAAATTCGCCGAAAGCAACGATTTCGAAATCGACGAAACATTTGTGTTCGCCATCGACGTTACCGGAACTCCCTACGAAACAGCATTGAAAGAAAAGCCCCGCAATCCGGCAGTACTCGGCCGCAGCATGGCCCACGACTTCTATGTGAACAATGATGTGTGCGGATTCGAACATTATAAAAACGAAGGCAATCTCGACGGTCGCCTGTTCCATATCGAAGGCAACATCTACGGAGCTGTCTTCAACCTGATGCAGCTGGCTCAGGGTCGCTTCAAAGACGGATGTTTCGGTCTGGTCAGCGACGGAGTCTATGACGCCACAGCCGATGGAGTGAAAGTAGTGTTCGGAGCCAACCACTTCGGCTTCGGCTGGTCGGCAACAGACCACGGCGAAGAATGGTGGGATGCAATCGCTGCCCCTATCGATAATCTCTGGTTCAGCACCGCTCCATACACCGGAACGAAGAAAGGAGCAGACTTCTACTTCGACGAATATACTCCCGGCTCCGCTCTCGAAGGCTGCGAACAGGTATATACCGACAAAGGTTACGCCCGTCCCGAAGCCTGGGCAGCCATGCAGGCCGGTGTCCGCGAAGTGAGCATTGCCGACACCGACGCCCCCGTGGAGTATTTCAATCTTCAGGGCGTACGCGTCAACGAACCCGCAGCCGGACTCTATATCCGCCGTCAGGGACGCAATGTCAGCAAAGTTATCGTAATGTAAACCGGAATACCACAGGGCCTCTCGCATGACGACAGGCCCTGTGGAATATCATCACCGCACAGCTCCCCCATCAATCTAAAATCAGAACCAGTCACAATCATTCCCCAAAAACAATGAAGAGCGTGAACAGAATTGTCGCCACATACATGACTGCAGCCGCTGCCATGTTTCCGTTATGCGTTGCGGCCGAAATGGTTTCGGGCACCGTATGCGATACCGGAGGCGAACCGCTTATAGGCGCATCCGTCAACGTGACGGGAACAAAAAAAGCCGTAGCCACCGACATAGAAGGGCGTTTCCATATCGACACCGACGGCGGCAAAGCCATTAAAGTTTCATACATAGGTTTCGTACCCGTGCAGCAGAACATCGTGGACGGTAAGACCGAATACCGATTTATTCTCGACGAAGACCGCCAGAGCCTCGACGATGTTGTTGTTGTCGGTTACGGCACACAAAAGCGCTCCGAACTTACCGGTGCCATCAGCACCGTGCGCGGCGACGCAATCAAGGACTTCTCCACAACGTCCGTAGCCGATGCCCTCGCCGGAATGGCCGCCGGTGTATCCGTCACCAAAAGTACGGGTAACCCGGGTGAATCGCCCGACATAATAATACGCGGCGCGGCTTCTGTCAACGGCATGTCGCCTCTCTATATAGTCGACGGAGTCAAACAGGCCACAGGATTCAGCTTCAACACCAACGACATACAGTCGATCGAAGTGCTCAAGGATGCCGGTTCGTGTGCCATCTACGGCGCCGAAGCCGCCGGCGGCGTGATTCTTGTAACGACAAAACGCGGAGCAGCCGGCAAAGCCCGGCTAACGCTCTCGGGACGCTACGGCATACGCAACCAGACTTCAGGAATAAAACTTATGAACCGCGACCAGTTCATAGCCGCAAAAGCGCTTGCCGGTGTCAATATTCTGGCTCAGGAAGGAGTGGATTCGGCGGATGAACTGCCCGACGTCGACTGGATGGATGTCATGTACGGCACCGGCCACGAACAAGAATACAACCTCTCACTCTCAGGAGGACAAGGGGGACTGAACTACTACCTCTCCGGCGGTTTTTATGACGAAAAAGGCGTATATCTCGATTCCAAAGCACAGCGCATGTCGGTACGCACGAATGTAGACTGGAAGATAAACAACATTTTCACCGTCGGAACATCGTCCTACGCCAACTACATAAAACGTAACCCGACAAAGGTGTACTCGATGTGGACCAACGCCGTGCCTTTCCGCACGGTGCCGACAATGGCTCCCGTCGATGCCGACGGAAACTTCTCCCCCACTCCATTCTATCTCAACGGGCCCAACCTCTACGGCAACGAGATGACATATCATCAGAAGAACGACGACTACGGCTTCGACATTCTGGCCTACCTCGACGTGAAGTTCATACCCGAACTGACGCTACATGTCAACGGCGCCGCAAAAATCGCCACATCAGCATCGCGCGTATTCTCGGAGGCATTCGACTTCCGCGCCGTCAAAGAGGATGCATATCTCGAGTCGCGTGCGGGAAACTCCAGAGAGCTTACCTACAACGCTACCCTGACATTTGAAAAGACATTCGCCCGGAAATGGTACCTGAAAGCGATGATCGGCTCCGAGGCCACCGCCTACAATTCCTATTACAACTACATACGCGCCATCGACTTCCCTGTCGACGAAGCCTGGTCGGTCAACCTTTCGTCGAGCACGGCAAAAGAAGCGCTGGACTATCCCGGCGTAGGCCGCTCGATGTCGTACTTCGGCCGCATCAACTTCAACTTCGACAGCCGCTACTATCTGACCGTCAACCTGCGCCGCGACGGCTCCGACCGCTTCGGCAAAAACAACCGCTGGGGTACATTTCCTTCAGCCAACGTCATGTGGCGGCCGACCAATGAGGCTTTCGTACGTAACGCCATGCCATGGCTCTACGATGCCAAGATACGCGCCGGCTACGGTGTGCTCGGCAACGACGGCATTGCGCAGTTCCTCTACACCCGCTCTTATGTCGGCGACCAGATAATGTACAATTTCGGCGGAAACAACGAAGTGTCCGGCTGGGCAAACTACAAAGTCCCGAATCAGGACATCAAATGGGAGGAAATACACCAGCTTGATTTCGGCGTCGATCTCAGTTTCTTCGACAACAGGCTGAATTTCAGCTACGACTACTATAACCGCCAGACACACGACATGCTCTACTGGAAAGTCGTACCCCTCGGTTCGGGCATAAACTGGTACCATTCAGGCTCGACGAACACGATGCCTATCAACATAGGCCGTGTGTCGAATATAGGACACGAGTTCACTCTCAACTGGAAACATCGCATCGGCGAATTCTCGTATTCGGCAGGATTGAACGTGTCGCTCAACCGCAACGAAATCAAGGAGCTGGGTACCGAAGGCGCCGCACCGCTCACCTCGCCCGACGGTATCAACCGCACCGAAAACGGCCGCTCCATGGCCGAATTGTGGGGCTACCGCGCACTTGGCATTTTCCAGAGCCGGGAACAGGTGGACGAGTACAACGCCCGAGCCGTGGCAGCCGGACGTCCGTACTACTGGAACCAGAACACAGGCGTGGGCGACATAATTTTCGACGACATGGGCAAGGGCTACGTCGACGAAAGCTGCAAGCAGTTCATAGGCAACCCCTGGCCTAAAGCCACTTACGGGCTGAATCTCACCGCGGAATGGCGCGGATTCGACCTGTCGGCTCTCTTCCAAGCCGCAAGCGGATTTGAAATCTACAACGGAGTGAAACAGTACACACAGAGTTTCGCCACCGACGGCAATACCACCATGGACATCTACAAGAATTCATTCTTCGGCGACAACGGACTCACCGACCAGCCCCGCTGCGGTGTCCTCAACGACGACGGCACATGGCTCGGCGATCCATCGGGCAATTTCGGCACCGTTTCATCGTTCTGGGTCGAAAAAGGCGACTACCTCAAGCTCAAAAATCTTGTGGTAGGCTACACCGTGCCGCAGGCCATCACCCGCAAAGCCGCATTCGAGAAAGTACGCGTCTACTTCTCGGCACAGAACGTGTTCACCGCCACAAAATACTCGGGCATTGATCCCGAAATCGCCGGAACGTCCACACAGCTGTCAAGCAACGCAGGCACATCCATGACCGCCCGAGGAGTCGACACCTACAACCGCTATGTGCCGTCGCGCCTTTTCTCATTCGGTCTTGAAGTAGTATTCTAACAAGTACATCCATCATTATCCCAACAGCAATGAAAGGAATTACAAAATATATAGCCGCGCCGGCAGTCGCCATAAGCCTTGTATTCGGCGCCTCCGGATGCTCTGATTTCTTCGACGTCGTCGACGAAAGTTCTGTATCGCCCGACAATTTCCCCACAAATCTCGAGCACTGCGATCTGCTGCTTAACTCGGCCTACGCGGGAAGTCACGGCTACGGGCTTTACGAGTTCTTCTGGTTCCCGCAGATAATGTATATGCTGGACAAGACCCACGATACATACGGCGACTATGATACCCGCACTCGCATACTGGCCAACGATGCCTCGACCAACTGCAATATACTTCGCGACGCATACGCCGCCATCATGAACTGGATACAGTACTCCAACGCCGCCATCCAGGGCATCGACCAGTACTATACCCGGGCATCGGAAAGCGAACTTCCGACAGTCGACTATATGAAAGGACAGGCTCTTTTCCTGCGCGGCATGGCCTACTGGCATTCACAGATTTTCTTCGAGCTTGAAAGCAAGCCCGACGCGCTCGGATTTCCGATAATCGACAAAGTTCCGGAATCCATCAGCCAGATGAGTCCGCAACGCGCATCGGCCGCCGACACCTGGAATTTCATAATAGATACTTTCCGCGAAGCCGCAACCCTGCTTGAAGGCCACAACAGCGATAAAACCCGTGCTACCGAATGGGCTGCGAAAGGTATGCTCGCCAAGGCTCTGATGCAGGCACGCCACCCTCAGGACGCATTGCCTGTCCTGAAAGACATCATTGACAACTCGGGAGCACGGCTGCTCGATTTCGACACCTATTCCAAGTCTTTCTATGCCGACGAAGCCCACGAGTTCAATGCCGAAACGCTCTATGAAATCGATTTCACGAACAATCCCAAGCAGGAAGGACCATGGGCCGGTTTCACCTCCGGCACCGGAATGCCATTAATCATGGCTCCCTGGTACACCTCGCTCGCAATACGATGGAAAAACCCGCCGGCCGCCGGTCAGGAATTCGCCACGCAGAACAACGGAGGATGGGGCAACAACTTCGTGCACGACGAATCCGTGCGCCGCTTCGGTTTTCCGCTTGACCCGGCTCCTATACGCGTCTACAACACCGATTTCAACTCTCGCGCAGCAATCACGCTCGATAACTATCCGTGGATCCTTGACCCGGCTTATAGCGCCGCCAGTCAGGAAGTGCGCGACAAGGTCGAAGCCGACCCGCGTCTGTGGATAAGCGCCGCGCAACCATATTTCGACACAATGAAGGATCCGCGAGGCAACAAAGTATGGTACGACCGCTCGCCCGAAGCCGCCGACCTCGGCTACACGGCCCACTATTATTTCTCACCGAAGAAGTTTACCAACCTCGACGGTCCGGAAAGCTCGCTCAATTCGTCGAGCGGTGTCAATATTCCGGTTGTCCGCCTTGCCGACATATATCTGCTTTATGCCGAAGCTATCGCTCCGGGCGATGCCTCGACCGCTCTGGAGTATGTCAACAAAGTCCACCGCCGGGCTTACAACTATCCCGCCGACGACCCGTCGCCAGTCGATTATGCGTCGCTGACCGCCGCGACCGCCGCCGCACGCAACCATCCCGAGGACCTGCTGGCCGGCGACCCGCTGAAATATGAACGCTGGGCGGAATTGTTTGCCGAAGGACAGTGGTGGTACGATATACGCCGCTGGGAAATTCTTGAAAACGAAATGAAAGTCTACAAACGCACCCGCTACGGCTCGCTCGTATTTCAGGGTGAACGCGCCTATTCTCAACCAATCCCACAAAGCGAAATCGAGGCCTACAACGGCACCCTACGCCAGAATTACAACTATTAAAAACACTCCGACAGATACCTGTCGCCCCCGGTGGATTGCTCCGCCGGGGGCGATTTCATATGACAAAAAAAGAGCCGGCCTGCGGGAGGTCAGCTCTTCTGTAGCGAATCCGGGAATCGAACCCGGGTCTCCACCGTGAGAGGGTGGCGTGCTAGGCCACTACACTAAATCGCCTTTCACTTTTGCGCTGCAAAGTTAAAGCGGAATTTTGGATTATGCAAACTTTTTTATCCACTTAGTTATTTTTTCTTGTTTTTTCCGCGTTTTTATCCCTTATACTGATTTTCATGGCAGAATACACGGGATTTTTAGTACTTTTGCTTAATAAATACGAGCATAAGAGATGAATATAGCCATAGTAGGAACCGGTTATGTCGGACTTGTTTCGGGCACATGTTTCGCCGAAATGGGTATCGACGTGACTTGTGTCGACGTCGACGTCCCGAAGATAGAGGCTCTGCGCAACGGACAGGTACCCATCTACGAACCGGGGCTTGAAGAACTCATACGCCGCAACACCGCCGCCGGCAGGCTGCATTTCACGACCGCATTGTCCGACGTTGCCCGCGATGTAGAAATCGTGTTCTGCGCCGTAGGCACCCCCGCCGGCGAAGACGGTTCGGCCGATCTGAGCCATGTGCTCGAAGTGGCCCGCGATTTCGGACGTTCGATAGAAGGCTATGCTTTGTTCGTTACCAAATCGACAGTACCTGTAGGCACATCCGAACTCGTCCGTCGCGAAATTTCAGCCGAACTCGCGCGCCGCGGACGGCAGGACTTAAGTTTCGACGTGGCATCGAATCCTGAATTTCTCAAAGAAGGAGCGGCGGTAAAGGATTTCATGTCGCCCGACAGAGTGGTGGTAGGCGTCGACAGCCAACGGGCACGCCGACTGATGGAAAGGCTCTACCGTCCATTCCTGCTCAACAAATTCCGGGTGATATTCATGGACATGCCGTCGGCCGAAATGAGCAAATACGCCGCAAACGCAATGCTTGCCACACGCATATCGTTCATCAACGAGATTGCAATGCTCTGCGAGGCCGTCGGCGCCGACGTAAGCTGTGTGCGGAAAGCCATAGGCGCCGACGCGCGCATAGGCAACAAGTTCCTCTATCCCGGATGCGGCTACGGCGGTTCTTGCTTCCCCAAGGACGTCAGCGCTCTGTTGCGCATGGGGCAGGCCAACGGATGCGATATGAAAATAATCGAAGCCGTGGAAGACGTCAACGAAAAGCAGAAGCGTGTGGTGGCCGCAAAACTACGACGGATTTTCGGCGGCACGCTCAGCGGACGCCGCATTGCCGTGTGGGGACTGGCTTTCAAACCTGAAACCGACGATATGCGCTGTGCTCCTGCCCTGACTCTGATCGGCGAGCTGCTGGACGAAGGCGCCACGGCCACGGTCTACGACCCTGTGGCTATGGATGAATGCCGCCGCCTGCTCGGCGACAGCGTTGACTATGCCTCCGACATGTATGCGGCCACAGTCGATGCCGACGCCCTCGTCTTGCTCACCGAATGGAAAGAATTCCGCCTACCGTCTTGGGCTGTAATAGCCCGCACAATGCGAGGCAACACGGTGATCGACGGACGCAACATCTACCGCGCCTCCGACATGGCCGGAACCGGACTGCGGCTCTACCCCATCGGTAGCCATCCCGACGGTATCGAACTGCCGGAGAACCACGAAAACGATTCTCAAAACGCATAAACTGACATAGGGATGACTACAGTAGTTTTCGATCTCGACGACACATTATATAAAGAACGCGATTACGTGGCATCAGGCTTCAGAGCCGTAGCCGATGAAATAGCGGCCGAAAGCGGTATCGAGGCAAAGAGGCTTCTCGATGTAATGAGCGGAGCCGACAACGCATTCGACGCCTTACGCGACTATCTGGCATCGTCCGGAGCTGACGTGCCGGATACAGGACGACTGCTTGACATATATCGTACACACCGTCCCGCAATCACACTTCCGGACGAAAGCCGCCGGGTGCTCGACACTCTGAAAGACCGCGGATTCCGGCTCGTACTCATCACCGACGGCCGCTCCGTAGGCCAACGCAACAAAATCGAGGCTCTCGGACTTTACCCTTACTTCGCCCCCGATGCAATCATAATCAGCGAGGAAAACGGCGGCGACAAAACCACCGGCATTCCTTACCGCATCCTGTCGGAGCGCTTTCCCGACAGCAGCAATATGGTCTTCGCAGGCGACAACACCGCCAAGGACTTCCGCTGGGGCAACCTCAACGGAGCTATGACTGTAATGCTGCGCGACAAGGACGGTACAAACGTCCACCGGCAGGACATGAGCATAGTGCCGGCATACCTGCGTCCGCGCATGACAATCGACAATCTCTCCCGACTTCTCACCCTAAATATACTGAATAATAAGTGCCAACAGCTTTAATCACCGGAATAACAGGACAGGACGGCTCTTATCTGGCCGAATTCCTGCTCGAAAAAGGCTACGACGTACATGGAATAATACGCCGCAGCTCCAGTTTCAATACCGAACGGATAGAACATCTCTACCTCGAAGGCTGGGTGCGCGACATGCACGCCCGACGGCTCATCAACCTCCATTACGGGGACATGACCGATTCCTCGTCGCTTATCAGAATCATAGGAGAAGTCCGCCCCGACGAGATATATAATCTTGCGGCACAAAGCCATGTAAAAGTATCGTTCGATGTGCCAGAATACACCGCCGAAACCGATGCAGTCGGCACCCTGAGGCTGCTCGAGGCCGTACGCATACTCGGACTTGAGAAAAAATGCCGCATATACCAGGCTTCCACGTCCGAACTCTACGGAGAAGTCGCCGAAACGCCCCAGACCGAAGACACACCGTTCCACCCTCGTTCGCCATACGCCGTAGCGAAACTATATGCCTATTGGATAATGAAGAATTACCGCGAGAGCTATGGCATGTACACAGCCAACGGCATACTGTTCAACCACGAATCGGAACGCCGCGGCGAAAACTTCGTCACCCGCAAGATCACCCTTGCCGCCGCACGCATAGCTGCCGGATTGCAGGACAAGCTCTATCTCGGCAACCTCAACGCGTTGCGCGACTGGGGTTATGCCCGCGACTATGTGGAATGTATGTGGATGATTCTACAACAGCCCGAAGCCGACGACTATGTGATTGCCACCGGCGAGCAGCACAGCGTGCGCGAATTCGCCACACTGGCATTCGAACGTGCCGGCATACGCCTCCGGTGGGAAGGTGAAGGAATTGACGAAAAAGGCATAGACAGCTCCACTGGCCGTACTCTTGTCGAGGTAGACCCGCGTTTTTTCCGGCCGGCCGAGGTCGAAACCTTGCTCGGGAATCCGCAGAAAGCACGGCGCAAGCTCGGATGGAATCCACGAAAGACATCCTTTGAAGAACTTGTGCGGATAATGGTCGACGCCGACATCAGATCACTTGCCGCAGGAAATACACATCCGGAAAAATGCTGAGCAAAGATTCAAAAATATACGTCGCCGGCCACCGCGGACTGGTCGGCTCTGCCATAACGGCAAACCTGAAAGCACGCGGATTCAATAATGTAATCGGCCGCACGCACGCCGAACTCGATCTGCTCGAACCCGCGGCTGTCAGAAAATTTTTCGACACCGAAAGACCCGATGCCGTAGTTCTCGCGGCGGCTCACGTCGGCGGCATAGGAGCGAATTCAACCTACCGCGCCGATTTCATTCTTGAAAACCTGCAGATACAACAGAACGTCATAGGCGAGGCATTCCGCCACGGCGTACGCCGTCTGCTTTTTCTCGGTTCGAGCTGCATCTACCCCCGCGAGGCTCCGCAGCCCATCACGGAAGATGCCTTGCTGACATCTCCGCTTGAATATACCAACGAACCATACGCAATCGCAAAAATCGCAGGACTAAAACTCTGCGAATCGCTTAATCTGCAGTACGGCACCGACTACGTAGCTGTAATGCCCACGAACCTCTACGGACCGAACGACAACTTTGATCTCGAAAACTCCCACGTCCTTCCGGCCATGATGCGCAAATTGCACCTCGGCCGCCTGCTGTCGGAAAAAAATTTCGATTCCATACGCGCCGACCTCTGCCGACGTCCGGTGCCGGCAATCGCCCCCGACGCATCAGATTCCGAAATAACCTCGGCTCTTGGGCGCTTCGGCATACATTCCGACCATATAGCCCTATGGGGATCCGGACGACCTTTGCGTGAATTCATGTGGAGCGAGGACATGGCCGATGCCTGCGTCCATATCCTGCTATCGGTAAGCTTCGCCGACATTGTCGCTGCCCGTGGCGGCGGCGACATCAGAAACACACATATAAACATAGGAACCGGCAGCGAAACAAGCATCGCCGCACTGGCATCCATGACAGCCGAAGCCACAGGATTCCGCGGACGCATAGAATGGGACTCATCCAAACCCGACGGAACCATGCGCAAATTATGCGACGTCAGCCGCCTGCACTCGCTCGGATGGAAACACCGGGTGGAACTTCCCGAAGGTATAGACAGGCTATATCAATGGTATTGCCGCAATTGATTTCAACAACAGAATAAAAGCCAAAGCCGTGCCACTGCTCTACATACTGACTTTCATCGGAATGATGATTCTTGAATCACTCTACATTCCGCTTGCCCGCCGGATGCGTATCGGACTGCATCCGGCGTCGCGCCACATGTCACGCAATTTCACTCCGGCCGGAGGCGGAATCATATTCGTGGCCGCAGGAGCAGTATTCGCGTTTATAGATCCCGATGCAGTTTCCACACCTTTTTTCAACGGCCTGCTTATCGGCGCGCTGCTGCTTGCCTGCATTTCGTTTATCGACGATATTTACGGGCTGCCACCCATAGCTCGTCTAATAACACAGCTTGGTGTAATGTCATATATGTTCAGCTCATTACTCCGGCCTGAAACACTCGACATCTTCCTTATCATAGTTATCGGCGGCGCCGGTCTGGTCAACGCATTCAATTTCCTTGACGGAATAAACGGTATGCTGACCCTGTATGCCATAGTGGTCATCTCAACCCTGATTGCCGCCCTGCACTGCGGAACTATAGCGGCATTCCCCGCCGACAGCATTCTGGGCACATTCTCCCCACAGCAGACAAGCACAATGCTGAGCCTTATTCTCTGCTCGCTCGTCGCTTTTCTGTTTTTCAACTTCAGAAGCAAGGCCCTTGTTTTCTCAGGCGACGTAGGCTCCATCTTCACAGGCTTCGTAATCACTGTCGTGCTGATATGTATCTGCATAGGCAGCCGGACAGCCGCTCCTGCGGTATTCGTGGCAGTATTCGCCGTCGACTCATTCCTGACCATAATACACCGGCTCTTCGAAGGCGAACAGATCATGCAGCCACACAGACGTCATCTCTATCAGCACTTCGCACACAATATCGGAGTTCCGCATCTTTCAGTATCATCGGCCTACGCCGCCCTACAGGCAGGCATCAACGCATGCTATTTCTTAATTCCGGCTCAACAGCGCATAACCTATGCACTGATAGTCTACCTGGCACTCGTAAGCACATACTTCAGACTGCGGTCATACAAACGCCGCGACAACCAACAGAAATTTCAGAAATAAAACAAACATAATCCCAAAGCACTGACAAATCATGAACAGACCGATTGCAATGGCAGCCGCACTACTTCTGGCCTCGGCTTCAGCCGTAGCCACCCGACCCGACGGTAAAGCTGAATTCAAAAGCGACTCAGGCATTTTCGATATTGACGCACTGGAAGCGCTCGGGCGCGTCGACGGACCATGCCTGTCGCCCGACGGAAAAACAGTCCTATTCGGAATTGCCTACGAAGATCTCGCAGCAAATAGTTCCAACCGCGACCTTTACACCGTCGCCACCGACGGCAAAGACAAAACACTGCGGCGGATAAGCGATACACCCAAAAGCGAAAACGGAGCCGTATGGATTGCCGGAGGCTCCAGAATAGCTTTCATGTACCCCGATGAAAAAGGCTCCATGCAGATGTGGACAATGCACCCCGACGGCAGTGGCCGGATCCAAGCATCCGATGTCGACGGCGGAATAGGCGGATTTCTGCTCTCTCCCGACGAGAAAAAAATAGTGATAATCGGCAACGTAAAATATTCGCGCAACGCCGCCGACATTTATCCCGATCTGCCACAAGCCACAGGGCGCGTGGTCGACGACCTGATGTACAAGCATTGGGACGAATGGGTAACCGAAATCCCCC
>CAJUKD010000046.1 GCA_910587235.1 uncultured Muribaculaceae bacterium
ACGACCTTGCCAAGGTCGGGGTCGCGGGTTCGAGTCCCGTTTTTCGCTCAAATCGTTTGAAAAGGTCAAGCCTCAGAATCGATGAAATGTCCGGGTGGTGGAATTGGTAGACACGCTACTTTGAGGGGGTAGTGGCCGTTCGGCTGTGTGAGTTCGAATCTCATCTCGGACACTGTAAATAATCCGCAAGCGATTGATTTTTTCAATCCTTGCGGATTTCTTTTTTTATCCTTTTTTCTGCCGGATTCGCGTTCCGGCGACTTGAAACCATTTACGAACCATGAAAGGAATATTTTGTTCCGCCATTACAGTGGCATTGGCCTGCGTTGCAGGCTATTATCCGGCGCATTGCGCCGAAGCTGACATCGACGGAGAAATCCGGGTGATGACAGGAGTCGAAGAATCCACCTCTGTGACCGTGCGAGGCAAAGGGGAGCTGCACCTGACCGACAGCGGCAATCCTCTTCCGTCCACTTCGTCGATAAACCTTGTCGGACAGGATGCGATGGTCTGTTTCGAGGGCATGCTCCCGTCGGAGGCCAAGGCCGGAACGCTTAGCCGCGTTACGATAAACGGCGAACCTTTCGATGCTGAAAAGCACCGTCTGGTTCTGTATGGCAGCGGTTGCGCCGTGATGGCCGACGGTTTCAGCGATCCGCTGACGATTTTCGACCGTCCGGATTTCGAGGGCGATTCCAAAGTGTGTGTCGAGAATGTCTATTATCGTTCCGACAATTATATAGGCAGGCTAAAATGGCTTACGGAAGAGGGCCTCGGAAAGTTCGACAATCAGATACGTTCTTTCCGTCTGCGTCGCGGATGGCAGGCTACGTTTGCAAACAATCCCAACGGCTCGGGCTATTCCCGTGTGTTCATCGCTTCCGACGGCGATCTTGAGGTGGCGGAGATGCCGCAGGGGCTTGAATTCGCTTCGTTCATCCGTGTCAGCCGCTTCGATCCGGTCGGTAAGAAAGGCGTCTGCAAGGGAGCGCATACCACTCTTGCGCGTGCGACGTGGTACTATGACTGGGGTGCCGGTTCAGAAACGCTTGAGGATGGAGAGTATGTGCCAATGCGCCATAATGCGTGGTGGGACAGCTGGGACAATATAAACACTCGCACGGCATCGTCGTGTGTGCTCGGTTTCAACGAACCTGACCATGCCGACCAGTCGAATCTCGGAGTGGACAATACGATAGAGATGTGGCCGTCGCTGATGCGTAGCGGTCTGCGTGTAGGTTCGCCGGCTCCCGACCAGGTGACAAAAGACTGGCTGCGCCGCTTTATCGCCACAGCCGACTCGCTCAACTACCGTGTGGATTTTGTGGCAACGCACATGTACTGGGAGAACCGTACGCCCGAGGGTCTTGTGAAGACAATAGAGGAGAGTTGTCGTAACTTGTTCGGCGGTCGTCCGATGTGGATAACCGAGTGGAACAACGGTGCCAACTGGACTCATGAAAACTGGCCTGACCGCGAGGGAACCATGCTTGACGCCAATTTCCGTCCCGTACTCGACAAGGATGGAAACGAACAGCGCACCACACGTCCGCACACTCCCGCCAATTCCGAAAAGCAGTGCTTGTGGCTTGCCTCCATGCTTGAGGCTTTTGACGAATGCCCCTGGCTTGAGCGGCACTCTCTCTATACGTGGGTGGAGGATGCACGTTCGATCGTTCTGGCCAACAGCGACGGTGTCGAGGAGCTTACTCCCGCCGGCCGTATATTCGCCGCTTTCCAGTCGCGTCCGGCTTTCGGCAGGGAGCATGAATATGTCCATCATTGGCGTATAGCTCCTCCGTTCCCTGAGCTTAAACTTTCGGTAGGCAGGCCTGTGCTGAGATTTGACGATCACAACGGTGAAACCGGTGTCAATTACATTATCGAGCGCCGTATAGACCGCGGCCAGTGGAAGCAGGTAGGATTGCTTGAGGCCGGAAAGGATTATAAATTCGGTAACCGTATGGAGTTCAAGGACAAGGTAGAGGGAGCCGGCAAATATTCATATCGTGTCAAGGCTACTTCTTACATAGGTACGGAGTCGATTTATTCGCGTGTGTTGTCGGTTGATGTGGAGAGTGCCGCTGTCGACGCTATCATAGCCGGCGGCGACAATGCCGGTGCTTCGGTAGTGGACGGAGTGCTTATCCTCAGCAACTATCCTGCGGGCAAGTGCCGTATATATTCTGTCGACGGGCGCGTGGCGCGCGCTGTCGAGGTCGATGCATCCGGCAGAGCGGAAGTATCCGGCCTAAGGCACGGGGTATACATCATCGAAGGCGGCCGGAAAGTCGTTATCTGATTCTTAGGGTATATATAAAAACAACATAAGCTATCCTCTCGGACAGCTTATGTTTTTCTTACACATAGTACTTAATGTTAGATTATATGTCTATTCCAGATTTGTTTAATATGAAAAAGCATTACTCATGCTTGTCGTATCATTTCCACTGCAAAGGTAGAGCTTAATTTTCTATTTGCCAAATCCTATTCAGTGATATGAGATTAAGCCTTGTTTTGGATATTTGTCAAAATAAGGCTTAATTATTTAAAAATATAACTTTTGGGGTTGGTTTTGGTTATTGTGCTTTTGAATTTCAAACAAAAAGGTGCGGATGGATATAATTCTGAAATAATGTTAAAAATAGCATTATGTTGTCATTATGTTATAAAACATAGTTCTTTGGCTATGTTTTATTGCCGGTTTCTGCCGTTTCGGTATTTTGCTCCTTGACTTCGGCCGAATTTGTTTCAGATTTTGATGAAAATACCCGTGACAGATATTTTTCCTGGAATCGTTGCAGAAGTTCCCAGAAAGAGGGTACGAATAGGGTGCCGAGCAACGCGTTCACGGCCATTCCGAATACGACGGCTGTTCCGAGCGAGAGCCGGCTTGCCGCTCCGGCTCCGGTGGCGAAAAGCATGGGCATTACGCCGAACACGAATGCAAGCGCCGTCATCAGGATCGGGCGGAAGCGGACATCGCCGGCCGTTGAGGCCGCCTGGCGTATGTCCATTCCCTGGCGCCTGTAGCCGGAGGCGTATTCCACCATCAGGATCGCATTTTTTGCAGCCATGCCCAATAGGAGGATGATGCCTATCTGGGTGTAGATGCTTATGCTCTGGTTCAGGAATATACATCCGATTATGGTGCCGAGGATTGCTGTCGGGGTGGTTATGACCACCGCTATGGGGTCGGTCCACGATTCATATTGTGCGGCAAGTACAAGGATGGTTATGATTACGGCGAATAGCAGGGTGACAGTGATAGTCGTGCCTAACTGTGTTTCCTGAAAAGCCTCGCCTGTCCATGCGTAGCCGAACGACGGTCCGATGCGCTCCTCCATTATCTCTTCCATGACTTTTATGCCCTCCGATGAACTTATGTGTTCAGCCGGGGTGGCGGTGACGGAGGCGGAGCTGTACATGTTGTAGCGGCTGACCGACGGAGGCCCCATGCTCGGTCCGACGGAGGCAAATGACGCGAATGGCACCATTTCGCCTGATGAGTTGCGGACACTGAGTTTCAGGACGTCGTCGGCGTTTGCCCTTGATATGCCGGCGGCGCTGAGCAGGACTTCGTAGACGCGACCGAAGCGCACGAAGTCGTTGACATAGCTTGTACCCATAAACGACGAGAGGGTGGAGTAGATATTTTCCATCGTAAGTCCGTACATTTTTGCTTTGTCGCGGTTGATATGCACGGCATATTGCGGCACTTCACCTTGATATAGCGATGTCACCTGTGCGAGTTCGGGGTAGTCTGCTGCGGATTTGCGGATTTCGTCAACGGCTTTCTGCAGCTCCTCGGCTCCGAGGTTGTTTATGTCGAGCAGTTGCATCTCCAGTCCAGACGACATGCCCAGTCCGGGAATTGCCGGCGGGTTGACGGAGAATATAACGGCTTCCTCTATGCCGGCTGTCAGACGGCTTATTTCAGCTATCACGGCGTCGACCGACTGCGATTTGCCTCTGCGTTCGTTCCATGGGTTCAGTACCACGAACATGGATCCGAGATTGCTTCCGGATCCGCCTGCGAGAAATGAATTGCCGGTGACGGAAATGACATCCTTCACCTCGGGAATACCCTGTATGGCGGCTGAGGCGCGTTTCATCACCGAGTCGGTGCGTTGCAGCGATGCGCCTGTCGGAAGTTGCACCGAGGTCAGGCAGTAGCCCATGTCCTCTTGCGGGACATAGCTTGAAGGCCAGCGCATGAACCCCCAGAAAGCTGCGCCGCAGATTGCCGCGAATATCAGCAGTGAGAGCAGTGGGCGCTTCAGAAGTTTCCCCACACCCTTGTTGTATAATCCGAGTGTGTTTCCGAATCCTTTGTTGAAAAGGTGGAACGGCAGGGAATTGCTTTTCCGGCGGGGCTTCAGGAATAGGGCGCACATGGCAGGCGTGAATGTAAGGGCGTTGAAACCGGAAAAGGCGGTCGAAACAGCTATTGTCAGTGCGAACTGTTTGTAGAGAGAGCCTGTGATGCCGGATATGAAAGCCGTAGGAATGAATACCGACAGAAGGACAAGCACTTCACCGACCACTGGACCCTGCAGTTCTTTCATGGCTTTCTCTGCCGCTTCTTTTGGCGACAGTTTTCCGCTGTCGATGATGCGCGAACAGTCCTCGACCACGACTATGGCGTCGTCGACGACAATCGCGATTGCCAGAACGAGTCCGAAAAGGGTAAGGGTATTGATTGTGAATCCCATCAGTTTCATTACCGCGAAAGTGGCTACGAGCGATACGGGGATGGTTATCATCGGGATTATGACCGCACGCCAGTTCTGCAGGAAGAGCATGATGACGAGCATCACGATAAGCGTGGTTTCGAGGAAGGTGACGAGGACTTCGTCGATGGACGCGTTGACGAAGTCGGTCGTGTCGAGAATCACGCGGTAGTCTATACCTTCCGGGAAATATTGCTGAAGCGATTCCAGCTTGTCCTCCACGGCATGTGCCACTTTCAGGGCGTTTGCTCCCGGAAGCTGATATACTCCGATAAGACCGGCGTCGTGGCCGGAAACATGCGAGATCATGGAGTAGCTCTGGCTGCCCATGTCCACGCGTGCTATGTCGCGCAGCCGCAGGAAAGGCGCTCCGCCGGAGTCGCCTGCACGGATTATGATGTCGCCGAATTCTTCGGGGCTTGTCAGGCGGCCGCGGGAAGTAAGTGTGAACTGGAATGGATTGTCGCCGGCTGTGGGCGGTGCGCCTGCTGAGCCTGCCGATACGGCCATGTTCTGGCTTGCGATGGCATTCATTACGTCGGAAGCGGTGATGTCGCGGATGCGCATCAGGTCGGGATCGAGCCATACGCGCATGCTGTAGTCGCCGGCGCCGAAAGCGTTGACTCCTCCTACTCCGTCGATGCGCGAAAGTTCGTCGACGATATTGAGTTTGGCATAGTTGGTCAGGTACAGCGCGTCGTAGACTTCGGGCCGGTCGGTTTCGAGGGCTATGAAAAGTATGATGTCGGACGAGCGTGATGAAACAGAGATTCCCTGCTGTTTTACCGGCGCCGGCAGTGTGGCTTCGGCTCGGGCCACGCGGTTCTGGACCTTGACCGAGGCGATGTCGAGATCGGTTCCGGCCTCGAAGGTCACAGTCAGCGAGTAGGACCCGTCGCTGCCGCTGTTCGAACTCATGTACATCATGCCTTCAACGCCGTTGACCTGTTCTTCGATGGGTGCGCCGACGGTTTCGGCCACAGTCTGTGCGTCGGCTCCCGGATAACTGGCCTCTACGACGACCGTAGGCGGCGTGATGTCGGGAAATTGGGCCACGGGCAGTGTTCTGATCGTCAGCAGTCCTGCCAATATCATCAGTATGGCCAGAACGGTGGCGAATATCGGGCGGTCGATGAAAAATTTGCTGAACATCGTCGTTGATTTTCTTTTTGTTGGACTATTTTCCGGAGGGGAGGGAGGGGTTCACTTTCATGCCGTCGCGCACTTTCATGAGCGCGCGGGTGACATAGCGGTCGTCGGGGCTAAGGCCTGAGGTGATGATGCGCAGGGTGTCGTCCAGCACCTCTCCGGTTTTTACGGGTGTGTATGTGATTTTGTCCGTTTCATCGACTGTATAGACATATTTTCCGAGCTGGTCGCTTCCTATTGCGGCATCGAGGATAAGGAGTGCGTGCGGCTCAATGGCGTATGGCAGATGTATTTCCGTGTACATGCCGCTTCGCAGGTCGCCGTCGGGATTATCTGTCAGGCCCTGCATGCGCAGGGTGCCTGTCGATTTGTCTATTTCAGGCGACATGTAAGATAGGTCGCAGTTGTATTGTCCTGGCAGGGAGTCGGAAAATTCGAGTGGTATGTCGCGCAGGTCAACTCCCAGTTTTGCGGCATTTTCACGCAGAAGGCTGAGGTAGGATGCGTCGTCAATTGAGAAATTGATTACCATAGTCGCGTCGTCGAAGATCTTTGCAAGGGTAACAGGTTGTGACGAGCCTGAAAGGTACGCTCCTGTGTCGTAGTTACCGGAGCTGATGCGCCCGTCGAATGGTGCCCGGACGGTGCAGTACGACAATTCGGTACGGGCCGTGCGCAAAGCCGCGGAGGCGTTCTCTACATCGGCCCAGGCCTGTTCCATGGCGCTTCTGGCCTGGGCTACTTCCATCTCGCTGACGGCGTCGCTGCTCAGGGCGCGCTTCATGGCTTCATAGCGTTCGGTATTATAATCGAGCGATGCGCGCGCAGTCTGTAGCGACGCTTCGGCCCGGTCCACGGCGTCGCGGTAGTTGCGCTCTTCGATAGTGAACAGCGTTTCGCCTTTGCGCACACGGTCGCCGGCTTTGTAGGGGTGGGAGAGGAGATAGCCGTCGACACGCGCAACAAGTTCCACTTCGCGGTTGGCCGTCAGGTAGCCCGGGTATGTTTTTCTAAGCACTACTGAGTCGGTCAGCGGGTGAGCGACCTCAATGGCCGGTATTTCATCGCCGCTGTTGTGCTTTTTGTGTCTGCACGACGTACAGGCGGCGACTGCTAAGAGTGCCGCTGCCGGAAGCATGATGATTGATGATGTTTTCATGTCGGTATTCTTTTATAAATTTCCGTCCCATCCACCGCCGAGAGCCTTGAAAAGGTTGATCAGCGATGACAGTGCGCGTCCTTGCGCCGAAATAAGAGTGTTCTGGTATTCGAGGACATTCAGTTGCGCGTCGACCACGTTGGAGAAAGGTGAAAGACCTTGTTTGTAAAGCGCAAGGGAGAGGTCGAGCGACATTTCGCTCTCTTCCACTACTTTCTGCAGACTGCTTATGTAGTGTAACGAACTGACGTACGAGTTCATGGCGTTGTCGGCTTCCTCGATGGCCGTCAGTACGGCCAGATGATAGTTGTCGGTTTCGTTTTCAAGCTCGCGTTGTGCCGACTGTATGTTGTTCCGGCGCGAAAGCCCGTCGAATATTGTCCACGACAGAGTCGGACTTACGGTATATGTGAAGCTTCGTCCGGTGAACAGATTTTTTGCTGAATGCGCTTCTGTCCCAATCGAGCCTTCGATGGCGAGGCCGGGAAGATAATCTTTGCGCGCTATTCCCAATGCCGCAGCTGCGGCGTCGACGGAAGCTCTTGCAGCCACGATATCGGGTCGGCGTTCCAGCAGGTCGAGAGGAACACCTGTGGCCACGAGCATGTGGCAGTCGGGAACCGTGCCGCCGGCTTTCACCGTTGCGGGCAGGGAGTCAGGTTCCATGCCAAGCAGCACGGAAAGCGCATTTATCGAGGAATTGATGGACGATTCAAGGAGCGGAATGGAAGCTATGGTCGAATAATAGACTGTGCGGGCCTGCGCCACGTCGAGCCGCGAAGAAATGCCGGATTCGTGTCGGGCTTCCGTGATTTTCACGACTTGTGCCTGCTTTTCGCTGTGGTTGCGAGCCAGCTCCATCTGCGCCTGACTGATGCGCAGGTTTATGAATGTGCCGGCTATCTCTGCTTCCAGTGCCACCATGGCCGCGGCATATTCGGCCGCGCTTACATTCACGAGGGCTTTGCTGCGTCCGGCCTGTGCCGAGATTTTGCCGAAGAGGTCTATTTCCCAGCTCATGGCTACGGATCCGTGCCAGCCTTGTAGGACGGATGCGTCGGTCGCGGGAGTGGTCATGGCGCCGGAGTTGCGGTTTCGGCTCCAGCCTGCGTTTAAGGTCAGAGAGGGGAAAAAAGCGGAACGGGCTACGGCAAGATTGTTGCGGGCTATGGCTATGCGGCGTGTGGCAATGGCGAGGTTATAGTTCCTTTCCGAGCCAAGCGCTATGAGTGTATCGAGGGTTGTATCGTTGAAATTGCGCCACCATAGGGTGTTGTCGGCCTCATGTGTCCGGTCGAAGTGGCTGTCGGCGTTCCATTGTTGCCGTATTCCGGCGGCTTTTTCGCCTGCGGCCGCACTGCCCGTTGTCATGATTGCAAGGGCAATGGCGGCCGCCACGGCTCCGGGAATGCAGAAAGAAAAACATGCTCTCATAAATCGGAAGGTGTAAACGTAATTTTATAACAATCTGGCTAAACGGAATCGTAGTATTTTTTGCAAAAATTAAGAAAAGAATGATTAGATGACGTGTAATAGAGCCAATGAAATGTTCCCGCCGGATTTTTTTGTCGGAAAATTCTGTGGAATCGACATAAAATACTTAATTTTGCAAACAGCGGCCATTACCGGCGCATCCGTGTGTCTGTAAGGTCGCCCGGGCCATAAGACACATCAACACTTTACATAACCTATTATTATCAAAAATCGAATGAAAAGAGTTTATACATTCGGCGACGGCAAGGCTGAAGGCAATGCCGAGATGAGAAATCTCCTCGGCGGCAAGGGTGCCAACCTGGCCGAGATGAACTTGCTGGGTATGCCTGTGCCTCCCGGCTTTACAATCACCACCGAAGTCTGCAACGAGTACACCCAGTACGGCAAGGATGAGGTCGTAAACCGCATCAAGGCTGAGGTGGAGGAGGCTATCAAGCACGTTGAAAGCCTTACCGGCAACAAGTTCGACGATTCGTCGAATCCCCTGCTTGTTTCAGTGCGTTCAGGTGCCCGCGCTTCCATGCCCGGTATGATGGATACAGTCCTCAATCTTGGCATGAACGACGCTACAGTTGCCTCGCTTGCATCCAAGAGCGGCAATCCGCGTTTCGCATGGGACAGCTACCGTCGTTTTGTGCAGATGTACGGCGACGTAGTTCTCGGCATGAAGCCCAAAAATAAGACCGATATCGATCCTTTCGAAGCCATCATGGACAAGGTGAAGGAAGAGAAAGGTGTCAAACTCGATACCGAACTCGAAGTCGAGGACCTCAAGAATCTTGTAAGCCTCTTTAAGGCCGCAGTGAAGGAATACACAGGAAAAGACTTTCCCGAAAGCGCTTGGGAACAGCTCTGGGGCGGCATCTGCGCCGTGTTCGACAGCTGGATGAACGAGCGTGCCATCATCTATCGCCGCATGAACCAGATCCCCGAAGAGTGGGGTACGGCTGTCAACGTACAGGCCATGGTTTATGGCAACATGGGCGAAAATTCCGCCACCGGTGTGGCTTTCAGCCGCGATGCCGCCACCGGCGAGAACATTTTCAACGGTGAATATCTTATCAACGCACAGGGCGAGGATGTCGTTGCCGGCATCCGCACTCCTCAGCAGATCACACTCGAAGGCTCGCGCCGTTGGGCTGCCCTGCAGGGTATCAGCGAAGAAACACGTGCAGCAAAATATCCCTCGCTTGAGGAATCTATGCCCGTATGTGCGAAAGAACTTTTCAAAATCGCCGACCGCCTCGAAGAGTACTATAAGGACATGCAGGACATGGAGTTCACAATTCAGGACGGCAAACTCTGGATGCTCCAGACCCGCAACGGCAAGCGTACGGGTGCCGCTATGGTGAAAATAGCCATGGATCTCCTGCGTGCCGATGTGATCGACGAAAAGACAGTTCTCCGCCGTATGGAACCCCAGAAACTCGACGAACTTCTCCATCCGGTATTCGACAAGAGCGCTCTCAAGCGTGCTGCTGTGGTAGCTAAGGGTCTTCCCGCATCGCCCGGTGCAGCTGCCGGTCAGGTGGTTTTCTCAGCGGAAGATGCCGAAAACTGGGCTGAAAAGAAACGCAAAGTCATCCTTGTCCGCATCGAAACATCTCCCGAGGACCTTCGCGGTATGGCCGTGGCTCAGGGTATCCTGACTATGCGCGGCGGCATGACTTCCCACGCAGCTGTGGTTGCACGCGGCATGGGCAAGTGCTGCGTTTCCGGCGCCGGCGAAATCAAGGTCGACTATGTGGCCAAGACCGTCGAAATGGGCGGAAAGACCTACAAGGAAGGCGACTGGATCTCGCTCAATGGTTCCACCGGTGAAGTATACGACGGTCAGGTTCCCACCACCGAACCCGTTCTCGACGGTGACTTCGCCGCTATCATGAATCTTGCCGACAAGTACACAAAGACACTTGTACGCACTAACGCCGATACTCCCCGCGACGCCCGTCAGGCACGCAACTTCGGCGCACAGGGTATCGGTCTTTGCCGCACAGAACACATGTTCTTCGAAGGTGACCGCATCAAAGCTGTCCGCGAGATGATTCTTGCTTCCGACGTCGAAGGCCGCCGTCAGGCTCTTGCCAAGTTGCTCCCCATGCAGCGTGGTGACTTCGAGGGCATTTTCGAAGCTATGGACGGTTGTGGTGTGACAATCCGTCTGCTCGATCCCCCGTTGCACGAATTCGTGCCTCATCAGACAGCTACCCAGAAAGAACTCGCCGAAGAGATGGGCCTCACCCTTGAAGAAGTAAAGGCTAAGGTGGACTCCCTCGAAGAGTTCAACCCCATGCTCGGTCACCGCGGCTGCCGCCTCGGCATCACATATCCCGAAATCACCGAGATGCAGGCACGTGCGATTCTTGAAGCCGCACTCGCATGCAAATCGCGCGGTATCGACGTACACCCTGAAATCATGGTGCCCCTGGTAGGTTCTCTCAAAGAACTCCAGAATCAGGCAGATGTTATCCATTCGACAGCAGCCAAGGTATTCGAGGAAAAAGGCGACTCAATCCGCTATAAAGTCGGAACAATGATCGAAGTGCCCCGCGCAGCCCTCACGGCCGACGAAATCGCCACTGTAGCCGACTTCTTCTCTTTCGGAACCAACGACCTCACACAGATGACATTCGGCTTCTCGCGCGACGACGCGCCCAAGTTCCTCAAGTTCTACAAGGAACACGGTGTCATCAAGACCGATCCTTTCGAAGTTCTTGACCAGACCGGCGTAGGCCAGCTCGTGCGCATGGGCGTTGAAAAAGGCCGCAAGTCAAACCCCGACCTCAAGATCGGTATTTGCGGCGAACATGGCGGTGAACCTTCGTCCGTCATCTTCTGCGCCAAGCTCGGCATGAACTATGTCAGCTGCTCGCCCTATCGCGTGCCCATCGCCCGCGTAGCCGCGGCGCAGGCTGCTATCGAAGATTAAGGAATAATCCCTTGTTATAAGTTACTTA
>CAJUKD010000047.1 GCA_910587235.1 uncultured Muribaculaceae bacterium
GAAAATCAAATGACACAGGGCCTGTAAAAGTAGTGTTTGGCAGCATCCACTCAAAAGAGTGTTGGATTGTTGTGATGTTGGGAAATGATCCTCCCGCTTGCTCTTTGTGGTATATGTTATAGAAAAGCGACAATCCCCGGAGCTGCAAATTGCAGATCCGGGGATTGTCGTTTATTGTTTGGCGACGGAAGATGCTTATTTCAGTGCGTCCTTCACGGCGTCGTTGGGAACCATTTCTTCCTTGAATACGTAGGCTCCGGTTTTGGGCGACTTGACCATTTTGATGACCTTGCTGTAGGTGCGGCCTTCGCCTTTCTGAAGCGATGCGACGGTTTTCTTTGCCATATCTTAGAATTTATTTGATTTCTTTGTGAACGGTTACTCGCTTAAGGATGGGGTTGTATTTCTTAAGTTCGAGTCTTTCGGTTGTGTTTTTGCGGTTTTTGGTGGTGATGTAACGGGAAGTGCCGGGCATACCGCTTGCCTTATGTTCTGTGCATTCGAGGATAACCTGAACTCGATTGCCTTTAGCTTTCTTTGCCATTGTTGTGGGTGGGTTGGAATTAAAGGGTTAGAAACCTAAGAATTTGATGTCCTTGTCGGAGAGGAATCCTTTTTCGGCTGCCTGAATCATGGCGGCGTTAAGGCCGAGCTTGTTGATAGTGCGGAGGCCTGCTGCAGAGATGGTGAGGCTGATCCAGATTCCCTGTTCTACCCAGTAGAACTTCTTGTTGAAGAGGTTTACGTTGAATTTGCGTTTTGTACGGCGCTTCGAGTGCGAAACGTTGTTTCCCACCATTGCTTTTTTGCCTGTGATCTGACAAATCTTTGACATGGCTGTTAATGGTTTATCGTTATCTTTCTATTTGTTGTTGCGTCAGGGGTTTACGTGCTTCACGCTCATTCTCATATCACCATCGGGCGCATCTTTCCCGACGGCTTTAATGGTGTGGAGCCGCAAATCAGCGTGCAAAGTAACGAAATTTTTGCCGTTCGGCCAAATATTTTTGTTCTTTTTTGATAAACTTGGCTGGCATAAGCGCTTTTTTATCAGCGCAAGGCGACTTTTCGCCTGTCGTTGCCGATGCTGACGATGTAAATGCCTGTGGCAAGTCGGGGGCTTACGTAAAGAGTTTCGTGTCCGATGCCTGCGTTAATGCCTGTAAGGGTATGGATGCTTACGGTTTTGCCTTCGGGATTTTCTACTATGATTTTGCCGTTCTCGGTTCTGATTGCAGAAGGTGCGGAGTCGAGAAAGAGTCCTGTTCCGCTGTTGCCTGCAAGTTTTATGCTGCGTGTTTCGCTCCAGTCGGAGTAGACGGTTTCTTCGTTGTCGTTGTCGGGCAGATATGCGGCGCGTACCTTGAACTCAAATGCGTCGGAAGAGCCGATATGCTCATTGGCGGCATCTACCAACGCGCACAGCTCGCTGCCTATATAGCGGATGAAAGGTACGGTGACGCTTTCGCCGGCATTCAGATCCTGCGATATGGCCAGACGGTCGATCTGGACTTTTGCTCCGTAACCGTAGGCTTGCAGGGCCAGAAATGCGTCATCGCGGCCACCTTCTATAGTGTAGTTGTAATCGGTCCAGTTCTCTGTGAGCGGATCGTAAAGACTGTTGGGTTCCCAAAGCTTGATAGAGGATATTTCATCGTGGAAGCCCCATTTGCTGTCGGCATTGTATTTCATAAGGAAGATGCTGAGTGAGGCTGCATTGAGGGCGCGTGCCCGCATCTCTATGTTTACTTTTCCGCCGCCTGCCGAGAGGTCGAGTATGGGAGAGTCGACTTCGCCGTATATACCCGAAGATGCCATAAGGTTGTCCAGCGTGATGCAGTCGGCGGCATAGCCTATCATGCTGCCTGTCCAGTCGGCCCGGTGCAGATACTCGTCGAGCGATACTGTCGCCGCTTCGCCCATGGGCACCTTGTCGGGATTGATGTCTTGATTGGGCGTGTTGAGGAAATCCTCGTCGAGAAGATAGTAGCGTTCGGCGGTCTGTGCCGTATGTCGTAGGTATATGCGCGCTTCATAGATATTGGCGTTGTAGGCCGGTAGCCACGATAGGTTGAACGACGAGTCCGTGATGTCGGTCGTTTCTCCGAGTTCCGGAGTGGTGACACCGAAGCAGCGGACGATGTTGGAGTTTGCGGAAGTCAGCTCGCCGCCACGGGCGCGCACCTGATAGCAGTAGATTCTCTCCGGATCGAGTCCTGTGACTTCGAATGAAGTCCCGTCCACACGATGGTCGCGTAGCGTGTATTCATCAGGTTTTCCGTCGCCGTTGTCATCGGTGAACACGTCGAGGAGGTATGTTTCTGCCCCTTCGACGCTGCGCCAGTTTGCTGTGAACCCGGTGGCTTTGAAGTCGGAGAATGCGTCGGCTACAGGTGCATCGAGTTCCGGACGCACCTGTAGGATGCGTATGTTGCGTATGTCGCCGGGATAGCTTCCGCCATAGATACGCACGGCGCAGTCGGCCGTACCGCCTGTCAGGGTTATGGAATATTCTTTCCACTGGTCATCGACGTTGATGGAATTGGTATATATCCCGGTGATGTTTTTATTGTTAGCTACATCGTAGAGCGACGGATGCACGCGGTCTTCCTTGTTGGTAAGGCCGGTCATGTCCTTGCGGTACTCGAACTTTATGGTGACTTTTCCGCCGTCGGCCGAAAGTTCGAGCGAGGGAGTGGAGAGATATCCGGTGTCGGATTCGTCGTCGTAGTCGAAATGTAGCATTCCGGATTCTTTGCCGTAAGTCATCATCCAGCCGCTCCATCCCGGAATGTGAGTGAACTCGGGATTGATTTCGTATGTGTCGAAATCGAAAGCCGCCATGCGGTAGCCTTTCCATGGATCGATGGCAGGGACAAGTGAGAAGTCTTCTTCGAGGATGACTTTCGCTACGGGTTCCGTGATAGTGGCGTTTGCACTCGGAATGTGAGTGAAAATGAATGCAGCCGTAAGCAGGGTGTAAAGGATTTTTTTCATCTGGATAGTGATTGGATGATACTTCGTGAAGAGGATATGACATGGCGTGTGTCGTATGGCCTCATTGTCTTTCGCAAAATAAAGAATAATATTGCAAAAAAACATGAAATTTCTCCAAAAAAATCCCGATAACCCGACATTATGTTGTGCTGCGGCAGTTTTGGATAAACTTTGCGTATTGATTGCGCGACGGAATTATTCGCCGATTATGGTAGCGATAATTTTCCGCGGACCTCCATAATCGCGGAACTCGCACAGGTATATGCCCTGCCATGTTCCGAGGTTCAGACGGCCGTCGGTAACAGGGAGTGTCAGGCTTGAACCTACTATGACGGATTTGGCGTGCGACGGCATGTCGTCAGGACCTTCGTCGGTGTGCATATAATATGGTGCGTTTTCAGGTACAAGCCGGTCGAATATCGTATTGAGGTCGCGGCGTACGTCCGGATCTGCGTTTTCGTTGAGAGCGAGAGCCGCCGATGTGTGTTTTATCAGCAAATGGAGCAGGCCTTTACGGGGTAGGGCGGGAAGTTGTGCCGGTATTTCCTTGCCTATAAGATGAATGCCCCTCGGATAGGGTCGCAATGAAAATTCGATTTGCTCTATCATGTCAGATCTTTATAGATAGGAGTCCGATTGGATTGTTTCAACATTGAAATTTTTTTTGAGTTGGAAAAACCGGCCGTTTTCTGTCGGATTTTCCGTCTTGGCCTTGGCCGGTGCAAAGGTAGGAAAAAGTCAGGCTATGAAAAAAGTATAGGACAAGATTGTTAATCATGTAGAAAAATGTGCTATTTTCGCACGATTAACAATAATGACAGTGAAATCATGAAATATATGTTGCAAGATACAATACGCCGTATGTCGCTTCCGGTGATTGCGGCCGCGTTTTTGTCGGCATCCCCGATGCTTATGGCTGAGAAGCTGGTGATTCTGCATACCAACGATACGCATTCCCAGGTCGACCCTATTGAAAGTTCCGGCTTAGGTGGAATTGAACGCCGTGCGGCGGCTATCGACAGTGTGCGTCGCGCAGAGTCTAATGTTCTTGTGGTCGACGCAGGTGATGCCGTGCAAGGTTCTCTCTACTTTTATCTTTATGGAGGGGTGGTCGAGCAGAAACTTCTTAATGCTTTGGGAACCGATCTGCGCATACTCGGCAATCATGAATTCGACAACGGTATCGATTCGCTGGCATCGGTGCTGAAACTTTCCGAGGCAAAAAATCTTTCGACCAATTATTTTCTTGAGGATTCGGCTTTGGAAGGAATGTTCAGCCCTTATGACATCCGGACTTACGGTGACAAGCGCATAGGTTTCATTGCTTTGAATCTTGATCCGAAAGGAATGATTGCCGACGGTAATTACGACGGCCTGGTATTTACCGATATAATTCCGGCCGCCAATCTCACGGCTCGTTATCTGAAAGAAATTGAAAAAGTCGATGCGGTGGTGGCTCTCACTCATATAGGATATGATCCCGCGCGTAAGCCCGGTGATCTGCAACTCGCGCGCGCGTCGAAAGACATAGATATAATCATAGGCGGACACTCGCACGATACTATAGGCCCGGACGATGCGCGCAGTGTGGTCCGCAACGCCGACGGGCGTGATGTTCTTGTGGTGCAGACAGGGAAGTCCGGCGCGCGCCTCGGCAAGATCGAAATCGAGCTGGACAGCTTGAGGATAGGTGGCCGGCCAAGCTATGAACTGATTACTCTCGACGGTCGTTTCGACGGACGCCGCGTCGCTCGCATAGAAGATATTGTAAATGAATATCGTCCCGGTGTCGATTCGCTTATGCACCTGTGGCTTACTCGTGCCGACCGCGATATGGCTCGCGACGACAACCGTATGCTCAATTATATGGCCGATTTTGTATTCGATCAAGGCAATGAACTTGCTCCGGGCATCGACCTTGCTATAATTAATAAAGGTGGTTTGCGTTGCGATATTCCTAAAGGAAAGGTATCCAAAGGTCAGCTGATAAATCTGGTTCCTTTCCGTAATAACATACGTGTGCTTGACCTCAAGGGTAGCGATTTGCTGGCCGTTCTCGACTCCATGGCCATTACCGGTGGAAACGGGGTCAGCCGTCAGGTCGATGCGGTCTATGACCGTGACGCACGCCGTACTGTGCGTGCTACTGTAGGAGGCAAGGATGTCGACCCCGAACGCACTTACCGGATTGCTACAATAGATTATCTGGCAAACGGCGGAGATTATCTTACGCCTTTGCGCAACGGGCGGCGGGTAACCGACAGCAGCGGTATGCTCTATGACGATCTTGTCCGGTACGTCACTGCCGGAAAAGGTAAAGGAAGGCCATTTGGCGACGGAGAGAAAAGAGTGCGCATGCGGCCGGTTTCGAAATAGATGCTTAAGGAAAATTAGTGAAAGTGAAGAATATCTTTCATAGATGCCTGCCTGTGGCACTGGCATTTGTCGGCGCCATGACAGCATCGGCGGCGGACGGCGCTGTTGAAAGCTCCGATACTATCCCTTACTCCGAAGCATTACATTGCGATCCTGTTCTTTCGGGAATAAGAGTGGGGACATCCTTCGGCCTTAATGTCGGGATGACTGAATTGCTGAAGAATACCATACACGAAATGCGTCCTGACCGTAGCGGGAATAACTCATTCCCGTCGCGTCATACGTCGTGGGCTTATTCGATATCATCCATCGCTTCCAACGAACTTTATTCCTATTCTCCATGGTGGGTACTCGGCTTTCATGTCGTTTCGGCGGGTGTCGGTTTGCAACGCACATGGACTTCACGGCATTATCCATCCGACGTGCTTGCCGGCGCGGCAATAGGCATTGGCTCGGCGGCACTCGGAAGCTGGATCGGGGAGTTTTTTTATAGCGGACGTTTCCGCAGCATCTGGCCGTGTGGCGTTGCCGCCGAGTTCAAGGCTTCGCTGGATGTGGCAACAGAGGCTTTATTCCCGTTCACGGCCATCCATTCGTTCGACGGCATTGCATATCGCACAGGAGATAGCGGTTTCGGAGCTTCGATGAATCTGACTCTGCCGGTGTCGGCGCGCTTGGGCCTGTTGGCGACAGCATGTATGCAGTCATTGGCAATGGAATGTTCCGGTAGCGATGGTAGCGGAAATACAAAACCTTATGTTACTTCCGATCCGCTCAATCTCATGGCTTTCTCGCTCGGAGGCCTTGCCCGTCTGACACCCGACGGCGCTTCGCCTTTCGCGCTCGACTACGATCTCACTGTCGGTGTGGCACACACGTTTAACTATTCGACCATGCCTGCCGTGTCATTCATGCTCAGGACATCTCTATCGGCATCGTGGCGCATGACGCGTTCGTTCGAGTCCGGCGCAAGGGCGGGCTATCAGCTCCTGACCATACCCGAGGCAGCCTCGGCAATGACGCTTTCGCTCTTCACCCGCGCTGTATTCTGAATATTAACGCACGATAACAGCTGTGGCGCTTGACTCGTCGGCAGATGTGAAGCTGACTATATAATAGCCGCTACCCAAGGGGAGCTGGATGGCCGCTCTGTCCAGTGGGCTGTTGTAGACACATATGCCCGCGGCGTTGAATACCCGCAGGATTCCTGCCGTTTTATCTTCGATGCGCTCGACCTGTATCATTCCTGCTTCGGGAGTGCTTACACGGACTGCGGCGCCATGGCTGTTGTTTGCAGAAATGATGCCGGAACTGAGCGATTCGTCGGCTACTTCTATGAACATCCACTGCCGGTGTACTGCCGTTGGTGTTGTGCCGTAATCCCATAGTCCCACGCCGTTGCCGTCGACCGCTTTTTCGCCTTCAAGGTCAAGGGCCTTGCTTTCGTCGGCATTTGTGATTTTATAATATACTCCGTCGACAGGATGTATATGGAATGTCTGTCCGTCGGCCGCTTCCCGACTTGCTGACAAGGCATATTCGCCGGCTTTCTCTGTGAGAGTATAGCCTGAAGCGTTGGTCAGCGAGTAAGCATTGTCTGCTTTTTCGCTTAATGTCCATGCCTGGGCGTTGAAGAAACTGAGAGCCTTTATGCTTACTTTTCCGCCGGTGGCATCAAGCGCGAGGTCTGCGCCCAGTCGTGGACAGATCAGGTATTTGTGCCCTGCTTGTGGCGTCGACGGGATGCTTGCGTCGGCAATGCTTACGGGTAGTACGAGCGTGACTATGCTTTTCGCCGGAAGACGGAATTTCAGTTGCCGGCCGTTGTCGTCGATGCTATAGTCTGTGAATTCGGCCATGTCGTCAGACTGTGTGGTGATGCATGCTTCGACGGCATCGCCGGCCGATGCGAACATTGAAAGATCGACAGTGTGTTCGGACTCTGAAGAGCCGCTGTTGAGAGCCACAAGTACCAGACGGTCGCCTTCGGGACTGCGGGCGGCAAGAGTCTGGGCGTTCAGCGAGCTGAGAATAGTGTATCCTTTCTTTATGAAACGGCTGAAATGACTGCGTACATAATAGTTCTTCACGCGCTGATATGTGCCTTTTTCAAAACTGCCGGCCTTGACAAGGCACCATTGGTCGTTGCCTTCTTCGATGTATTGCCAGTCAATCCAGGCCGAAGGCATGATGTAGCGTATGTCGTCGATAAGTTTGCGGGCGAGGTTCAGGTTGCCTTCCAGTCCGTTGCCGCCGGCACCCACCTCGCTCATCCAAAGTGGCATTCCGGCTGAATGGCAAAGGGCGCTGATTTGGGCGCGTGCTTTGTTGTCGGCAGTGTAGGTGTGGGTATTCCATTGTCCGACAAGCTCAAGCACGCCGGCGTCGCGATAGGCTTCAAAGTCTTTTACCGATTGAGCCACGGATGTTTCGTCGGAAGCGGAAATCATTGTGTTCAGCCCCGACTCGCGCAGAACCGGTGCGAGAACTTTGAGGAAATCGATCTGCGATTTGACGTCGAAATGGCAGCCTTCCTGACCGCCGTTGGCTCCCCAGTAGCTTGTCATGGGTTCGTTGAAAGGATCGAGGGTGCGGAACTCGATGCCGTACTCGTCCTTGTAGTGCTTGCACACATCTACCAGATACTGGGCGAATTCTTCGTAGAATTCCGGACGCAGGTTGTCTTTCGACGAATTGCTGTTGCCGGCCACGCAGCCGCTGTAAGTCATGTAATAAGGACATGAATTACTGAATGCCTCGAATATTGCGTCGGGACGTTTTTCCTTTATTTTTAGCATTATTTTGCGTTGGGCGGCATCGCGGGTCCAGATGTAAGGCCCGTCGGAGGAGTCCTTGAAACCTTCCATTTCGGCGCGCAAACCCTTGCCGGAACCCATGTGATGGGCTGTGCAGTTATTGTTCTCGGGATCGTCGCCACCGCCTATGTTGTAGCGGAATATGTTGAAATTAAGTCCCTCCGGACTTACGAGCCAATCGATGATTTCATCGATTTTGTCGTCGCTCCATTTTCCGCACATATTGGCCCACCAGCATAGCGACACGCCCCAGCCTTCAATGAGCTGGCGTTCGGCGGCCGGATTGATGATGTAGGCATGCTCGTCGGCAGGTGGTTCCTGTTCTGCATTCGTGGACAGGAACCAGTAGTGCCGGGAATCTGTGCCGCTTTTGTCGGAAAAAATGCTTGCTCCTGCGGTCGAGGCGTCCGTGCCGAGGAATTTGCCGTTTGCGCGGCATTCGAGTTTTATGTAGTGTTTTCCGGCGCTGCGTATCGCCCATTGCGAGCGGGTCGAGCTGCAGTCGTCGGTGAATTGTGTGTTGTAGCTTCCGCTTAGCGACATGTATCCGCCGCCGTCGGGAGCCGAGATGGTGTAGTAGCCCTCTCCGGTAGGAGTAAATAAAAGCATCTGTGCTTCGGGCGCGTCGGAGGCTTCGAGCACGGCTTTGCCGTCGGAGTTTCGGGAGGCGTGCATGCCGCTCGAATGTATAAGGTAATAGCTTGTAGGTGCGTCGATGACTGCTTGTGCGTATGTCAATGCAGGTGTGGCCGCCGACAGCAGCAAAATGGCGCTTTTCAGAAAATTGCTTCTCATTACAGGATTTTTTAATGGTATTAAAGGTTCTTGACCGGCTCTTGCGGCCTGTCTGAGCGTAATTCAGGCTCCAAAGATAATTAATCCTGTGAAAATTGGCAAAATATTATCGCGTTCGGCTTGTTGCTTTATGATGCCATGCGCCTGCCGGCTGAATTATATATGCTTCCTGCGGCCTCTTTTATCTTGAAACCGCTCCAGGCCACAAGCAGCGACATGATAGGCGATACATAGTTGAATACGCAGTAAGGTATAAAGGTAAGAGCCGGTATTCCGAGCACCATCGACTGTGTGACGCCGCATGAATTCCATGGTATTATGACCGATGTCACCGACACGGAATCCTCGAGTGTGCGGCTTAGCAGGCGGCTTTCCATTCCCAGACGACGGTAGAGATTTCGGTACATGTTCCCTCCGATGATTATTGACAGATACTGGTCGGAAGTGCAGGCGTTCAAAAAAAGACCGCTGCCGACAGTTGCCGCCACGGCCGGCAGCCGTTTGTTCAGTCGGCGTGTCAGGCTGCGGGTGATTGTGCCGAGGAAGCCCGTTCCTATCATGGCGGCGCCGAAAAGCATCGCGCATATTACTAAAAATATGGTGGGCAGCATTCCTGTTATGCCCCTTGTAGCTACAAGCTCGTCAAGGATGGCGTTGCCTGTATGTGGTGTGGCACCGCCCCATAATAATGAGGCTGTCGAGGCTGCTGTTGTGGGAATCGTACCCTGGGCTGTGACTTCCGCGGCGATCTCCGGCTGAAAGATGAATATACCGGCTGTGCCCATGACGGCACCGCAGAGTAGTGTCGCTAATGTAGGAACGCGGAATGCTATAAGCAATAATGTTATTGCGGGAATGGCGAGTGTCGCCGCACTTATGTTGAACCGGGCATGTAGTCCCTGTATGATTTCACTCGTCTGTGCCGATTGTTCGGCGCTCCAGCCTATGTTTGCAATACCGAACACGGCGAGCGCTATGCCGAAAGCCGGAAGAGAAGTTATAAGCAGGTATCTTATGTGTCTGAACAGGTCGACGCCGCAGCACGACGAAGCCAGTACGGTGGTGTCGCTTAACGGCGACAGCTTGTCGCCGAAATAAGCGCCCGATATGATGGCTCCCGCAACCCATCCGGGCGAGAAGCCCAGAACAGATCCTATGCTCATGAAGGCGACTCCTATGGTGGCTATGGTCGACCATGAGCTTCCTGTGAGTATGGAAACCACGGCACATACAATGCAGGACACAGGGAGAAAGTGCGACGGATTGAGGATTTCAAGACCGTAACATATAATAGCCGGGACTACTCCGCAAAGCATCCATGTTGTGGAAATCATAGCTATACATAGAAGCATCGGAATTGCAGGCAGTGTCTGGCCGCCGGAACGGAGCAGACCTGTGGTAAGGCTCCGGCGGCTGGCCGAGCCATGCCGTATGCCGAGCGCCAGTGCGCAGCCGGCAGCAATAAAAAGTACGTATGGGCCTGTGGTGGAAACCGAAGCCGGTCCCTTGATTATTATAGTAGCTATAAGAGCCGAAATAAGGAGTGCCACCGGAAGAATAGCTGTCACGACGAGTATAGCTGTGCGGACTTGTCTTTTTGTCATCGTTTGTCCTATGCGTTTTAGAATGATTGTACCATTGCGGCCTTCTGTCGCCGCCATCCACGCCCTTTGCCTTGCGTGAAATTGAGCGCGAAGATAAGGCTTTGTTTTCGGAAAAATTCCGCTTGCCTGAAAAATTATCTGTATTATATGATAATCTAACACCCCTAAGCAAATCTTTGCATAATTCCATATAGCATTTGTTGATCTTTGTTTCGTTTGTCAGAGAAAAAATGTGGTTGTCGGTGAAAAATCACGTAAAACTTTGCTATCTTTGCAGCTACGTATGGGATGCCTTTCAAAAGTTCGCCTCTCGACTGTTAAATTTCTGTTAAAACATCGGAAAAATTTGGTGGTAGGGGAATAAGGGTGTAACTTTGCACTCGCTTTCGGGAAGAACGCTTCACCGGGGCAAACCAAAGAGAACATTGAAACGATTACAATAGACTAAGAGTAGTACAAGAGCCGGTCCGTTTAACGACGGACTGAAAACTCGAGTCAATTCTTTAAAAGCTCAATAGCGCGGACGAAAGTCCGGGATCAGGGCGCAGGCAATCTCTGTCCGCGAAAAGAAAGCGGAATCTTGCGAAGGCAAAATTAAAAAAAAGAATCTTGCCTAAAAATTTTTTTTGAAGAAAAAAATAAGAACAAGATAAACAACAACGAAGAGTTTGATCCTGGCTCAGGATGAACGCTAGCGACAGGCTTAA
>CAJUKD010000048.1 GCA_910587235.1 uncultured Muribaculaceae bacterium
GGACACAAGGATTTTCAGTCCTTTGCTCTACCAACTGAGCTATGGCACCTTGCTTAGGGCTTTTGCCTTTTTGCTCTGCAAAGGTAGTGAAGTTTTTTGATACAGCCAAATTTTTTTCATTTTATTTTTCACCAAATTCTAAACAAGCATGTAAAAACATCATGAATATCTTCTGAAACTATTGATGTCAAGAATATTAAAATTTCAGTACCGAAGTTTTCAACGAGCTTGTATAAAATCCAACAGTAATTATAAAGAACAACAGATTCACGGACAATATCAAAAAACTACATGAGGTATACCTGATATTATTTTGGATTTGAGCTTGAAGAATACGGGCAAGATCTAAGTACAGATAAAGAAAAGGATTTCACTCACTTTCGGTAGTGAAATCCTTTTCTTTTGTACTATATCAAATAATTACAAGCGTCCGAGAATATCCAGAGCTGTATCGACACAATCCGTCTTAGTGTCCACTTTGTAATCTTTACGCTCGTTTACCCATGCTTCATCAATGGCATAAAAATCGATTGGGGTGTCATCCCCCCGCTGCATAGCGTCGATCCATACCCTCCAACGGGCTGTATAAAGGTCGCCGAGCAGACCGGCCCACTCGCGGTGCGCATAGTCGCGGAGTCCGCCGTCCTCACTGGCCACACGTGGTCCCCATGTTGTAATAAGCAAGCATGCGTTACGCTCCATCATATCACGCTCGTCCGGCGCAGGTGCCAGACGGCGTGCCGCGTCTATCCACGTAGCTACGGAGAATTCAGGACGGGTAGACAACAGGCGTTCCTGGTCTGTCAACAGCCCCATAAAACGGCTTGAGGCACTACGGAACGCCGCCATATCCTTTGAATCAAGAGCTTTTATCATCTCGCCATAGACCAGACGGCCCTTTTCGGCCACGGCCTGACGTACGATGTCGACAAGGTCGTGGCGGTAGTTTCCGTTCGAGCGCAGACGCGGTGCGGCGGCAGCGAATGCCTGCGCGGCATCAATCACATCCTGAGGCTCATAGTATGGTTTCATACGGCTCCAGCTTGACACCTGCCACACCTCGCGCGAAGGACGTGCACAAAATACCGATTCGGTGGTACCCTGCTGAAGATTACCCCAAGGACAGTTATATATTGTCGATGCGAGTTTGCACCATGCAGTATCGACATCGGCATCAGCCACACCATAGCGCGCCCCGGCATAGCCGCCCAACCAGTCCTCCTTGGTGAATTCTTCAGGACGCCATATAAGCTCGCTGAGCAGTTCGTACATGACGGGGGTGTTCTCGATGCCTTCCGGAGTAAGGCCTACACCGGTCAGCGTAGGTCCGAACACTGACTTACGGGTTTTATAATATCCTCCGATCACATTATCCATGCGTCCGTGCAGCCCCACGTTGCCTCCGAAGTTAAGCAGCATACAGAACATCCAGTCATGCGGCATGTATCCGCCTTCGCGCTTATAAGGCGACGGCAAATCGGGATCTCCCCAGTTCGGTTTGATCTCGGAAGCAAGGTCGAGCACCACGATATCGCCGCGAGGCACGCCGGCAAGCAGCTCGGCACGCGGATTCTTGTTCCACCCCTGTATTACCCATATCGACTCGGGATTGGCGCGTTTCATCGCACGTGTTATAATAGCGCCACATTCGGTCAGATCCACTCCTTCGAGGCTACCCCCTTCGTGGAAAGGATCCATACTGTAATATTTCGCGGGGCCACAGAGTGCTGTCAGTTCCTGATAATATATATCGGCGATGCGGTCGAACATAGGATCGGTGGTATCGAGAAATGCCGGACGCACGAAACCGTTCCAGATTCCCTTACCCGACACCTTTACGCCCAGACGCTCGTCGGCATCGTGCGGCACCATACCGGAGTAACCGGGCAGTACAGGCTCCATTCCCAGCTCGCGCATACGCTCCAGTATTCGGCGCTGCAGGTCGGCACGGTCGGCATACCACTTTTCCGAATTCGGACCGCCCCACCCTTCAAGATTATTCATCAGCCACCATGCCTGAAAAGCCGGACCGGCCACAAACGCATCGGCCTCAGCATCGGAATATCCCAGACGTTTCAACGTATTGCGCCAAACGACATCAGTACCGGTCATAGCCAGAGGCATGTTTATGCCATGTAGAGCCATCCAGTCGATTTCCTGCTGCCAGCGTTCCCAGTCCCAGAAAGCCATGGAATAAGAATGAGTACAATAGTTGAGATAATATCGACGCGAAGCATCAGTGCTGCGCCGTTCCGCTTTTGCCGGCAAGGGAAGCACTTCGGGCAGTTCGGCCTTCATATTGTTCCACGCAAGATGGATATGCGGATAATATTTAAGATACCAGTTCACGCCGGCGGCAATGTTCACCGCCGAATTGCCGGTGACAAGCGGACGTCCGTTATCGGCGCTGATCTCAAAGAAATCCTCGTCGGAAGGTACTTCGCGCACACTTATTCTCTGCGACGCGCCCTGAGCTATACGCTCAAGTAAGGACTCGACAGGGTGCGACGCCGTGGCGACAAATGTTGCCGTCGACAAAAGCAAAACGGTCAATAATTTTTTCATCATGGTGCGGTGTTTTTTATTATGATATACAACTGTGAAACATTGAACTACAGCCTATTCCCCCCAATATTCTTTCAATTCATTCCATTTGTAATAGCCCGGGGCATATTCTTTCAGATCTTTTATCTCCACGGGGGGGTCATTAAGCCTCATACCGGCAATCACTTCTCCTGAGTCGTTGCGAAAGAATGCCATCTGGAAATTTGCACCCATAGGCGATATACGGAATGTCTGCCACTGTACGGCCGCATCCTCCGGCGTCCCGGCTCCGGCAGGCGAACACGCGTCTATTCCGGCAAGAGAAAGAAAGCGTATGAGTGATGTATCATGGCCGAAACGCAAATCTGCTGCCGGCCCGCTGCCGGCAAGAGCGCTGTCGGCGCAGCCGATCACGTTGGCCAGCAGATTGGCGGCGCTGCGAGGGCCTGCATCACGTCCTACTCCGGAATCCGCATGGCGGACGTACATCATGTAGTTTGAAGCCTGCCACAGATTATAAAGATCATCGGGAGTGAATATCCTGATGATGGAATCGCATTCATCTTGCAGGCCGTCGACATCCTGAACATCTATAGCAATGTCGTGCAGATGCCGCATCACTACAGGAAGATGCCTCACCAGCCCGGGATCCCTGAATATACGCCGTGCCGAAGCGGTGCAGGCAGTCAGCGAATCGCGAGCCGCGCCGAAGCGGCGCATCCATTTTGCATCAGGCTTACCCATGGCCTTCGCTTCCGGACTGCTGTAATGGATAAAATCCATGTCGCCGGGAGAAGCATATCGTTCGACACGCAAAGCCGGATTAGCCTCCTTAAGCGCCTCGCTGAAAGCAGCCATGCTCACTATGCAGCGCGGCTCCGTCGACGAACGCATCACCACCCGGGCCGAGTCGGCGAAAAGAGCGGGAAAACGACGCGCCATACGCCCGGCAATAGCCGCATGCTGTCGCTCGCCAAGCGGCGACAATTCTCCGGAATGTCCCTCGGCATGGGTTGCACAAGCTTCGACAAGCGGTATCAGCGCCTCGCCGACAGAAGTCAGATTAGCAGCATCGCGCTGTGCACGCAAGGCTCCGAGCACCTTGGGATAAATACTCATATCAATAACCCAACGGGAACCATGGCGCCCATAGTGGCTCAGGTAGACCGGCTCGAAACCATCCGGCACAGTGGCAAGCGAATCTGTCGTAAACGGATAGGCATAGTATATCCCGCCGGATTTTTCAGGCGTAACGGCAAACTCAGCCGTCAGCTGCGCCCGCGATGCAGGAAAGGCAAAGCCGGAAGATACAAGCAGCAAGGCCGGAAGCACGGCAGTGAAACAGCGCCTCATTCCTTTATTTTCATGTCTTTGCAATCGATGAAATTGAACTCTCCGGCGTAGCGTCCGGCAGGGAAGCCGGCATCGCGCACGTTGAAATCGCTGACGGTCACTCCGGCGGCTTTTTCGGCATAGATTCCATAAACCGGAGCATTCACAAAACCCTCGCCCTCGCATGGACGCCGATCATAGACACCACCATCGAAATCCGACATCTTTTTCAGTGTCAGCTTCACATTGTCGAAACTTATGTCAGACACTTTTCCGAGGCTGTCACAGCCTATAAAGATACCGTTTTCGGTCGTAGCCGTAATATTATTGAAGCGAATGTCGCTCACAGCGCCGCAGCTGCCTGCTGTTGCGCCTTTAGGAAAACGCCAGCCGGCATCCTTGTGATTGCCGCGGGCACGGGGATAGGACGTTATATAAATAGGTTCCGACTTTCCCCACCACACGTCGGAGTACAGGTGACAGTCGTGAGTGATGTTTGAGAAAGTCACGTCGCTGACCGTCCCTTCATCGCGGTTCTGGATTCCGATCCCGCGATTTGAATCGGTGATAATACAATTGTCGAAAAGTACGCGTGCGATGCGGTCCATGTTCTCCGAACCGATTTTTACGGCACATGAACGAGAGGCCATTATGCAGTTTGTCACCACAATATCCTCGCACGGTCCGTACTGTTCGTATTCGCGGCGGTTCTTGAGGCAGATGCAGTCGTCGCCGCTTTCGATGAAACATCCTGTAATACGCACCTTTCGCGAATGATCGACATCGATGCCGTCGCCGTTGCGTACTTTAAGATTATTAAGAAGAGATATGTGGGATATTGCCACATCGTAGCATCCCACAAGGTGTACCGTCCAATAGGCACTGTTGGCTATTGTCACGTCCGAGATGTTGACCTTGCGTGCATCGACAAGAGTCAACACATGAGGCCGCGGGTCGAAATCGGTCACAGGTTTAAGTTCGAAGGAGTCGTCCAGCTCGGCACCCATGAACGCCACGGCATTTCCGTCGATGCGCCCTGTGCCGCTTATTGAGAAATTCTCGATATCCCTACCGTAAAGCCACATCATACCCTCGCCGCGGTTGGCGCCGAAAGCACTCTCCGTGTAGACGCTTTCATCCGGATTGGCAAGCAGGGTTGAGTTCGGACTCAGATGCAGATCTACATTAGAGGCCATGCGGAGCGGACCGCTGAGAAATGTTTTTCCGGACGGAAAGACTACCGAACCGCCACCGTCGGACGAACAGCGGTCGATGGCTGCCTGTATGGCCCGTGCGTCATCGCTGCGGCCGTCGCCTCGGGCGCCATAGTCCGTCACGTCATAAGTCCGGGCAAACGATATCGATGCCGTCAGCATCAATACAAGAGCGGATAAGGATATTGATTTAAACATAAGGTTTTCAGAAAAAAGCGACGGAACCGGCTGCGTCTGTCTGTGCAGCCGCAAGGCCGGTTCCGCCTGTTGGTGTCGTTATAAGTTAAAGTCTAAAATAAAATCCGGACTTTAACCCTTAAACTATAAAACTTGATTATTTAACGATCTGCTTGCTGACTTTCTTGCCCTGCTTAACGATGTAAAGACCGTTTTCGGGGTTGAGAACGCGTACGCCCTGAAGGTTGTAGTACTCGACGGGAGCGTTTTCGTCGTCGGCAAGAATGTTGTTGATACCGGCACCTTCAACCCACTTTTCAAGTGTGAAGTCGCGGAAGGGATTCCAGTAGTGCACAGGCTTGTTTACGTCTTTTTTCAGACCAACCCAAACCTTGGTGGCAGCAGCGAGTTCGAACTCAACATAGTTGCGGTACATTTCGGGGTTCTTCAGGAATACCATGGCTGCTTCATGTTCAAAACCGCTGTCGGCATATCCGTGTTCACCTTCCGCAACAACGTCGCTCTTGGGTTCGTTGTTGGGATATACATCAAGCTGCTCGTCGAAGATGCACTTCACGGCAGTTTCCTTGTAAAGCTTACCGGCAGCAATGATGTCTGCGATTTCATCGGCGCTCACGGGCTTGAAATCTTCCACGTCTTCGGCAACATAGAGCAGGGGGAAGAGGCTTGCATCCTCTGTTCCGGCAACGTGACGGTCGTAGGAGCTTTCGCCTTCAACGCGTTCGTAACCTTTCAGCTTGATGTACCAGCCTGACTGGTTGCCGTTGCCGTCGCGATAGAACGACTTCACACCGAAGCGATATTTACCGGCAGGAAGTTCAATGAGCTGACCGAAGTTGTAGGGCGAAGCATTGGTCTTGCGGAAGCAACCGTTGGCACCGCCTTCTTTGTTAATGTCGACATCCTTGGCTTGAAGGGACACATTTAAAAAGTCCCATGCGCCTTTTTCACCTGTTTCCTTATTCATTTCGCTAAGACCTACTGCGAAATCACCGTTGGTGATAGCCACTTCACCGGCAGGGCCGACGAGTTTGAAGTTGTCGAAGCAGCACCACTGGTCCGCGCGATATTCCTTCAGGACGATACCGAGGCGGAGGTCGCCGCCGGCGTGGTTCAACTTAACTGTATTGAGGTATTCTCCGGCTCCGAAAGCTGTGTTGGCCTCGCCGGTAGAATTGGGGCAACCGTCCTGCTTCTTGTCAAAAAGACCTTCTACAGGAGTTGTAGCAGTTCCGAGGAAGATATTGGCGTGGTGGTTGGCGCCGTCCTTCATGTTTTCCTTGGCGTAGTCGTTGCTGCCGAAACGATAGAAAGCATTTGCGGTCAGAGTGTATTCGCCGGCAGGAGCATCGGTAATCACCTGGTAGACTTCAAAAGGAGCGTCCCATGCTTCAGCCACTCCGTCGGCTGTAGCGGTGAGCATACCGTACCAGCCGGGAAGGAATGCGGGATCCTGAAGCAGGTTGCTTGTCTGCCAGCGGCCTTCAGCCATAGCGCTGCCGCCTGCGAGTGCAAGCACGGCTGCTGCAAAGAGTACATTTTTTTTCATAATGTTTGGTTTAAAAGTTGGTAATGGTGTTGATTTATGGTTTGTTTTTTAGGGACGTGCAAACAGCACGTCCCTGCGTTAATTTCAATATCCGGGATTCTGAGTCCAGTTGGTGTTGGTGTTCATCTCGCCGGTAGGAATGGGGAAGAGGCGTTTGTTTACGTCGGTCATGCCTGCGGGATTGGCTGCGACTTTCCAACGGGCGCAGTTCTCGAATATGCTTGCTTTGCAATTCTTAACAAAATTAACCCTAACGCGAACTTTTGTGCTAAATAAACTAACTTTTCAACATATAATACACTCCAAGTCCCCTGAAATCGTTAACTTTGCATGGCTTTTCGTTCGACACGGAATAATAAGTGTCGATTAACACTCTTAAACAAAGCATGAGTCAACTCGTAAAAAAGCAGTATCTGCTGCCTTTCATCCTTATCTCATCCCTGTTTTTCATGTGGGGATTTGCACGTGCGATTCTTGACGTGCTCAACAAACACTTTCAGGAGGCACTCTCTATTTCCATCACACAGTCGGCACTGATACAGACGACAACCTACCTCGGATATTTTCTTATGGCACTGCCGGCAGGAATCATCATCACCCGAAGAGGCTATCGTCGCGGGGTTGTCATTGGACTGCTGTTTTTCGGAATAGGCTCACTGCTGTTCATACCGGGCGAAAGGCTTATGTCTTTCCCGCTTTTCCTCGGTGCTTTGTTCGTGATAGGCTGCGGCCTGGTGATGCTTGAAACGGCGGCAAATCCTTATGCAACAGAACTGGGCGACCCTGCCACGGCAGCAAGCCGCCTGAACCTCGCACAGTCGTTCAACGGTCTGGGATGTATTCTTGCTCCGGTCATTGTCGGAGGTTTTATTTTTTCGGACGAAGGCAACGGCGTGGCACTGCCCTACACCGTCGTGGGCATTGCAGTCCTGCTTGTGGCAGCCTTGTTCACCCGCGTAAGGCTGCCTGAAATAAACGCGCCATCCGATTCAGCCGATGAAAAAGACAACAACGATAACGAAGGTTTAGCCGCCACAATACGAAGGTTATGGAGCCGTCGGCGTTTTCGTCTGGGCGTAATGGCACTCTTCTGCTACGAAATAGCCGAAATATCAATCAACAGCCTGTTCATAAACTACGCCACCTCTGACGGCTGGATGGACAAAACCGAGGCCGCGGCACTTCTCTCGTTCGGAGCCCTCGGCCTGTTTATGCTCGCACGCGTGGCCGGAAGCTGGATTATGAGCAGAATCCCCGCCGAAAAAGTACTGCTTTGGTGTTCGGTAATGACTGTGGCCGGAGCTACAGCCGTAGTGACCGACACCGGCCTGTTCTCAAAAGCAGGGCTTTTCGCATGCTATGCTTTCGAGGCAATCATGTTCCCGACAATATTCGCAATCACAATCAGCGGCGTGGGACGCGCCGCCAAAATAGCATCCTCATTCCTGATGATGACCCCTCTGGGCGGAGCCGTCGGCACACTGCTGATGGGATGGACAGCTGACGCGACGTCGATGTCGACAGCTTTCATCGTTCCCGCCGCAGGCTATGCGCTGGTATTTGTATATGCAATGGTCGTCGTCACCGGAAAAATCGACAAATAACACACATTTCTGAACCGTGAACAAGGAAATACTGCATACCGGCAGAGCTGAAATCTGCTGCATAGGCCACATAACCCTCGACAAAGTGGTCACACCGCGCTTCACCGCCCACATGCCAGGCGGAACAGCCTATTATTTCGCAAACGCACTGCGCAACTTCGACCACTCGGGCTTCCGGCTGGTTACTTCGCTGGGAGAATCTGAGATGGACGTCGTCGCCGAACTGCGTTCACGCGACATCGAAGTGGACGTGATTCCAAGCCGCAAGTCCGTATATTTCGAAAACAAATATGGCGAAAACATGAACGACCGCACGCAGCGTGTACTTGCCGTGGCTGACCCGTTCACTGTCGACAAGCTTGAAGGAGTCAACGCACGCATCTACCACCTCGGCACCCTCCTGGCCTACGATTTCAGCCTTGACGTAATAAAATCCCTGGCCGCCCGCGGAACGGTTTCCGTCGACATACAGGGGTATCTGCGCAAAGTGGTCGGCGAGAATGTAGTACACGTCGACTATGACCTGAAACGCGAAGCAATGCCATATATCAGCATCCTCAAAGCCAACGAAAAGGAAATGGAGGTGCTAACCGGCGAAGCTGAACCTCACGAAGCCGCACGCATCCTCGCCGAATGGGGATGTCCGGAAGTTCTGCTGACCCTCGGCGACAAAGGCTCCCTGATCTATGCCCGCGGAGAGTTCTACGACATCCCGGCCATGAAACCCGACGACGAGGTCGACGCTACAGGATGCGGCGACACCTACATGGCCGGCTACCTGTACATGCGTAGCCGAGGCGCATCCTACGTCGAAGCCGGCACGTTCGCCGCCGCTATGTGTACCATCAAACTCGGCGCTCCCGGACCATTCTCGGCCTCTATGGACGACGTACGCGACGTAATCCACCGAGCCGGCCTATAAAAACAGGTGAAATCCAGCTAATCACAATTTTCTTATACATCACTTCCTTAAATCACTAATGAAAAACAAAGCTACAGCAATCCTATGTTGTGCGATGCTTGCCGTATCAGCAGCCGCACAGTCGCTTCCATCGTCATGGGACCTTTACCCTGCCACCGCCATAGGCGACCGCTCGCTGGCTTTCGATATCGAAGCGGAAGGTGTGAGCCTCCCAATCCTTTGGGGCTTCGACACCGCCTGGAACGACGAGGCCAACATGCTGCGGGGCCTACGCTACACAGGCTCTGACATAATAGGTGTGGCACGTGTGTCATTCCAGCCATGGGCCGAAATCACCGAAAAAGGCGTTCTACCTCCCATGCTTCAGGAAAATCTCAACAAACGCATGAAAACCGTCGGCATGATAGGACACAAAGTCGATATTGCCCTCAATCTCGACGGAGGAGAACCGACAATCAAGGAAATCTACGGAGGTCTTGACGCCGACAAAAATTACATAGGCAATCCCGACGAGGTGGCCGACGCATATGCCCGCCTTATCGACGCCACGGCGGCGGCTGTGCAGGCAAAAGGCTACAGAGTGGTGTCGGCGGCGCCGTTCAACGAACCTGACTACTTCTGGAACGGAACACCTATAAATATATTCAACGAAATTAACCGCCGTCTGAAAAACTTCGACGAATATCCGCGCTTCGCCGACATACGCATAAGCGGAGGAAACACCCTCAACTGCGACCAGGCTCTGCCATGGTACTCCGAGCTTAAGGAATGCCTCTACTGCAAATACATCGCGCATAGAACAGCAGACATACTGCGCCGGCACTCACCAGATATGGACAATCCAACCGGTTCCCAACGACATAGGCGGCGACTTCAGCTATTACTTCATTCACAACTGGAAAACCCAGGCTCGGATGACCCCTTAGACCAGGTTGAATTGACCCCTTAAGCCAAAATATCACTGACCCCTTTGCCCAAAATAAAAATGACCCCTGTCGACGTAATGTCAGCAGGGGATTTTATATGTATCTTTG
>CAJUKD010000049.1 GCA_910587235.1 uncultured Muribaculaceae bacterium
ATTGGATGCTTCGGCTGTAGAGCGCACGGATTCTTTGTCTCTCCAATTGAGAGAAGTAGTTGTCGAAGCGCGAAAACCCGGCGAAGATTTAATCCCGGCACAAACACTGTCGGGAGAGGAACTGCATAGATTAAACAGTAATAGTGTTGCTGACGCTTTGCGCTATTTTTCAGGAGTGCAAGTAAAGGATTATGGTGGTGTCGGAGGGATTAAGACAGTCAACATACGGTCGATGGGTACGAATCATACGGGAGTGGTATACGACGGCGTCGAACTCGGTAATGCCCAGAACGGACAGATAGACCTTGGGCAGTTTTCACTGGATAATATTGAGGCTCTATCGCTTTATAATGGCCAGAAAAGCGAGATTTTACAGCCTGCCAAGGATTTCGGCTCGGCGGGTACTATATATATGCGCACTCGCACTCCTGTGTTTAATGAGGGTGAGACATATCATGCCAGGGCAACAGTGCGAACAGGTTCATTTGACCTGTTGAATCCCTCGGCACTTGTAGAGTTAAAACTCAGTAAAAGGGTATCGGCTTCATTAAGTGCCGAATGGGTTAATTCAAGCGGGAAGTATAAATTTCGATATAGGCGAGTCAATCCTGCCGGGGAACTTGCATACGATACAACGGCGGTGCGTCAGAACGGCGACATAAATGCCACCCGAATTGAATTGAACACTCACGGCACACTCAAGAGCGGCTCTTGGACTTTCAAAGCCTATAATTACAACTCTGAGCGCGGAGTGCCGGGTGCAATTGTCAACAATGTATGGCGCAGAGGGGAGCGTATATGGGACACCAATTCATTCGTTCAAGGCCGATATACAGGCTTTTTCGGGAGATTTACTACTCTGAATAATATAAAATATGCCTTTTATCGGACTCATTATGTCAATAACGATGACAAGCAAGTGAAGATAGACAATCTTTACAAGCAAAAAGAGGTCTATATCTCGTCGGCCAATGAATATGAGATTAAAGAGTTTTGGCGAGTATCGGCAAGTTATGACTTCTTATGGAATACTCTCGATGCTGATGTCTACGGTTTTGTGAAACCGGACCGAATCTCTCAATTCCTATCAGTGGCTACTGCTCTGAATCTTGACAGGTTTAAGGTTCAGGCAAGTGCATTGGCGACATTCATCCATGACAGAATCAAAGGGCAAGAGGCTCCGGCGGACAAGCACGTCTTGTCTCCCGCAGTCTTTATGAACGGCTACCCGTTAAGGAATAAAGATTTTTCAATCCGTGCCTTTTACAAGCAGTCATTCAGAATGCCTACATTCAATGATTTGTATTACGCTGATATGGGGAACTCCAAACTTTCTCCTGAACGTGTTACCCAATATAATATCGGATTATTATATGACCATACATCAAATAGAATCATATCTGCCGCCCGATTGAGTGCTGATGTCTATTATAATCGAGTGAAAGATAAGATAGTTGCATACCCAAAAGGGCAACAGTTCCGCTGGACAATGCTTAACCTCGGACTTGTGGACATTAGGGGCATAGATGTAACAGGTCTGCTTACCCTTAATCCATATAAGGATCTATATTTTACCCTGAGATGTCAATATACGTTCCAACGGGCGATAGACGTAACAAATCCTGCCGATAATTATTACCGCGACCAAATACCTTATATTCCACGTCACTCAGGGGCGGCCGTTGCCAATGTTCAATGGGAAGGATGGAGCCTTAATTATTCGTGGATTTATGTTGGTGAAAGATATAATCAACAGGAGAATATCAGATATAATTACACCCAGCCGTGGTATACCTCCGACCTGTCATTAAGTAAAGATTTCCAACTTGGCAAGGTCAGTCTTCGCGGTCTGATTGAAATAAATAATCTTCTAAGTCAGGATTATGATGTAATCCTGAACTACCCTATGCCTAAACGTAATTATAGGTTTACTATAACTGTGGAAATATGACAAACAAACAAATTTTCTTATATTTTCTGCCGCTCCTGATGGTCGCCACAAGTTGTCGTGAGGACGAACTTGTGGTGCCTACGGAGTATGAAATCATCGGCGATGAGCGTCCCGGAGCCGGTATCCGCGGGTTCTACCTTGTCAATGAAGGGAATATGGGGTCAAACAAATGTACGCTTGACTTTTATGATTATTATACAGGACTTTATTCTCGAAATTTCTATGCCGAGAAGAATCCTAATGTTATAAAAGAACTCGGAGATGTGGGCAACGATATAGGAATATATGGCTCTAAACTCTATGTTGTTGTTAACTGCTCGCATAAAGTTGAAGTTCTTGATTCTCGTTCCGGCGTCAGACTCGGTCAGATTGATATTCCCAACTGTCGTTATGTCAGGTTTCATCGCGGAAAGGCATACGTCAGTTCATACGTCGGGCCTGTGCTGATCGACCCAAACGCGCCTAAAGGGGCAGTTTATGAGGTTGATACACTTTCTCTTGCTGTCACGAGGAAAGTATCTGTAGGCTATCAGCCGGAAGAAATGGAGGTTGTAGATGATTATATGTATGTGGCAAATTCCGGTGGCTACCGCGCACCCAATTATGACAACACGGTATCAGTTATTCAAATGGTTGATTTCAAGCAAGTTCAACAGATTCCTGTCGGCATAAATCTTCATAGACTTAAAAAGGACAAATATAACAAGTTATGGGTTACTTCGCGAGGTGATTACCAGTATCGTCCGTCGCGCTTGTATGTAATGCAAAAGAAACCGGGATATAACCAAATGATAGTTACCGATACCATCCCTGTGGCCTGCTCGAATATGGCTTTCTTCGGAGACTATATGTATTACTATGCCACGGAATGGAACAATTACACAGCCTCTAATACTATATCCTACGGAGTAATTGACGTGCGAACAAAGGAAATAGTTTCCGACAACTTCATAAAAGACGGCACAGAAAAGGATATAACCATTCCATACGGAATAGCCGTCCATCCCGAAACCGGCGATATATTTGTGACGGACGCAAAAAATTATGTCTCATCAGGCACCCTCTATTGTTTTAGTCCCGACGGATATAAAAAATGGAGTGTACGCACCGGGGATATTCCGGCTCATATAACATTCCTTACAAGATGAAGAAGTTAACTATTGCCATAATTTACGCTTTACTCCTTTATGGATGTACCGATGAAATTCCGATGGTCAATCTCGGTATTGATGACGTGTATTATATAGCGAGGATGCAGAAACTTGATTTGCATCCGGCTCTTACCGGTGAAAAATACGAATGGTATGTCGACGGTGAATTAGTCAGCAAATCAATAGATTACATCTTTCTTGAGTCTAAGGAGGGGACTTACAATCTGGAATTAAAGATTTTAGACCCGAACACTCCATACGATTTTTCATTCACTGTCCATGTCCTTCACGAAGAAATAGAATATAGTGCTTACATCTCAAAAGTTTACGAGTATTGTCCGGCCCCGGGCCAGTTTATAAACGAAATGCCGAGATATGAAGAAGGCGACACATACGAGACCATACTTCAGAAAGCAGAGGAATCCATATCGGGCACAAACGACATTATGATTTCTCTCGGAGGCTACGGCGGTTATGTGACATTCGGCTTTGACCACACCGTTATCAACATCCCCGGAGAAAAGGATTTTAGAATATGGGGCAATGCGTTCTACGAACTCCTCAACCCCGACCAACGCGGTGGCTCTGCCGAGCCGGGTATAGTGATGGTAAGCTACGACACCAACTGCAACGGTCTTCCCGACGACGAGTGGTACGAGCTTGCAGGCAGCGAATACTACAAGGCTGAAACCCGTCATAATTACACTATCACTTACCGGCGGCCCGACCCCGACCGGATTCTGGAAGAGGATGACTCCGGTTTTCTCGACGACATAAATTATATTCCCTGGAGCGACTCCGACGGCGCATCGGGCCACATGGCAAAGAATACGTTCCACAATCAGAGTTACTATCCTCTCTGGATAAAAGCCGATAATATCAGCTTCACCGGCACACGGCTCGCGCCCAACGGAATAGACCTCAGCGGCACAGGCCGGTATTATGTACTATATGCCTACGACTGGGGATATGTCGACAATCATCCCAACGAATACGACGAACTTAATTCATTCGACATATCATGGGCTGTGGATTCCGAAGGAAACAAAGTGCATCTCCCCGGTGTCGATTTCGTGAGGGTATATACAGGCCTCAACCAATATTGCGGCTGGTTAGGTGAGACCTCGACAGAATTAAGCCGTGCGCAAGACCTGCACATAGCTCTGCCCGGCATCCCATTGCCCGACCCGCTGGAATGAACCCGCGAAAACTTAACCAGACTTAATATAAAATCAATCATAAAAACCATAATTAAAACTAAATGAAAAATTTTTTATTGCTATCTGCTGTACTTGCTCTACTTGCTGTACAGCCAATTGCGACCCATGCCGTCGAGTATGTCGACTGGGTTGACTGGGCCCAAATCCAACACTGGGCCGGAGACCCCGACGGTCAGAACAAATGCGCTCTCGTCATTGACTTCCAGGATATCGAGGGGATGGAGTCCTTGGTATGGGGCTATCGTTGGAATGGCACGAAAACCGGCGAGGACCTTATCCGCGCTGTCGCTTCGCAGAGCAGCATTCTCACAGCAATGATTCAGTACACGGGCTCAATGGGCTCCACTCTCAATGGCCTCGGAGTAAGCATGAACCGCGAGGAACTGGACTTTCTTCATTACGATTTTTCCCGTGCGGCCATTAGCGGCGAAGTTTCATTCGGATACTTCACTCCCAATACATCAATGGGCCAGGAGACCGCACCCGGATATGAGGCCGAACAAATGTGTATTGATGCGATTGAACGCGCCAAGGAAACCGGTATTATAGAGCATCCGCTCAATGCATTTTTTTACGGTTATCCTGCCTACGATTATGACTACTGGCAACTGGAAGATGGTTATGAGGCCCCGGACTTCCGTTGGCGTTCCGGATGGTATGACGGGTACTGGTCATATTGGCACGGCCCCAACGATTATGACTATATGGGATATTCCGGCTTAGGCATGTCAAGTACCGAATTGTACGATGGTTGCATACAAGCATGGAAATATATCGTATTCAACGGTGACGGTATCGGATATATGGGAGGAGAACTGGCGGAAGCCCTCAATTACGATATGGCAGACTGGGGCGAGGAGATGCATGAGGCAGCTGAGGCGGTTCAGCCTATAAACCAATCGGATGTGACATTCTGGGTCGGTTCTGGTGAGAAAGCCGCAACTGTGGTCTTTCAGTTCAACGACGGTCGCGGACCGGAAAATCTCGTTTACGGTTATCGTTGGAGCGGAGGTTGGGATGATGACCTTATGACGGTGATATCCAACATAGCCAAAGCAGATCCGCGTATGTCGTTCTCAAAGTCGGGCAGTCAGCTGATGCTCACATATGATTCAGACCACGACGGCAAGATTACAAGCACTTATGATCATACCGATGTCTCGGAAACATGGAACTGCTATGTGAAGCGTACAATCGACACTGATTTCAATAAAGTCAATTCTGGCAGATGGCTTAATCCAAATGCTGTAATGATTTTTTCGCATCAACCCAAAGAAACAGCATCGGTTGAACTGCCATACGCTCTGTTCAGACCGGCGATTGATTCTGAGCAGATTCTTACTGTACCTACTTGTATCGACTACGCACTTGCCGATAAAAACCTCGAGCTGCCTGTGTTTGTACAGGTGCCCGAAGGAGGTAAAATCAATACTGCTTTTTCGTGGATTAAGACAGGTTTTCCCATGCTCTCTGCAACGAATGTTCAGAACCTGATGGGGCATGTGACCGCATATAGCAACTTCGCTCCAGCCGAGGGGAGTGTGCAGATTCGAGGTTCCTACACAGCTCCCGGTGCTACTACTGCTGAATACGTTTTCTCAAATGATGCTAAAATCATACTGAGAAATCCCTTGCGTCCGATTACGTCCATAAGCTATATGCAATCTGAAGTTGACGCACGACTCGGCCATGCAGTAGACAATCCTCTTGTTATCGAACCGGCTGACGCCACCTACACGAAGATGACGTACAAGAGCTCCAATATCAGAGCCGCAACTGTCAACAGCTCTACCGGCGTAGTGACGACCACCAAGACTGCCGGAGAAGCCGACATCACTGCCACATACGCATTCAATTCCGACCTTACCGCATCTTTCTCGCTGCAGTCTGAACTCAAGGTCCCCGTTGAGGACATCACTTTTGAAAGTGCCGACGAAAATGGCGTAATCACTCTCACGCCCAAGGAGATGACCGGACTGTTCCCTATTATAACTCCCGCTGATCCTGATATCGCGGATGTTACCGTGACCTTATCGGACAACGGTACAGCCGCAAGCAACTATATTGCTACGATGTACAAAGTCAACCTTTGGGATGAGAACAATACCCGCATGACTCCTTACGAGCTTTCAGGTCATCGCGAGGGCGAATGCAGCCTTACGGTCAATGCTGCCGACGGTTCGGGATTTGAAAAGAAATTTATTGTGCGCGTAGTCGACCGCGAACGCGACGAGCCTATCGATTACAACACCGGCACGATTATGCTGAATGAAGAATGGTATGGCCATACAAATGGTGGTCTGAACTGGTTCTCACCTGATTATGACGTTGTTTACCAGGCCTACGAACGCGAAAATCCAGGAATGTCGTTCGGTTGCACCTCGCAGTATGGCATCATCTATGACGGCAAACTGATTGTAAGCTCCAAACAGGCTGTCGACGGCGGAGACCCGCTGCCCGGCGGTGGCCGCTTAGTTGTGGCCGACGCAGCCTCGCTGAAGCGTATCGGCTCAATCGACGAAATCATCTTCGGCGACGAGACACGAAGCAATGACGGTCGCGCCCTCTGCGGCGCCGGACATGGCCGTGTATACATGGGAACCAACAATGGCATCTATGTAATTGACACCGACAATTGCCGGATTATAGGTAAGGTGGGCAGTGAAATCCTCGACGAAGAGGATGACGGCAAGCCCAACACCGATCCCTCCGGCTCACTCTATAGCGGACAAATCGGCGACATGACTCTTGCCGGACACTATGTTTTTGCTATAAAGCAGAGCACCGGCGTATCAATCATCGATATCGATACCGACCGAATCATTAAGAGCATCCCTGACGTAAACGTGCAGGGCATCACCCAGAGTGCCGACGGCCGGGTATGGTATGCGACCAAGGAGGACGGACACAGCGTGTTCGTGGCTATCGACCCCGAAACCCTCGAAGAATCGGAACGCGTCGACGTCCCCGCGGAATGTGGTGTGGTAAATTGCGGTTGGGGCGCATGGCGCACTACCCAGTTCACCGGCGCACACTCAGTCAACTCGCTTTTCTTCTCGGGCGGTTCGGGCATAACCAATGGAGGCGACGGCTATTACTGGCGCTATGACGTGGACGACAATCAATTCCGCCCGATCGCAAAAGTATCGGGCCTTCCTGCCCACACTCCCGGAGTGCTGCAGGCAGCCTACGGTACTGTGAGATACGATGACCGAACCGGCATGATTATCGCCGGCACGACCGAATTCAAGGCCTCCGGCCATTACCGCTACAACTGGACCCACTTCATCGATGCCGAGACAGGAGAGTTCATGCACACCGTTGAACTCCGCCCCTATTACTGGTTCCAATCCATGCCGATTTTCCCCGACGTGTACGACCCGGAAATCGAGGATATCGACGACATCGTGATGTCTGTCGATGACGAGCCGGTTGTAGTCACAATCAATGCCACCGACCGCGACAACAATGATGCGAATATCCGATACTCGCTGATCGACTCGCCCCTCGCCACAGTCGATGACGAAGATGGCTCTCTCCCCGTGGAGGTGGCTCTCGAAGGCAACCGACTCACTTTGACTCCCAAAGCCATCGGTTCTCGCACTATCGGCTTCGCCGTTGAATCTAACGGCAAAGTGGTGAATCACGCCGTCAATGTCAGTGTCCGCGATATGATTACAGGCGTCGACTCGGTTGTTTCGGCTGAACAGCGAATCAGCTGCGACGGCAGAACTCTTACTGTAAGCGGCTTTAACGGTACAAGCTTCGATATCGTTAATCCGGAAGGCATCGCAGTCGACTCATTTACTGCCAATTCCGACAACTATATCCACACCCTTGCAGTTAACCATGGCATCTACATCGTGATTAGCGGCAATGGCGTGGCCAAGAAAATAATTGTGAAGTGATACGTCTATTATTCTTTACTCTTTCTTTCGCAGCGGCTATTTATGTCGCTGCGAAAGATGTCGACTACTCCCAGGGCATTATATTCATCAATGAGGACTGGTATGGGCACCAGAATTCCACCGTCAATTATCTTCTCCCCGACGACCCGGATGGCGAATACTGGCATTACCGGGTTATTCAGACCGAAAACCCAGGCATGGAGCTTGGTTGCACCAACCAGTATGGCGCAATCTGGGAGGGACGGCTATATATGGTCGCCAAACAGGAAAAAGACCCGGGAGCAACAATTGTCGGAGGCCGCATTTCCATTGCCGATGCCTCAACTATGAAGCTCATCAAGCAGTTGCAGCTTATCGACCCTTCCGGCAAACAATGCGACGGCAGAGCCTTTTGCGGAGTAACGTCCACAAAAGGATATGTATCTTCAAGCAATGGTATCTGGGTTCTCAATCTGGAGACGTTAGAGATTGAAGGCCAGATAGAGGGATCGGCCAATCCGAATGCGGGAGGCGACAACGACAAACCGAGCAGCGACCCCACAAGTTCTCTGTACTACGGCCAGACCGGCACCATGATTCTTGCTGCCGGAAAGGTTTTCGCCGTGCATCAGCAATATGGAATGCTCGTAATCGACCCGGTTACCGACAAAGTCATACAGATACTCGACATGGAAATCATCGACGATGCCGTGGAAGAGGACACCGGCACACGACCGCGCAGAACATCGGGCATCGGCTCGACAATCGTACGGTCGAAAGATGGAAATCTTTGGTATTCGGCCTCTAAAAATGTGCAGGGCACAGGCGCCACGGTGCCGTACCTGATTCGCCTGAACCCCGAAACACTTGAGCGTGAAGTCATCAAAATCGAAGGAGACGACATGTTTCCTCCGCCCAACTCGTGGTATGCGTGGACTCCGGACCCCTTCTGTGCTTCGCAAGTCACCAATCGCCTCTACTGGTGTGGCGGCCCGAACAGCTGGTTTACCAATTATCGCATATTCCGATACGACATCGATTCCCGAAAAATAGAGAAACTGCTTGATTTCTCTCAAGAGCCGGGCGAGTGGCATGTCTACGGATGTTCGCTTGGTATCCATCCTGTGACAGATGAACTATACGCATCGATGTTTCATAAGTTTGTCGACCCGACATACGTGACCCGTCGTTTTGATGCAGATGGAAATCTCATCAAGGAATATCCTATGATTTCCAACTACTGGTTTCCGTCCCTTCCTGTATTCCCGCAATCAAACGGTGGTAATTCTGGCATTGAAGACGTTTTAACTCAAGATGTTTCGGATTTTGGAATTCTCTATAATCTTCAAGGCATTTCTATTAAAAACAATGTGGAATTTGGAAAATGGGATGGTTTGAACTCCGGAATTTACATCTGGAGGAATGAGAATAAAACTCATAAATTTATTATTCCCTGACAAATGGAAAACCCATTCTCGGATGCCCCCTGCGGCCAGGTTGATTTGACCCCATAAGCCAAAATAGAACCATTGCTGTCCGATAAAACTCAAATAGCGCAATAAAGTATGGCTCGAACGCTGATT
>CAJUKD010000050.1 GCA_910587235.1 uncultured Muribaculaceae bacterium
GACCAAATTTATTTAATTTTTAACTAGCTCCCATTTTTATGGGACACTAGTGGTTTAATATAATATCACAAAAATAGCAAATTTCGGCAAAACGCCAAAATATATATTCTTATTTTTCGTCAAAGAAGGCGTAAGAGATAGGGCTTATGCCTGACACGGCGAGTTTTTCGCCAAGTTTCCCGTCGGCATCGAAAACGTAGACTTCGCCTGTAGTGTTATAGTCCGACGTGCCGACATAAAGCGAATCGGTGGCAGGATCGACTCCGAGGCTATATACATTGCTCAGCGCGCTACCGTCGGCAGCTGTCAGAGCAAGGGTTTCCGTTTCGCCGGAAACAATATCATAAGACTTGAATGCCGACTCCGTAACAACCCAGTTTTCCTGACGGGCAGTGTAGTAGAACACCTTGCTGCCGTTGACTGCGGGTATGATCTGGCTGTTCTGAGTTATCACCTTGACCGAACCTGTAGCCGTATCGACCTCCTGAAGTGTATTGGGTATGTCGGCGAAGTTGCCGAAAGAAAGCACGATAATCTTTCCTCCGGCGGCAGTGCGGAGAACATTGGGGTTGACTGTCACCTCGACAGTCGATGTTGCGGTGAACGTCGGCAGGTCTATTACAGACAATGTATTGTCGGGCACCGGCTGATAACCTCCTGAGTTGGCCACATAAAGCTTGTCGCCCGACACACATATACCCTCCGGATTATTGCCCACTTTCACGCGTCCGTCGATTTCCATCGTATTGGCATTGATGCGTGCAACGTAACCGTCGTAGAGAGTGACGTACACATTGTCGCCCCAGGCGGCGAGGCAACGGGGATTTTCGGGTGTTCCGGCTTCGTCTGCAAGATTTATTGTCTTGAGTGATTTTCCGGCAAGGTCGCAGATCTCGACCGTAGCGGAATTATTGACGGCTATATAGATCTTTGAATTATGAATAATCATGTCGTTGGCGTTGGAGCCGAGCGCACGGCCATTGACGGTGGCGAAAACATCCTCTGTCAGAGCCGAGGATTCGATGTCGTAGCGGTCGAGCGACGCGTTGTTGCCGTCGTATGTTCCCGCACAGAGGATGTAGGCGCCCGTACTGTTGAGTCCGGGGGTGTCGGGTACATCGGGTTCGTCATTCTTTTCAGAGCACGAGAAAAGTGCGCCGGCCGCAATGGCCATCACTGAGAATTTTAAAAATACTGTTTTCATAACTGATTGGTTGATATGTTTGTTTGATTTGGTTAAAACTCAATTGAAAGCGACGCCCGCCACGAACGACCCGGCATGGGATAGTAACGTATGACCTCGTAGTTCGTGCCGGCCAGATTAAGCAACTCGGCACGCAGTCCCAGACGGCATTGACCGAACACGAAGACACGGCCGGCGGAAACGCTCTGTTCGGTATATGCCTTCATCCGGTTTGCCTCTACGTTCTGGCGCATCGACCATCGCTCGCCGACGGCTGTAACGAGATATGACAGATTGAACCACGGCAGGCGCAGAGTGCACGAGGCATTGCCGCTGTGGCGCGGAGTATACGGCATCTGATGGTGCCATGTGCGCGAGTCAGGCGTGACATCTACGGCACGGCAGAAACTGTAGTTGCCCTCGAGCTGCAAGGCCCAGCGTTTTGCGAGCGCGAACTCCATCGACGCATTGACATCGATTCCGGCGATAGCGGCACGGCCTATGTTCATCATCTTCCAGATGTACAATGTCGGTATTGCCACAATCTTGTCGCGCACCAGATTATAATAGGCGTCGGCACTGAATGCGGCGAATGTCACGAATGGCAACGCTTCAGGCGAGCCGTTCCATGTCAGCCCCGCCCCGAACTGCCATGCCCGTTCAGGCCTTAGCCCCGTATTGCCTATGCGGGAATAGTAGAGGTCATTGAATGTCGGCATACGGTAAGCATCTTTTGCCGAGGCGCGCAGACGCAGATTGTGGTCGGACAGCACGCGCCACGACAACGCCACCGCAGGCGAGAAGCGGCTGCGGTCGGCAGGGCGTTCACCGCGCCCGACGTGCTCCGAAACAAGTGTTGCGAGCAACGAGGCAGTAGCCGTAAAGCGCCTCCGATTGTCGGAAAGCCGCGCGGCAAGCACGGTCTGCGACGTATAACGTTCGGGCAATGGACATTCCGGCAGATTGTTCCGCAGACGATTATAGGTCAAATCGGACGAAAGCATAATTTCAAGTTGTGAAAACGGCCTGTAAAGACCTCCGACAGATATATATGCCTCGTTCTGGGTGTTATTTTCGCGACGCACTCCGTCAGGATAGTTAGGCCGGAAATCGGCGTAGCGCGACAGCGAATAGTCGAAGCGGGCATCGGCACGCAGCGAAAAACGCTGTCCGAGCGCCGTGCGGAAACGCAATTGTCCGAAAATATTCCGTTCATGCAGTCGCTCGGCCGAATAGTCGTTATAAAGCACTACCGAGCCGGGCAACCCTCGTCGCGAATCGAAGTAATAGAATTTTGCATCGAGCGTGCGTCCGTGGGCGAAAGAGATGAAAGCGTTCGCCTCGGCACGGCGTGTATCGACATCGGAATTACGTCGTTTTCCCGTATGTTCCGTATCGACGTTAGGCACCGTATAGGCATAAGCTCCGTCGGCACGCAGCCAGTCCATCTCGGCAGTCAACGCCACCTTGCGGCTGACCCTCTGCTCATAACGCAGATACGGATTAAACATGCCGAACGAAGCGCCCTTTATCATTGCGGAGAAATACGGCCTGCGCGATGCCGACGCTTGCGGACGCGAGGTCACAATGTTCAGCACACTGCTGCGGGCATAGTTGCGGGCAGGCACAAAAAATTCGTCCGGCTGTCCGACCGATAGTGTGATTCCATCGACTCCCGCCAGCGAAAACCGGCTGAGGTCGGTCTGTCCCGACTGAGCGTCGGTCAGCGACAGGCCGTCGTAGGTGACATCGGTGTGCTTGGCGCCAAGACCGCGCACCGATACAGTCTTCAGACCGCCTATCCCGCCATAGTCCTGAAGCGTCACGCCCGAAAAACGCCTTACGGCCTCCGACACTTCGTCAAGCCCAAGCACAGCGGCGCGCTCGCGGGAAATGGTCTGCAAAGGAACTGCCGAAGCGGATGCCGACGGCCGGCGACGACCGACCACCTCAATGGTGTCGAGCGTCATCGGTTCGGAAACGCTATAATCCTCCGCAGCGACGTTACACAGCGGGAGCAGACACAGCGACATGGCGCATAACGCCGGCAATGGCTTGAATATCATTCTTCTATCAAAATGCGGCGACACACCCTTGCCCGGGGCTATCGGCCGGTTAACCGGTGATGGCAGGTTTTCTGACTCTCCCAAATCCGTTCGGACGGCCTTCCCCTGCCATGTCCCGCAGCATGTCAAGGAGTATGCGGAACGCAGAGTGGCACTTAAAGTCCGGGACATGATGGAATTACAGCAGCGGGCACTGTTGTCGATTTTCACGACATTCCCTCTTCGCCATAGGCAACGGATTCTCCCATCCGCTGCCCGGCGCACCATTCCGGCGCTGCAAAGATACGAATAAGACGAATACAAAACCAAACTTATTTGAGTTTTGTTGAGGCTGGAAAATGCTCATTATGTATAGCGGAAAAGACATTCCACAGCAAAACATGCAGGCCGCAATAAGCGGCCTATCTCGTACAGCACCATATCGTGCTGCGTAGCGGCGCTTTAGCGCCGGAGCATGGATATTTCAAGCGCAACTGACGTAGCACCATGCCCGATTTTTCACAATTACCCCCGTCAATGCACGGCTACGCGGCGCATTGACGGGGGCTAGCTTGAACGCCGCTTACTGCGGCTATGATAATAGCATTGAATTTGACACACCGCCATCGGCATATCCTTTAGGCCGCATGCTGCGGCCTAAAGATCTCTGCTGCGGAGCGGCAAGCCTTAAGCCTTGATTCTTACGGGATAAACATCGCTTTTCAGAGGTTGTTGACAAGACCGGCCATAAGAATGGTGCCAGTAACCGTATTCTCGACAAAGAAAAGGAACGGACGATCGAATACCAAATGCTTGACCTCTGGTTCCTCTATTGGCGGGGGCGGCATAAGATCGCCGCCAATAACTGTTACCGCCGCTAATTCCGCCCCCTCTTCGTCAAGCTGAACAGCTGTTTTCTGAATAGCAAACATTGCTTCAGGCGATACGTTTGAAAGCCCCATTTTGTCAAGCGTCATCACATAGCCCAATCCCATTTCAACAAAAATATCATACAGGTGTTCACATGAGTTGCTCAATCCAAATCGCGGCATGTCAAGCGTCAGCCTGACATCAGGTTTAGCCGTAAATGAACGAAAATCGGAACGTGTCATCGACCGTGCAAGGTCTTCAGCCGTACTTCCGTCTTTCGGCAACAGAGCTACAAAACGTGTACTTCCGTCAAAACTCATTACAGCAGCATCCGCAAGATCACTCTCCATATAAGATGCTTTTCCTTCGCTATGCATCATTTTGACAATTGATTTGGAAACAGTGCCGGTAAATTCCATATCGCGCGTATCCGACACATCGAAAGGTTTATTCCACTTTCCACTGAAATAAAGAGCATTGGCAAGTATGAATATTTGTCTTGCGGAGAGGGTTTCAAGAATACGCGGAATCATTCCATGCGATTTCTCATTGCACCAGCCGTTTATAAAACCAAGCGTAGCAGGGTCGTCGAAATCACGTCCGTTTACTTCGGCATAAAATGTCTGCGCCATGTTGTCCTCATAAGTCCGTGATACGACATAATCGTCGTGATACCACGCAGAATTCACAAGCTCGAGTCTTGCTCCGCTTTTCCGCGACGGCATATAACGCAGCAGTTTATTTGTCGTGGAATTAAGCGCCGGCAGGTTTTCAGCCCCAAGAATCCCGGCGACCTGCCCGGCAATCACTTCGTCGGCGCTATTGGCAAGCATCGCCAAGGCAAACGACGCACTTAGCGGCGACACACACAGATTGCCGTTATCATCACGGCCATCACCCGACAACGCCACTTCATTAAGGAAGTCAAAAGCGAAGCTGTTCAAGCCTTGATTAACGCTAAGCTCGTCTATTGTCAGATCTATCTCATTGCTCACGGGTATTTCGTGCATAGGCCCGAATTTCCCGCCCTCGTCGCTATCGCATGCCGCCAACGCAAATACGGCGACACTTAAAAACAGATATTTTTTCATATTTATAACAGTTAATGTATGTATGAAACTCCTACATATTGGGGATCATAAAAAGAATTGCCATCATAAGGTTCAAAAACACTACCCTCATAGAAGCCATTATAAAGTCCGTTCCATCCCCAATTGAAATATGTAACGGACATAACTTTAATATCATGAGTTACAACACGCCATGTTTTATTGTCAGGATTATATTCCATAACCATCTTATCCGTTTTAAGGAAATGATAGCCCTCGGCAACCCATGCATGCCCACCTTCATGGCTGTTTGCACGCATAAGAAGAAATCCCCAATCCAGAATTTTAGTCACCTGATCGGATTTATAGTCAGTCAAAGATGTTACAGCTCTATCAGGTAAGAAAAATTTCAACGTTGATTCATAAGTCCACGGATAAGTACCCGTACCACTTCCATCTGTATAATATACAGAACCCGCCACGACTCCAATCTGTCGCATAAGTCGCGCAATCGAGTTATGAGATGCTTCTCTATCCGGAGAATAACATATATGACCTACATCCAAACTTGATGAACTATTCCGTTTATGATAGATTAAATTAATCCACTCTACATTTTCAAAAGGAGTATCTTTCTCCGGAAAAGTGTATTCAAGCCTCGTTTTTGAACTTCCAATACCGGCTATTATCATTGCCATGGCGGTAGGAGCACATCCCGTATATCCATTTGGGGTATACTTATTATAAGGAACCCGTTGTCCCCAGGCCAACTCGCCAAGACGATGGAAGTTGCCGTATTCTGCAATTGTATCAATTACCGTTTTGTAAATTATAGCAGGTGTGATTTCAAACTGAGGAGAAATTCCGCCATTGTCCCTCTGGTGCCTGATATAATTGTTTGCGGCATCAAGATATAGGTTGAAGCCGGGGTTGTCGGTACCGACCGCTGGGTCGTAGACGCCTTCATCGACAATTGCCAGGACTTCCTTATCTGTTCTCGGAACTGGGACGAGAACAAAACCCTTGTCATCGTCAAAATTGACCACATAGAGCAGCGAATCGGATTCGCCGCCGCGCGATTTCGCGTCGGTAATGACTTTTACTCCGGCTGCCGTGGCCGTACGCCCTGCGGCGCGCGAACGCGAGCGGTCGCAAGTCTGCGCGGCATTGACTGCGATCTCAATCGCCTCCTCAATGCTTCTGTTTTTGGAAATGTGAGAATTTCCATCAACAGCCAATGCAGCAGGATCACAGGCCATGGATGGCTCCTCCTGTTGGCATGCATACAATGCGAGGCTTGATGCAATTAAAAGAAGTTTTGTCTTCATTGGAAATGATACATTAAAAAAGTTAGAACTGTTGTTGATATGTGCATATTGCAATAAACACCATTGACGCGGAAAATATTTACCACAAATATACAACTTTATTTTACATTTCAAACAACAAAACACAAAAAAAATCAAGAAAATAGCGAAATAACTAAAAAACATCATTACGCCATAAAAAAGCTTTGTACGTGATCGAAATATAATATACTTGAGCCGCTGCAGGCGGCAATAGAGATAGATCTTATATCGGAGCTATGATAATAGCTCCGTACTTCAGAGGTTGTTGACAAGGCTGGCCAGAGGAATGGTGCCCGTAACCATATTCTCGACAAAGAAAAGGAATGGACGGTCGAATGTGAGGCATCTGGCTATAACAGAAGGAGGTAGGGCTGTATCATAACCTCCGACAACAGTCGTTGCGGCAAGCTTGGCACCCTCTTCATCAATCTGCATGCTGTTTTTTTGAATAGCAAACAATTCTTTTTCCATATCTGTCATACCCATCTTGTCGAGATGTGTATATTTGTTCAGCCCCATCTCCTTAAAGATGTCAATAAGACTATTATAATGTGCCGACGCATTAAATCGGGGTATATTCAGTTCAAGGTCGCTATCATAAGGTCGCTTTAAAGCATTATGGTCGGATAATTTAAACGAACGCGCAAGTTCCACGGCGCTATATCCGGCCTTAGGCAAGACAGCCACAAAGCGAGTATCTCCATCAAAAGGAATAACGGCAGCCTATGCAAAGTCGCTTTCAAGATAATAGACAGCCTTCTCTGTGTGCATCATCGCCACCGAACTTTCGCCTTTCGTTCCTTTGAACAAGCTATCGTATGTATCAGCCGCTTTAAACGGCTTCTTCATTGTCCGCTATAATACAAGGCATTGATTAACTGGAATGTGCATCTTCTGTCGAATTTGTCAATAACAGAAGGAATCATTCCATGCGATTTTTCATTACACCAGCCGTTGATAAAATCGAGCGTGGACGGGTCATCGAAATCCCTGCCATTGATTTCCGCATAGAATATACGAGCCATATTTTCTTCATAAGCCTGATTGATAACATAGTCGCTATGACACCAAACAGAATTTGCCATTTCGAACCGTCCACCGTTTTTCGTTGACGACAAGTAGCCTATCAGCTTGTTTACCGTGGAATTGAGCGCTGTCAGATCATCGAATCCAAGTATTTCCGACAGTTCCCGCTTCGCCGACCACCCAACAAACGCTGTTCTTCCGTTTTGAGCTTCTGAAACTCTTTGACTATAAAATCTTAAACTCAGGACTTATCCACATCGCAAACTCAAAGGTATATCCTTATGGGCGTATGTGCCGCCATATCGACCGGCCTTTGCCTGAACACTTATCGCGTTTGTCCTTGAAACAAATTCTTTGACGCTTATTTTAAAACCATTGAGGCCGGACTGATTTCTAATTATGGCGAATTCGCCATAATTAAAATCGGGATTATATACTTTCTCCCAAATACCGATGTATTCAAGCGTATTTCGATTGCGTAGCCAGTCGGTTATGAAAAATCTCCGTCTTTGGCGCGACGGCTTGCTGGATTTTCAACATATCATTGATAATTTGTACATTTGTAAATTTTATTGCTATGTGTAGTATGTTGACAGCAGTTGGCATTGTGTCTAGTTTTGCATACTAAATATAGCGCAATTAAGTGACTCGAATAGAAACAACAATGATAACATTCGGCAGAAATGTTCAATCAGCAAGAATGGAATTGGGCATTTCTCAGGAGGAGTTGGCTTTCAGAGCCGGACTCCATCGAACTTATATCGGTATGGTTGAACGCGCTGAACGGTCGATATCACTTCAAAATGCTAAGAAAATTGCAGATGCGCTAAATGTTAAATTAGACACTCTGCTCAATAATGGAGAAGAAAGTTAGAAGCGAAGTACAAGCGCATCCTAATTATGAAAAATACGTTGAATTCATAGTCAATCACCCAAACTATGCAGGTTTATACTATGAACGCGACGAAAGCGGAAAAGTCAAATGGGTGGTTACAGGAAAATCGCCTAAAGGTCAATTACGGCAAGCATGGTGGGACAGACAATGCGCTATTCACAACATACCTATTCAGAAAGGCTGTTATGCAAAACTAGCCCGTTTAATTCATCCAACTGGAATACATATATGTCAATGTTGTGGTGAAGGAAGAAGTATTTTTTATGAATACCCGGCCAAAAACACAGTTGGAATATTAAACAGAATACTTGGTTGCGATATAGACAAAGACAATGATCAGGAACGAGCCAAGCACACTATAAAAGAAATTATAGAACAATGGTGCGACAGCATGGCCAAAGCATATGCTCTGGCAAATGCCTTTGGATTGCCGAAGCCTAAAGATATTGACGGCCTAATCAAGCTAATTTATAGTGAGATGGTCAAAAAAGAAAGTTCCAGATTCTCTCCTGGTGCGATGTGTAATCCTCCTGACCGATTTAATGGGTTCCATTCTTATGCCTTATGTTGTCGAACGAGATTTGACACAGGCCGTCATACCGAAAATATGATGACATACAGTCAAGACAGACGAGCTTATGAAGATTGGTCTGATGGTGATTATAATCTTGCCAATAGGCTAATGGGGGAGTTTCGCAAACATCCACCTATGCCATGCCCTATATGTGGCAGCGTTGAAAAGATGAGTGCTGATCATATTGGCCCTATATCGTTAGGCTTTTGTCATAGTCGAATTTTCGCGCCAATGTGTAACAGTTGTAATAGCTCGAAGAACAATCGCTTTACTAAAAGTGATGTTGACGAGCTAATCCGAATTGAAGAAAACGGAGGACAAGTTATAAGCTGGCACTCAAAAGCAATATGGGATGCAGTAAAGCATACCATAAAGAACGATGCAGATGCAAAATTCGCAAGTTCTGTAATGGCTAAATGCCATCAGACACTAGTGTCCCATAAAAATGGGAGCTAGTTAAAAATTAAATAAATTTGGTC
>CAJUKD010000051.1 GCA_910587235.1 uncultured Muribaculaceae bacterium
TATTCTGAAATTATTACTGACAGACCTGATTATCTTCGATTGGCTGAATAGGTACCGTATTGATTTATAAAAAATGGAATAATTTTGTCATAAAGTGCTTGGTAGCACTAATCATCGAATTATCAACCTTAAATTTATCAAACCATTGATTTACAACGAAAAAGAAGTGCGCTTTTCTGATTTCATGCGCTCTTGCCGCGTCATCACTGACAGCATGGGCTGCTATCCCGGCCTATGATGCCGAATCCGCCCTTAACTCCGCCCGCACCGATCTTGCAAACTGGATGAAGTACCTTCCTGACGACGTGTTCGCGGCTCATGTTTCTATCCCGGGTTCACACGATACTGCAACCGGACATAACGTTACGCTTGCATCTTCATCTAAGGCTCAGGAAAAAACGCTGGACGAACAGCTCGCCGGCGGCATACGTGCGTTCGACTTCCGTCCCGACCTAAAGACTATCAACGGAGAAAAAGTCCTTAACTGCAACCACGGACTTGCCTCAACAGACCTAACATTCAAAGACGCCATGCAGAAGCTGGCCGATTATCTCGCAGCACATCCTTCGGAATTCATGGCTATCCACATGTTCCGCGGCAACACAAAGAACGACGGCAACGCCGACTCTCGTGCCGAAATCAGCCGGCAGATCAACGAAATACTCAACGAAGGTGAAATCACAGAATACATAGTCGACTACAATCCATACCTGAAGGTCAAGGATATGCGCGGAAAAATCGTCATTTTCCGACGCGACGCGATCGCATACGCCGACATTCACAAAGCCGGCAACCTCGGCGGATGGCCCGGCGACGCCGACCTATGGGTGGCCGGATGTGCCGCAACAGCAACAAATGCCAGCGATATGGGTATGTACGGAAAAATCCGTGTAACCGACGTATCCTCTCCTAAAGGCGATGCTACAAAACTCGAAACAGAAAAACAGTCAATCATAAACCTTTTCAATTACAACTGCACCGAAGTACGTCCCAACGAAGCCGCAAGGACAAACGGAAGCTACAAACCCGAATGGACCATGATGTTCACATCAGGCGAAGGCACGGCTTCCGGCCAGAAAGGCTACCTCGGCAACGCCGAAATAACACATCCATTGCTGATCGACCTTATAAACAACGCCGAACAGTCAGGCCCGACCGGCATAGTGCTCTCCGACTGGGTACTCGTCGACAGCCACGAATATTCCGGAACGACCTACAACACCCGGGGTGCGGCCGTCGTTACAGCCATAATCGAGAACAATTTCAAATATATCGGCGAATTCATTCTCGACGACGAACTGTTCACAGATGGCATCCCCGAAATTCCGGAAGCCAACCCCATCAGCGGCAATGAATATTACTTCCGCAACGTAGCTACCGGCCAGTTCCTCTCATGCGGTGCCGACTGGGGCACGCGTTCAGTCATCGCCGACCAGGGTCTGCGCATCACACCACTCTACAGCCGGCTCGACGGAAACTACATGCTCAACACCACTATGCGTCAGCACGGCGAGTATGTCCCCAACATCCTCGGTCCCGACATGTATGTTGACAACTCCGCTTTCCAGGCCGTGAACTTCGTACCGGCCGGTGCTCCGGACACATATTACCTAACTTACAACGGCAGTGTCACCGACGAAGGTTCTGAAACGCCCCGCGACGCCGTAGTTGCTCTTGCCCCCGAGCGTAATGTGACCGGCAACACCTACACCGACGGATCCAAATATCTTATCGTCCCCCTCGAATTCACCGAAGGCGACACCCGACTGCAGTGGGAACTTCTCACCGAAGAAAAACTTCTGGCCGCACTTGCCACCGAAGCCACCAAGGAAAAAGGCGTAGACCTTTCGTTCATGATCCACGGCAACAAAGTGCGAGCAAACGACGGCGACAACAATTCATGGGTATTGACCAACGAACTTGTGAAGCCCACAAGCTCCAACAGCTACAAGATACGTACAGAATGCTGGGGTTCGAACGAATGGTACGATAAGGATCAGGTGTTCCGCGTATTCAACAGCGGTTATTCCGCAAGCTATGCCGACAATTACGCCTGGACTCTAAGCCAGACCGTTAACGGCCTTCCAAACGGCATATACAACGTCAGCGTACAGGCACTTGCTGCAAACACACCTCTCGACAATGATGATGAATTCACATTCACAGTCAATGGCATCGACATGCGCCAGGGCATGCACACCGAAGAAAACGGAACCATAGACTGCGCCGCCGCTCTGGCCAAATTCCGCGATGAAAGCCTTGGTTTCTGCCGCATCAAGCGTGAAAATATCATCATAGAAGACGGCAAACTTGAAATAAAGGCCACCGGCAATGTTCCCGAAAACCTCAAGAGAGCATTCTTCTTCGACAACTTCGGGCTGAGCTATTTCGGCCGTGTTGAAACTGGTCTTGAATCGGTAGGACTGACAGACAAAACCATCGGCAGCGACACTCCGGTCGAAGTCTACAGCCTCTCCGGCATCATGCTCCGTCAGAGTACACCTTTCACCGATGCACTCGAAGGACTCGAAAGCGGCATATACATCGTCCGCGCAGCCAACATCTGTATGAAAGTCGCCAAATAAGCACTTTACGATACACAACAAATACAAGCGGAGCGGCCGAAATCGGCCGCTCCGCTTGTATTTGTAACTATATTAAATTTTTATACTTACTCCCACTCGATGGTTGCCGGCGGTTTGGAAGATATATCGTAACATACACGGTTCACGCCGCAGACTTTATTGATGATCTCGTTGCTGACCGAAGCCATGAAATCGTATGGCAGATGCGCCCAGTCGGCTGTCATGGCGTCAGTAGAAGTAACAGCCCTCAGTGCCACGGCACGTTCGTAGGTGCGTTCATCGCCCATAACGCCCACACTCTGCACCGGCAGCAGTATCACACCGGCCTGCCACACCTTGTCATAAAGACCGCTGCGGCGCAATCCGTCAATAAAAATATGGTCGGCTTCCTGAAGGACTGCTACTTTTTCACGCGTAACCTCTCCAAGTATACGCACGGCCAGACCGGGACCCGGGAAAGGATGACGGGTGATAAGATGTTCGGGCATACCGAGCGCACGGCCTACGGCACGAACCTCATCTTTGAAAAGCAGACGCAATGGTTCGCATAGACGAAGGTTCATCTTCTCCGGAAGACCGCCGACATTGTGATGACTTTTGATTACAGTTCCGGTGATTGAAAGCGACTCGATACAGTCCGGATAAATCGTACCCTGCGCAAGCCATCGTGCATCGGTAATCTTGTGTGCCTCGCGATCGAATACTTCAATAAAATCCGCACCTATGATCTTGCGCTTGCGTTCGGGATCAGTAACCCCGGCAAGGTCGGCAAAGAATTTGTCGGAAGCGTCCACACCACGCACGTTCAGGCCAAGACATTCGTAATCGCGCAACACATCTGCAAACTCATTCTTGCGAAGCATGCCATGATCGACAAATATACACGTAAGATTGCTGCCTATGGCGCGGTTAAGCAACACAGCGGCCACAGACGAATCCACACCTCCGCTCAGGCCGAGGATCACACGGTCATTGCCGAGTGTGGCGCGCAATTCGGCTACAGTGCTTTCGATAAACGACTCCGCCGACCAGTCGCGGCGTGCTCCGCATATCCCTACAGCAAAATTTTCAAGCAGCTTCATGCCGCATTCGCTATGGAACACCTCGGGATGGAACTGCACGCCCCATACACGTCCGGCCGTTGCGGCTTGGAAAGCGGCATAACGGACATCGGCGGTTGACGCCGCCACCTTATATCCATCGGGCAAAGCGGTTATGGTGTCGCCATGGCTCATCCACACCTGTGCGCCCGGAGCAATGCCGGCGAACAGAGGACAATCGGCATCAATTTCATTCAGACGCGCGCGGCCATATTCACGTGAACCGGCCGGCTCAACCTTTCCGCCGAATGTATGTGCCATCAATTGGGCGCCATAACAAATCCCCAGCACCGGAATGCCGGCTGCGAACAGGCGCTCCAGATCTATACGGAACGCTTCGGGATCATAGACCGACAGCGGACTGCCCGACAGAATGACACCGATAATGTCTTCGTCGGCTTCGCGGCCATAAGGATACTTGTTGTAAGGAATAATCTCGGAATAGATATTCAGTTCGCGCACACGACGTCCGATGAGCTGAGTGGTCTGCGAACCGAAATCCAGGATAACGATTTTCTGAGGCATGTGTAATTTCCGGGAATAAATTGTGATTCTTCGGCAAAGGTAAGGATTTTAATCCGTCGCCGCAAATCTCCTTACGTATGCAAAAAATAAAGAGTTGCGCCGTTTTCCGGCGCAACTCTTGCAAATGGAGAATGAAGGTAATTTTATTTCAACAATGCTTTGACAGCTCCTGTATGACTTACGATAATATACACACCGGGAATCACATCGGCACGAGCAACACCTATGCCGCTAAGATTGTAGATGCGGACATCAGCGTCAAGACTATCGACTGCGATTTGTTCAATACCGCTAAGATTAAGTGTGGCTGAAACTATTTCGCTTTCAGCTCCCGGTCCATAATTGTATACGGGTATCACAGAATATTCAAAAGTGTAATCACCGGAATCTGCTTTTCCGTCAAGCGGACTGTCGATATAGCTCAGCCCTTCGACCGGAGTTTCGGTAAGCTGACTGCCGTCGCGGAAAATATGGTAACCGACCACAGCAAGATCAGAAGGTAACGCCGGAAGCGCCTCATAGCTGATATCATCAATCATAAGAGCCACCGTATCATAGCTGTCATGATTGACAGCAAAGTATTTCGCACTTTCAGGCAGGACAAAAGAGAACTCAGTCCATACCTCAGGCACTTCACCGGAATCTGCCATACCGGAGATTTCAACTGAAGCGGTGAAAGATTCGACGTCATTTCCCGTGACGGAATAATACACCTTGAATGTTTCAGGCCATGCGCTGGAGAAACTTCTCGCCCAGAAAGTTACAGTCTGAGCATTGCCGGACAGTTCGGGCGAGATCAGCCAGTTATCGTTCTGCATGCTGACTGCGCTGGCGGCCATCATGAAAGAGTCACCGCTATGAGGTTCTGCATCAATCCAGAACTCTTCCGGAACCTGTGCCACCACACGGTTAAAGAGCTGGAATGCCATGGGCTGTGTCTGATATGGATTTATCAGTTCCCGGAACACATTGTAAGTTTTTACTCCGTCGCCGTCGTGAACAGACCATCCGCCCGCACCCGAAATCGACATCGGAATGTACTCTTCGCTTTCAAAATCCTCGTCGATGGCAATCGGAACCCCTGTTTCATTTAAAGGTTCCTGCCATGTAAGCATCACCTTGCCATCTGAAACCGTAGCCGTCAGAGCGGTGACAGCCGAGAAAGGTTTACGGTCGACCTTGAGATTTGTTTCGGCCTTATTGTCGGCAGGAGTTGCTTCACCGTCGATAATAGCCTCGAATGCGATATCGATATTCTCCGGCACATTCAATGGAAGTGTATACTCAATTTCTGTATCGAAAAATGCGTTAGGAGCCATTTCGGGAAGTTTTTCTGTTGCCACGGCAACTCCGCCGGCTTTCAGCACCGCCGATGCTCCTGTAGCAGCAGATGTTCCGAGATTTTCTATACGTGCTTTTACTCGTATCGTTTCCCCCGGAGATGCTTTGGCCGGAGCGGAGAACGAAACAAGGCGTAATTCGGTTTCGGCAAGATCGCGGATGCGGATATTATCGAAAGGAACGCTCCATGTATGCTCCTCGTCGTTGTGCACTGCGGTCAGGCGTATTTCAAACTGTACGGCACCGGAAGCCTTGAATTCATCAAGTGGAATACGGGCAAGTGTCCATCCGTCGGTAGGTTGGCTTTTAAGGTCTATGGTCTTGACAACGGAAAAATTTCCGTTTCCGCCGGCCACAAGCACCTCAAGCAGACTCCCCTGCCCCTGATACCAGAATTCAAGCACAGGCCGCGAAGCCGCCGATATGTCGGTACGCACTGAAATGAGTCCGAGCATGGCATCTTTCTGATAAGGCAGCCAGAGATAGAATCCGTTATCGCCGTCCTGCGAAGCCAGAGGCTGAGGCGTATCAGGATCATCGGGATCAGCCATCGATGCAAAATAATCGTCGGAGATAGTGCCGTACATCATGCTGTTGCTACCTGTCGATTCTGGATCAATAAGCCACATACCGTCGTAATAACCGTCGACAAACGATTCTGTGAACGGCATCGGGTCAGGTTGTCCGACTGTAGCGATATTGGAAGCGCAGTCAAGGGAATAGTATTCACCGAATCCAGCCGTCACCTGATATGCAAAGAAATCCTGACCGGACAAATCGGGATATTCGATTATAATTGATGTTTCTTTTGTTTCATAAAGAGCGGGATCATAATATGTGCCGAAAGCGTCGAATACATAGTAGGTCAGTTGGTCTGTATCGACATAACCGCCATTTTCACCCACTTCGCCGGGAGCGGTCCACGACAATGTGGCTTTACTGAAATCATCAGCCACTTCAAGACGCACATCCGTAGGTGCCAGCGGAGTATCGGGGCCGCAAAATATATTCTTGTATTCAACAATGTCGCCGGCAGTTTCACCGACAAATGCAACACCCGTAAAACGGTTGTTATAGCCGGCGTACATTTCCACGTTTTCAAGCGTGATTACCTGTCCGGGAGCAACATCCTCATAAACAAACTTATCGACACCCCAACGCGAAGTAATCTCTACTTTTGAAATCTCGGTAAGATCCTCTCCGGCTTTGGTCTTGGTCGGTGCCGTATAGACAACAGTAGATCTAAGCTCTCCCTTTGGTGCAAGCGTCCATATCAATGATCCTGCGGCAGGCGGATCGACAACAACGGGAGGTGTTACAGAACCTTCCCGGACACCCACATTCGCAAGTTTCAGTGTTCCTTTCTGGTTGACGTCGACACGGGATGTCGTGCAATGAAAACCGAAATAATAGTAACCCTCTTCAGGAATGGCGCAATTGAACTCATATTTCGTCATATCCTTGACATCGTATATTGTCCTGGGAGCTACTTCTGCAAGCATGCCTTCGACTGTAGCTTCGCGTCCGACCCATGCTTCAAGTTCAACGCCTTTGGCGCCGCTACCCATAAAACCTACTTCGAACGACAATACATAGTTACCGGCCGTCATGTGTACAGGAACGGTAATCAGCCAGTCATCGTTTACATCAACTTCATTCGGGACCATACAGGCCGCGTATCCGTTGACAGCCCCGAACTGCCACTTGCGGTTATCGCCGTTGACATTTATAGCCGTATAATTCTTGACCTCCGTACCGTTTTTACCAAGGTCATGGGTAAACGGAACCTCTACTGAATTTTCCGGAATTTCCGCCACTGTTTTTCTGACTGCAAGCGGCCGTTCTGTTATTGCATGCTGCCGCCGGTTGATTTCTTTTACGTTTCCGTAAGTAGTCGCGACACTACGTACTGCCGGACCCTGTGCGCCAGCCGACAATATGGCCGCCAACGCGAATGAAAAAAGAGCAAGTTTTTTCATAAATGGAAATTTTATGTGATACGATTAAACAATTGGTCTTTGCCTGATCTCTATATCATACAAATTTAAGAATAACAATTAACAAAAACCAACTTAAATTATTAAAAAAAACAAAACACATGGATTTTGCAGCTATTTTCCACACTACACCATCATTTACCACCCGTTTGACGCAGCTTCAAGCCATATTGTAATTTCATCAAGCATCTCCTATAAACAAGCACCTAACCTCCGACAATAATCAGATTGACAGCATTTATTATATGTGTAACACTACACTTTTAATTAAACTGCTTTTTTTATCAAAACAACAACTGATGAACTATTTTTTTTGAAAAAAATCTTTATCTTTGCTCCAACAACAGATCAACAAACTAAATATAAAAATATACGTAACAAATCCTATTTCAGAATCAGAATGAAAAA
>CAJUKD010000052.1 GCA_910587235.1 uncultured Muribaculaceae bacterium
GAGGTACCAAGCAGAATCGAACTGCTGTACACGGTTTTGCAGACCGTTGCCTCACCACTCGGCCATGGTACCGTTGTTTGTGGTTTGCGAGTGCAAAGTTAGGCTTTTTGCCTGCAATATGCAAATTTTACGGCTTCTTTTTTCGATTTTTTTTCAGATTGCGCTTATGGCATCCCAAACGAAGACGCGTAGACCGAGTTTCGGGCGTTCGTCGTTGATGGTTTTTAGCCGTGAGAGCAAATTGTCGAGGCGTTCGTCGTCAACAAAAGTTATTATTGCCGATGCCATCGACGGCCATGCGTGCGATCCGTAGTGCGGTTCGCCGTCGACGCTACCGCGGCCCACAACATGTTCCCATGCCGTGAAGCCTCGGCAGCTGCTGCGGTCGAGAATGTCGATTATGTGGTCGTAGTGTGCCTGGTCGAAGGCTATGAATACTGATTTCATTGTTGTCGGTTGATGATAGGGTCAGTCGTTGTTGCGGGTTGATGTTTCGAGGAGTGCTTTGCGATGTTTGCGGCGTTGGTTGACGATACCGCGATGAGCGAACACGCAGTAAAGCACGGGAACGAAGAGCAAGGTCAGGATGGTGGAGAATGTCAGACCGCCTATCACGGCTGTACCCATGGGGCGCCACATTTCGGCGCCTTGTCCGGTGCCGACGGCCATCGGTACCATACCGAGAATGGTGGTGAGGGTTGTCATGACTACAGGACGCAGACGTGACTCGCCTCCGAGGATCACTGCACGGCGTATTGACATGCCGCGTTCTCGGTTGAGCGATATGTAGTCGATAAGCACGATACCGTTTTTCACCACGATGCCTATGAGCATGATGGCTCCGATCATTGACATTACATTAAGAGTGTGCCCTGTCAGCCACAGGATTATGAATACGCCTGAGAATGCGAACAGGAGTGATGTCATGATAATGCCGGGGTAGGTGTAGCTTTCGAACTGTGCGGCCATGACTATGTAGACAAGGATGATGATAAGGGCGGCGAGCATAAGCAGGTCGCGGAATGATTCCTGCTGGTCCTCGTAGGAACCGGCGAGCTGTATGGCTATTCCCTGGGGAATGTTCATTTTGTCGATCGCTTTCTGCGAAGCTTCGACAACCTGGCTCATAGGTACGTCCTGAACGACCGTGCTGACGGTGATGATGCGCTCGCGGTCCTTGCGTTCGATTGTCGGAGGGGTGAATCGCTCGACCACGGTGCCTACGTCGCGCACGCGCACGGCTTTGCCGGCGCTGTTGTAGATAAGGATGTTTTCGATATCTTCAAGCGATGTGCGGTGTTCGGGGGCATACATGACTTTGATGTCGTATTCCTCGCCGTCCTCGCGGAACTGCGATGCCAGCGAGCCGTTGATGCGGTTTCGCAGGTAGGTGGCGGCAGTGGACAGGTTAAGCCCGTAGATCGCGAGTTTCTCGCGGTCGAAATCGACCTGGTATTCCGGCTGGTAGTCGGAGCGCGATATGATGACGTCGGCGGTGCCGGGGATTTTAATCAGTGCGTCGCGCAGCATACGTGCCACCGAGTCGGTTTCGGTGAAGTCGTAGCCGTAGATTTCGTAGTCGATGGTGGACTGTCCGCCCATGCTTCCGCCCATACCGCCTACGGATACCTGTACTTTCTTGTATTCGGGGTATTCGTTGAGGTCGGCGCGCATCAGTTTTGCTATTTCGGTGATGCCGCGTTCGCGTTCGCCGGGGTCGGAGAGGCGTATGTTCATCGACACGATGTGCGGACCGTTGTCGCTGAGCGATGCGAAAGTGTTGTCGCTCGAAGCCGAGCCGACGGTGTAGTTTATCACATCGATTTCGGGATATTTGTCGCGCCATTGTTCGACCAGCCGGTCTGTCGATTCTTTTGCGAGTTCCACGCGTGTGCCTATGGGCATTTCGAGGTTTACGCGCAGACGGCCGTCGTCGGCGGTCGGAAAGAACTCGCTGCCGACCTGACGCATCAGCATCAGGGATCCGAAGAAGATGCCCATGCAGATGATGAATGTCGTCATCTTATGTCCCACTACCCATTTGAGCAGGCGTCCGTAGCCGCGGTCGAAAGCGTCGAGTCCGCGGTTAACCGGAGTAAAGAAAATGGTGTAAAGGCGGCCGTGACGGTTGTTGCGGCGAAGCAGCAGAGAGCAGAGCATGGGGGTCAGGGACAGGGCGCAGACGGTGGAGATGATCATCATGATTGTGACCATCCATCCCAGCTGGCGGAAGAGGACGCCGGTCATGCCGGTGACGAGTGTCAGGGGGAAGAATACGGCTATAAGAGTGAGCGTGGACGCTATAACGGACACGGCCACTTCGTTTGTGCCGTGGACGGCGGCCTGTTTCGGGTCGGAGCCTCGTTCGATATGGGTCGTCACGTTCTCAAGTACCACGATTGCGTCGTCGACCACCATGCCTATCGAGATGGAGAGTGCGGATAGCGATACGATGTTCAGTGAATTTCCGGTGATTGCCAGATAGATGAACGAAGCTATAAGCGAGATCGGGATGGTGATTGTGATGATTAGCGTGGCGCGCCAGCGTCCGAGGAAGAAGAACACTACTATGATGACGAACAGCAGAGCGTACATAACTGTTTCGACAAGCGAGTCGATAGTGTTGCGTATATTGTCGGATGTGTCGACTATGATGCCGAGCTTGACGTCGGATGGCAGGCGTTTCTGGAGCGAGGGCAGAGCCTTTAGTACTTTGTCGGAAATCTCGACGGAGTTTGCACCGCTCTGTTTCTGGATGACGATCATGGCGCCTTTGCGGCCGTCGTTGAATGTTTCCTGAGTGCGTTCCTCGACGGAGTCGTCGATGCGTGCGACGTCGGACAGGTATATGTTTTTACCGCCGTAGGAGCCTACGACAATCTGTCCCATCTGGTCGGATGATTCGAATTCGCCCTGAACGCGCAGCGAGTAGGTGTTTGAGCCTATGTCGAAGTTGCCGCCGGGAATGTTGCGGTTTTCGGCGCCGATGAGCTGTGCGATCTGCTCGACGGTGAGATTGTAGGCTTCGAGTCTGTTGGGGTCGACGTAGACATGTATCTCTCGTTTCGGGGCGCCGGAAATCGACACGGAACCTACGCCACTGATGCGTGCCAGAGGATTGGCAACCGCGTCGTCGAGGATCTTGTACAGGCCGGGCATACTCTCTTCGGCCTGGACCGACAGGAGTATGATGGGGATCATGTCGGTCGAGAATTTGAAGATGATAGGCGTTTCGGCGTCGTCGGGCATCATGGATGATACCATGTCGAGTTTGTCGCGCACGTCGTTGGTGAGCACGTCTATATCTTCGCCGTATTCGAATTCGAGGGTTATTACCGAAATGTTCTCGCGCGATTTCGATGATATGTGCTTCAGGTCGCTGACGGAGTTCAGCACGTTTTCAAGCGGGCGGGTCACGTTCTGCTCGATATCCTGCGCGCTGGCACCCTGATAGGTTGTCATTACCATCAGGGTATTGGTTTCGATGTCCGGGTATAGGTCGATTGGCAGCGTCTTCAGTGAAAACAGGCCTAAGATGACCACGGCGACAAAGCACAGTGTGGTCATGATAGGACGTCGGACGGCACTTCCGTAAAGGCTCATAGTCTATATATTGGGGTGGGGTTACTTTGTAAGAATTATTGCTTCGACGCCGTCGGCAAGACGGGTCTGGCCTGTGATGACCACAGTATCGCCGTTGGCGATACCTGACAGAAGTTCGTAGTTTTCGTCCAGTCGCTGTCCGAGTTCAACTTTGTTGTAGCTTACGCGTCCGCCTGAGTATACGTAGACATATTTGTTGCCGGAACCAGTCTGCTTGACTATCGCGCGGTCGGGCACGACCACATTGTTTTTCGAGCCGAGGTTCACTTCGACGCGTGCGAACATGCCGGGTTTGATTCTTTCGGCGCCGTTGGCGATGCGTACTTCGACTCCGAATGTGCGGGTCGCGGTGTCGACAGTCGGGTAGATGCGTGCGATTTTACCCGAGAACGTTTCGCCGGGGAAAGCATCGAATGTCACGGACACGGGCATTCCCTGCCGGAGGGTGTTCATGTCGTTTTCGCTGACGTTTATCATCACTTTCACTTCCGGGGTCAGTTGCCCGACGGTGAGCACGGGCATTGAGCCGCACATGTCGCCAGGATCGTAGTTGCGGGCGGTTACGACTCCGGTCACGGGGCTTGTCAGAACGGTATTCTCCATCATGTTGTCGTACTGCGAGCGTGCGGCGTCGAGTTGCGCGCGCAATTGGTCGACGGCCTGCTGTGTGCCGGCTCCGATTTCGAGAAGGCTTACAGCGCGGTTGTATTCGCGCTCTATCTGGTCGAGGTTGATGCGCAGCTGTTGGGCGTTCGATGTATCGAGTTCAACCAGAGTCTGTCCTGCGCGTACATGGTCGCCTACTTCTACGTTGATTTTTTTGATACGGTTGGGGGTGGCCGGCGCTATGTTATTGATGTTCTCGGCTTCTACAGTTGCGGTATACTCTTTTAGCTGAGGTACTTCCATGCGTCTGGCCATGTCTATCTCTATACGTGGCAGTTCGTCGGCCTCGCTTGTTGCGGCGGCTTTTTCTTCCGCTTTGCCGCAGGACGACAAGAGAAGTGTCGGCATGATGGTTCCGGCTGCGACAGCGGCCATTGTGAAAAAAACGGACTTTTTCATTATGATGTTTCTTTTTTGTTATTTCTTTTCGTATTTGTCGAGCGGGGCATTGCCAAGCAGAAGTTCGAGTTCGCTGTTAGCCACAAGATAGTTGTAGATGGCTTGAAAGTATGCCAGGCGTGCGCGTGTGAGAGCCAGCTCCGAATCGCGCAGGTCAAGGTAGGTAGCGGCGCCTATCTCGAAGCTTTTCTCCATTATCGAGTGGGCGCGTTCTGCCTGGGCTACGCTTTCGGAGCATGACGAGATCTGGCGTACGTTGATGCCGATGTTGTCGACGGCCAGATCGACCTGCATGGCTACGCTTCTTTCGAGGTTTTCGCGTTGCCATGTCATCTCTTCGGCTTGTATCTCGGCCTGTTTTATACGGTTCCAGCGGTTTCCGCCCTGGAATATAGGCACCGACAGCGATAGGCCTATGGTGGAATACGGGTTCCACCGGAAATTGCGGAACGGTGAACCGTTGCTCATCGAAGTCCAGTTGTAGTTGGCTGTCAGAGCCAGAGTCGGCGACCATGCCATTTTCTGCACTTTTACGGTCTGGTCAAGGATTTTGGACTGTATGGTGTTCAGCCTCAATTGCGGATTGTTGCTGTAGTCGCGGTCTATTGCTATTGTGTTTTCGTACATAGTCGACTCGTAGTCGGCCAGACGTCCGGAAATCCGAAGGTCGTAGGAACTGTCGAGTCCCATCAGTATCAGCAACTGCAGGCGAGCCTGTTTTATTGCTACATCGGCCTGTAACAGCTCAGGCTCTATATTCTTCATGGCAACGGATGTCCGGAGAACGTCGTAGTCGGAAGCGGCGCCGGCGGCGAATTTTTTTGAATATATCTCGTGATTCAGGGCGGCCATGTCGTAGCTTTCCTGAATTACGCGCCGGGAATCTTCGGCGAGCATCAGGGTATAGTAGGCGCTTTTGACCTGATTTACCATTTCCAGACGTGAATTGTGGGCCTGTTCGACACTCAGTAGAATCTGACTGTCGGAAAGGCTCAGTGATTTCCACAGTTGCGGTGCGATTAGCGGGAGGGCGGCATTGAATCCCATTGAGTAGGAATTGTCAAGGCCGACTTTGATGCCGCCGTCGCCTCCTTTGCCTGCCCGGGAGGTATTGGCTTCGTCGTTGTCGCCGCTGTTGTTTCCGCCACCCATACCTCCGAAATCGCCCAGGCCGTCCATGTTCATGTACATGACCTGCTTGGCAAGCATGCGGTTGTAGGTCGCGCCGAAATCTATGGTGGGCAGCAATTGTCCTATTATTTCTTTTTTTGAATAATCGACTCTGTCAACTTCCCTGTCGGCTATTTTTATAGTAGGATTGTCGCTGAGTGCTATCGCTATGCACTCGTCCAGATCGAGCTTTTTATCCTCTGCCAGGACTGTTGCGGCGCAAGTAAGAAAAAGGGCGCCGACTGTCAGGCTTTTAATCGGAAAATTCATTTGCTTTCGTGTGATATTGTTATGATTGTAGCTTTTATCTGACAA
>CAJUKD010000053.1 GCA_910587235.1 uncultured Muribaculaceae bacterium
GCTTCCTGACCTCCAAGGCCGGATCAAGCGTAGGCATATCCCCCGGTTTCAAAGACGACATAAACATAGAAATAAGATAACACCGTAAATCCCGAAAACAGGAACCATACAACAGAAACAACAGAGTAAAGAAAGCGATAAACAGATTGCCCCCCCCTCTCTCCTAAAAAGCTGCTAATCAGCGAATAAATGGGGGGGCGAATAAAAGCCTGAAAAAGATATTACAATTTTATTCACCAATAATAAATCGAAATGAAAAATCACTTGTTTGCAATGGCTGCCATGGGCACCCTTGCATTGTTGGCATCCTGCTCCAACGAAGAACTCCCCGCACTTGCAGGGAACGACGGAAGCATTACCTTCACCGCCAGCCTGCCAGCCGACAACCTCAGCCGTGCCTACGGCGACGGCGAAGTAGCCAAGACCCTGCACTATGCAGTCTACGAATCCGGCTCCGACGCCGTAGTGTTCGCCTCGGATGCGGCAGACTCTCCATCTGCCATCGTTGTCAGCAACACACAGTTCACACTGACGCTGCAGCTTGTCAAAGGCAAGAGCTACGACTTCATCTTCTGGGCCGACGCAACCGAAGGCAGCCCCTACACCTTCAGCTCCGGCACCAAGAGCGTAGTCGTCAGCTACGAAGACCTCAGCGCCAACAATGAAAAACGCGATGCCTTCTTCCAGGCCGTCAAGGACCTTGAGATCAGCGGCCCGATGCAGCAGCCCGTCGAACTGCGCCGTCCTCTGGCACAGCTCAACCTGCTGACATCCGACCTCGCCGCTGTCACAGCCGCAGGCACCGCCGTCAACAAAGTCGACGTCACCGTCAAAGGCCTGCGCAACGCCCTGAACCTCTATACAGGCATCGCCACAGGCGATGAAACCCTGACATTCACTGCCGAAGGCCTCCCCGGCCAGAAATTCACCATCGACGACACCGACTACGACTACCTGTCGATGAACTACCTGCTGACCGGCGCCGAACTCGAAGCCGACGACGTGCAGACCGCCAAACGCGAACTGATGGAAGCCATCGCTACCGTGACTTTCGATGCCGTCGACGGCAAGACCACCACCATCGAAGTTCCCAACATGCCCGTTCAGCGCAACTGGCGCACAAACATCTACGGCGCACTTCTGACTTCGCCCCTTGACCTGACGATAGACGTAATGCCCGAATTTTTTGAACCGGACAACGATCTCGAACTAAGTTCTAAAGTTCCGGCCGTAGATGCATCCGGCAACATACTCCTGACATCAGTTGCCGAACTGGAGTACATACGTTCGATGGTTAATGCCGGTACAGATACTTATGCAGGCAAGACTATCGTACTACAGAACGACATACAGCTGAATCCCGACATTATTCTTGCTCCTATCGGTGATTTTAAGGCTGAAAAGGCGTTTTCCGGAATATTCGACGGCAACGGTCATACAATCAGCGGGCTGAATGTTGCCGACCTCAGCGGTGACAATTCGACCGCGGGACTTTTCGGCTATGTGAAAGGTGCCACAGTCCGGAATCTGACTCTTGATGGCGTTAAAGTACGCAGCAATCATTTTGCAGGTGCTCTTGCCGGACTTGTAAAGCTTTCAGGCGAGGCCAATCCCCAGAATGTTTTTGAAAATGTAAAAGTGCTTAATGCCGATATCGTATCAGAGACATTTGACAACGGCGGCGTATACGACGGCGGTAATAAAGTCGGTGGTCTTTATGGCTTTGCCGACTTCGGTCTGCATGTTAATGGATGTACGGTACAGAATTCCCGCGTACAGGGCTATCGTGAAGTAGGTGGTCTTGCCGGAATGATATCGCACATTGGCGACGAACGTACTGCATTCACGAACAATTCCGTAATAAATACAGTTGTAATGCATGATTTGCGCCATGACTACAAGTCGCCGACGCCTGCTACCATAGGTGCTCTGGCCGGACAGTTCAGCAATCAGCAGATCGATGCCACCAATAAGGCAACCGATGTTACAATCGGCACGATCTACGACGGATTCGTAAAAGAGGGCAATACATTTACCGTATTCAATGCGAATGGTCTTGAAGCTATGCCTTCAATGATAGAAGCACTGCCGATTAGTTCGCAAGGCATTATAAATATTGACGCTGATATCGATTTCAGTGGAAAGGTCTGGACTCCGGTCAAATTCTCCACTACAGATGGAAAAGGCAGCTCATGGTTGCGTGAGATTAACGGTAACGGGCATACTATCAAAAATTTCAACGTGCAAGGCCAGGCCATGTTTATGGATTATGCCGGTTATGGCTTGACTGTGAAAGATCTTTCTTTTGATGGAGCTACAGTGACCTCGAACACCCTTAATACGGCTCTCTTCTTTGTGCAGACATACGGAAATGTCACATTCGAAAACGTAACGATAAAGAATTCCAATATAACGGGAGCTCGTAAGGTTGCAGCATTTGTAGGTTCTATCTACAGTGAAAGAACAGCCAACGGTTATACCGTAAGCATGAAAAACACTCATCTGGAAAACGTCCGTATATTGGCTACATCGAGGGGCCAGAACTGTGGTGCATTTGCCGGCATGGTGAACTCGCCTGTCGACAACATCACTTTTGAAAACTGTTCGGCAAAGAATGTCGAAATCGCATATAAATCGATTCTCTCCGGTAGCGGTAAGCTTTATTCCACAATGTCACCCCGTAAAGGCGTTGATGAAGCAGAAGGCGTGACACTTGAAAACGTCGAACTTGTCAAAGTCCAGTAATACTTTACAGATATAAAGACTAAAGCGCCGTGCTTTCACAGGTACGGCGCTTTCTTTTTGTTTTACGAGTTGCGGAAAATTATGAAGATTCCAAATCAAAACGGAAAAATTTGTGTTTTTTATCTGACTTAAAGCTTGCCGCACTGCGAAATCAAATAAATTTCGCTAATTTTGTAATCTTGTTACGGCCTTATGGCCGTCAGGACCTTGAAATTAAAAATACCAAAGCAGAAACCATTTATGAAACACATTTTTGCATTGTCCGTTGCCATGCTGCCGATTCTCGGTTTTGCCGAAGGTCAGGGTGCGCATACTATCGACATCCGTGCCGACCGTATGGGAGCAGAGATCCAGCCTACGATGTACGGGCTTTTTTTTGAAGATATCAACTATGGCGCCGACGGTGGCCTCTATGCCGAGATGGTCAAGAACCGCTCTTTCGAGTTCCCGCAGAGTCTTATGGGCTGGCAGAGCTTCGGAAAAGTGGAAGTCAAGGATCAGGGTGGTCCTTTCGACCGCAATCCTCACTATGTGTCGCTTTCCGGTGCAGGCCACCGCAGCAAGTACACAGGTCTTGAAAATGAAGGCTTTTTCGGATATGCTCTTAAGGCCGGCGAAGAATATCGCCTGACATTTTATGCCCGTCTGGCCGCAGGCGAGCTTGGGAAACTGCGTTTTGAACTTGTCGATCCTGCATCGGGCGGCGAAACTGTAGTACTCGCCAAAGCCGATATTAAAGTAAAAAGCGGAGAATGGACGCGTTACGAGGCACTGCTAAAACCTGAACACAGTGTTGAGCGGGGTCGTCTGCGGGTATTCCTGCGCAAGCCCGACGAATGCACTGTCGATCTTGAGCACGTGTCGCTTTTTCCCGTCGACACTTGGAAGGGACGTCCCGGCGGTCTGCGACGCGATCTTGCCCAGGCTTTGGCTGACATCAACCCCGGCGTGTTCCGCTTTCCCGGCGGATGTATTGTCGAGGGTACCGAAATTCCCGACCGTTACCGCTGGAAAACCACAGTAGGGCCTGTAGAGAACCGCCCGCTTAACATAAACCGCTGGCAGTTCGAGTTCCCGCACCGATTCTATCCCGATTATTATCAGTCTGGCGGTCTGGGCTTCTATGAATATTTCCTGCTTTCGGAAGATATGGGTGCTGCTCCGCTGCCAGTACTCAATGTAGGCATGGTCTGCCAGTATCAGAACCCTGATCCGTCGTCACATGTGGCCGCAGATAGCCTTGACGAATATATTCAGGATGCCATCGACCTCGTGGAATTCGCCAACGGCGACACTATGACCGTATGGGGTGGCTTGCGTGCCGACATGGGCCATCCTGCGCCTTTCGGTCTGAAGTATCTCGCCATAGGCAACGAGCAGTGGGGGCCTGAATATGTCGAACGCCTTGAGCCATTTGTCAAGGCGTTGCGTAAAGCGTGTCCCGATATTACAATCATAGGTTCGTCCGGACCTTCGCCTGACGGTGACAAGTTCGATTATCTATGGCCTGAGATGCGCCGCCTCGATGTCGATCTGGTCGACGAACATTATTACTGCAATGAGGAATGGTTCCGCAATTCGGCAACGCGCTACGACAACTATCCGCGCCGGGGACCTAAGGTGTTCGCCGGCGAATATGCCTGCCATGGAAAAGGACGCAAGTACAATCACTACAATGCCGCATTGCTCGAAGCCGCTTTCATGACAGGACTCGAACGCAATGCCGATGTGGTGCAGATGGCAACTTATGCACCACTTCTGGCACACAAGGAGGGTTGGCAGTGGCGTCCTGACATGATATGGTTCGACAACATGGGACACCGCCTCACCTCGAGCTATCATGTGCAGCAGCTCTACAGCCATAACCGCGGCACGCGCGTCGTTCCTTTGACCGATGCTGCCGACGGAAAGCCTATGGCCGGACAGGACGGAATATATGCCACTGCCGCATACGACGAGCCATCGGGCGACTATATCGTCAAGCTGGTCAACACGGCAGATGCCGGCCGCGAAGTCACTCTCAACTTCACTATGCGCCGCAAGACCGACCGTCTGACCGGCCTGACACGTACGCTTATGCTTTCGAAGGACATATCCGATGTCGACAACGACGAGTGTACCGTCACCGAAACAGTCGTTCCGGGCGAAGCCCTCGATGCGGCTATAACGGTGAAAGACAGCAAAGCCAATTTCAACGAAACGCTTCCACCGTACTCGTTCACCGTTCTTCGTTTCAGCGCCCGTAAAGGTCCTGAAAAATTCCGTCCGCGTAAGTAGAAAATGCGCATTCACGCTATTTCAGCGGTGACGCATTCAAAAAGTTCAAGAGCGACAACAGACGGCTCTTTATAGCCTGAGTTGTCAATCATACCGCTATATACGATCGTAAGGTGTCTTTCGACGAGATTGAAGCTTCCTTTAAGCAAAATCTTTGAATGGCAGATAGAATGTAACTATTCAGCGAATGGATGATATAGGCACCAAATCTTGAGGGTATTGAA
>CAJUKD010000054.1 GCA_910587235.1 uncultured Muribaculaceae bacterium
CTTCCGACCTCCGACCGCTCACTCAACATTGCACGTTTCGTTTTACCGCCCATAATTTCTTAATTTTGTGTCCGGAAAGAATAAAGGATATGAAGCCCGGCTCAGGAAATAAGTCGTCGCAGTTAAGAAAGCTGTCATTCTGCCTACTGGCTATTTTTATAAGCTTTGTGGCAGGACGCTCTCTGTTTGTCCATGTCCATCATACACCGGCCGGTGCGACGATTGTACACTCGCACCCGTTTGCCGGCGATCACGAACACACTGCCAAGGCTTACGAAGCCATTGATTTCCTTATTGCCGCACAGCTGGCAATGCCGGAGTGTGCGGTTTCTGTAGCAGCTTCCCTAACAACGTGGTCGGAACTGCAGCCGAAACTTTTTAAGGACAGCCCTCTGGCGGGACTTGTTGTTGCTCTTCGCTTGCGTGCGCCGCCGTATAAAATTGATCTGACAAGTCACTCTCTCTCTTAAGAAGAACTGTAAAATCGATTTTATACATTATTATTTGTGAAAAAGATATTTTTTGCGGCCATTGCCTGCATGATTGCGGTGATGGCGCATGCTGCATCGTCCTTCGTGGTAAGGGGGCGTGTACTCGATGCCTCAGCCGGTCAGGAGCCGGTTCCATTTGCCTCCGTGGCTGTTGTTAATACGTCGTTTAATGCTGTTACCGATGACAATGGCGGTTTTGAGATAAATATACCCGTTGCGGGAAAATATAAGTTGAGGGTGGCAATGGTAGGATATGCCGAGGTGGAAGAATCTTTCGCAGTAGGTGCCGACGGCCGCGGTGCTGTTGCAGATTTGCAGATCAGCCTTCATCCAAGTATCGAGCACATGGATGAAATCGTCGTTTCCGCTACCCGCAATGCAGTCCGTCGCAGCGAGGCACCGGTGGTAGTCAGTGTTCTCGGCCCAAAACTGTTTGATGCGGTCCAGTCCACGGATCTTGCCGCTACACTCAGCTATCAGTCAGGATTAAGGGTGGAGAGCAACTGCCAGAACTGTGGTTTCCCACAGGTGCGTATCAATGGCCTTGAAGGGCCTTATTCTCAGATTCTTATCAATAGCCGTCCGGTCGTGAGTTCCCTTTCCGGTGTATATGCCCTTGAGCAGATGCCTGTAAGCATGATCGATCGTATCGAAGTGGTGCGTGGAGGCGGATCGGCTCTTTTCGGCGCCAATGCGGTGGGAGGTACGATCAATGTGATCACCAAGGACGCGTTGAACAACGGATTCGATGCCTCTACTACTGTTTCGAATCTGGATGGCCGTGCATGGGAAGAAAATGTAAGTGCCAACGCTTCTGTCGTCGCTCCCTCCGGCAACTACGGTCTGGCTTTCTATGAAAGCTACCGCCACCGCAATCCTTACGACCGCGACGGCGACAGTTTTTCGGAGTTGGGCAAGCTTGTGTCGAACAGCTTGGGCTTTAACGGATTTTATAGATTTTCCGATACGCAGCGTCTGACTCTGGAATATCATAATACGAACGAGTTCAGGCGAGGCGGCAACAAGTTCGACCTTGAGCCTTTCATGACCGATATCACCGAACAGACCCGTCACGACATAAACAGTGGCGGACTGAACTATGTGCAAAGCTGGCGTGACTACCGCTATCGTCTTAATGCCTACGCATCCGCGCAACATATAGACCGCAGCAGCTATTATGGAGCCGGAATGAATCCTGATGCCTATGGCCGTACTGACGACTTTACTTTTGTAGGCGGTGCTACTTTCACCGGCGAATTTCCGCGGGTACTCGTGTCGCCGGCTGTTTTCACAGCCGGGGTAGAGTACCAGTCCAACCGTCTGCATGATGTGATGACCGGTTATGGCCGCAACCTGAGTCAGAATGTCGATGTCTACAGTGCATTTGCGCAGAACGAATGGAAGATGACGCACTTCACGCTTCTTGCCGGGCTGAGGTTCGACAAACATAATCTTATAAAGAATCCTATCGTCAGTCCGCGTGTCAATTTGTTATATCGTCCGTTTTCCGCATTGCAGGCACGCATGACGTGGTCGACAGGATTCCGTGCGCCGCAGGCCTACGACGAGGATCTGCATGTCACGGCAGTCGGTGGCGAGGCTATGATCATACGGCTTGCCGAAGGGCTGAAGCCGGAGCGTTCCAACAGTTTCAGCGCATCTGTCGACTATGATTTCAGAATCGGAGATGTCGATGCTGATATCCTTGCCGAAGGATTTTACACTGAACTTCGCGACGTCTTTGTGCTTGAAGCACTTGGTTCCGATGCTGAGGGTGTGATGGTAAAGGAACGTCGTAACGGCAACGGAGCGCGTGTCTATGGTGCCAATATCGATTTGAGCTTTACTTACCGCAGCTATGATTTGCGCTGCGGTTTCACAGCTCAGCGTAGCCTTTACCGCAGTCCGGAGTCGTGGAGCGAGAATCCGGATGTGCCTCCGACGCGCGAAATGCCGCGGGCGCCTCGCCTTTACGGCTATTTTACGCTTACGGCACAGCCTGTACGCAATCTCGAATGCTCGCTTTCGGGGATATATACCGGCCGCATGTGGGTGCCTCACTACGCACCTGCGCCTGAGGATATTCCTGCCGATTATCCTTATCCCGTCATTGCTTCCGACGAGCTTTTCCATTCGCCGAATTTCATGGAAGTGAATCTCAAAGTCGCTTACACGGCTGCATTGAGGGGTAAACTTAAAATGCAGATAGGCGCGGGTGTGACAAATATCGGGAATGCGTTCCAGCGTAATCTAGACCGCGGGGAATTGCGCGATTCGGGCTTCTTCTATGGTCCCACACGGCCGCGGACATATTTTGTGTCGTTAAGATTCTTTTCGTTTTGAGCCGTGGCGGTGAACAAGCATGCTTGAAAGGGTGTTGATATTATTGGATACAGATAATCATTCAAACCCTAAAAACTGCTAATAATATGACTACAAAGAAAGGAACTAAAAGCATCAAGGGGACAAGAACCGAGGAGAACCTTGTGAAAGCCTATATGGCCGAGTCGGCTGCATATACCCGCTATACTTATTATGCCTCTCAGGCCGAGAAAGAGAAATATTTCCCGATTAAGGAAATATTCACGGAAACTGCTGCAAACGAGCTGCGCCACAGTAAAGTATATTTCAAGTTCCTTGAAGGCGGAAATATACCTGTGACCATGGGCGTCGATGCGGGAATAATCGGTGATACGGCGACGAATCTTGCCATTGCTGCCGAAGAGGAACTTAAGGAAGGATCCGAAATGTATATTGCAGCCGCACGTGTGGCCGATGAAGAAGGTTTCAGTGAAATCGCAGAACATTTTCGTGCGATAGCTACAATTGAAGAAAAGCATCGCCGCCGTTTCTTGCGCTACCTTGAACAAGTGAAATCAGGAACAGTCTGGAAACGTAAAAAGGCTATCACATGGAAATGCCTTGTATGCGGTTATGAGTATGTAGGAACAGAGCCGCCTAAGGTATGTCCGGCATGTGATCATCCGCGTGAACATTACATGGCCATGGATGAAGAAGATGAATAGTCCTTTTTATAAATTGGCGGAATAATATCCGTGTACCGGTAAGAAACAAGCTTCGCAAAGATAAATTTCTATTGCGGAGCTTGTTTTTATGTAAGTGCTATATTGTTGCTGTTATTTGCTTTTTTTAACTATGCGTTGTCGTGCAAGTACCTATTCAGCCAATCGAAGATAATCAGGTCTGTCAGTAATAATTTCAGAATA
>CAJUKD010000055.1 GCA_910587235.1 uncultured Muribaculaceae bacterium
ACTCAATTCTATCACTATATCTTTCCGCATTTCACTTTTTTGTAGTAACTTTGTGTCTCTATTATGGACAATTCTATAAACTGTGATGAAAAAGCTTTTGATATTTATCGTCGGTATGCTTTCGGCTGTCGCAGCCTTGGCCGCGACCAATCTTTCTTTATACAGGGGTGTTTATGCTAACGACAGTGCCGAAGCCGTTATCACCGATTCGGTATGCATCGTATATTTTCAGAAAGACAGCACCATGCAGGCTATCCTTGAGGTTCCTGCGTCAGGATTGCGTCATAAAACCGTTTTTGCGCCGGACGGTTCGGTTTCGTTTCCCGCCGAAGTGGAGCCATTGGCTATATCCGCAGCAGGCAGTGTCCTGAATATAAATGGTCTTGAACTTGAAAAGGTTGAGGATATAGCCACGGTCGAACCGTATGAAATGGACGATTGCCGGGCGGATATGTCGGTCGGTAAATGTCTGCAACAGTGGAGACTCGGTGTCGACTATGGCGCAGACGAGAATCAGACATTCTGCGAAATAAATACCAATCGCCATATGTTTGTTTATCTGGTAAGCCCGTATATGGTTTATATCAGGGCTGCCGCGGCACGAAACAACAACAAGGGAACACTGTTTTCCCAGAATATACGCATGATGAAAAACAACAACACAGGCGAATATACGATGCACATCATGCCCGGCAACCTTGCTTTCTGCAGGAACGATCTGGAAATCGACAATGCCAAATTTCAGCCCAATACATGCACATTCAGCCCCGACGGAGGCATATACTGGTCGCTGATTTCATTCGAGCCGGGGAACATACAGCTCAATGGCTGCGGCGAAACCTATCAGGTGCCACGCAGGCAGAAAGATTCCGGCATAAAGGAATGGATTAAATATGAGCCTTATTCAACAGACTCTGAGTTGCCATTGCTGAGGTAATAATCCGGCACGGCTACATGGCTCTTCATAACAGCAATTATAGTGATATTAAAACGAAATCGAGGCCGGTCCAGCCAATCAGTGTGTCGGCGTCGATGACTGAGATTTTTGAGATATTGTCGTCGATGGTATGCCGTGCGGTTACATTGCCATGCCAGTCGAGCCGATAGATTGTCGATTCTCCAACTTGGCCATATGCGCGGCCACGGTATAGAGCATAGATATAATCATCAGTGGCGCTTATGTCGGCGAAGTGCAATGGATTCAGCTGCTCGAAGTCCGCTTCATCAAGCGTGGCGGGGTCGAATGTTGGCTCTGATACTTCTATGGTATTGAGCATAGTTCCGTCCAGCCCGAATATCTCTATTACAGGATGCAAGCGGTAAGCAAAAGCCAGTAGACCATGTTTACCCGAATACGCCATTTCACCTGCATTCGGCATCCATTCCTGCAGCTCGGGAGATATGCCGATTTGCCTGACAGGGTGTATTTCCGAAGAATTCAGGTCGGCAATCATCGCATATTGGCGGCCACCGTTGGGTTCACGGCCTATGAAAACATATTTCCCGGAGCCGGTCATAAATACATCCTGGGCATATTGCGAGATTGGGAAGGGTACAGAACTGTTGTTGTCCATTAGATATTGCATTGTTCTGCATAGTGCTGTATCGTTTCGGACAGTATAGATTTCGCAGTCGTCCTGACCAATCACCTGTATTGTACCGTTGTCGGCAACGAAGGGATATGGCATATATGAGATATAATATCCGTCTTTCCGCTTGCCCATATCTAAGCTGACTTCCAGTGTGTTGCTGTTGCGGTCGATGAGCGCTCGGCGGAGAAACCGCTGTCCATATCCATCTTCACACTCGAATACAAACATCAATGTGTCGCCCGACGCTTTCATGTCGATCATGTGCCTGATAGCCGGTAATGGCTCTCCTGCCAGGTGGAGTTTCGTAGTTGTCGAAGTCGGCTGAGCGTTGGCGCATCCCGACATAAGCAGGGCGAGCGCGATTATATGCATTATCTTCATTCCAATTCGAGCGGTATATATGGAACTGACATTCGGGTTGCATCGGCATTATTCATCACCTTGCCATCCTTGCCGACAATATGAACCCTGTTACTATCTCCGCCCATCTCTGAAATCATAAAACCGACAGGCGATTTGAAATAGCGTACAAGAGTTTTTTCAACATCGGTTGCCGAGCATCGTTTATCGTTGCCGTCACGGTATGTATATTCCATTATGGGATTGTTCGTGCGTTCAAATCCGATTGCCTCCCAGATAAATTGTCTTTCAGCATCTTCTATTTTTAGGATAAGACCGGGCAGACCTCCGAATTTGTAAGGCCCGAAAGGCAAAGGGATTTCAGGAGTAAACCATGCTGTATAAGTGCGTCCGGCAAAGTCAGTAGTCGCTTTACGGCAGTCATAGCCCATAATCGATTCGGTTTCTTCACTGCTGAAATTCCATTCCAACGACGGAATGGAATCAGAATAGACAAAGAAAGCGGACATTGACAGCCGGTATTTCAAATCGGCTTTCTCTCCCCGAACGGGTCTGATGATTTCCAAAGGCCACGGATTACCTGACACATTGGAATATGAATCAGCTCCACGACGTATTTGTTCGGTAGCCAACGAATCGAAGTGGTTGATTATGTCGCTGTAATCTTTGACGCTACGTTTACCTATCTGCACAATCCTTGTGTCGTTGAGGACGTCCCGTTGGTCGGGGTGGAATTTATATTTAAGCGAATATATAACCTTGTATCTCGCCGTATCGACAGGAGTAGCCCGGTCGATAATTCGTGAGCATGTCTCCTGTGCGGCACCTGTTATACACAAGAAAACAAAAAGTAGTGACAAAAGATATTTCATAACGGTGTATTTTAGAATATTCTGAATCTGATTTTGAGCAACACACTGCGAGGGCGTATGTTGTAGATCGCCTTTGACTCCGTTAGAGCTGACAGACTGGAATATACATACGACTTGCGGTTGAGCAGGTTGTCGCATGACAGCGTAAAGCTGAAACGCTTTATGGTGTACTTCGCCTCGGCATTGAGCAGAAGGAAAGACTTGTCGCCGTCGTTGAAGTTGTTATAGTAATGGTAGAGCGATGTAGTAAGCGTAACGCCTCCGGGAATTGTAAAGTCGAGAGAAGCCTTGTTCGTCACTGTGCGCAGCCACGGAAATCTATCATAGCTTTTCTGCTGTGTCGCCGACTGCGAGTAGTTGCCTTGATAAGATACACCTAACCATTTGAACGGCGTAAGACTGATGTCGGCGTTCACTCCTATGCCCTTGCCGGAGTAGCGCACCACCTCGTCCTGAACGAGCAGCGGACTGTCGTAATAAGAAAATGTGACCGAAGCTCCGATTTTCAGGCGTCGCCAGTCGAATCCCTGACTCGCATGGATTTTAGCCGAGAGCATATCTCCGTTCTCCGATGTGCGACGGCTGATAGTGCGCTGCACTATGCCGTCGTAATAGGAGCCATATAGCACTTCGGGCGATTGTCTGTTCCATGAAACCTCCGCTCCGGCGAAACTCATAGAAAGAATGTTCTTGAAATCGTAGCCTAACGAGTAAAGCTGATTCATGCCTTCGTACAGCCCTGCCACATCGTAAGCCGACAACTGGCGGTAGGATGTCAATATATGCCCGGAATACAGCGTTT
>CAJUKD010000056.1 GCA_910587235.1 uncultured Muribaculaceae bacterium
GGGCGAAATTGTAGGCGGCCATCTGTATGTGTCCGTCGACGAACAGGCCGCGGTGACCTTCGCCAAGCCACCAGCGCAGCTCGGGACGGAAGATGAACGCGCGGAACTTTCGTGTGGCTTTGGCATAGTTCCAGGCCGAATAGTACAGCGACAGTGCCACCGACCAGTGGCAGCCGAAATCGTACTCGCCCATAAGGTTGGTCATCCCCAAAGTCCAGGCGAGTACATTTGTCGAAGCGTGCCACGAACGGTGGCAGCGTGCGGCCGGCACGGGTTCGGGAGCGGCTTCGACCGCTTCCTCGACAACTTCCGCCTCGACAGCTTCCTCATACACATACTCGCAGGATTCGGATTCAGGCCCGGGAGCGGGTGCAGGCTCCGGGAGTGTTTCAATAACAACGGTCATGACAACCGAACGACGAAGCTGCGGAAATACGTCACGCGCAAGCCGACGCCAGACGGCTCCGCCGTCGAGCGCTTTGAGGCGATCCATTCGTATGCCGGCGTCAAGCCATGAATCATCGGAGCCTTTGCTGACTATATGCAACAAGCGCGGCTCATCTTTGATCATTTCACGGAATTCATCCCAAGGAACGCTTGCCTCTTTCAGTATAATCACCGAATTAGGGATATCGTAATTAGCGACAATATAATCGCGTAAAGAACGCATACGCCTGTCGGCCAGACGGAGATTGGAAGTCAGACGTCCGTCGGGCGACGCTGTTCCGTTAAGTCCTATTTCCTTAAGTTCAATATAGGTCGATTCGTCGCGAACTGCGGTTATCAGCTCCGCCAACGAATCCAGCACAGCAGCATTCGTTCCGAAATCACGCTCTACTTTAAAACTGTTTATAGGAAAAGCAACATCAAATCGGGCCTCCCGCCTTATTGATTCCGAAGCATACAAAGGCGATGTATAAGGAGCCAATACACACAGATAAATGGCCAGGCAGATCAGTCCGGCCATAGATGTCAGATATTGTGTAATATGCGATGTCCGCATCTATGTCTGTGTTTTGTCTTATTCTAAGGTTTTCAGCTAATGAAGCGGAAAAATTGAAATCAGGCACAATTTTTCAAGCTCCTGTCAGTCCAAATATACGTATTTTTTTCTATTACGTAAAATTTTGACGATATTTATCTTTTTTAAAGACTGTGGAATAAAAGCCGCACAAGACCATTAATTAAAGTCTTATGCGGCTTAATTATTAGAGTGTATCGCTGTTATTTTCTTCTGTGACAGCCGCAGAATCGTTCACATATATGAACTGAGCCTTAAGATTGCCTGTAATCATATTGTTGAGCGTGGTCGTGCTGATATTATTGGATATGATCACCTTTGGATCTCCGAGTGCACTTACAATGTTGCCTTTATCGCTCTGATGGTTGGCAATGCCTGAAACAAAACCATTTGAATTCGATTCAAGTATGGATGCGGTATTAGTGCAACGGTCAACGGTGGCATAAGTATAAATCATGCCTACTATACCTGCAACACCTGTACCACCTTTTACGTCAGCAGAGTTCGAGCACCCGCTGACTGTTATGAGGCTCTTATTGTAATAGGCATCTCCTCCGCTATAGCGTATCCAACCGACAATTCCGCCTGTACCGTATTGCCCGTTGCCTTTGTTTATCACAGCCGCGGAGTTGTGGCAGTCCGCCACATTTCCGGTATTCTGCTGCTCTCCTACAATGCCGCCTATAGAAGTACCCATACCTGTCACTGTACCGGTATTTTCACATCCTTCGATATCAGCACAGTTAAAACCGACAACTCCTCCGACTGCGGTAGTACCGCTTACTTCACCAAAGTTTGTACAAGACTTGATTTTCATACCGTTGTTCTTGTAATAAGCAGAACCGACAATGCCGCCGATGTTGTATTGGCTTCCTGTGACAGAGGCCGCATTGGAGCAGTTTTCTACTGTACCTTTGCTGAGTATACGGCCAACGATGCCCGCAACAGCTTGCGTACCTTTGATTGCACCCGATTTGACATGAACATTCGCCACTGTCGCACCATTCGAAAGAAGACCGATAAGTGCCGTCTGTTCCGACGTGGAAGTTTCTATCCGTACATTTTCAAAAGTTAGATTCTTCACAGCTGCATCGGCGCCTTTGATGCTCGCAATGAAACCCGTGGCACTACTTTCGCTACCGGAATTGCGGATTATGAAGTTTGATATTGTTTTGCCTTTGCCATCGATAACTCCGCTAAAAGCTTTTCCAGATGCCACACTCGCCATACGAGAGGCTCCGGCTGCGATCATGGGAACTTCATGTCCATTGAAATCAAGATCATTATAAAGTTCAATGGTATAGCCTGCAAATGTATTTGCAGTTTCGCCGTTCGTACCGTTTACCATTTCAGCCAGACCGATAAACTCTGCCGGCTCTGCAAGCACAACCTTCTTGGCTTCTTCATTGACCAGCGGTTTTTTAACAGTAACACCATCCCAAGGCTCTGCAACAGGAACATTTATTTCAGTTTCAAAAAATTCGGGCTTGACGTCTATCGTCAGGTCGAGCGGCGAGGTCAGAAGTGCGCCGTAGATGTTGGTGCGGTAGTTGCGCTGAACGGGCATGTTGGCCACTTCAACAGTGGTGGACTTGCCGCCGTCGAAAGTGATCTCGGCCGAGGCGTCCATCAGTTCGCGCTTGGCGGCCTGGACGTCGGTGCCTTCAAGTTCGGTACCTGTCAGCAGGTAGTTCATAGCAAGGAAGTCATAGCTCTTGCCGTCGATGCTGTAGCTCTGGCCGGGAAGTGCTTCGGAGGTGAATGTCACCTCTTCGGATCCGTCGGCGATGCCGCTGTAGAGGTTGAGGCTGTTGCGGACGCCTTTGACTGTCACGTCGACTTTGGCGACGGCAGTGCCTGTGGCTGTGACGGCGGCGAGGTCGGAGGTCAGGATGTTGAACTGCGCGAAGGGGCGGCGAAGCTCGACGGGCTGCTGCATCGGGCCGCTGATTTCGAGGCCTTTGACTGTCTGGAAGAAGGCGTCGCGGTTCTCGTTGTTGCCGCTGAGGTCTTCGTAGCTGACGCTAACGCTTT
>CAJUKD010000057.1 GCA_910587235.1 uncultured Muribaculaceae bacterium
TATGCTGAGAAACATAATTCTATGAGTTGAATAAGTGGAAAAGAAAAAATGCCACCGACAACTGTGGAAGCTGGCGATGGCATTGGTTGGGATTAGGGTTTGGAGGGATAGTAATATGTATATGTGGTGTCGGCGCAGGTTCGCTGTTCGTGATGGCGAATCAGCGATTTCAAACTGTCTACTTCGTGTGTGGTGCCGTAGAGCATAAGGCGTTCTCGGTGCATTACCGTATTCATGTCGCGGTAAAGTCCGCGCTCATAGCGGTAGAGCCATTCGACATCTTTCAGCTTGGAGTTTTCGTTAAGCTGGTGGAAGAAGCCATAACCGAAGCCTCCGGCGGCGAGAACTGCGATTGCGAAAACGATATACACCCATTTCGGGATTGCCGCCCAGATAGCACCGTGGACAAGGTTGTAAATACGATGTAATACAGTATCAGCGGCCGCATCAAGTTTTTCATAACGCTTATCCACAGCTTTGTCTGCCGCCTCTTGTGCGATTTTTCGTATCTGTTCATCACTGACTGCCGGTGCCGATGGTGATGGCGAGGGTGACTTAAACATAAAGCCACTGCATACTTTCGTAATAGCTTGCGCCGTATAATCCGTTTGATTCTTGAGTGCCTGGCTCACCGCTCCATACACGTTTTCTTTAGTAGCGATATTCGATGGCAGCTCAACTTGGATTCTCTCCGGGATTGCTGATGCCGACGGTTCCGTCTGCACAGGCCCGGATACCAGTCGCGTATCAATGTCTGTCAGTAAATCCTTGTTCTCTTTCGCGGTTTTGAGAAGGTCGTCAATCTTCTCGTCCTGTTTCTTGACGAGTGAGTATAAATCTGCCATTACAGTGATCTTCCTTTTGTCTTTTTGGGTTTCTTTTTCATCGCGCGGATGAAGGCTTCTTCTTCCGGGTCATAGCCGGGTCCGACTTGGAACAGTCCGCCGATAGCCTGACATCCGGTTTCGATTATGTTCTCCACGACATTAGCCACAGGAGCCTCCTTGACCTTTGCCGTCACTGAAATTGGTATCGGTCGCTGAGGCTGGGCTTCTCTTATTCCTGCGTTCTTGGCAAAGAATTTGTCAAGACGCCTGTAGGAAAATGCGCGGTCAATCTTCGAGCCGTTGAAGGTGAATTCGCCGTCGGAGAAGCGTATGCCCTGCGGCTTGCCTGTGTCGCGGTCGTTGTAAAATTCCACGGTTATCCCAGCAGGAGCGAGGCGACGGCGGAACTCGTCCCACGATTTGCAGCGGAACATTGCCGCCTTAATCTTTGCTCTCATCTCGCCAATAGCATCCTCATACAACTTCTTTTTCGGCGAAAAAGTCAGTCCGTATTTCAGTTTGATAGCCTTAGTCGCCTTATGGCTTTTGTCGAAATTATTGCTTTCGTCGATGGCTTTGCCGTGGAGATTCACGCGGTTATAGACTATATGGAAATGCGGCGAGGATGTTTCAAGGTGGCGCACTATTATATATTGCGTGTCCTTGATGCCCATGCGTTCCATATATTCCTTCGCCAGTTGCACCATGAAATCATCTGTAAGCCGGGGCAAATCCGCCTTGTCGAAACTCACGGATATATGACCGACAGGCTTGCTGATTCTCTTGTTGAGGCTCGCCCCGATGTCGAAACTGTCCACGATTCTGCGGTAGTCATCTCCGAAAACGCCGTCGGAATCTATCAGCCGCCATGTGTCGGCGGTGTACTTTTCCTTATCGTGGAACTCACGCATAACGTAGCCCACAATGTCGGATGCGCCTCCTTTTGCGAGTATTTTCGCTATCATAACAATGTCGAATTTTGGATTTTCAACTTGCGGAGAATGGCTAAAATCCCGTCGAGACACGCCTCGGCTTTTCGTTTGGTCGAGGGCCATGCGTTAGCCTGACAAGCCTTAACCTGGTCGTTGAGATTCTTGCCTTGATACATAAGTTCGCGTAAAGCCTCACGCTCGAAATCAGTGAGACGCTCAACAATCGAGAGTTTGAAAGCACTTATACGGAGTAGTTCTGCTATGCTGATTCCGGCGGCTGCGGCCTTGGCTTTCACCTCTCGCTCTTCCGCATCGGTAAAATTCACGGATACTTTACGGTCTCGCTTATCACTTGATTCTTTCTTTGGGCGTCCGCGGAGTTTCACTCCCGGTGCGTCAGGATTGTATTTCCTCATGCAATGAAGTTGGGGTTGGTGACCGTAGGGAACAGAGAGCGTCCCGCCGGGGATGCGAGGGGGTTCGGTGTGGTAATTTTTTACCTCCCGAAACATACCCTTGCATCCCCAACTAACCCACTTACGTGAATTAGTTGTGCGCTGACGATAACCGTTCCCAGCGGTCGGGTTAGACATTAGAGTTTGCGCCAGATTTCGATGTCCGGGGAGTAGGCTCGCATATGTTCGGCGAGGACAGCGTTTATGTAGCTGGCGACGGTAGTGCCACGCTCGCCGAGGATTCTGGCGATGCGTTCAAGCTGCTCCCAGATGTCATCCTCGATGTTGACCGGGTGTCGGTTCACCACCTTTGCCGGAGTAAGGAACGTTGTCTTAAACTCGGTGAAATCTGATTTGCGCTGCTGCTTGCCGATACGCTGTTGCTTCGGCGGCTCGGTTATGGCTGTTGCCTCGGTTGAAGTCTGGTCGTTGCCAAACAGATTTTCATTGGTAACGGCGTTGGCTGTGGTAGTGCTGTTAACAGCGTTGTCGCTGTTGACTGCGGGATTGGGGTTGGTAGAGTTATCTGATTTCATGATAAAATCGGGATTAGGGGTTGATACTTTGGATTCGGGTGCATCGGTCAGCTCGGTTGACTTGGATGCGGTGGATTTATTTGTTTTCATTGGATAGTGTGTTTTT